>CAJTOU010000004.1:61651-121483 GCA_910577835.1 uncultured Lachnospiraceae bacterium | reverse complement strand
ATTAGATAGTAGGTTACGAGGTCGATGAAGCAGGAAGCCCATTGGCTTTAGACAACGAGTAGTTCACCAATGCAATTATATGTTCTTACAGGCTTAAATACCATGTTATGGCCAAAGTCAAGTATTCTTCTAATACAAGCACGCGTTTGCAGAAGTCTACGCAATTCGAACGCTGATTTAATGGTAAGAAAATTATTAGGTATAATAAAGCTCAATATTCCATCCTCTTCTAAGTAGTTCAGCCCTTTTTCAATAAAAGCATAAAAATATTAAAAACTCCACTTTGCGTTGTTATAAAACTCTTTTTAAGAAATTGAACAATTTCTTTATTTATATCATGAGGATTAACATAGGGAAAATTACCTATAATTAAACTAAATGAATCAACATCAAACTCTTCAGTCCAATTAATTTTAAGGCTGTCGCGACAGATAATCAATCCAATGCCTCACATATTTTTAATAAAACGTCTGTATTAACATTCATTCCTGCTGAAAGTTTAGAGATAGTTGACGAACTCAGATTTGCACTTTTTGCCAAGTCCTTTTTCTTTAGTTTTGTCAACCAACAGTTTCCATAGTTTGGTATAATCCATAACCATTGTCTCCATCTCAGAAAGTATTATCATTATACAACTCAGAATAATAATTTTCAATAAAAAACCAAGATTTCATAATTCTATTCTTATATCAAGAATTACATTTTTGATATAAGAATAGACCACACGAAAGGTTTTATCCTTTGATGTGGTCTTTAGTTTATACCTCTGCCTGAAGAGCGCCGTTTAAAAATCTTCTTGTGTCAGAAAATTTCTAAGTAGCACATCCTTGCTGAGCAGTCTTTTTTATACCTGTATGTATTAAGAAAAAATATCACAAAATGCTACGGGTACAGGTTCTGGAAAAAATTTTTTAATTACCCTTGCAACCCCATCATTATCACATGATGCGGTAATATAATTGGAGGCTCTTTTTACATCCTCGCAGGCATTTGCCATCGCAACTCCCATACCTGCATATTCTATCATGGTCACATCATTCCTGCCATCTCCGCAGGCTACCAGTTCATCTCCTGTCATGCCCCATGTATGTAGAAGATAATCTAATGACTGAGCTTTGTCTATTCCCAAAGGGACTACCTCTATAAAATATGGCTCCGAGCGGAAAATATTCAGCCTGCCATGAAACATTTCTGCCATATTTTCTACTTCTCTTTGAAGAATCTCCGGATTACCGGTAATAAGAAATTTATTTACCGGAAAAACAGCTCTTTCCTTCAGGCTTTCCACCTTCTCCAATGGCATTTTTACTACCTTGGATTCCACCTGTGCATATTCATTTTCAGGGTTTTCTGTAATAATTTTTCCATTTTCATATGTAAGAACAGCAGCTTGGGGAATTTTCACTGCATAATCAATTACCTCTGCATTATATTCCACTGGAATGGTTTTATTATATATCACCTTTCCTGTCTGAAACTCTGTGATTTTTCCTCCGTTAAAAGAAAGGATATAGCCGCCTAGAGTATCCATATGTACTGCGCGGGCTACATGAGAAATACCCGGTTCCGGTCTTCCAGATGCAATGATTACCGGAACTCCTGTTTTTTGAAGTCTTTCCACCTGAATCAGAACCCCCGGAGTGACCTCTTTTTTTGTATTTAACAGGGTTCCGTCTATATCAAGTGCCAGTGCTTTATATCTGCCCATATCTTTCACCTATCTATTCTTTCACCTATTATTATTCAATTATATGCAAAATCAATTTCTGTGCCTCTGACCTGTTTCCTTTTTTATCACTTACAAGATAACTGAGTTCATAATCTCCGACTGTATCTGTATCAATTTCCTCAAGTCCGTTTATTACGATACGGTTTGATACATCCTCGCTGTCATCATAGGTGTCACTTACCATACTTAAAGCGTTGGCCGTAGTA
Source organism: uncultured Lachnospiraceae bacterium (assembly GCA_910577835.1). Lineage (GTDB taxonomy): Bacteria > Bacillota > Clostridia > Lachnospirales > Lachnospiraceae > CAG-303. The sequence goes on along the minus strand of CAJTOU010000004.1, from coordinate 119,548 downwards.
AATTCTTTTCCTTTATGCAGTGTATAATCGGTATATTTCAACTCAATCTGCGGTATTCCTGTAGCATCTACTGCCGCCTTGTCAATTTTTACCGGAGTACCGCTTCCTCCCTCTTCTGCCGGTGGCTGAGACTCTGTCGTTTGATTCTCTCCGCTCACAGGGGTATCCTGAGGCTCTGTCGTTGTATCACTATCGCTTTGTGAAGGAATTTCATTGTCTGTGCCATCATTTTCTGTACTGTCATTTTCAGTCAGCGAAATATTAATAAAATCCTTTGTACCTGAATATTTAATTTTTGTGCTTTTCTGTGCTATATTGTTTCTTTTGTCACTTGCTGCGTATGTCACCTGAATAAACTGCCTGTCATTTATCACAATCAGATTTACAATGGACAGGGAATCTGTTACATCACCATCATGTTCGTCATAGGCTGTAACTCCCTTTAAAAGTTCCTTTATATCCATATCATCAGTAAACAAATCTATTATTCCCGCCTCGCTGATAATAATTTCTGGCGGCTCTTTGTCTGTCACAATCGTACTGATTACACAGCCGGAAAAAATTATAATTACACACACTATCAAAAGAAAATATAATTTTTTTCCTTGCATATTCGTTCCTTTCTATATCGGGGAATTTATCTCCTGTATTATAACTCCTGAATTTTATTCATCTCCATATGAGCCATAATTACCATAATATTTGCCATAGTATTTTCCGTAATATTTACCATAATATTTGCCGTAGTATTTTCCATAATAGCCGTTTCCTGCAAGAGGAACCTTATTGAGTACAGCCCCTAATATCTTACAGTCACATTTATCAAGCTGTGCTTTTGTATTCAGCGCCAGTTTTACACTGATTTCCGCATGTGAAATAACCATAATCGCTCCATCGCACTGCTGCGCTACTACAACACCGTCGATAACGCTTCCCACAGGAGGTGTATCCATAATAATATAGTCATAATTTCTTCTAAGAGTACTCAAAAGCATTTTGAACTTGGTTCCACCAAGCAGCTCTGCCGGATTTGGAGGAACCGGACCTGAAAAAATAATATTGAGATTTGGAACATTTGTATCATATACAACCTCATCATATTCATTCTGTCCTGAAAGATAATGAGTAAGTCCAAGCTTTGCATTTTTAATTCTGTATCGTCCGATAAGAACTGACTTTCTTAAATCACAGTCCATAAATACAACTTTTTTTCCCGTTTCAGCCATGGAACTGGCAAGATAGAATGCTACTGAGGACTTTCCCTCATTTGGAATATTACTTGTAACAGCTATCACTTTAATATCGTTTCCGCAGAGCTGGACATTTGTTCTAAGTCTTTTATAAGATTCATTTACCTGATTATCAAGCTTGGATATTTTATTAATATTAACTGTAACCATTTCTTTAACCTCCTGTCTATCTCTTCACTGACCTTGAACCGGAAACCGGTCGTGACTGTGTCTGTTTTGAAGGAACCGGTCGTGCTGACGGCGGCTTTGCTGCCTGAGACGGTTTTGCCGATGCGGAAGCCGGTCGTGTTGTCTGCTTGCTCTGTTCACTTTTCGAATGGCCTGAGCCGGAACCCTTTCCATCATACTCTGCCTCTGACATCACTGGTATCGTTGCCAAAGTGCTGATACCCAGATATTTTTCGATTTCATCCGGTGATTTAATTGTATCATCTGTAATATGCATTATAACGATTACAGCAATTGCTATAATAATGCCAAGAGCAGCACCAATAATCATATTTTTAAATACATTCGGTGAAACAGGTGAAGAGCTCAAATTGGCAGATGAAACAGTATTAACATCTTCTATTTTCATAATATCTTTTATTTTGACTGCACTGGTAGCTCTGACTGCATCCGCAATCTGTCTGGCACGTGCCGGGTCAATATCTGTAACTGTAATATAAAGAATACGTGTATCCTGTTTATTCTCTATCGTTATCATATTTGCAAGCTCACCTACGGAAAAGTCCAAATCCAAGTCTGCAATTACCTGCTCCAGAACCGGCAGGCATGTGATAAGCTCCTCATAGTCTTTTGTCATAAAATTACTTGTTGTATAATCGCTGGCGTTTACCTTTGACTCATCATTCTGATTCATAATATAGATAGATGTTGTTGACTGATATTTTGGTGTAATTAAAAATTTTGTCCCAAGGAATGCAAGTCCGGCGGCTAAAACTCCCACCAGCAATATTACGATTAATCTGTCCAGAAGCAGAAACATAATTTCCTTTAAATCAATTTCGACTTCATCATTTGCCTGTACGTTTACATTAGTCTCCATATCCTTTTTCCTTTCTTCTCATCATTAGATATATTCATTATTTAACATTCTTTCCGGATTTTCTATTAATAACCGCCTTACATAGTCTTCACCCAATTTTTTTTCAATATATTTCACACATTCATCCAAATATGGACCTCTTGTTCGATTTGAATGTGCGTCAGTTGCGACAAAATGCACAAGATTTTTTTTCATAAGCTTAATAATCTGCTTTTTTACGCTGTTTCCAAGAGTTCCCGTCACACTGGAGGCATTTACCTGAATATATGCACCGCTTTCAATAATCTGTTCTATCATTTTTGTATTACTGAACAAATCCGGATACCGCTCAATATGCGCAAGAATCGGAATATATCCTACTCCTTCCACCTTATAAAGACTCTGCATAATATAGTTTGCCGTAGCTGAAGGGTGAAACTCAATCAAAACATAATCCGTGTCATTCATCGTACTAATCAGGTCGTCCTGAAGAAATTCCATAATTTCTTCTCCGAAAAAAATTTCCCTTCCAAAGAAAAATTCTATCTCTGGAAAATCCTCCTGTACCTTTTCTGTAAAGAGCTGGTACTGGTCATAGATTTCTTCCCTTGTAAGCTCAAATCTTCCTATTGTATAATGAGGAGTCAATACAATATGGCGTATTCCATTTTCATAAGCAATATTCAGCATTTCTTTTGACATGGCGGTTGATTTTGAGCCGTCATCTACATGGGGCAACATATGACAATGAATATCATAAAAACCATTTAACATTCTATTTCACCATTCCTTGTTTACTTTTCACTATTCCTTATTTACTTTTCACCATTCCCTGTTTACTTTACAAATCTTGTTGTCTGTTTTTGTTTTGTATATTTATAGGTAAAAACATCTTATATTAGATGCCTATAAACATACGTGGGCATTATAACACAAGATGATAGCATAATGCAAGGAAATTTTATAAAGATTGAAATAAATTTGTGATTGACAAAAGAATTATATTTGGTACAATAATATTTGGTATAGTAATGTTTGCAAGATATACCTCAATAGATTTTACATCATTCTATGTCGCTATAGCTCAGCAGGATAGAGCGACCGCCTCCTAAGCGGTAGGTCGGAGGTTCGAATCCTCTTAGCGACGCTGAAAACGCCGAAAGTTCTATAAAATTAGAATCTCGGCGCTTTTATTTTTTATAGAAAACCGCTGTCATACCTATGCCATCCATCCCTGTAGCCAGATATTTCCTTTAAATCTTCTTCCCTCTTTTGGCTCTCCCATTAAATCCTTCTGATTCATACAGACATCTATATAAATCCCGTTATAACTCAGCCTGAGCTTCCAGATTTTTTCCTTTGTAAACAGATTCACTGCTTTCTCAGCACTGACAATATCTGCAACAATCGAATACTGGTCACATTCCATGCCATAGGGAATAAAAGAAGTTTCTACAATAGAAAATACATCTTCTGTAAGGATTCTTTTTGAAACACGGGTATATATATCCATATCCTGATATGCAAGACTTTCCATTGCCTTCTCATCTCCCTTTCTCGCCGCTGTCAGCAGCCGGATTCGCTTTTTCTGCTCCTTTACCTTCCTTTGCTGCTCTTCCTCACTAAACGCGAGCGGAAGAAGAATCGTTCCGTTTAATGCCAGACCGGATAATGCCATAGTCGTTCTATCTGTTTCATTATCCGATTTTTCCTGTATTCCAAGATATTCAATTCCATTCTGCACAAAAAAAATAATAAACACCCCAACTCTGAAATCCTCAAAGGCAGCGCTGTAAATATTTCCTGTCGCTCTTTCCTCCAGACTTACATCTGCTTTTGAAAAATATTTTGTGCCCTTTATAAAAGGATAACAATATTCGTACAGAAGTTCTCCATCCTCCTTAGTTCCAATCCATGTAAGCCCAAAACCGTCTCCTGCCATTTTTGTCAGCTCAAAAACAGTATTTTTTTCTGTGTTTGTATATTCCGCATATGTATCCGGTTTCCTGCTGGCTGCCTCAAATATCTGATTTAATTTTCTGTTTGTTTTGTATTCACTAAAGCCGACTGCTCTCATAAACTTATTCATAATTTCAATATCATTCCTTTCTTATATTTTACAGGAATTGCCTTACACATTTCCTGTAATACTCTCCCAAAGAGCATCTATTACCAAAAATTATTCCTTAGTTCCTAATAACGATTTCTTATAACCCTGCTTAAAAGGTTCCTATTTATTAGACAAAGTGCAGGATAGTTACTACAAATTTACAATATTATAGACACTTTGTCGAAAAAAGTTTTTTCCTATTTATATATAAAGAACAAAAAATATTGTATTTATTACTTTATCATTTGTCAACTAGATTTTTTTATGGTATACTAAAAAAAACATGGTTATTTGGAGGTTTTTGTTATGAGCAGCAATAAAAAGACAAAGTCAAAATTTAATTTTATTATAATCTGTATTATTGGATTTGTAGTTTCCATTTTTTTCGAGTTTTATTTTATCAATTATTTTCCTTATGACTACTTTATGTTATTTGGAACCGGAATAATTATGTGTATTTTCGGGTATCTTTCTATTGACGGTGTTCTGGAAATTATCAACCAGACTTCCCGCAAACGTAACGAACAGAATGAAATTATGATAAAGGCAAGCAAAGCCATCTATCTTACCACAAAGAAAATCGCTCTGAACAGTCATTCCATGCCAGACACCCTTGAAACACCGAAAGATTTTGGCTCACTGATTGATGATTTATCACAGGCAAATGAACGTCTGGCAAAAGAGATTGAAAACGCTGTTTCGCTCCAGTCTCTTGTCCAGAAAAACAGAACGATTGTAAACAATGCCCGTGAAATTATTGAAAACCATGAACAGCCACTGTCTCCTCTGGAGGTTGAAAAGGATTTAAAACTGGATGAAGCAATTTCAGAAACTGATTTTGAAACAGTGACACAGCCGGAAACAATTGATTCGATGATAAAACAAGAAGTATCCAGTCAGGAAATGGCGATTCAGGAAGCCGCTCGTATGACGGTTCAAAAAGAAGGCAATACAGAAACACCTGTGATTGCTGATATTTTAGAGGAAACCATAGAAGCCGTCGGCAATATTATAAAAGAATCAGATGAAACACCAAAACAGGTTTCTGATACTTCAAATTCAAATGCTTCTGAACAGATTTCTGATGCTGTTGTCTCACAGACTGCTTTTTACAATCAGATTGAACCAGAACTTTCTTCCGAAACTGCGTCTGATATTTTCTCAGAAGTAAAAGAGGCTGCCAGTCATATATTGAACAATCCGGCAGAAAAGAACACTTCAGAGGAAAACATCAACACAACTGAAAATAGTATTATAGGGGAAAGTAATTTCATAACGGAAAGTAATATTACAGTAGAAAATAATATTGTAACAGAAGACAATAATCCTGCAAAAAGCAGCACAACAGAACATACTATTATAACAGAAAATAATATCACAACAGAAAATAATGTTACAGCGATAGATAATATTGTAACAAAAGACAGTAATCTTGTGGAAAATAATACAGCGGAAAATAATACAGCGGAAAGTAATATTGTAACAGAAAAAAGTAATCTTACAGAAAATAATACAGTTGAAAATAATATTGTAACAGAAAATAATATTATAACAGAAAGCAGCGAAACAGAAAAAAGTAATGTTGCATCAAAAGACGGCAGTCTTGCAGAAACTAATATGACTTCAGAGAAAGCTGAAACAGCAAAAGGTAATATTGCAGCGGTAAATAATGAAACGGGTGATTCTTCCAAAATACCGGCCTCAGAAGGCAATACCGCTGACAAACCAATGACTTCTGAAGAAATCGCAGCATTATTTGCCAATTTATAGAAAGAGCAGGAATTTATCATGAATTACATAGTGCTAGATTTGGAATGGAATCAGTCCGCACATGGTAAGAATAGAGAACTAAAAGCCCTTCCCTTTGAAATTATTGAAATTGGAGCAATTAAGCTGAATGATGATTTTCAGATTGTGGACCAGTTTCAGAGTATTGTGCGTCCGGTGATTTATCCTCAAATGCACTATATTTCACGAGAAATTACCGGTTTCACCACAGCCGAATTAAAAAATGGAGATAAGTTTCCAGAGGTATTGGAACGTTTTATAAAGTGGTGCGGAAAAGAGACTTTTCGATTCTGCACATGGGGACCATTAGACCTTACAGAGCTCCAGCGCAATATGAAATATTACCGTATTCCCCTGTTTCCTGCGCCTGTATTTTTTTATGACATTCAGGAAATATTCAGCATTGTTGTTAATGACGGAACCGCCAGACGCTCACTTGAATATGCGGTAGAATACTTCAAGCTCAAAAAAGAGATAAAATTTCACAGAGCAATGAGTGATGCATATTATACAGCCCTGATTATGAGCAGTATAGACAAAGATGTAATTTTGCAAAATTATACAATAGATACTTATCAGCGGCCACAAAACAGCAAGGATGAAATCTGCATTACTTATGGAGACCACTCTAAATATATCTCAAGAGCATTTCCAAGTAAAACAGAGGCCATGGAGGACCGCGAGGCAGTTTCCACAAAGTGCTGCAAATGTGGCAGACGACTCAGAAAAAAAATCCGCTGGTTTTCAGATAATTCCAAAAACTATTACTGTCTTGCCTGTTGCCCTGACCATGGATTTCTGGCAGGTAAAATTCATATAAAAAAGACGGATGATGAACTTTATTTTATGATAAAAGAGTTAAGGCTTGTAAATAAAGCGGAAGCGGACCTGATTTATGAAAAGAGAAATGAATTTAGACGAAAACGCCGTTTAAAGCGCAGCCAAAATGCCTCATATCACCAGTAATTTTATTTATTTTTTATTTCAGGAGGGGAAAATGCGTTTTTTTACAGATAAAAAACAACAATTTACTGTACTTATACTGTTATCCATTCTTTTTACTTCTTTTTTTCATTTGGATATTATCATACTTGCAGATGAAACAGAGCCGGAAAATGTCCCTTGGCCCACAGCTCCCTCTATATATGGCGCCTCGGCTATTCTTATAGATGCGGATTCCGGCGCTGTTTTGTACGCAAATAATGTGCATGAAAGGCTTTATCCGGCAAGTATTACAAAAATTATGACCGGACTTTTGTCAATTGAAAATCTGAGTATGAATGATACAATTACTTATACAGATGACGTATTAAACTCTCTTCCAGGCGATGCATCCAAACTGGGACTGATGTCTGGTGAAACCACCACGATTCACGATGCGCTCTATGCGCTTTTTTTAAGAAGCGCCAACGATGCAGCCGTGGGACTGGCAAAAAAAATATCCGGCAGCGAACAGGCCTTTGGAGAGCTTATGACAGAGCGTGCCAGACAAATCGGAGCACTGGACACCAATTTTGTCAATTCTACCGGCCTGCATGACGATATGCATTACACTACTGCATATGATATGGCATTAATTACCAGAGCTGCCATGTCAAACTCGGAATTTTCCGCTATATGGGGATGTCAAAATTATACACTTGCTGCTACAAATCTCAGCGAAAGCTATCGCATATGGCATACACATTCTCTGATTGTGTCTACCTCAAACTACTATTATCCCGCTGCTATTGGCGGAAAAACAGGATATACCGACGAAGCAGGGCGCACGCTGGTAACGGCTGCACAAAAAAATGGCCTTAAATTAATCAGTGTAATTATGAAATCAGATAATGAACATATTTTTTCCGATACCGCTTCACTGCTTGATTATGGATTTCAGAATTTTACCAGAGTGAATATCAAAGAATCCGAAACACGTTTCGGTACAGATTCCTCCGGTATTCCTGTAATAAAAAAATTATATGGAAGCAATGCGAAGATTTTTTCCCTGTCCGGTGACACCATTTTGATTCCTGCAAGTCTTTCTCTTTCAGAAATTCCTTATACTATCGAATTTCTTGAAACGCCAGATAATAATATTGTTGCATCCATTACTTATGAATATCAGGGAAATTATCTGGGAAAGGCATCTTTAATGATGAATCTTTCGAACAGCTCTGAAATTCCTCTTTCCAAACCGCAGAAGGCGGGAAACCAGTCTGGTATCAGTTCCTCTATAAAAGAAACTGCTTCTATAAATATTTATATTCTGGCAGGAATAATCATTTCTTGTCTGGTTGTTGGCTTTATTCTTTTTAAAATACTGCGATTCAAACATAAAATGGCACAGATGAAGAAAAGAAGAACTTATAAATAGAAAGGATTTCATTATGAGATTAAGAAATATAAAGGGAGCCAGAGAAATTGTGGAAAACAATCCCTACACTGTTATAGAACCGGAAATCAACAAGGGGCACTGGAAGGAATGTTTTCACAATACAAATCCCATTCATATAGAAATTGGCATGGGAAAGGGAAGATTTATCACACAGCTTTCTCTGGAACATAAGGATATTAACTATATTGGCATTGAAAGATATTCCAGTGTTCTTCTGAGGGCGGTGAAAAAGCTTGAAACACTGGATATTTCATCAATAGAAAATCTGATGTTTATCCGAATGGATGCGGGAAAAATCTGCGAAGCATTTGACAAAAATGAGGTAGACAGAATTTATCTGAACTTTTCTGACCCATGGCCAAAAGAAAGACATGCCAAAAGACGCCTGACTTCAAGGCAGTTTTTTGAGCGATACAGCCAGATTCTTTCTTCGGATGGATGCGTGGAATTTAAAACAGATAATAGAGATTTGTTTGAATTTTCATTAGAGGAAATTCCGATTGCCGGATGGAAAATTGTAGAATATACCCGTGACCTTCACCATGACAAGAATATGGCAAAAGGAAATATTATGACTGAATATGAAGAAAAATTTTCTTCGCTCGGACAGCCAATTTATAAATTGGTTGCAAAAAAGAATAAGTTACATATACCATAACACAAAGAAGCTGCTGCAATTTTGCAGAAATAATGCTGTCTGGTCTTTTCGCATACTCTTTTTTCTAAAGCTCCTCTCTTCAATTTAAAAATGTTCCTCTTGTATAGATGCTTCTTGTTAAATTCATGATAATTAATAAACATTTTTTAATTTTTAGTTATTGACAAATATTTACAGCTATAATATAATACAAATTAAAGTCAAATAATATTTAACTTTAATTTGTATTAACTGTTTCTAATTGTATAAAAAATTATTTTAAAACTATATTCTAAAATGAAAATGAATTTAATTTTAGAAACAGGTGATATAATTTATATGTTAATATATTTTTGGTCTTGGCATCACAACACAAAAACAATTTAAATAAGAAGGAAATATAAATGAAAAACAAAATTGCAAAAGTATTAGGAACCGTAATATTATTAACAATGATTTTAGTACAGAGTGTATTCGCCTCGGGTGGTAATAAGATAACTTATTTGCCAAAAAACAGCGTAATGAAGCAGTCTGCGGTATATGTTGTCAGAAGCTGCTTGAAAGATTATATGACAATCAATAGAATATCAGTCTATCCGGTATCGGGTACAGATAATTATACACAATGTTATTTCAGAATGTATAGTTCAACAGAAGCAAATACGCCAGTTTCTTCTAAAGTATTAGTAACAGAAGGAAATACATATAATATTTATTTTTATAATATATTTGATGCACCTTTATTTGACATTTGTGTTGCTGGCCATACACCAAGTCTGGATGGATATGTTGCATATTATTACAATGGTAATTAAAAATATGTATGGGGTTATCGCAAAATAGCAGTTATATACAATATATGATATTTAAGTCTCATCATATATTGTATAAGCTGTATTTTGCAACACCCCATTCTATTTTTAGTTATTATTTATTCTTTAGAAAGACCAACTATTAAAAGTCAAGTAGATTTTGAAAAAAAATTAAAAAATTTCAGAAATAAAAAACTGCATGACAATAAGGCCTGCACTTCTGCAAACCAAAATCAGTAAAACAAGGCTTTACGCTTTTGGAACGTAAGGCTGGTTATTTTTCAAAACTGCATAGATGATATAGCACAGTTTTCTTGAAACTGCACCAATACAGGTTAAATGATGTTTGCCTTCGGCTTTCTTTTTCTGATAATAAGCACTAAGTACAGGGTCTTTAAAAGCAGCAACCAGTGCCGCCTGGAAAATAGCTTTGCGCAGATATGGTGAACCCCGTTTGCTCATGACATTATGTGTGGCTTCAAATTCACCGGACTGGCTGACAGAAGCATCAATCCCTGCAAAAGCCACCAGCTTTTTTGGACTGTCGAACTTGGAAATATCACCAATCTCACTGATGATTGCAGCTCCTGTAACACTGCCGATACCAGTGATTGTAGTAACAGGTGAGTTCAGTTTTTCCATGAACCTTGAAATTTCAGATTCAGTTTCCTTCACCTGTTTTTCAATAAAGGTAATCTGCTCAATTAATGTTTTGAGCTGGAAAGCAAAGCTGTTTTTGGCAAAGGTAATCCCAAAGGAGCTGGAAGCTGCTGATTTCAATTGTTCCGCTTTGTCAGCGCCGAGTTTCTGCCTGCTTAAGCGTGCAAGGAGTTCAGCCAGTGTTTCAGAGGAAACAGATTCAAAATCAAGAGGCGAGGAAAACTTCAGGAGTATTTCTTTTGAAGTTTTACCAAAAATATCAGAAAAAACAGCCTGATATTCAGGAAAAACCTGGTCAAGGACACAAACGACTTTCCTCTTTAAATCACTGATTGATTCCACGAGATAGGTACGGAACCGGGTAAGTGTTCTTAAAGAAAATAAATCCTCATCCGCAAGACGTGTTTCCACAAACTGTCCATAACGGATTAAATCCGCAATCAGAACAGAATCAATGATGTCATTTTTACGTTTACGGATTTCGGTACCTCTGCGCCATCCATCAGTCTGGATAGGATTTATGACATGCAGAAGGAATCCTTTCTCAAAAAGGAAAGAATAAACAGAAAGCCAGTAATGGCCAGTTGCTTCCATACCAATTTCAAAGCAGGAGGTATCAGAAGAATAGGAAGAAATTTTAGTGAAGAGAGCCTGTCCACCCTCAGAAGTATTCGGGAAAGAAAAAGCTTTGAATATAATCTTGCCGGAATCATCCATCATGGAAGCAACATGATTATTTTTACCAATATCAATGCCAATAAAAAACATAAAAACCACCTCTGAAAAAGATTTTAGATTGTGAGAGCGCTCATCTGATAAACGTCACTACCTTGTGCAAAATACGGAGAAAGGTCAAAGGACCGTCAACATCCAACTCATACGCAAACAGCTTATCAGAGAGAGGGACCAGTCTTTCAAGTACGAGTATGAAAGCCCAAGGAAAAAACGGTCAGCCTCTCAATCTAATAAAACTATTATCTCCTATCAGACAGGAGATGTAAAGAAAAAATAGAAAACATAAAGAATAGGTTTATAGGTTTCCCTATTGAATAACCTAAATACATTATACAAGGAAAACTAAAATGTTATTAAAATCAATAAAAATGCAAATGTCGCAATTATTCCATAAAAAGACAATCTTATGCATATATTTTCTCTTGTTTGGGGCTGTTCTCTGGAATTTTTTTGAGAATATGCATCAGTTTCATAATGGTGATGTTACGCAAATGATGAATCCGTTAAAGTTATCTTCTTTATCAACATGGTCACCAGTGATGTATTATATGATGCAATTTTATCCATTATTACTTGTCATACCCACAGCAAGCACATATTATGATGATAAAAATTCTAAAATACTTAATTATATACAATCCAGAGCAGGAATCAGAAATTACTTAGTTGGAAAAGCTGTTTCTATTTTTTTTATTACAGTATTTTTATTTACCGTTCCATTTATTACAGAAATAATTGTATATAGCATCACAGTACCCTTTTTCGCACAAGGAGACCCGAGTAATTTTCAATACTTTCAGACAATAGAAAAAGATAGTACCCTTTTTTTATCCCAATTATATTATTTTAATGACTATATATACACAATTCTTTCCATTATTATTTTTGGTATAGTAACTGGTATTTTTGCTGTATTCAATTTTTGTATAACAACAATAAAAATATTCAATTTCCGTGTATTTGTATATTTTCCCATTTACGTATTATTTTATTTAATAAACATTATAGGTCAATTTATAAACTATAAATACGAAATAAACTATTTCCTGATTTTACCATTATTTGCTGTGCCAGAAAACGTAAATTATGGGAATTATTTCATATTTTGTATTTGTTTATTAATAATATCTATTACAATACTTATTTTAAAAATCAGAGAGAGCGATATTGTATGAAATACTATTTAAAATTTATGCTATGTGCAGTATTTTTTGGAATATTCAATTTGTTAGCCTATAATAATTTAGATAATGGTATTCAAGTAATTCTTTTATGGTGTTTTGGAAATACAAAACTACTTATGGCAGAGGCAGGCAATTTTATGATATTTTATTTTCCTATATTGTTTTTTCATGTTTTTTTTGGAACATACATTTATAAACATTTTTGTAGTGGGGCAATTTATTATTTTAGCAGATGTGCAAATATCTCGAAGTGGTTTTTTAAAGAATGTATAAAATTATATTTATATGTGACAGGCTATTTATGTATTCTGATTTCCTCCAGCATGATATGCGCAATAATTACTTCTCATATTAAAATACATACGGACGTTATCCCTGTTTTGTTATCTTACTTGTTAATACATTCCCTGTTTTTATTTTTTACTACTTTATGTATTAACATCTTATCAATAATTATTTCTAACAGTAATGGTTTTATATATATTGAAGGAATTATATTTTTTTGCGTTGCTACATTTTTTATTTTAGGAGAAAAAATGTTTCCTGAAGGTATAGTACCCCAAGATAAAATGCCTGTAATAATTTTGAATCCCATATCACATATTATTTTCAGTGTACATAGCAGTCATGTCAATGTCATAAATACAGAAATAAATATATATAATATAGATTTCGAATTAAACAATTCAATTGTTCTGCTTCTTATTTTATCAACGATAATTGTGATTGTTGGAAGAATTGCTTTAGATAAACATAGTTTTATAACTGAAAATTTTGAAAATGGAGGAAACTAAAATGAGTTTAGTGGCAAAAAATGTATGTAAATATATAAGAGGTATTCCGATTTTAGAAAATATTAATCTGGAGATGAATAATGGAATAATTTATGGTTTTGTGGGAAGAAATGGTTCCGGAAAAACAATGCTTTTCCGGGCGCTGTCCGGTTTAATGAAAATTAGTGAAGGCAGTGTGGAATATAACGGAAAAATATTAGGAAAAGATATAAAAGTACTGCCGGATTTAGGCCTGTTAATTGAGAATGCCGGATTATATCCTGAACTTACCGGATTTCGCAATTTACAGCTTTTGGCTAAATTAAATGAAAAAGTAACTGATAACCAAATAAGGGATATAATAACCAAAGTCGGACTTAATCCTGATGATAAAAGACCATTTAGAAAATACTCATTAGGAATGAAACAACGAATTGTAATAGCTCAAGCATTAATGGAATCACCCAGAATACTGATGCTTGACGAACCAACAAATGCATTGGATGAAAATGGAGTATCTACAATCAGAGAGTTAATTAAGGATGCGAAAAAAAACGGAACAATTATTCTGTTGGCAAGCCATAATAAAGAAGATATAGAAATGCTGGCAGATGAGGTATATATTATTGAGAAAGGACATATTTCAAAAAAAGATGATAATAATCAGACATAAATATATCAGCTTATTAATTATTTGTTTTACTATAATGGTTATTGCTGGTTTGTATCAAAAGCAGGGATATACAAATTTAAACGAGGTGGATACTCCATTAGAAAATTATGCAACTGGTATACTGACAGAGCAGTCAGTTGAAATGCAGATTGAAGTAATGTCGAACGAGTTGAAAAACCAGCCAATTATTTTAGCTGTAACATGTGAATCAGATTATTACTTTCGTTATAGCTGTGCAACACAAAAAGTGACAATTGATAAAATATTTGTTGGAAATGATTTTCAGGAAGGACAGGAAATATCCATATTAATGTCAAATCTCATTGAGACAAAAGATGACGAAGAAGCACTGATTAATGGAAAGCCGATAATTAATATGGGATATACAAATCAAATGAAAAAAGGAAATAAATATTTAGTATTTTTATCAAGAAAATTAGAAAATGGTAACCAAAATGATATATTTTTATTTTCAGATGAATTTAGAATTAATCCGGTTTTCTCCTATACAGATATTGTTAATATTCCATTAGAAAGTGAAGTTAATTATGCATCTGCTATTTCATATAAAGAAGCAAAAGAAAATGAATTCTTTTTTAACAATCAGGAATCCATTGATAAGTTTGCTTTATTTAAAAAGGATATTATTAATAGTTATCAGCCTGATTAATCAAACGCATCAAAATATCAAAAATTATAACAGTACACAGTTTAATTTCAATCCTAAATGCAAGTGTATATTAAACTGTGTAATTTTTATCGAGAAAAATAGAAATTTTCCAAATACTTTCCCGTAAAATGGAAAATGCAATCAACATATATGCTGGTTGCATGATTTCGCAATCAACACAAACATTGATTGCATAATTTATCTTAAATTCCACGCGTTCTTCTTTGAATATCCTTCATGAACGTTACTCTTACAGTTAACTCAGCTCAGGCACCCTCGCGGCACATGAGAGGTTTTACTTAGTGCTGCTCCATTCCTGACCTGACACGGTTCATAAATTCTCATTGCGCAAGACCCAAACGTCAACGCCACTTATAAAAGGCTGCTCCACAAAGAAATACCCTAGGAAGAACATCACCCCTGCTAAAGCGGATTGCAGGTACAGGGCACCGCTGGCTCCCCGGCTGCGTGGAAATCTTATGACATGAAACACAGATAGTATAACCGATTTTTTAATAATTGTCAAACTTTTTCCGTTATTTCAAAAAAATGATTAATCGGATTTTTACCTTTTCCAAGCTCAAGACTGTTTTCTGCCGCCATTTTGGCATACTGCTTTGCCTTTCTGACACTTTCCGTCAATATCTCTCCTTTTGCCAGATTACATGCAGCCGCGGCTGACAGTGCACAGCCTTTACCCATACTTTTGGTGCTCTCTTTATATATTCCTTCTATCCAGGTAATTTTTCCATTCTCAAAAAGCATATCTCCTTTTTCGGTTATCCTATGTCCTTCTCGGAAAAATATCCCTCTGACTCCGTATTTCTGAGAAATAATTCCGGCCGCCGCGCCCATATCCTCTATACTGTCAATGCTGATTCCACTGATAGTTTCCGCTTCCGGAATACTTGGAAGTATCAGGGAAGCCATAGGAAAAAGCCGCATCAAAATAATTCTTTCCGCCTTGCTCCCAATCAGCGCCCTTCCACTGTTTGATACGATATTCGTATCAAGGACCAGATTTTTTACATGATATTCCTCCATTTTACATGCAATTACTTCAATAAGTTCTTCACTGGACACCATGCCGATTTTTACCGCATCGGGATAAATATCCTGAAATACACAATCTATCTGTCTTCCCAAAAATTTAGGCGTAGATTCCTGAATATCATAGACACCTGTTGTATTTTGTGCTGTCATTGATGTAATGACAGATGTGGCATATAATTTGTGGGCCGTAATCGTTTTTATATCCGCCTGAATCCCACCTGCACCGCCACAATCACTGCCTGCTATTGTAAGCACTGTTTTCATGGTTTTCACCTCTTTATGCATAAAATTTTATCCATCAAACAAAGTTTGGTTGTATTATTGAGCAATCAACCTTTGGCAGGCTACATCATTAAGCAATTAACTTTCAACTGATTGTATCTTTCATATAATCGGACATACGGCAGGCGCCAAGAGCACCGGCCCTAATCGTATCCAGTTCATTTTTCTCTGTAATTCCTCCCAAAGCATATACTGGTATCTTTATATTTTTACAGATATTCTCTAAAAAGTCAAGCCCCTTTGGCTTTAAATCTTTTTTACATTGTGTTTGAAAAATATGTCCTGCAATAATATAGTCTGCCCCGTGCTTCTCGGCAAAACGCGCCTCTTCTAAAGAGTGTATGGATACGCCTGTCAGGTCAAATTTATGCAGCAAAGAAAGATTTTCACAAAAAATATTGAAAGGCAGATGAATTTTTTTATAATTAATTTGAAAGGCTGTTTTTATATGTGTATGAAGAACAAGCATATCCTTGTTTTCCAGAGCAGCTAAAAGATTTTGTGCAAGATTTTTATATTCCTCTATATTAAGATTTTTTTCCCGCAAAATCATCAAATCTACTCTCTTTGCAAGCTTTACAAGATGCTCAATATAAGCTTCCTTATTACAGGTTTTTTTATTATATATTTCTTCCCCATATATATCCTTATTGCATATTTCTTTATTACAATTTTCCTTCTCTGCTCTGAATCTTTCCCTGTAAATCTCAAGAAACAGCTCTCTGTCTGTAATTGCTATTTTTTTATACAAATACATAATCATTCATTACCGGCTGCAAACCTCTCTCTCTGATGGCTGCTATTACCTGATTTACATCTCTTCCATCTGCAATCTCAAACTGGTCATCTCCCCTGTTTTCATCTTCTGCATGACTTCCGATTCCGGTGCTTACTCCTGCTGAAATTTTGGTAGCAGCCATTCCTATTACATGGTCCCGAAAACCTGCTCTTTCTCTTGTGGAAATCGTCATTCCCGCAAACGGCATAAACAGGCGGTATGCCGTCATTACCTGCAAAAGCTGTCTCTCGTGTACATTCATTGGATTAATTTTATCATTGTTTACAATCGGGCGCAGTCTTGGACAGGAAAACGATATTTCTGCATGAGGATATTTTCTCTGGAGCAGATACGCATGCATACCAGTTGCAAATGCATCCTTTCTGAAATCATCTAGTCCGAGCAAAGCAGCAAATGCCACCCCTCTCATACCTCCCCGCAGAGCACGCTCCTGTGCATAAAAGCGATATGGAAAAATTCGTTTATGACCGGATAAATGGAGCGTCTCATATTTATCCGGATTATAGGTTTCCTGAAATACTGTAACATAATCTGCACCACACTGGTGAAGATATGCATACTCATCAGAATTCATCGGATATACCTCAAGCCCTGTCATTTTAAAATATTTTCGGGCAATTTTACATGCCTCCCCAATATAGCTGATGTCTGACATCTTTCGACTCTCTCCTGTCAAAAGCAAAATTTCCTCCAGACCGGTTTTCGCAATGGCAGCCATCTCCCGCTCAATGCCTTCCATATCAAGTCTGGCTCTCTTAATTTTGTTATGACAGTTAAATCCACAGTATACACAATAGTTTTCACAATAATTAGAAATATACAGCGGAGTAAACAGATAGACACTGTTCCCAAAATGCTTTCTTGTTTCTAACGTGGCTTTTTCTGCCATTTCCTCCAGAAAAGCATCTGCAGCAGGCGATAAAAGCGCTGCAAACTCGTCCTGTCCTCTGCTCTCTTTATCCAGAGCATGTCTTACATCTTTTTCTGTATACTGATTATAATCATAATTTTTTATTGCAGAGAGCACCTGTTCCATAATATTTGAATCTGAAAGCACCTCCATGTCCTCTAGATATTCCATATGACTGGTGCGGGCTTTCTCCATATCCCGTTTGACTGTTTCACTTAAAATACTTTCATTTATATCTGTTGACATCATAATTTTCCTTCTTAAAGCTCTTTTTCAAGTTTAATTTTCAGTTTTGTATTTAATGCTCCAAATTTAACTTTTAAATTAAACTTTCAAATTTTGTTTTTAAACATAATTCCACAAGTTTCCTTTTAAGCCTAATCTCTCAAATTTGTTTTAAGTCTAATCTCTTAATTTCCTTGTTTAATTCAGTTATTAAACCTTCCTTTCTAACCGATTTTTAATCTTTTTCTTATAAATGTATCTACTGTAAAAATCCGGTCAACGGTGATGAGGCACTTGCTGCATCCCTTACGCGTCCAAGTCCGGCAAGATACGCGGTTCTTCCTGCCTCTATTGCCTTGCCAAATGCTTCAGCCATAAGAGGTATATCTTTTGCTGTGGCAATAGCTGTATTTGCCATAACAGCAGCCGCTCCCATTTCCATCACCTCACATGCCTGTGAAGGGCGCCCGATTCCCGCATCCACAATAATCGGAAGGTCAATCTCTTCTATAAGAATTTTAATAAATTCCTTTGTGGCAAGACCTTTATTGGAGCCAATCGGCGCAGCCAATGGCATAACAGAAGCCGCACCCGCACTTACAAGCTCTCTGGCAGTATTTAAATCTGGATACATATAAGGCATAACAATAAACCCCTGTTTTGCAAGAATTTCCGTTGCCTTAACTGTTTCATGGTTATCTGGAAGCAGATACTTGGAATCATGGATAATCTCTATTTTTATAAAGTCTCCGCACCCTACCTCTCTTGCCAGATTTGCGATACGCACTGCTTCCTCAGCGTTTCGTGCCCCTGAAGTATTTGGAAGAAGTGTTACATTCTCTGGTATAAAATCAAGAATATTTTCTTCCGATTCTGTATTCGCGCGTCGAAGTGCAAGGGTAATTATCTGTGCTCCCGCGTTTTCCACCGCTGCTTTAATAAGCCTTAAATTATATTTTCCTGAACCCAAAATAAAACGCGAGGTAAATTCATGACCTCCAATTATAAGTTTATCATCTTTCTTCATTTCTTTTCCTCTCTCTTGTTTTTATTTTTATTCAATTTTTTATTCTTATCTATTTTTTACTCTTGTCAACTCTTTTGTTCTGCTTGTGAATTTATCATTTTTTCCACTTTTTTGATAATTTCCTAAATTTGTTATCTTTTACTTTTGTTTTTGACATTTTTGCTTTTAATATTTTTTCTGTTTCTTCCTGTTCTTACTGCAAAATAAGCTGTACTGCCTGATTTGCCTGATGCCCCGCACAAATGCAGACTCTTGGAGCCATTAATCCTGCTCCATCTCCTGAATCAGTCTTTTCATCTCCACATAAATAAAAGTTTTGAAAAACTTTTCTTGTTCGAATCTCGTTTGCATCCCCAAAGCCTGCCATACCGGAACCGGATATCAACCGGATATATGGCAGTCTTTCCAATATACCATTTACCAGCATTGCCTTCTCATCTGCCCGGTCAAATGCCTCACAGACAATTGTCTCGTCTTTAAAAAGCTCCTGAAGATTTTCTTTTGTCACCCGTACATTATCTGTCAAAATATGAATAAATGGATTGATTTCTGTTAATTTCTCTTTCAGACATTCTGTTTTCGGCCTGCCTATATGCTGTACATAATACTCCTGCCTGTTTAAATTACTGATATCCACCATATCAAAATCTATTAAATGCAAAGTACCCACACAGCTTCTTGCCAGCATAACCGCTATATGAGAGCCAAGACCTCCAAGACCTGCAATGGCCACTCTGGACTTTTTAAGCCTTTCATAAATCTCAATACCAAATCTCTGAACACAGATATCTTTATATTCTTGTTCTGTCATTCTATCTCTTCTTCTCCTTTTCTCAGCCTCCGCCTACAAAATGAACGATTTCCAGTGTATCGCTGTCAGACAAAACACATTTTTTATAGTTGTCTCTTGGAACAATCAGACCATTCCGCTCTACTGCAATCCTGTCTGTGCGATATCCAAGCTGTTCTAAATAATCATAAAGCAGTATGCTTTCTTTTAATTTGCTTTCTTTGCCATTTACCTTCATATATGCTGCTCCTCTTAATAAGATATGTAGCACCTCGGCCTGCTTTCAGGCAAACAAAAAAGCCACACGAAGAAAACTACACCCGCGGTGGTGTACCCCTTCGTGTGACTTGCCACACTCTGTACTCTATATTAACAAAGAATTTTTAAGTTGTCAATCTTCATTTGCTTTTATTTAACCTTAACAGTGAAAAACAGAACTTAATTTGTCTCATCTTCAGAAACTGTCTTTGTTGTTACATTGGCATTATTTACAAGATGCTTCATAACATACTCGGACATAACAGATGTATACACCATTTTTTCTCCATAAAAAGTATTCAGCCCATCTATATCCATATTATACTCTGAGGCCAAATCTGCAAGAAGATTCTGATATTCCTCATCTTCTGTCGTAAGTTTCGCATCTTCTGCGATTGCATCCACAATCATCGCTACCTGAGCATAGCTTGCCCCCTGTTTGGATTTTGTATTTGCATAATCATCTTCAGACATATTGTTGGCAGCAAGAAATTCACTCAGCCCCATATTATAGTAAGATGCATATGTGAGAAGATAATTTTCATACTGTTTCTCGCCTTCTTCAACGAAAGACTTAAAATATTTATTTACCTTTGAATTTTCGACAACTGTATTTAATGCATTTGTTTCCAATATATATTGTGCGTCACTGTCTGCTTCTGTTTCAAGGCGTTGTCGTACCTGTGTTTTATATTCCTCCAGCCCTGCATATTCCGTATTGGTTTGAAACCACTCATCTGTCAGCTCTGGTTTTCTTTTCACATCCTTTACTGTCACAGTAAAAACCACATCTTTCCCCGCAAGTTCCCCATTCTTATAATTTTCCGGAAAGGTAAGATTTAAATCAACTGTTTCCCCCTTTTTTACACCGATAAGTCCATCCTCAAAGCCGCTGATAAAAGTATTCGAACCTATTACCAGTTCATAGTCTGTGCCGGTTCCTCCTTGAAAAGCCACTCCTTCATGTTTGCCTGTAAAATCTATCACAGCCGTATCTTTGTCTGCAACAATGGCATTTTCTTCTTTTATCGCAACCTTTGCCTTTTCCATTTCAGTCTGCACATCTTCATCCGTTACTTCTGTGATTTCCTTTGTAAGTTCAAGCCCTATATAACTTGCCAGCTCTACATAATCCAGCGCCTTTACTTCTCCTGAATCATCAATTAAGTCTTCCTCTTTATATGCCGGCTCTGATGGAACTACTGAAGAAAGGTCATTAGTTGTGCTATTCTCTTCCTTTCCCTCTGCTTTTGTAGAATCCTCCTTTGAGTCGCTTTCTTTACCGCATCCTGCTATCGATATGCCAAGACATACACACATAACCACTGCCAAGAATCTTTTTTTCATTTATTTCGCCATTCCTTTCCAATGAATATACAAGCTACGAAAAATTTGTTCGATTTTCCTGCTTCTATCTGTCATTCCTATGTTTTTCATCATTCTATTTGATGGTAACATTGCCATTATAACATAATTCGGTGTATGCAACAATGACGAAATTATGATATTTTTATGTCCTTATTTTCAATTTGCTCGTGGTAATAAGGAGCAAGAAAATTATATAAATTGCTTCATATCAGCAGAGATAAAAGAAACTTCTTCCTTTTTACTGTTGAAAAGGATTTTCAGCATTATCTGTTTTCTATCAGAAAATTTGTAAATTCGGCAAACTGTTCAAGAGATAAAGTTTCTCCTCTAACTGTCAGAAGTAAATCCATTTTCTGCAGTACTTCTACAATCTGAAGCTTTGTAAAACTCAAATCCTGTGCATTGCAAATACTGTTTTGCAGTGTTTTTCTTCTTTGATTAAACGCTGCTCGAATAATGCGGAACATCATTTTTTCATCTTCCACACAAACAGGGCACTTTTTATGTCTGGTAAGACGAATAACAGCAGAAGAAATATTCGGCCTCGGTATAAAACAATTAGGGGGAACATTTGCCACAATTTCCGGTTTGGCATAATACTGAACAGCTAACGATAAGGCTCCATAATCTTTTGTTCCCGGTCCGGTCTGCATCCGGTCCGCCACTTCCTTTTGTACCATAACCGTTACATTTTCCACAGGAACATTATTTTCAAAAATTGTCATAATAATAGGCGTTGTAATATAATATGGAAGATTTGCTACAATTTTTATTGGTCTGCCGTTATTTTCTTTCTCCACCAGTTCCCCGATATTCATCTTCAAAATATCTTCCTGAATAATGGTTACATTATCATAATCCGCCAGTGTATCATTTTTTAAAATTGGTATAAGATTTTTATCAATCTCTACTGCAAATACCTTTTTTGCACTCTCACAAAGGTACTGTGTCATACTGCCGATTCCGGGTCCAATTTCCAGAACCATATCCTCCTTTGTAATATCTGCTGCCCGAATAATTTTTTCCAGTACACGCGGCTCAATCAAAAAATTCTGCCCATATTTTTTCTGAAACACAAAATTATATTTTTGAAGAATCGCTATTGTATTTTGTGGCCTGCAAAGCTCTGCCATAATTTTTTCCTTTCCCTCTACTGTCCTTCTGGTTCTATTTTATATATCTGATTTCCATTCTCACAGACAGCCTTTATCACTTCCTTTTCCGTTATACCTTTCAAAGAAGCCAGCTCCCTGATTATATAGATAAGATTACCAGAATCATTCCTCTTTCCTCTGTTTGGTTCAGGCGCCATATATGGACAGTCAGTTTCGATTACCATTCTGTCCAGTGGTGCATATTTTACTACTTCTTTCAGCTTTTTTGCATTTTTAAAGGTCAGCACACCTCCAATTCCGATATAAAACCCCAGATTCAAAAATTCCCTTGCCATTTCTGTTCCATAGGAAAAACAGTGGATAATTCCTTCTATTTTACCGGCATATAATTTTACAAGATTCAATGTATCTTCTGCGGCATCCCTTGAATGCAGAATCACTGGCATTTCAAGTCTTTCTGCCAACTCAAGCTGCCCTTCAAAATGCTTTTTCTGTATTTCCCGCGCCGGATTATCCTCATAGTGATAATCCAGACCGATTTCTCCAAGCGCTACTATCTTTTCTTCCCGCAGACACTTCTCCAGTTTTGTATAAAAATCTTCGTTTTCCAATTCCATTACATATTCTGGATGTATACCTGCTGCGCCATAGACAAATTCATATTCCCTTGTCATCGCAATTGTTTTCTGAATACTTCCTAAAGCCAGAGAGGTACCGACATTGACAATCCGGCCCACTCCCTGCTTTTTTACTGTTTCCAGAACCTCTTTCCTGTCCTTATCAAAGCTTTCGTCATCATAATGCGCATGAGTATCAAAAATATACATCAGCAAATCTCACTTCCCGCAATCATATCTCTGTCAACCGTAAGAACAGATAAATTTCCTTCATCATCTCCTGCTGCCAGAATCATTCCCTGCGATTCCACTCCACACAGCTTTACAGGTTTAAGATTTGTAATAACTGCAACCTTCTTTCCAACCATTTCCTCCGGCTTATAATGCTGTGCAATACCGGAAACAATCTGTCTGACCTCCTCGCCGATGCGAATCTGTGATACAAGCAGCTTTTTTGATTTCTTTACAGACTCGCACTGAAGCACCTCGCCGACTCTTATCTGTATTTTGTCAAAATCATCAATCGAAATTTCTTCCTTTGGCTCTACTTTTGGATACTTTATCTCTGCCTCACCTGTCTGTTTCTTTTGAATTTCTTCGACCTTTGCCAGAGCTTCCTTCATATCAAGTCTTGCAAATAAAATCTCCGGCGTCTCTGTCACCTTTGCACCATCTGTATATTTTCCAAATTCATTCAATTCCTGAAAATCTCTTTTTTCAGCATTCAGCTGCTTTAAAATGTTCTTCGAAGTATCCGGCATAAACGCCTCTAACAGACATGCTCCAATAACTATACTCTCTGTCAGATTATAAAGTACAGTTGCAAGACGCGGCCTGTCCTCCTCATTTTTTGCCAGCACCCAAGGCATAGTTTCATCAATATATTTATTACATCTCTTAAAAAGGTTGAAAATTTCTGTAATAGCGTCAGCAACCCGCAATCTGTCCATTTTTTCCCTTACCTTCGCGGCTGTCTGCGTTACAACTGCCTTCAAATCTTTATCAATTTCCTCCTCTGCTCCTTTATCAGAAACAATTCCGTCAAAATACTTATTTGACATGGAAATCGTTCTGTTTACAAGATTTCCCAAAGTATTTGCAAGCTCGGAATTTAGCCGCTCCACCAGCAGCTCCCATGTAATAATTCCGTCATTTTCAAACGGCATTTCATGAAGTACAAAAAATCTCACTGCATCTACGCCGAATAATTCAACCATATCATCCGCATAAATCACATTTCCCTTTGACTTGCTCATCTTTCCGTCTCCCTGTAAAAGCCACGGATGTCCAAATACCTGCTTTGGCAGAGGAAGGTCAAGGGCCATAAGCATAATCGGCCAGTAAATTGTATGAAAACGCAGAATATCCTTTCCTATCAGATGTAAATCTGCCGGCCAGTACTTTTCAAATAATGCGTCACTGTCTCCTTCACAGTTATATCCAAGTCCTGTAATATAGTTTGTGAGCGCATCTATCCATACATAAATCACATGTCTGTTGTCAAAGTCAACAGGAATTCCCCACTGAAAAGATGTTCTTGACACACATAAATCCTGCAGTCCCGCCTTTAAAAAATTGTTCATCATTTCATTTTTTCTGGATTCCGGCTGAATAAATTCCGGATGAGTCTCAATATGCTCTATCAGCTTATCAGCATATTTACTCATCTTAAAGAAATACGCCTCCTCTCTGGCAGGCTGCGTTTCACGCCCGCAATCGGGACATTTTCCATCTACAAGCTGAGAAGCGGTAAAAAAGGATTCACATGGCGTACAGTACATACCTTCATAATACCCTTTATAAATATCTCCTTTATCATACAGCTTTTTAAAGATTTTCTGTACCTGCTTTTCATGGTCCTTATCTGTTGTTCGAATAAACTTGTCATAAGAGGTATTCATTAAATCCCAGATTCTTTTAATCTCCTCTGACACATTATCAACAAACTCCTGAGGGGTAATGTTTGCCTCCGCTGCTTTCAGTTCAATTTTCTGTCCATGCTCGTCCGTACCTGTCTGAAAACGCACATCATATCCCTGCTGTCTCTTAAATCTTGCAATACTGTCCGCAAGAACGATTTCATAAGTATTACCGATATGAGGTTTTCCCGATGTATATGCTATCGCAGTAGTAATATAATAAGGTTTCTTTTCCATCTTTCAATCTCCTTGTTATTCTTAATTTTTAATATGTCTATAATAATATAGCAGTTTTTCTTTCATTCTACAAGTAGTTTTAATGGGTTCCAATAACCAAACCGGTATTTTTCATCATATTGTTCATTCCTATAAGCAGAACATCTCCACATTTCAGTCTTAATTCTTCAAACCTGTCCACATTAAATCCTTCTTTTTTCCACATATTGCAGTAACCTTGCACTTCATTCGCGCTGTTTTCATAAGATAATTTCCTCCCTGTTTCATCTGTTCCATAAATATCCGTGTTTAAAACAAGTGCTCTGTTATAAAGAATATAATCGCTTTTTATATGAATATCAGAAATATCCTTTCCCTTTTCCACAGCAATCAGCTTATCTGTAATTTCCAGAACCACAGAAAAATAATATACGCCTTCTTTGATTTTTACTGCCTGTTCTGCGGGAATTATAATTGTTTCCTCCATTTTTATCAGAGTATCAGCCGTAAAATCATCTTTATCTGCCTTGTATATATCCACAGGCTTTTTTATCAGGCTGCCGTCTTTTTCCTTGTCAATTACAAAATAAGACAAATCCAGTTCTATTGTTTCCTCTGGCTCATCTCCGATTCCATTTGCATACAGCCCCAACACAAACAGATTATCCACGCTTTTCAATTTTTCAAGATAAAGAGGTAACGGTTCATTATTACATTCAACTAATTCCGGAAATACAGCACTTGTTCCGGTTTTATATCTCTCGCCCTCATTTTCAATCGTAAACCCATACAGCTTGCCTATCACTGTTACCTGAAAAGTATTTTCTGCACAATAATTTCTGATATCAAGATTTACTCCCTCCTCACAGATATCTTCGAGACTGTCAAAACTTAAATATTCCACCGGAATATTCTTAGCGATTGTCAGACATTTTATGTTATATTTTCCTTCTTTTACATACTCCGGAATACGAAAAACTGCCGTCTCATCTGCTTCTATCCATGTATTTTCAGAATATACTTTCGCACCGCAGATTACAGGAAATTCCATTTTTACATATCTGCCCTTTGTATATTTCTCATAATCTTTTGTGCCATATCCTTTAATATCTCTATGGTTTCCTCTGGAAGAAGAATATAAGACAAACTTATCACCAATAACCAAATCTGATTTTGAAGGCTGTATATTTTCATTGTTTTCTTTATTTCCTGTAACAGAAGCTTTTACTGCCACAGGTGTATGCACTGTCACTGTATTAATATTGGAATTAGTAATCTCACTGCTGCGCAGGTCACAGGTATAAGTCAGCTTTACACTGCTTTTATAATTTGTTTTGTTCTTTATTTCCTCTGGTATTATAATCTTATCCTTTTTGATTTCCTGTTTTGGTATTGTAAGGCTCAAACTAATACTTTTTCCTGATTTGCTGCTTTCTGTATCTGCAAGCAGAACTTCTCCATTTATCTCAAGCCGGTCGCTCCATACAGTCAGCTCTGAAACAACAGCTTCAGCGCTGCTCTGAAAATTCTCATCAGGTATTATCGGCCTTCTATAATCTGTACTGTTTATTACACTTATTCCAGCGTAATATTCCGGTGCTGCATTAATTCTTACATGCTGGCGGCTGTCCCCGTATTTCTTTGACAGACATTCACCTGCTGTCAAAAATCCGCCTGTACTGCATAAGTCAAAGCACTCGGAAGAAATTTCCGCCTTTGTCAAATCATATTTTTCTGCATTTTCAAGCCGTATATATTCATAATGCCGTCTTACATGATACCACCTGTCCACAGACTGCTGTTCTGCATGATAAACACCAAAGCTGTCATACCACCGCAGCTCGTATACTTTTGTCACTTTCACGGGAATATCCGCATAGCCTGTAATTTTTTTCCAGTCAACACAATATCTGAACTGGTCTGCCACTCCATATAAATATAAATCTTCGCCAGACGGAATTCCCAAAGATACATCGTATTTTTCATTTTGAGGCAAAAAGGAGCCTATTTTAAAAGCGCTTGCCACAGCACTTCTATAACTTCCGTTTTCCTCACCACTGTCTGTAAATATCAGCTCTAATGGTGTCTCAGGAAAATCGGGATATTGTACTGTCAAATTATAATATGCTTTCAGCTTATCGCCGTCTGCCCATTCTCTGGCGTTTCGAATGCCCTCATAAGTCTGGTATGCCTCTCCATGCAGATTTCCGGCATCATCAATTTCCCCCATATCTGTTCCATATTCGGTAACAGTCATAATACTGTCAAGATAAACATATCCTCCATATTTTTGAAGCTGATTTTTCCATTCAGATGAGGTCTGTGCAATACGCTCCATAATCATTGCTCCATCTACTACAAATGTGGTATAGCGGTATTCCGGATTTTCGGGGTCCGGCATCCGATAGATAAAACCGGAGCGAGGTATATTGACAAAGCTTTGTCCAGATGCATACAGCCCGTCATCATAGCGCTTAATAACCCACCCAATCGTTTTATACTTAATTCCACTGGTAGCTATTTTATCATGCATGGAAAAAACAAGGTCCCCTCCTTCGTTAAAATACAGCTCTTCCGCAAAGGATATTTTTGAAGCAGACAAAGAAAGAAATAGAATTGTTAAAAAGATAAAAATTATTTTTTTCAAATGAGTTCCTTTCCCTCTCCCGGATTTCCCTCAAATTACTTTTATATTATCATATTGTTAAAAATATTTCAAGTATATTTTCTATTTATTTTATTTTTATTTTATTTCAAAAAACAGACAGACTTTATACAAACAAAATAATTTATCATTCTCAAAAAACTATGTATTTTTATAGCTTTTTTTGGTATGATATTCTTTATAAAAGAAATTAGTCCAGAAAAACAAAGTGCATATACCCGAAGACCGGTTGTCAAAACTATCCTTTGGGCAGCGTCACAAAAAATGAGCAGGATATTTCCTGTAAAACAAGGACAGAAAAGAGGAGACATGAATCAATCATATTTAAAAAAATATTTACTGTTTATTTTATCCTTTCTTCTGACAGCTTCTCTGATTTTTTCCACAGGCTGTTCTAGAAAATCTGAAGAAAAGGAAACAGAAAGTGCCAGTGTTTCTCTTGTGGAAAAAGATACCACAAAGAATAATAGCACAGGGAACAAGAATGACACAGAGGATGAAGATTCAAAACCCGTTGACACTGGTTCTACCAAATCGCTCTTTGAATTTTCTTTGTATGACAATGATATGGTCTATTCAAAAGAAGATTTGACAGCACAGCAGAACTTTGAGGACTTTTTAAATAAAGTATTTACGGATGAATATTCCATGAGTTCCCTCAGTCTGAATTTTCTGATAGAAAATCCTGAGTCCTATGGCATCAGCAGGGTTCCCTCTGCATGGCCGGCAGTCGATATTTCCGGTATGGATGAATATTTTACAGATATCCAAGAATATCTTACGGAATTAAATACATTTCAGTATGATTCACTTACTTATGAGCAAAAGCTTATTTATGACATTTTAAAAACATATCTGGAAGCAGAAAGCACTTATGAAAACTGTTATCTTTTTACTTCGCCTTTCTCAACAGACGGCATTACCTCACAGCTTCCTATTATTTTTGCAGAATACATTTTCCATAACAAACAGGATGTCGAAGAATATATCAATCTTCTTGAAACTCTGCAAAACTATGTAAAAGATTCGCTGGAATATGAACAGCACAGAATTGAAAAGGGATATTATTTATCGGGTTATACTTACGAAACTGTAATTGCGCAATGTCAGGCATTTTTAGACCAAGGTGAAAATTATTTAACTGATATCTTTAAAAACAAGCTGGATGAAATGAAGGATATTACAGCAGAAGAAAAAGAGGCTTATATCAGAAAAAATGAAGATGCTATCCAAACTTCCGTAATTCCCGCCTATCGTCTGATGATTGACACATTAACCGAGCTGCAGAAAAAAGGAGAGTTTAATAAGGGCTTATGTGAAATGGAACATGGAGAGGATTTTTATAAATATCTTCTAAAAACCAGTGTGGGTACAGATAAAACTCCGGAAGAACTGATTTCTTTTACAGATGCAAATCTGAAACAGTATCAGGCGCAAATGACATCTCTGATTCTCACAGATGCCAGCCTTTATGATAAAATAGAAAAGCCGGAATATATTTACTCTGACCCTGATGAAATCCTGTCTCATCTTACAAAAATGCTGAAAACCGATTTTCCGGATGCGGTATGTGACAGCTACAACCTGCATGAAACAGATGCAGCTATGTCGGATGAGCTGGTAGTTGCCTTTTATATTCTTTCACCGATTGACCATTTCCAGAATAATGTAATTTACATTAATCCTGATAAAATCGCCGAGGGAAGTGATTTATTTCCTACGCTTGCCCATGAGGGTATTCCAGGACATATGTATCAGCATAATTATTTCTGCAACTTAAAGCCACATTATTTCAGAAGTATATTGACCAATACAGGATACAGTGAAGGATGGGCAAAATATGTAGAGCTTTACAGCTACAACTGGAGCGGATTAGATGAAAACCTTGCCAAACTTCTTAAAATCAATGATTTATTTTCCATTGCCCTTCCAACCAGAATCGACCTTGGTATAAATTATGAGGGCTGGTCTGTTGAGGATACCGCAGATTATCTCTCACAATTTGGAATGAACGATAAAGAAACCGTAAAGCTTTATTATGATACAATTATCAGTTCTCCTACGGTATTTCTTCCTTATTATATTGGTTATCTGGAGCTTGAAACACTGAAAGATACTGCTGCGCAGACTTTGGGAGATAAGTTTTCCATTCGGGATTTCCACAAGTTCTATCTTGAAATTGGTCCTGCCTACTTTAATATTATAAGCGACAGAATGAATGACTGGCTGGAAAAAATGAAAAACCTGTAAAATCGGATTTTGCTTATTATACAAATAAGGGGCTGTCGCATTAACAAAAAGAAATACAAAATAGAATGATTTTTAGCTTTCATGTATACTATATTTTGTATGTGTTCTGCTTAATGCGACAGCCCCTTATAAACAGGGAGTTTCAAAAAATTTAATTTCCGCTTGCTTCTTCCAGCTTTCCTACTACTGCAATCAGCTCTTTTAATGTATTTTTTATTGACTTATTTACCTCTCCGGAATTTACCGCAAGATTACCAACTTCATTTGCAACGACCGCAAAGCCCTTTCCTGCTTCTCCTGCCCGTCCTGCTTCAATGGAAGCATTCAATGCCAGAATTCTCTGTTTACTCTCAATCTTGTCAAGTGCACGGGACTTGTCATTAATATCCTTTAAAAGAGCAGATACTTCTTTAATATTTGTATTCAATGCATTAATAATATCATGATTTTTATTGTACATATACTGATAATTGACAAATATATTGACTGTCCCTTCCAAAAGCTCGGCAGCAGAACGAATCGCCTGCTCCGGACGGACCGGAACCTTTCTTGCAGCCTGATAATATACTTCCGGATTAAGTCCAAGCTCTCTTGCCACATCCTTTATTTTATCCTCTTCCGGTTCATGCGACAACACCTGACCGCCCACAATTTTTCCTACCGTTTCATTTTCTACTACAATGTCCGCAGAGAAATCTATCAGGCCCGCGTGACAAAAATAGGTGCCTTTTCCCTCCTGATTACATTTTTCACACCTTCTGCATCCCTCCTCTGTACTTCTTGTATATTTCATACAAAACTCTGTCAGACCAATCTCATCAGAAATATATTTCCCGTCACTATCCAGCGCTACCACCGACATTCCCGTAGATTCCGACCATTTGCGGAGAATCATATTTAATTGCTCCAAATCACAAAAATCTCTTATAAACATTTCAAACCTCTCCCTTCCTGCTATATGTTCTGCACTCAAATTATTATTTTTATTATATCAACTTTTGTTGATATTAACAAGACTATTTAAATAGTTTTCAAATAATTTATTATATTTTCACATTGTCTGTTTCTTTTTTGTGCCGAGCAGAAAAACAAAAAGCAGAAAATAATGGCAGTAGATAAATCAACAAACTAACTCACTAATTTCCCTTCGCTCAATTCATATACAACATCGCACAAAATTCGAATATCATCCGCACTATGACTTGCCAAAATAATTGTTTTTCCTTTACTTCTATATTCCAGCATTAATTTTCGAAACTCATCAACACTCTTTTTATCAAGTCCATTTGTAGGTTCATCTAAAACCAGAATATCCGGATTATCCATAACAGCCTGAGCCATTCCTAATTTTTGACGCATTCCTAACGAATACTTAGACACTCTTTTCTTTGATTTCGGGTCAAGTCCCACCTGTTCCATTACTTTTTCCAAATCTGACGTTAAATACCTGCCCGACAGACCCGCTAAAAACTTCAGATTTGCCAATCCAGAATATTCTTTTATAAAACCCGGAGTTTCTATAATTACTCCAAGGCTTGCAGGTATTTCTATATCCTTTCCAAGACTTTTCCCTTCAATCTCAATGCTTCCGTCTGTTATTTCCATAAATCCACAGAGCAATTTAAGCAAAACCGTTTTACCAGAACCATTCCTTCCAATAATACCATAAATCTTTCCTTTTTCAAAACTCATGGAAACACCGTCCAGCGCTTTCTCTGTCTTAAAATATTTCTTTACATTTTTTATCTGAATATAAGCACTATCCATTCTGCACCTCTTATCTGTTATCAATAATTCTTAATATATTTTTCTTTGTCATACAATATCCTGTTGCACAAACTCCAATAATTAATACACTAAGAATAACAATTTCCATTTTATAATCAAATACTCCATAATCTTTCTGTAAATTTATCCACGAAATTGGCACATATCCCTGAAGCTTATTTAATACTGCGAAAAATTGAAAATCATTAAAATACAAATGAAGACATGCGAAAATTCCGACAATCATTGTTCCGGAAAAATTTCGAAACGCTGTATTCACAATAAAAATAATACAGCCAATAAACACGCTGATAAACACAGTCATTAAAAACTGTAAACCCACAGCTTTTAACGGCAGTATATCCAACAGATTGCCCAGACTTCCCGCACCATCCATAGTTATTCCGATATTCACACTTCTCCAGTATTCCTCCAGAGCCCCTCCCCACTTCCAGTGAAAAGTAAGATTTGTTATAATTCCCAACACAGATATCACGACCATCATAACTTGATAAATGAAAGCTATCATAATAATATAAATAATTTTTCCCCAATACCACAGCTCTTTTTTTACCCTGAGCCCAATATACAGCTCTGCGCCGCACTCATATGGAGCATCGCTCATTAACACTACAATAAGCAGAATCGTATACAGACTTCCGGACCAATTGCTGACAAATAAAGGATAAAGAAAGGGAGTAACGCCTATCCCCCGAGCTTCCGCAATCCCGTTTACCACCGAGCATACTTCCAGCATAAAAAAAGCCGTCATAATCATAATCAGATAGATTTTAACTGTTTTAAATGTTCTTTTTATATCATTAAACGCCAGTTTAAAAGCTATTCTCATACATTCCTCCTAAGCCAAAATGATATCCATTTGCCAGCCAGACACATAATACATATCGTAAATGCAAAACTATACGCTACGCTTAAAAGTTCCTTTTCATTTCCAAATACAAAGCCGAAATAAACACCCCTGATATTTAAATAGCTCGGAATATCCAATACAGTATATCCAAACCTCATAAGAAAATAATACAAAATAAACGGGGAGGCGTAAATGACATAACGATTTTTTACAATTGTAGATATTGCCAGCGAAAATATTCCAAAGAAGGTACCTCTTAATGAGTATAAACTTATATTAAGAAAATAAAAAAGATGTTTTTTTCCTTCTCTAAACAGCAAATATTGTTCATCTGGCATTCCATTATCAAAAGGTACAAAAATGCCAAAAAAACAGGAAGCAAGAAGCTGGGAAAAAAAGACGCAAAAATAGGAACTCAGAGCACAGGCAATGACAACGCCGGCAGCATAACCTGCCGGCGTGCTTCTTTTTATCATGGGTATTATCATATTATTACTCTCATCCTCACAATAGCTTCCTGCATAGGGAAGAACTGCTGTTATAAATGTGACCCCTAAAAATATACTTTGACCGCTGAATAAAATTGTGTTAAGTATATCATATGCATAATATGTTACGTTATTTACAGTATTGATTCCCATTAAAAATATCGGAAGATAATCTAATATTGTAAGAATTGCCGTTATAAAAACAGCTATCCAGAACCGCTTACTGCAAAAAGCTCTTTTTGTATGTTGTTTTACTGAGTATACTAATTTGCAAACCATAAAATTTCCTATTCCATATTATAAACCAGTTCACCTGTGACAGCAGAAAAAATATATTGATAATTACTGGTATGGCTTCCCGAATGATAAGTCAAAACCCAAAATGGCGCCAGATATACATCCCTGTTATTTTCATTATCCAATTGTTCTGATGCTGTGGCGCTGTAATACATACTGACATCCAAAACAGCTATATTGGAGCTTTTATTTCGTTCCATAAACTTCTGTAATATTTCATCTAACCCGCAGATTTCAACGCTTTCAAATGCCTCTTCTTCAATATCAAGAGTTTTTTGGCTGCTTACCATAAGCATTTCATACTGATTATCCAGTACGATATCCAAGATGTTTTCCCCCATTTTAACCATATCATATCCTTTTCCGTCCTTTTGTATAAATTTTGAAGCGTTTTCCCCATCTAAAGGTTTAAAAGAAATATTTGGGATACGTTTCACGGTAATACCAAAATCAAGAACCGGTCTGATTCGAATTTCAAAAAATTCTTCCTGCCTTTCCATAACTTCTTCGCCTAAACAATTGCCTGAACCATACTTTTTCTGGATATCAGCAAGTTTCGTATACATATCTTTTCCAAACCAGTATACATCATAAGAGCTTTGATTTATATGAGTATATTCGTACAGCAATTCCTGTAATTCCTTAATTTTGCTATTCACTGCTTCCTCGTCATACCCTGTGATTTTAACAGGGCAGGATGCTTCCAAAATATTTGACATCATATAATTATGTATTGTATTTTCCAATCTGAAAAAAATACTCGAGTCCTCACTTCGCACCATTGGGTTTTCTACTTGCTTTGCCGGATCTGTCATATTTTTTTCTATAAGTGTCACATTTCTTCCATAATAATTATCCAGCGCTTCCGCTAATTCTTCTGTCTTTTCTTTATCAATAAGAACCTCCTGATGAACCTCTTGTTCCTCATTGATTTTATAATGATATAACCCAAACTTTTGCTTCCATATGCTGTCTGGCACTATATCTGCATCTATGGTAACTCTCTCTGATAAACGGCAGTTTAGATGTTCTGTATTCCAGTCGATATCTTCTAAATGTATGATATCGGTTTTCACATCTGTTACACTACTCTTCTTTTCTTCTTCGTTTTCTGTATCTTCTTTGTATGCAGGTTTACAGCTTGTCATATTGCATATAATACTTAAAATAAAAATAAGAACCGTTATTTTCTTTTTCATAAACACCTCCGCACCAGAATACAAATATGCAAATACCCCAAAGTGATTGTCTCCTTGGGAGTATTTAATTTAAATATAATTGTTATGGCGTAAAATCGCCTTTCAGCGTCATTCTATTTGAATATGAATATCTTTGAATCCAAGCATACGCTGCATATTCATGCTTACAAAATGTCGTATAATCAAACGGATTATAATATGTTTTCACATTTGTTACCGGACTTGTAATTGTCAAAACCTGAGATGCATAGGATGTTTTGTTATTTTTATGGTCAGGCCAGTCTAAATAGAAATAAACTGTATCCCTGCCTGTAATTGGACCCGAGGTAATTGTAACATTCGCATAGTTATATCGAAGTTCCTTTTTAACTTTATACGCCCCTTCATAATAACCATCCTGATTTGTCACAACAAGATCCGCTCCATATACAACCCCTGTCAACATGCAAAACATTAACGCCATTGTAATAATTTTTTTAATTTTTACCATTATAAAATCTTCTTTCATAATATTTTTTCTTCTCACGTAACTTTAAACAATTATATTTTAATTTATAAATTTAATTGTGTCAACATAATTTTACAATTTTTTCCAATATTATGTTTTATATAAAATATTGAATATTAGCAGTAAATTGCACATATAATTTACAAACCCTTTTTTTGTAAAATCACATGAGCTTTCTTTTATATTTTTCTGAAATCGTTATCCCCTTAACAGCCGCATATATCGTGATGCATGGTCTTGCGGCAAAACGAAATGTATTTGAAGATTTTACCAAAGGTGCCACAGACGGCATACATACAGCAGCAAAGCTTCTTCCTACACTGATTGGCCTGTTGGTTGGCACAAAAGTGCTCCGCGCTTCGGGGCTTCTTGACTTTTTATGCGGTAAAATAGGGTGGCTGATAAGTCTGACAGGAATCGAAAATTTTCCTGAAGAGCTGCTGCCTCTGTCAATTATCAAACTGATTTCCGCCTCAGCCGCAAACGGGCTTTTATTTGATATTTTCAAAGAATTTGGAACAGACTCATTTATTGGCATGGCCGCCTCTATTATGATGAGCTGCTCGGAAACCATGCTGTATTGTCTGAGTATTTATTTTGGTTCTGTACATATTACAAAAACCCGGTGGACTATACCGGGTTCTCTGCTTGCAATTGCGGCAGGTATTACTGCCAGCGTGATTTTAGCGGGAATGTTATGCAGCTAAATACAAATTTATTCAAACTCCCGCATATCTTCAATTCCCTGAAGATAATTAATAAACTGCTGCGCTGTTCTTCCTGAAATTCCTCCGTGGCTCAATTCCCATTTATTTGCCTCGGCCTTCAGTTTATCCTCCGGCATCTTTATTCCAGCCTTTCCTGCCAGCTCGGTAACGATATGAAAATATTCCTTTTGAGTTGGCTTGGAATAGCTGATAGTTACACCAAAACGATTTACCAGAGACAGCTTCTCTTCCATTGTATCAGAACGATGGATTCCATTCTCTATCTCCACATCATCTCTATCATTCCATGTTTCCTTAATCAGATGACGTCTGTTTGAGGTCGCATAAATTAGGATATTTTCAGGCCGTGTTTCCACTCCGCCCTCAATTACCGCTTTCAGGAATTTATATTCTGTCTCAAATTCCTCAAAGGACAAATCATCCATATAAATAATAAATCTGTAATTCCGGTTTTTAATCTGTGCAATTACATTTGACAAATCCTGAAACTGATGCTTGTAAATCTCAATCATCCTCAAACCGTCTTTATAAAACTGATTCACAATTGCCTTAATGCTTGTGGATTTTCCTGTACCGGAATCACCGAAAAGCAGTACATTATTCGCCTTTCTGCCCTCTACAAATGCTTTTGTATTATCAACCAGTTTCTTTTTCTGAATTTCATAACCAATTAAATCATCAAGCATTACCCTGTCCATATTGTTAATTGGAAGAAATTCCACACCATGGTCTTTTGACAGAATACGAAACGCTTTGTTTAATCCAAACATTCCTACTCCATATGCTTTGTAAAAATCCGTAACACACTTAAAAAATTCATCTGCATTCCCGGCAGTTTCCAGTCTTTCACTTAAATCCTGTACCTTTTCGCTGACATTCTGATTATACATCTGCTCCGGCTTCTGTACTGCCTGATAACTGGATATTGTTGAAAAACAGTCTATTCCAAGTGAATTTTCTATCCATGAAAAATCATAATGAAACAAATACATATATTCCTGAAAATCATTTTTTACCAGCGCATTAATGCTGCCATTACCGGCACCTGTTTTTTCACAGGTAAGGCTGAAAGGATTTTCATCCGTAATCAGCAGAAATGTAAGATAATTATGCCAGAGATTTTTATCAA
This sequence comes from uncultured Lachnospiraceae bacterium, assembly GCA_910577835.1. GTDB lineage: Bacteria > Bacillota > Clostridia > Lachnospirales > Lachnospiraceae > CAG-303. The sequence goes on along the minus strand of CAJTOU010000004.1, from coordinate 82,368 downwards.
AACCATATTCTGTGGCTATCACAAGAATACGCTTTATCTGCTTGTAGATTCTTGTCACAAGCACATCATTTGACTGTGTTCCATCACGAAGATTTATGCAGATATTGCTTAATTCCATTAAAATACTGTCCTTTGGCATATCGCCGTACATAAGGAGTTTTGAGGTTATATGGTCCATAGATTAGCCTTCTTTCTTTTTTGATTTATTATAGACCTTTTGCAGAACTTGTCAATATATCAGACAGGAGCTGCACGTATTATTTTTAGTGACAGCCCCTGTAAAAGACATACTTTTATTTTTTAAAATTGTACTGTTACTTTAAATACATCTCCATCGACTTCTGCCTTCATCTTTCCGCCGGACACTTCGACAAAGCTCTTTGCAATTGACAGTCCCAGACCATTTCCTTCGCTTGTTCTCGCCTCGTCCCCTCTCACAAAGCGTTCCACGATATCCTCTCCTGAAAATGCCATTTCATAAGCGGCAATATTTTTTATGATAAATACAAGCTTATCCTCTATCACACCGGAATTAATATAGATTCTTGTACCCTCCATAGAGTATTTCAGTGCGTTGTCAATTAAATTTTGCAATGCCCGATATAACTTTTTGCCATCACCCTTTATAAAAAAGGTATCAGGTCTGATATCCGCTTTTATGATTTTGCCGGAGCGCTCAATGGTATCGCTCATATCCGCCAATACCTGATTAATCAGCATAATTCCGTCTATCGTTTCAATTTCTACATCCTGTCCGCTGTTTGCCTTTGCCAAATCAAATACATCCGATACAATATCGCGAAGCTGATAGGATTTATCCTCCAGAATCTTTACATAGGCAACCGCCACATCTGTCATTTCCTCCTGTTTTAAGAGATTTACATAGCTTATTATGGAAGTCAGAGGGGTTTTCAAGTCATGCGACACATTTGTCACAAGCTCAACCTTCATTTTTTCTGAAGAAATCCGCTTTTCAATAGCATCTCCAAGACCGTTTGAAAGACCATTTAGTTTCTGTGTGACATCATACGTCATATCGTCTTCTTCTACTTTTCTAATCGCATATTCCCCATGATAAATATCATCAATCTGTTTATATACATCATTTAAACTCTTTAAAAATTTCATTTCATAATAGTTATAAAGAATAAACAGAATAATATAAATCACTCCCGCCAGAAATATTGGAAAAGGCTCCACATATTCATAATAATAGCCCCATGTCGTATAATTATAGGACACACCTATTCCATTAACAATCATACATGCCAAAAACATATAGACTAAACTGAAAATAATAAATAAAATTCTTCTTATCCACAGCTTTTTTGTAATAGAAAAATTTTTATAATTGCTTTTTGAAAGCATAAGCTTTCCTATATCTCTGCATTTCTTTCCAATTTTCCTGACAAACTTTATTATACAGAAATCCTTCCAGAATCTTCTTTCCTTACACTTTATTATCCCTTCCCTGACGCACAGGTAGACAGCAAATATCAGCAGAACTGAAGCCAGCGTAACCAGAATCTTTTTGCTTCTGTTGTAGACAAAATATACATCCCACAGAATGCTAAGGATATAACATTCCCCGGCAATTCCAAAACCAAGCAAAATCAACGGCACTTCGGTATATATCTGTTTTTTGCGCATACTTCCCCTTTTTGTCCGTACAGACAGAAGAGATGCCATAAGAAATGATATACCGGCAATCACAAACGAAATGATAATGTCTCTTAAATTATAATCTTTGAGAGTTTCTATATTCTGCATCCGTATATTTTTGTCTGCATAGTATCCCTCATCTACCCATATGTAAAGCTGTACCTTTGATTTATCTATGTTTTTTCCTAGATTTGAAACAGCCTGCTCTAACATATTTAAATCATCTATGTCTTTATACTCCCGAATATTTCCATCTGCATATTGAATATACACTGTATTCCCGTCATATTTTAATGCAACTGTCTTATCGTAAAAAAATGTATCATAATCAAATTTATCATCCAGCATATATTTATGAAGCCTTCCTGTGATACCCTGTCTTTCATAATAATAATCTTCAAGAATAACTGCCGCATGGATTCCCTCAAAATAAGGCTCATAAAATCCATAGTCATATACTGAAGAATCGATTCCTATTCTTGTTTCTAATTCTGCCTCTGTTTCCTGACTCCATATAATATCTGAAATCTGTACAACAGGTTCATTTATCTCATAAGCTGGTTTTTTTAATTGAACGGTCAGCCGGTTTTCATAAATAGCAGTTCGCACTGTATCTAAAAAATCCTCTGTTACTTGAATAAAGGTTTCCTCTGTATCCTCTTCGTTTTGAAGATATCCCCAATTTTCCTGATATAGCTTGCTTCTTTCTTTCACAAGATAGTCGGACCCCCGATAAACACCATATGCAAAGGAAATAGACATAAGAATTAAAAATATCATTGAGAAAAACATTTTTACAAAACGTGTTCCGTTATTCTTCTTTTCCATGGTTTTTTCCATAATTTTTCAGCTCCTTTCCTGCTGTTTGTCTATTTTGTAGCCAAGTCCCCATACTACTTTTACATACCTCGGCTCTTTTGGATTAATTTCTATCTTTTCCCTGATATGCCGGATATGTACCATTACTGTGTTCTCTACTGCGTAACCGTCTTCGTTCCATACTCTCTGATAAATTTCTTCTGCGGAAAAGATTCTTCCGGAGTTGTTCATTAAAAGTTCCAGTATTTTGTACTCAGTGGCAGTAAGCCTTATTTCTTCACCATCTACTGTCAGCTTCTTCTGCACCATGTCAAGCTCCAGTCCGCCTATTATAATTGTATTTTCTGTGGCTACACTGCCTATCGCCCCAAGTCTCATATATCTGCGTAGATTCGCTTTGACTCTTGCTGTCAGTTCCATTGGATTGTAGGGCTTTGCTACATAATCGTCTGCGCCTATGGATAAGCCGAGTACCTTGTCTGTGTCTTCCGATTTGGCAGATAGAACGATAATTGGAATATTATTTTTTTCCCTTATTTTCATAATGGCGGACAGTCCGTCCATGCGGGGCATCATGATATCAATCAGTATAAGATGTATCTGATTGTTCACGAGCTTATCTAATGCCTCCATCCCGTCATATGCTTTTATTATGTGATAACCCTCTTTTTCGAGCAGCAGGGCGATTGCGTCTACAATGTCCCTGTTGTCGTCTACTACTAAAATTGATGCGCTTAATTCATCCATTGCCAAATCTCCGTTTCGTAAAAATGTGTATATAATACCCTATGCAATAAATAGTATAATATAAAACTTAAGAAATCCCAAACAGAATTCTTAATATTTTCTTAAATAAAAATAAAACACTTCGATTTGTTCTCTTTACTTGGCGTATTCCAACAAAAACGACAAAAAAGCCACAAAGGTCGTATGACCTTTATGGTTATAGGAAATCATGATTCTGCTGTATGAGAACTGTACTTCTACCTTTATGGTGAAAAATAGCATTACATGAGCAGATAGATAACTGCTCACAAAAAACATTAAAAAATCCCTTCAGACTTCTAATCAGAATACTGCCGGACTCTTGAAAGGAATACAGATATCTGGAAATCTCTGCATATTATTTTTCATCCATAATAAAGTGATTTAACTTGTTATTTAAAAAGATTCTGGTTTAAATAAAATATTCAGATATTTGTTTCCGGCTTTTGTGATTTACAGCAAGCAGGTTTTTTATCTAATTTATCTAAATAAACAGCGCCCCAATCACACATGGCATCTAAAATGGGAGCGAGAGTATTGCCAAAATCCGTTAATGAATATTCAGTTTTGGGAGGGACAACAGGATAAACCTTTCTGTTTATCAGTCCATCGTTTTCAAGTTCTCTTAGCTGTTGTGCCAGCATTTTATCAGTTGCTTTTGGGACTAATTTATGCAGCTCGCTATATCGTAAGGTTTTTCCCATGAGATGCCACAGAATAACCGATTTATATTTTCCGCCTATCAAGGCAATCGTAGCTTCTACGGGACAGTTATAACTGCTTTTACAATTTATGTTCATATACATTCTCCTAGCTTACTTTTTAGATAGTATATACCAAAAAAGTGCATTCTTGTCTTTATATTTATTTGCGATATAATTATAGTACAGGGAACCCTGAAAATCAAGGTTAATAACAGGAGGAAAACTTATGGATTTTTTAGAAATTGCAAAATCACGTTATTCTGTTCGTAATTACAAGAGCAAAAAGGTAGAACAGGAAAAGCTGGAAAAAATTTTATTAGCTGCTCATGTTGCACCCACGGCAGCAAATTTACAGCCTGTTCGTCTTATTGTTGTGCAAGAAGATGAGGGTTTGAACAAAATCGGGAAGGCGGCAAATCTTTATGGAGCTCCTCTGGCAGTCATTGTTTGCTCCGAGCATACCAAAGCATGGACTCGTCCATTTGATAACAAAAAGACTGTCGATATAGATGCGTCAATCCTTACAGACCACATGATGATGCAAGCAACCGAATTGGGATTAGGGTCTGTATGGATATGCTACTTTAAGCCCGATATTATCAGGCAGGAATTTCAACTTCCAGATACTCTTGAGCCAATCAACATTTTGGCAATAGGATACACAGATGAAAATCCTGCTGACCCGGAACGTCATGCTGCACAGCGTATTTCTTTGAATGAATTGGTTCACTATGAAAAGTTGTAAATAATTGTTGCGGATAGAAAAATATGATAATGGCTCAAAAGGCTGATACATAGGAACAGAGCCGATAATATGTGGAATAATCCACATATTATCGACTCATTTCATTATAACTATAATAATATGCCAAAACTTATCTCATAACTTTTCATCTGCTTCCCATAACACCTCAAACTATACTGTCATACTCTGTTCCAGTTTTCGTATTTCTTTAAATTCCACTCTTGCCATAATTACTGCCGCAATTCCCGCCATCATATCCGATATCGGTCCGGCATACAAAATTCCCTCTATCCCTGTAAATATTGGCAATATCATAAGCAGAGGCAGTAAAAATAAAATCTGCCTTGTCATTGACAGAAAAATTCCTTTTACCGGCTTTCCAATCGAGGTAAAAAATGTGGAGGTAATCGGCTGCATAAAGTTCAACCAGATAAAAAATAAAAATATCCGGAAAAATTCAATCCCAAACTGATAATAAGTTTCATCTCCTTTTCCAAACATTGCAAGAATCTGCCGGGGTGCCGTCTGAAACAAAAGAAATGCCAGCACAGATATGCTCCCTCCTGCAATTATCGCCAACCGATACGCCTCACGCACACGCTGATACTGCTTCGCCCCATAATTAAAGCTCTCAATTGGCTGACTTCCCTGCCCAATTCCAATTACTATCGAGAAAAATACCTGACTCACCTTCATTACAATTCCCGCGCACGCCAACGGCGTGGCATCCCCATATACCGACAAAGCGCCATAATATTTTAAGGAATTGTTCATCACTATTTGTACAATCATCATTGCAATTTGATTAAAAAAAGAAGCCATTCCAAGAGAAGCGATTTCTTTTACATAACAATAATCATTGCCTGACCGGATTTTCAAATGCTCTTTGCACAATAGCAGCGTCTTATAATGCCAAAGACACCAGACCACAATACCGGCGGAAATAATTTGTCCGATAATCGTTGCATAGGCAGCTCCTGCCATTCCCATATTCAACTTTAAAATAAATATCGCATCCAATATTGTATTAATCACTGCGCCTGTCAGATTACATATCATCGCAATTTTCGGTCTTCCGTCAGCGCGAATTAAATGTCCTCCGCCTGTTGTTAAAATCAAAAACGGAAACCCGACAGAAGTAATCCTTACATAAGTGGCAGCATATGGCAGCACATCCTGTGGCGCGCCAAACCCTTTTAACAGCGGCATTAGAAACATCTGTGTGATTAGACACAGCACAAGCCCGCAGGAAAACAGCATAACCGCCGCATTTCCAACATAATATGCCGCTTTTTCTTTATCTCCTCTTCCCATATGCAGATTAAAGCATGATGCACCGCCGATACCAAACAGCAGCGCTATCGCAATACAAGACGTAGACAGCGGAAACGCAATATTTGTTGCCGCATTTCCAAGCTTTCCCACTGCCTGTCCAATAAAAAGCTGGTCCACAATATTATAAAGCGCTCCTACCAGCATAGCTACAATACTTGGTACTGCAAATTTCACCATTAACTGGGCGATTGGAGCAGAGCCCAGTGGATTTTCTTTTCTTTGTTCATTCATAATCAGTTCTCTTTCTCTAAAATTTACTCTTTTTTATTTTGTATCATTATTAATATGCACATCTGTACTTTTTTCATCTTTATACATAATAAAATCCATTATTTATCACCTCCCTGATACAAATACCATCTAAATATTATAACAATCATTTTTCTTATCGGCAAGCAGTAAATCTTCACTTTGTCCTTATTCTCTCGCTTGACCGTTTCCTGTATAAATGGAAAGCTTTAGGAACTAAATATATTAACTGACACATAAAATGGCTGCCGCACTTTCTGTTCATTTTTGTGCCGCAGCCATTTTATGATTCTGTTTATTTTTTATATTTTAAAATTTTGTTTTTCATTCTTAATTTTATATCTTGAATTTAATACTGAAAAATTCTTTTAATTCTCCTCTTCCTCATTTTCCTCCTCTTCCTCCATATCGCTCCCCAGATACGACGGAATCTCCATTCCCGCCTGCTTGAAAAGCTCATTTATTGGAGGAATCGCTTTTACCATACCTGCAAGAAAATTCGCGGTCACAGGAGTACTCTCCCCTTTTCCGTTTCCATTCATTGAATCCCATACAGTCACCTTATCAATCTTAATATTCTTAATCGCTTCTACCTGAATCTTCATTAAATCCTGCAGCTTATCCGCAATCATCAGTTTCACTGCATTATCCGCATTCCCTCCTGCTGCCTCCACCAGTTCATGAATACCCTCTGCCTGCTTTGACAACATTTCCTTTACACCCTTTGCCTGCGCTTCCATCTTCGCATAAATAGCGTCTGCTTCACCTTTTGCCCGGCGCCTTGTCACTTCGGCTTCCGCCTCCGCCTCTATCTCTGCCTGTTCCTTTTCTATCTGCGCTTTAATAATCACATCCGCCTGCTGCGTCGCTCTCTCAAGCTCCGCACGCGTCAGCTCGGCTTCTTTCTGCGCCTGATATGCCTCTTCCTTTGCTTTCGCCGCCTGCACAGCCTCGGCCGCAGTCGCTACCTTTAACGCTTCCGCTTCCTTCTCTCTTCTCGCCGCTTCTGACTGGGCCACCTCTACCTTGGCATCATTTTCACCCTTTATTGCATCCGCATTTGCAGCGGCTACCTGTATTCTCTGGTCCCTTCTTGCGTTTGCCTGACCGATTTCACCGTCGCGGTCCTTTTCCGCCACGCTCTTTTTCGCATCGTTAATTGCCTTCGCCGCTGCTTCCTTTCCAAGCGCGTCGATATACCCGCTTTCGTCATTAATGTCTGTAATATTTACATTAATCAGACGAAGACCAATCTTTTTTAACTCAATTTCCACATTATTTGAAACCGCCAAAAGAAACTTATCTCTGTCCGAATTAATCTCCTCTATATCCATAGTAGCAATCACAAGACGAAGCTGCCCCAGTATAATATCCTTTGCCAGCTCCTGAATCTCCAGCATTTTCAGCCCCAGAAGCCTTTCTGCCGCATTCTGCATAACGCCCGGTTCTGTGGAAATTCCAACCGTAAAGCGCGATGGCACATCCACGCGAATGTTCTGCTTTGACAGTGCCTTTTTCAAATCCACATTAATTGAAATCGGCGTCAAATCCATATACTGATAAGACTGGATAATCGGCACAATAAATGCCGCTCCTCCATGAATACACCTTGCAGTCTTTGTCTGTCCGTTTTTATCGCTTCCCACCTTACCGTAAATCACAAGCACCTTATCCGACGGACACTTGCGGTATCTCGACAAAATTCCGGACAATAAAACAAATAAAATAATCACAGCCACACATATGGCAATTAAAATCTCTGGACCCATAACAATCTCCTCCTTTAATATCTATTCCTTTTCTATCACCAGATAATTTCCTTCTATGTCAATCACCCTGATATTCTCCCCTGTCTGAATCGCCATGTCAGAGCTGTTCAATGCGTCAAACTCCATAAATCTTCCCTGCACCGTAATATTGACCTTGCCTGTTCCCCCGCCTTTTGGCGGTACAGTCAAATAGACTCTTCCTGTCTCTCCAAGTGTATTTCGCATATCCAGAGTTCCACTCTGCGTCATTTTCGCAGAAACCTGCATAACCTTGGCCACTGCAAACATGGCGATAAACCCAAACACAAGCCCTACCAGTACCGAAACAGTTCCGCTTCCTCCTCCATGCAGAATAATAATAGAAGTCCATCCAAAAATACAAAAGAACGCCACAATTCCCTGCATGGTAAAAAAATGCATACTTCCCAAATCCGACACCGGACTTCCATCCCCAATATCCGTATCAAATGAAATATCATCCGGCATATCCATATCAAAATCAATCCCCGACGTATCGCTGACATTCATGTCTCCCCCTTCATGACCGAATCCACATAACGTCATAATCGTCTGCAAAAGAAGAATCAGTGTAGACGGAATCGCTATACAGTATAAAATTTGTTCCATCAATGTCAATCCGTTCCACCAGTCAATCATAAAAATTCCTCCCTTCGTGCTGCTGGCAGTGTGAAAGAAAGCTCCACAGCTTTATGTAAATTTAATTTACCTTTATTATAACAGGTTTCTAAATTTTGTCAAATATTTCTTGCTTTTTTTTCTTTTTTCTGATATATTACCTTTTATCAAGCAAATTTAAGTAAATTTTATTTACATTTTGGAAGATTATTAGAAATTAGAAAGAGAGAAGATTTATGGATAATATTACATTGGGTCGTCGTATCAAAGAGGCAAGACTTGCAAAAAAAATGACACAAAACGAAGTAGTGGGAAATTTTATCACACGCAATATGCTCAGTCAAATAGAAAGCGGAACCGCCTCACCGTCTATCAAAACTCTGGAATATCTGTCGCAGGTATTGGAAATACCAGTAGACCAGCTTATGCTGCCGGAAGAAAAAACAAAAGAAATATCTGTATGTCTGGCAGATTCCATTTCAGAAAATTATCTGGAATTAAAAAAAGAATTTTTGGAGGAAAGATATGAGAATGTTCTCCAGAAAATAAAAGATTTTTTACAGGAAACACACCCATATTATGATGAATGTTGTGCTATTTATGCCCGATGCTGCCTAAAATGCAGTATATCTGCATCTCAGAAGGGGGATTTCCGGCAGGCGTTAGCCTTTGCCAAGGAAGCCAGCAATTACGCCCAGGTCGGATGTCTTGCCAGCAGAGACATTAAAACTCAGGCGCTTTTGCTGCTTGACAGTATTGCAGAGCATTTATAGACTTCAATACCATATCTTTCCTTTTCTTCAGATTTGCTTTGTTACAATAAATATTCTTAGATTATTTTACTTTATTATATCTTTTTGTCCCTATGAGTACGCCTGCTGTTGTCGTTACTAAAGCAAAAACAGCTATTAAAATACAGCAAACGTCTTTATAAATTTATAATAGCAAAAACATTTTGCTATAATTATAAAAGCTGCTAAAATGCAACTTCTTTATCCTTCCTATATTTTTATATAAAATAATAATATCATTTTTTTATACCAATTTAAATTATCTTTAAAAATTTTTACTGGTAGATAAAAAACCAGCAGCCAAAGCCACTGGTTCTATTTTATACTCAATATTGTGTCAGGCCAGCGTCAAACACAGGTCCAACCTTTCAAACGCCATTGTCTGTGATTTAGTCAATCGAGTATGGCATAAGTGCAATATGTCTTGCTTTCTTTACAGCCACTGTCAAAGCTCTCTGATGCTTTGCACAGTTTCCTGTAATTCTTCTTGGAAGAATCTTTCCTCTCTCAGACACATATCTTTTTAACTTATTTGTATCCTTATAATCTATCACACCATTCTTATCTCCACAGAAAATGCAGACCTTTTTTCTTCTACGAACAGGTCTTCTTTTCATTGGAACTTCATTACCGCTTTTTTTCACTTCATTTGCTGGCATAATTTATTACCTCCTGTTAATTCTAATTAAATGGCAGCCCTTCGTCTTCTACTCCGTCCGGAATATTCATAAATCCGTCTCCAACAGCACTTGTAGGCTCCGGTCTTGCAGACTGTTGCTGCTGTGGCGCATATCCGCCTCCGTTGTAACCACTGCTACTGTCTGAATTTTTGCTCTCGGCAAATTCTGTATTTTCTACAACCACATCTGTTGTATATACTTTGTTTCCGTCTTTATTTGTATAGCTGCCTGTCTGAATACGTCCTTCAACTACAAGCTTTGTTCCCTGATGCGTATATCTTTCCATAAATTCCGCTGTCTTGCCAAACGCCACGCAGGAAATAAAATCTGCGGTCTGGTCATTGGCTCCCTCTCTGCGGAAACGTCTGTCCACCGCAAGCGTAAATCTTGCGACAGCAACAGCACTCTCGCCTTGTGAATATCTGATTTCAGGGTCTCTTGTCAACCTTCCCATTAATATTACTTTATTCATTTTCTATCCTCCTTTGGACAATCTGTCCGAGGAACCATTGTCATCTCATGACGTCCTGTCCGAAACTAAGCTTCCTGCTTTACTACCAAGTATCTGATTACATTTTCCATAATACGAACATTATCTTCCACTTCGTTTGGACAATCCGCATTTTCTGACTCGAATTTAATGAAGTAATAATAAGCCTCTTTCATCTTCTGAATTTCGTAAGCCAATCTTTTCTTACCCCATTCCTCAACATCTGTGACTGCGCCACCGAAACGTGCAATATACTCTTTTACCTTTTCGATAACAGCAGCTCTTTCCTCATCTTCGAGCTTTACATTAACAACGACTGCTAACTCATACTTATGCATGTCTTTTACCTCCTTCTGGTCTCTGGCCCACCTCCTGTCAGTGAGCAAGGATATTTTATTTAATATATCACGGAAAAAGATTTTAACATAAAATCAGTTATATTGCAAGTATTTTTTTATTTAATTAACATGGTATTATTTCACGCAGTTTGAGACAAATCATCTTAATTTGAAGCAAAAAAATTAATATATCACTAAATTTATTTTAAAATCAGCGTTTACAATTTCATGACATTTTTTTCACAAAAAAAACATAACAATATTATATAATTTATTTATTAGTTATGGTCAGAAAACTAGAATCAAAAAAGGAGATATTATTATATGAAAAAATTATTAGCAAAGTAAAATTTCGAAAATTTGTAACATTACTGGTATGTATTTTGATGTTTTCATCCACTTTAGTAGCAGCAATGACTATTGATGAAAATATCAAAACTAATTATAAAGTTCTTGCCAAAGTGGCAGAGAAAAAAAACAGAACTAATTACGCAACCTATTCTATATCAAGTGGACCTGTCAGAGGCTATTGCACTGTTCATATGTATATATTCCGAAGTACAAACAGTGCATATAAAACCAATGTAATTACATTAACAGCTCCTACTGTTAACAGCAGCGGTGAGGTATATTCTGCAAATGCATATTATCAAAATCCATTTGACTATACTAATTATCAATATTTTGATTTTAAGGTAAATGCTGCAATAGACCCAACCTCTTACATAACAAGTACTAGATTGGTAGGTGATTTTACTCCTTAAACTTTAAAGTTTTAAAACAGATAAAATCGTTCACTGAAGCCTGACATCAGTGAACGATTTACTTGATAATATTTTGAAAGGAATTATAATCATGAAAAAAAAGAGACTCATAATGTCTATTATATACCTTACTGCCTTTATTACTGCTGCCTGTATGAAAACAGAGAAATCATCTCTTATAGAACCATCTTCTGAAAAAACACATTCTCAATCATACAGCTTAGAACAATTTGACTTTTCAAATACACACATTAACGGAAGCTTAGCTGAAAATCTTCTGATTGATGCAGATATTACTCCAATAACTGTTTATGATAAAAAGTTAAATCAATATCATATAAAAAATGCAGCTTTAATAGACGCCTCCTGCGAAGAATATATACAGGCAATTAATGAATGTTATGGAACCAATATAGAAATCCTTCCAGACATGTATCAAACTGAAATTTTTCTTGTTTCTGACTATGCACTTTGTGAACGGTCCAGCTTTTGTAAATATACTGCGGGTAATAATGAATTTTCGGATAAATACTTAATTATGGAAATGTTGTTTTCACAATATCCTTTGTATTCAAATACAGACGATACAAATATCATAAATGAGGAACTGGAAAAATTTAAAAATTATTTTCAAAAATTTGTAGACTACCCATTTAGTGACAGTTATATTTGCATTCATACAAATTCAAATTTTTATCAAAAAGTAAAAGAAATTTCCCAACTGGCAAACAGGGATATTCCAGCATCTATCCAGATATTAAATAACGAAGAACTCTATTTTGTAAGGCTTTTCGCCGAAATAGATTCTGATTTTCAGATATTAGACATACGTTCTTCCTGTCAGATAGACAACTCTCTGAATATAGGGGAGGGAATAAGCAATAATGGTTTCTCTACCGATATACTGAACTGTAATTATACTGATTTGGTTTTTGATAAAAATGGAAAAATGCTTGGATTTTATATGACACATCAGGTGCAAAAAGGAGAACTATCAAAACAGTTGGATATTCTAAGCGCAAAAGATATTTTGGAAATTATTCAAAAAAAGTACCAAAGTACTGATAAAAATCATTCTATTACAATCAGCAATGTAAAATTAATGTATGGAGATACCGTAGAAGAAAACAAAGAAGCAAATTTAGCCGAAGGCTGTCTTTCTCCGGTATGGCTTATACAATATTATCGTAAGGGAGACACAAATTACACAACTGAGGTATATTTGGCAGAAACAGGAGAATTGTTAGAATCTCTCAGATAAACAGAAAGGCGGCAAGTATGAAAAAAACTTTTTCTTTAATAAAGTCCTGTATCAAACGGGCTGTTTTCAACAAAAGATTTCTAGCAGCTATAATTCTGACAACTTTTTTTGAAATTTTAGATGTTTTTCCAATATTTCTATCACGAATATTATATGTAGATAACACATGGTATTTTTCCGGTGATGTGTTATCTTTTTTCCGCTGCTTTGGTTCCACTTTATTTGGATTGATTACCTTTACCACAGCGGCTTTTCCTTATGCCTGCAGTTATTGTGAAGATATAGAAACCGGTTTCTTTACAAACATTATTAATCGGTCCGGATACCCTGCTTATACTGTTGCCTCCTTTACCACATGTGGTTTCAGTTCTTTTTTATGCGTATTTTTGGCTGATTTACTTTTTTCCGGATTTTTTTTATCTTTTTTTTCCTCTGCATTCTATATATGGAATTGAAAGCTATGGCTCTTATTTTGGAAAAAATTATATTCTGCTTTTATTTTCCTTTATTATCTTGAGAAGCTTAAGGGCGGCTTTCTTTGGAATTATTGTATTATTATTATCTGCGTTTATACAAAACCGCCTTGTTTTATTATCACTTCCTTTTATTTTGTTTTATTTTCTTATGCATATTGGATATGGAACATTGTCTCTTCCTCCTTATCTGAATGTCAGAGGTATTTATTTTGATTTTGTATTTGGAGACGATAAGGAATTGCAAAGCCTTTTATATGCTTTCGCATTCACAATTACTATTGGTATGATTTCCGGCATCCTATTTGTCAAAAAAATCAGGAGGTAACAGATATGGATATTTTACAGCAAACCTGTATTGATATTATACGAACATTAAAATCACCTAAACTTTATATCGTAATGATTATTTCTGTATTTTTTTTACATAATTTTATAAAAGACATTAAAGTATATGCAGCTATGGAGCATATTGGTATTACTCCATATATATATCCTGTCTACTTTTCTGATTGGATGAACTGTATATATGTATTATTATCAATTACTGTATTAATGAGCGATGCTCCGTTTCGTGGAAATAATGAATTATATTTATCCTTAAGAATGAATAAATACCGTTGGATTTTATCAAAAATTTTATTTATTTTCATTCTATCTGCTGCTTTTCAATTTTTTTTCCTGATTTGCAGCGTAATTATGTTATTGCCATATCTGGGTATAAGCAGCGGGTGGGGCGATGTATTAAAAGAATATATCTATAATGCCGGTGCGTATCAGTTAACAGTTGGTGACAGTGCTTCCGCTGCACATCTGATAGAAACATATCTTCCAATAAAAGCACTGGTTTTGGAATTTTTGTTAATGTCTTTCTTTGGTTTTGCATTAGGATTACTAATCTTTTTACTAAATGAAGTTATATGGCGCTATTCAGGAATTATCGTTTCTCTTGCCATTATATGTCTGGATTTATTTGTTCGTACTGTACGACAATTTTCATCAATAAAACTAAGCTATATATGGGAAATCCCTTCTTGGTTCAGTCTGGGAAGTGAAGTATATACAGCAGTTGGAAGCAATATTTCCTTGATTCTCATTTTCGGTTTTTTAATATTATTTATATTTGTTTTCACTTCACTTATTTTAATTACTGCAAAAAGAAAATTTATAAATATTTTAAAGGGGGTTTAAAAATGGAACCTATGATAGAAATTTCAAATGCAACAAAAAAATATAAAGAAACTACTGCTTTAAATAAAATATCACTTATTATTGAAAAAAATAAAATTACAGGATTAATTGGCCGAAACGGCTCTGGAAAAACAGTTCTTTTAAAATGTATCTGCGGGCTGGTTTCCTTAACGTCAGGAAGTATTACCATTCAAGGGAAAAAACTTGGAGCTGATATTGAAAAACCGGATAATATAGGTGCTATTATTGAAAATCCTGGTTTCCTGAATGAATTTAGCGGATATAAAAATCTGGAATTTCTTGCCTCCATTCATCATAAGATTGGAAAAAAAGACATATTAAAAACTTTGGAATTGGTAGGATTAGATTCAAAATCAAAAAAAAAGGTTGGAAAATACTCTCTTGGTATGAAACAGCGTCTTGGTATTGCTCAGGCCGTTATGGAAAATCCAGAAATATTAATTTTTGATGAACCTACGAATGGACTTGATAACAATGGTGTCAAAGAATTTCGAAAACTTATACTTCAGCTAAAAAGTGAAGGTAAAACAATTGTTATGGCAAGCCATAACGCTAGTGATATTGAAATGCTTTGTGATATTGTATATGAATTAGACGGCGGTATTTTAATAAATACAAATCCAAAAAATAATATATCATTTTAATATAAATTTATTATAAACATTATAAAGTTTTTATATATTTTACTTATAGGGGTTACAGTCAACAAAAATGTTGACTGTAATTTTTATAAATATCAAATCATGTCCCTGTTGTTTATGTACTTTAAAAGCATTATGATAAAACACCTGCATAGTTGTCCGTCTTTTTCATACAGCCTCTACTTATCTTTTCCAAACCATTAAAGATTTCATTTATCACACTCTCTACTTCAAAATTATCAATATGGTTCTCCCTATCTCACTTGTATTTTTATTATTTTTTCTTTATCTTTTAAAAGTTTTACTTAGTATATTTCTATCGAATATAAATATCAAGTTTCTCTGCACCAGAACCCGAAATTTCTTCCATCACTTCCCCTAGATACATTTGTCACAGATATATTTCCTGCAGATTCCTCTTTTGCATCCTCATTTTCTCTCTGGCCCGCCATAAAAAAATCTGTAAATCCAAATTTTTTTGCAGTCATGGCATCGCTGACACCAAAATATCCCGGAGTTCCAAGAAAATATTTGCCTTCATACTCTCCGCTTCCCTTAAAAAAAAGAATATAGCGGTAATTGTAATATCCGTTTAAAAGAAATTTATTTGAGGCAAGTCTCCAATACGCGCCCGGAAACCATACGATATCGTGTGGTTTAAGCTTAATTCCTGCCGTTTTTTCTCCATTTATATACAAAATTACCTTTGGAAATACGCGAAACATCTTCTCCTGCCATGTATCTGCTGATAGTATCTGTGTATTTTCTTCCTCATTCAGTGTTGTACAACAGCTCTCAATCTTTATCTCCTCTGTACAGTCTGCACTCTTATTTTCCGCCTTTTTTTTGAGACACTCCTCATCATATTCATACACGGAATTTTCAGATATCTCTTCACTTTCCTTCTCATAGCTTTCTTTCCTGCTGTGTCCAAGCTCTGCTGTCTCCAAAACCTCTTTTATCTCCTGAACCTCAGAAAGACTGATTTCCTCCTCTATCAGTGTTCCACACACCGCCTTCAGAATATTTTTTCCATCATAAATCAATATTCCCTGTATTTCCTCTGCCAAAAAGTCAGGCGCCATTTCTTCAAAGCTGCAGGTATGTCTTGAATTAATGACTCCCTGTTTTGCTTCTACATCTGTCACCTTCTTTTTCTTCCAGACATGGTTCTCCTTTTTCAGCAGATATAACTCTTCAGTTCCTTCTATCTGAGAAATATTTTTTACATTTATCTCAATTCTGCATTCCTCATTTTGTATATTTATCTTCACATATCCACAGTTCTCTTTTTTTTCTTTATTTTTATAGTAATATAAATAAATAATAAATCTCTTATACATATAACATCTCCCATATTGACTTAAAAGCTTCCCATAATCTCAATGTATTATGGAAAGCTTTTTTTTATGACTTTTATTCTTTAATTTTTGCATATAAAAGATGGTCCTGCCACACTCCGTTTATATTCAGATTTTTTATGCATTTCCCTTCTTTTTGAAAGCCGCATTTTTCAAGAAGACGGACAGACGGAAGATTGTTTTCCATTACATACGCCTCCAGTCTGTGTAATCCCAAATAGGAAAACGCTGCATGACACACTGCTTCTACTGCCTCTGTACCATATCCCATATTTTTCCTGCACACAGCCATTTTATACCCCATAATTCCGCTGCAATACGGATATGCCCGTATCTGCCCGACCGATACTGTTCCTATGATATGCTCCAAATCAGACTTTTCAAAAAGATAATAGCGCAGATATCCTTTTTTCATTGTTGCATCATATTCACACTGAATAATATATTCCTGATAAAATTTTGTAAAATACATCTCCTGTTTATCTGCTTCATATCTGGAAAAATCCTCTTTATTTTCTTTTAAAAATTCCAGTACCAAATCTGCACTTTTTTTATCAAGAATTTTGAGAACCAGCCGTTCTGTTTCTATTGTCTTATACATTTTCCTTTTTTTCCTTGTCTTTTTCTCTTAATTCTCTGAAAAACTGCTTTAACATCTGACTGCAAGTCTCCTCAAGTATTCCTGTTTCTATCTCTACCTGATGATTAAACTGCGGCACCTGCAAAAGATTTAAAATAGAACCTGCGCAGCCTGCCTTTGGATTCATGCTTCCAATATATACCTTTTTTATTCTGGACTGAACAATTGCTCCGGAACACATCTGACATGGTTCAAGTGTAATAAACATCTCACAGTTATCCAGCCGCCAGTCATTCAGCTTTTTGGAAGCTTTTTTTATCGCGTTTAATTCTGCGTGAGATAGTGTATTTTTATCTGTAATTCTTCTGTTATACCCTCTGCCTATAATCATATCCTCACAGACAATCACGCAGCCAATCGGCACTTCTCCAATTGCATATGCCTTTTTCGCCTGTTTTATCGCTTCTTTCATATATTTTTCTTCTCTGGTCATAGCATTTATCCTTTATTTATAATATAGAATTTATACAGTCAATTCCTGTATTGATTGTATATAACATCACATATAAAATCCGAATCTTCTTTTCTTTTTGGAAGATTCGGATTTCATTTGTATCTATCTTTTCTTAATAAATATTTTTAGAAGAGACCTGCTCCATCTTTAATCAGCAAAAATAACGGAGCAAACACCAGCGAAACAATTGTCATAAGTTTAATCAGAATATTAATCGACGGTCCTGATGTATCCTTAAACGGGTCGCCCACTGTATCACCTACAACTGCCGCTTTATGAGGCTCACTTCCTTTTCCTCCATGATTGCCTCCCTCTATGTACTTCTTCGCATTATCCCATGCGCCGCCGGCATTTGCCATAAAAATCGCCATCAGCACACCGGTAACAAGTGAGCCTGCAAGCATACCGCCAAGCGCGGAGGTTCCAAAAACAACTCCCATCGCAATTGGAGCCGCTACTGCGATAATACCCGGCACAATCATTTCATGCAATGCCGCTGTTGTGGAAATTCCCACACATTTCTTATAATCCGGCTTGCTTGTTCCTTCCAAAATACCCTTATCCTCTCTAAACTGTCTGCGCACCTCTTCAATCATCTTATACGCAGCCTTTGAAACCGACTCCATTGTAATTGCCGAGAAAATAAACGGAAGCATACCGCCAATCAGCAGACCAACGATTACCTTTGGGTCCATAATATCAATTACAGACACATTTACTGCATTGGTAAAAGACACAAACAGCGCCAGCGCCGTAAGCGCAGCGGAGCCAATCGCAAATCCCTTTCCAATCGCCGCTGTCGTATTTCCCACAGAATCAAGCTTATCTGTAATATCACGCACGCTCTCGTCTAGTCCCGACATCTCCGCAATACCACCAGCATTATCTGCAATCGGACCATAGGCATCTACTGCAATCGTACTTCCGCCCGTAGCAAGCATACCAACTGCTGCCAGCGCAATACCATAAAGTCCGGCTTCTTTTCCGCCTGTTATAAAATAAGCTACTATAATACCAATTGCAATAAATAAAATCGGAACCACAGTAGACTTCATACCTACTGCCAGACCAGAAATAATATTTGTCGCCGAGCCTGTTTCCGACTGCTCTGCAATTCTTTTTACAGATGCATACTTATCAGAAGTATACATTTCTGTTGCCTGACCAATAATAAAACCTACCGCCAGACCAGATACAATAGCGATTGCCTCATTCACTCTTCCAAATAACACAAAACTCAGGATAAACGATGCCGCAATTACAATCAAATACGCGATATTGCTTCCGGTATTCAGTGCCTTCTGAGGGTCACCGCCCTCTTTTCCCTTTACAAAAAAGCTTCCAAGAATGGATGCCGCGATTCCCACTGCCGCCAGAATCATTGGGAAAAACGCCCCTTTTGTTCCATCATAGGCAATCAGTCCAAGCGTAATCGCTGAAATCACTGAACCAACATAAGATTCAAAAAGGTCTGCTCCCATACCGGCGACATCGCCTACATTATCACCCACATTATCGGCAATTACCGCAGGGTTTCTTGGGTCATCCTCTGGTATTCCCGCCTCTACTTTTCCTACAAGGTCTGCTCCTACGTCAGCCGCTTTGGTATAAATACCGCCGCCAACGCGTGCAAACAGCGCAATCGAGGAAGCTCCCAAGCTATATCCAAACAAAATATCATCATTCTTCGTAATCAGATAAATTACACTGACACCAACCAGTCCCAGTCCTACCACACATAAGCCCATAACTGCGCCGCCATTATATGCAACGCTGAGCGCATGGCCCATACCGCCTTTTTTTGCCGCGTTCGCCGTTCTTACATTGGCGTCTGTGGCTACATTCATGCCGATAAATCCGGCAAGCGTAGAAAACGCCGCACCGATAAGAAAGCATACAGCGGTTCCCCATCCGGTAGCTATTCCGTTTTCTCCTGTAAATAATCCAATCAATACAAACAGAACCACAACAAAGATAATAAGTATCTTATATTCCGCAAACAAAAATGCCTGCGCGCCCTCTTTGATAGCACCGGCAATTTCTTTCATCTTCTCTGTGCCGGCTTCCTGTCTTTTAATTTTCTGTGTCAGATACAGTGCAAACAATAAAGCCACTACTGCGACTGCCGGCACGAACCAAATTAACAAGTCCATTTTTTCCCTCCTTAATACATAAATAGATTTTGAAAGTACACCACCACATATCAGCGGTACATTTTCTTCTCTATAATATATCATTAAACCCTTGAAGATGTCAACTTAAAGTGATTTTTGCAAAAGAACATTCCAAGTTTGCTTCGAATTCTTCACGGACAATTCCAACAGTATTTGCTGTTGCGAAACAGGCTTTAGGGGAACATTTCTTTTATCTGCATGTTTGCAATATTCCCTTCGCTATTCTAACATGCTATATACACACTCTAACAAAGTTAATGCAAGAATAACGTTAATTACCCTGTAATATTTTTGATACGCTCTCTGTATCAGTATCCCCATTCCAACCCAAGTAAGAGTTGCAATCGTTCCAATCGTAGCTATGATAATCTCAAATAAAAGCAAAACCCATAAAGAGGCACTATATTCCGTGATATATCCCGTTAATGCAGTAATTCCAAATAAATAAATTTTTACATTGACAAACTGCAATAAAAATCCTTTTAAAAATGATGCGGATTTTTCCACAGTGCTTGTCGTTGGTTTGCTTAACGCAATATGGACTGCCAGCCATAAAATATAAGCAGCACCTATGTATTTCATAATACCAAGCACATCCGGTAAAAAAGTACTTACCCCAAATACAAAAACAGCACATATCACCTGCACAACATAATATCCCGCAAATATTCCTCCAAAAAGCGGTTTTCCCTTTTTATATCCATAGTTCGTTACCGTATTCAATGCCAGTATATTCCCCGGTCCCGGCGTAAAA
>CAJTOU010000004.1:0-61374 GCA_910577835.1 uncultured Lachnospiraceae bacterium | reverse complement strand
TGCCACTCCCGCTCTGCATCGGCTGAAAATTGTGATTCCAGCTTCCTTTTCCACTTCTTTGACAGCACCGGAAAGACTCGGCTGAGAAATATACAGTTCTTTTGCCGCTTCTGTAATAGAACCCCTTTCCGCAATGATTATCATATACTTTAATTGTTGTAATGTCATATACCCTCCAATCCGGCACTCAAAAAATACTCTTTTTCATCATTTTCATGCTTAATTTTACCATATTTTCCAAATGTCAAAAATATGAATCATCCATGCTTTACCATAGTTACAGCCTATCTCTTTTCATTTTACAACCTGTTTTTATCGCCCCATTCACACATCCCGTCCAAAATTGGAATTAAAGATTTTCCTCGCTCTGTTAAGCTGTATTCGACCTTTGGCGGAATTTGAGGATATTCTTTTCTATTGACTAACTGGTCCGCTTCTAGTTCTTTCAAAGTGGAACTTAAAGTTTTATATGAGATTTTACTGATATATTTTTTCATCTCATTAAAACGGACAACGCCAAACTCCATTAAAGTATACAATATCGTCATTTTATATTTGCCATTAATCAGCGATAACGTATAACTAAAACCAGTAGTTTCAAGACTTTCATTTGCAATGCAGTGTTCATTCATTTTTACACTCTCCTTTAGGTAAGTATATAACTTAATTTTAAGTATCGCACTTATATGTGCGTACTTGATTTTAGTTTAATTCTTGTTAAAATTATAATATCAAATGTAGAGAAAGTCAATCTCACATAATAAGGAGGTAACTATGAGAAAAAAAATTATTATTCTTAATGGAAGTCCCAGAAAAACCGGAAATACAACGGCATTGACCGCAGAATTTAAGAAAGGTGTAAAGGAAGCAGGAAATACTATAACAGAATTTTTCCTTGATGATATGAATATAAATGGCTGCAAGGGCTGTTTTGGCGGCGGCAAAAATCCAGATAGCCCCTGCGTCCAGAAAGACGATATGGGTAAAATTTATCCTGTATACAAGAAAGCAGACATTGTTGTTCTTGCAACACCACTTTACTACTGGACAATCAGTGAGCAATTAAAGACTGCCTTTGACCGTTTATTTGCTGTCTGTTTATAAACATTACTTTAATACTACCCGTATTTCTGATGTGATAAGCAGTCGTATTCAAGCGGCCAGTGAACTTTTATACTATTTTTGTCTAATAAAAAAAGCACTTTCCCAATGCTCATATGTCATCAAAAAAGTACCTTCTAATGCGCGATCAGGGGCTCGAACCCTGGACACCCTGATTAAGAGTCAGGTGCTCTACCAACTGAGCTAATCGCGCATATTTAATTTAACTATATCACCAGCGACAAAAAATATTATATAGCATGTTCCATTAAATGTCAATAACTTTTTTTAATTTTTTCAGAAAAATTTTTTTTAAATTTTGCATATTTTCACACATAACTTCTTTTCCTCTTGATTATTAAAAATAAATACTGTAAAATATATAACAATGTAGACATATTATAATGTATCTACATTATAATGTAAATATATTACATCCAATATTTACCACAGAGAGGAGATTGTATCATGTATGAAATGAAACCGAAATATTATACAGGAATTGAGGCTATTGACAAAGAACACACAAGATTGTTTGAATTAGCACAGGAAACGCATGACTTGTTAAATAATGAAATCCTGTTAGATAAGACAGACAGCCTGACAGCTCTGATTTCCGAGCTGATTAATTATGCCCGAACTCATTTTTCCCATGAAGAGGCCTATATGCAAAGCATCCACTATGAACATATCGATGCTCATATCGCACACCATCGCAAATTTGAAGAAAGCCTGCTGGAGTTTGATATAGATTGTATAGGCCAAGACTTTGACGAACAGAATGAAGCGGTTCAGAACCTTCTGGACTTTCTGATTAACTGGCTGATTAACCATATTCTAAAGGTAGATATGCTATATACATAATAAACTTGTTCTTAAGTCAACTTATCATAATTCACATAAAAAGAATAATAGAAAGTGCAATATAATCATGCAGCCAGCGCTTGCGCTGACTGCCTAAAAAAACATCCCTGCTTTCTGCAGGGATGCCCTCTAACGACGGTATTCTCTTGTAAGATACAGATACTCCTGGTATACGCCGCTGCGGTTATAATTTCCCATAGAATACCTTACTTCATTATCGTCTTTAGCAAGTGATTCCTCATATACATCTGCAAACTTTACGGTATCCTCTTTCTTGTTTGATTGATTTTCCCGACGTCTGTCATCTGAATATAATAATGGATTTACACGAGAAACCGTTGGTACTGAGTAAACTTTTCCATATCCATAAACTGCTTTAATCTCCTCCTTGAGTACACATTTACATGTTTCCATATAAATGGCTGCATGGCTTAACAGTAACAACCTCTTCACTTACTATATCGTCTTTTTTCCATATTAATTTATATCATAAATCAATTTTATCCAAATATTACTCCGGGGGACAGCTCTGAAAGATAATCATAAAACGCTTTCTGTTCTGCCGGATTTTCAATATAATGAATCCCGTAATCCTTCTGCCTGCATGGTACAATATCTACTTTACATGTGCCATTTCTGTAAATATTAAGCTGAACCATCATGGAATACTTGTCTGAGCCATTAAACCAGAAATCTCCAAGACTGTACAAAACCGGCACATCCTCTATATATTCCATACCCTGTACAATATGTGGATGTCCTCCAATTATCGCATCTACACCACAATCCACCAGTTCTCTGGCAATCTCCTGCTGATATTCCTCAAAATAACAACTGTCTTCTGTTCCCCAGTGAACATACGCTATCAAAAAGTCACACTGTCCGTCGGCCTCTGTGCAGACCTCTTTCAGTCTTGTATCATCATACATCCAGAACACTCCCGGCTCATTCTCTTTTGCCTCAGGCGTAATTACATATTTTTCAGCTCTCGATGCGGACACCACACCGATTTTAATTCCATTTACCTCAAAATATTGTACCTGTTCCGCTTCTGCCAGATTCATTCCTGCTCCTACCCTGCGAATACCACTTTCATCCAGCAGCCGCAGCGTATCTTCAAAAGCATCGTATCCATAGTCATAGACATGATTATTCGCCAGTGACACAATATCCACATCCATTTCCTTTAAAATACTCATTCTGGAAGGATTGGCCCGAAATGTATAATATTTGTCCAGCCTGCTGCCTCTGTTGCTTATACTGTACTCATGATTTAACATAAAAATATCAGCGGAACGCATCCGTTCCAGAAGATAAGGTGAGACACACTGTGTCAAATCGCCTCCAACCTCGTCATAATAATCAATGACAAACCCGTCTTCTTCCAGACACACATCTCCGGCAAACAAAAAAGATACATAATCATCAGGATTTTGAGCGTCAGCTATTGTTTCGCTCTCTGATTCTGTCTGTATAGTCTCCTGTGTAGTTTCAATTTCTGACCTTTGTGTTATTTTTTCCGTTATTGCTTCTGTTGTTTTTTGTTTCGTTGCAGCCGCAGCTTCTACTATCTTTGACTCTTTAAAGTTTTCATTTCTTTCAGTCTCTTTACTGCTTTTACATCCTGACAGCAATAATACTGCTGTTATACATAAAGCTACCACTCTTTTGTATTTAAAATTCATTCCTTTCTCATCCTTTCGTTATCATTCCTATGGATATATCAGGCATTTAATATTTTAGCAGAAATTGGCATAAAATTTTATATAATATATTGTCATATGCATGACTCAGAAGAACAGATACTCCTGCCTATCTTTTATTATAATTAATCAAACATCCTTTCAATATAATATCCCTTTCATCATCCGTCAATTCTCCCATTTTAAGCATAAACTTCTCCAACCCTTCTTTCTTCACCACATACGCCTCAATTTCCATACTCTTCTCCTTCACAGCCTTTACAATCTCTGGCACAAAAATATAATCCCCATTCTTAAACGGAAGCTCTTCTTCCTCATAAATAAATGGAAGCATTCCCCAGTTAATCAGATTCGAACGATACCTCTTAGTCGCATACTCCTTCGAAATATTCGCCCATCCTCCTAATACCTTCTGACAGGATGCAGCCTGCTCTCTTGCAGAACCATCTCCCGGCTTTACTGCATAAATCGTAGAACCAATACCTATATTCTCTCTGTTTACCTCCGAAAATTCCTTCTTAATGATATCCATCACAGCCTCAAACTCAGGCAATACCTCCGCCGGACAGGTACCTGCTTCTCTTGCCTTTTCTGCTGCCTGAACCTCCTTGGCCCGTTTCACATAATCAGGGTCCTTTCTTGAAAGTGCAAATTCAGCCAGTCCCAGTGGATTAGAACGATAAGAAGATGTCTCGCCTGAAGGAATCAATTCATCCGTAGTTGTTACAGGGTCATGAATCTCAGAAACCACTTTCAGTACAAGATTCTCTGTCAATGCAATCATTTCCGGCCAGTCCTTAATATTCGGCCCAAATTTAATCTCCACAGAAGCATCTGCCACACCCTTTGAGTCAAATACCCTGTTTTCATAAATACTCTTATCAAAATAATACTTCGGTGATGTATATTCCATATCAAGTTCCGTCGCTGCGGTAAGAAATCCTTTGTTGGCAGCAGTTGCAGCAATCGAGCGTGCATCCATAAGTGCTACTGATGAAATCTGACCGTTTTGCAGCTTGGAGCCCTCTCTGTTCGGGAAGTTTCTTGTAGAATGTCTGATACTAAACGCATTATTTGCAGGTGTATCCCCCGCACCAAAGCATGGACCGCAGAACGCAGTTTTCACGATTGCGCCCGTTGCCAGAAGGTCCGCCAGCTTTCCATTTCTTGCAAGCTCTACATAAATCGGAGTACTTGCAGGATAAACACTTAATGTAAATTCATCAGAGCCAATACTTCTGCCCTTTAAAATATCCGCCGCATCACAGATATTCTCAAATCCACCTCCGGCACATCCTGCGATAATTCCCTGCTCTACATACAGTTTTCCATCTCTTACCTTGTCTGTAAGTTTATAATCCACCTTACCGTCAAGACTTACCAGCGCTTTCTTTTCCACATCATGAAGAATATCCACAAGATTTGCATTTAATTCTTCTATTGTGTAGGTATTGCTTGGATGAAACGGCATTGCAATCATAGGCTTGATTTTACTTAAATCCACATAAACCATACCATCATAATAGGCTACTTCTCCTGGATTTAATTCCCTGTAATCCTCACTTCTTCCATGAATCTCATAAAACTCCCGAATCTTTTCATCTGTTCTCCAGATAGAAGACAGACAGGTAGTTTCCGTAGTCATGACATCTACACCAATTCTGAAATCAGCACTTAAAGAAGACACACCTGGTCCTACAAATTCCATAACCTTGTTTTTTACATATCCATTTGCAAATACCGCCCCGATAATTGCCAGAGCGACATCCTGTGGACCTACACCTTTCGCCGGTTCACCTGTCATATAAATTGCAACTACCTCAGGCATATTAATATCATATGTTTGCTCTAATAACTGTTTTACAAGCTCAGGTCCGCCCTCACCCATTGCCATTGTACCCAGTGCACCGTAACGCGTATGGGAATCAGAACCCAAAATCATCTTTCCGCCACCGGCAAGCATTTCTCTTGCATACTGATGAATAACTGCCTGATGAGGTGGTACATAAACACCACCATACTTCTTTGCACATGAAAGTCCAAACATATGGTCATCTTCATTAATCGTTCCACCTACTGCACACAGGCTGTTATGACAGTTTGTCAGCACATATGGAATTGGAAATTTCTCAAGCCCTGAAGCCCTTGCTGTCTGTATAATTCCCACAAATGTAATATCATGAGAAGTCAGTTTATCAAACTTAATCATAAGTTTGTCCATATTTCTGGACGTATTATGGCTTTCAAGAATTTTGTATGCCATCGTATTTTTTGCAGCTTCTTTCTTCGAAACAGAGCTTCCTGTTTTCGCGGCAAGAGCAGCCTGCTCCTCCCCGTTACATTCCACAACCTCTGCTCCATTCAGCAGATATGCACCTGTATTGCTTAATTTAATCATCTTGTTACCTCCATTATGAGTAAAGTTGTTATGAAATATCTCATATCAGATAGTATACATAGAAATGGCGAAAATGTCTATTTTTTTCTTATAGGAAAAAATAGTTTTTGATATAATACAATCTTTAAAAAACAAATATTTTTTCTTGACAAATAAACCAATTAGTGTTATTGTAAATATAATATTAATTTTTAAGGAGAATATTCATATGAAAAAAAGAATTATTTCATTTTTTTCGAGTTTCTTGTTAATAGCAGCAGTTTTATTATTAAATTTTGACCTTTCCGCCTTCGCTGTTGAGAAAAGTGGCACTGTAACTGTAGGAAAGAATTCTATAATGAAACAAGCTGCACTTGCTATCCCAAGGTCAGGTAGATATTCTTATGCCTCAGTACGGGCTGATAGCGTATATCCAGTAGGTAATTATGATGAGGATAATTATACACAATGTCTTACACGAATATATCATAATACTATTGGCAATAAACCTATTTCAGATATTTATAAACTCACGGAAGGCTATGGATATTACAAGATATATTTTTATGATGGCTGGAATAACGTTTCTGTATTTGATTTATGCTTCGCTGGAAATAACCCTAACCTTTCCGCACATATTGCATACACCTATGATGGGAATTAGAAAATATACATAATGTATTTTGCCAAAACAAGCTAATAATAAAGAAATAATAAAAATCATTTAAAATTTATCTTATTTAAAAATATATCTCCAGCATATACTGATTACATGTTGGAGATATATTTTAATAGCAGATTATTGTAAAAATATTAAAAGCAAAGGATCTGTAACTGTAAATGATACTTAACTTCTCATGCTTTATAGTTGATTTTACAGATTACGCTTAAGATTTTACATTCACAACGGTTGGTGTGAAAAGCCTTCTGTCTTAACTTTTCAAAGTACAAAGAGTGCCTTCAGAACAATCGCTCCCAACAGTTTTCTTTATACAAATATATACTATGAGATAGTGTTTTTTCAAGAATTTACAAGGCTTCTTTCACCACCTAAAGGTCATGGGTTCCGCCTACAACAAACGAAAGGATTTTATTTATGAAAATAAAATATGTACTTGTAATCACATTAATTATCGTTTTTGTATCTATGGGAATAGGCATCTATTGTAAAAGTTTTTATATGGATTTTAATAAAGAAAAACATGCTTTAGATAATTTTGCCGTTGCCTTGATAAGTGATAATTTTTTTGAATCTCAATTACAGCATATGGAAGAAAATTTAGATGCAAGCAATATTATCCTTGCTGTGCAATGTGAAGATACATTTCATTACAGATACTCTTGTGTTACCCAAAAAGTAAAAATAGTATCTGTTTTTAAGGGTGAAAACCTAAAAGAAGACGATGTTTTTGAAGTTGCCCGAGCTGCTACGCTTTTAAGCTTGAATGAAGACGCTCTTTTTAATAAAATGCCGCTTATAAATATGGGATATATAAATGAAATGATTCCAGGCAAAACATATCTTATTTTTTTAGACAGAAAATTGGAAACATATAGTGAAAGAGATATAATTTATACCCAAAGTGATAGTTTTATTCTTGCCCCCATATTTTGTTATGAGAATATTACAAATATCCCACAAAATCCCGAAGACGAATTCAGTACATATATTAATTATAAAAAGGTAAAAAACAACGAATTTTTTATTATGTCAGAAGAATCTAACGAGAAAATAGCTTTAATGAAAGATAAATTATTTTCAAAGTATAAATTAAATTAAATTAAATTTGATTTATGCTTTACCGGAAATCACCCTGACCTTAAAACATGGAGTGTGTATACTTATGATAAAAATAACAACTCAAATACATATAAACATAAAATTTTATCTTAAAAAATTCCCAACATGTATAAAATGGCATGATGATTATCTTTTTCAATCAAAATTATTACGCAAAGAAATACTTTACCACCTAAAATCAAAGGAGAATACTTAAATGTTTCTAAATTCAATAAAAATGCTGTTGTTAGAAATGCTTAGAAAAAAGACAGTTGTATTTACTTTTTTTCTTGTTCTAGCCTTTGTTATGGCTAACTTTTACCATAATATGATCAATAACAACGAAATTCAATATATATCCCAAATGTATGATCCTATTAAAATACTCACTTTGTCCGACTGGTCTGTGAGTGGATATTTTTTTATGGAATATTTCCCCCTGCTTGTAGTAATCCCTACCTCCTGTGCATATCTTACGGACCGTGATACAAAAATGAAAATTTATATTGAATCAAAAACAGGAAAAGGATATTACTGGTATGCGAAATTAATTGTAGTATTTCTCACTACTTTTTTAATTTTTACTATTCCATTTTTTATAGAAATTATGTTATCTGGAATTTGTTTTGATTTTCATTCAGCGGGAGACCCCTCAAATTTTCAATATGTGCAAATTATAGAACATGAAAATCAATACTTACTTTCTCAATTATGGCTGAATCACAAAGTATTGTATGGAATTTTAATGACTTGCCTTTTTGGTATTATATCGGGTATTCTGGCAACGTTCAATTTTTCAATTACAACATTACCTTTTTTCAAATTTAAAATATTTACATTTTTTCCGATATACATTTTATTTTACATCGTATCATTTTTCTCAAAACTTCTGAATTTGGATTATACCATCAACTATTTTTTTATACTCAGAATGTTTAACCTGAAAGAAAAAAACTATATTGTTTATGCTGTATTCCTGCTTATATTATTGATAATATCATTCCTGCTTATCAAAATAAAAACTGTAAAGGATGATTTAATATGAACTATTATCTGAAATTTTTATGGATTGCCGTATTTTGCGGTATTCTTTGTATGTTGGGATATTCTGCTGGTGAGGATAAATTTTTTGCCTCAGAAGTTATTTCATTATTTGGAATGTATGGAACCAGCTATTTTGTTCAGTATTTGCCGGATATCACACATTTATTTGTACCGTTGCTGCTTTTTCAAATGTTTTTTGGCACCTATATCTACCATCATTTTTGTACAGCCAGTATTTATTTCTTTTCCAGATATCCCAAAAGAAACAAATGGTTTTTTACAGAAACATTCAAATTATATTTATTTGGCTGTATTTATTTATTCCTGATGCTCATATCAGGCACACTTGTTTGCAGTCTTTTTTCCAAAATAGTGATAGACAGAAAGATGTGGAAGCTGCTTTTCTTTTATATATGCATATATTCATTATATTTATTTGTTTCCACTTTTGCAATTAATCTTCTTTCTATTCTATTTAACAGCAATGTGGCTTTTATTATAGTAGCAGGTATAAACTCATTTTTTATCGCGGCATTTACCATTGTAGGAAATTTTTTTGCTCCGGAGGGAGTTATTTTGCAACAGTATGAATGGACAATTAAAATAAACCCTTTTTATTATTTAATTTTTGGTATGCATAACAACAATACAGATTACTTTATTTCCATACTGTTATTTTTCAGTATGGCAGTCTTGCTTTTCATCTGCAGCTATTTTGTTATAAATAAACACGATTTTATCGATTCCAACAGAGAAACAGGAGGTGTATAAATGCTAAATTTAATCGTCAATAATGTGAGTAAACAATTGAAGGGAAAAACCATATTGTCAAATATTTACCTGAATTTGAAAAGCGGAAATATCTATGGGTTTGTTGGTGAAAATGGTTCGGGAAAAACTATGCTTTTTCGGGCAATATCAGGATTGATGGATATATCGGAGGGCGAAATTCTTTTAAATGAAAAAGTATTGCATAAAGATATGAAAGTGCTTCCCAATCTGGGAATCATGATTGAAAACGCCGGACTATATCCTGAATTGACAGGATTGGACAACCTGAAGCTTCTGGCCAAACTGAACCGTAAAATAGGAGAAGCTGAAATACGGGAAGCAATAAAAAAAGTAGGATTGGATGCTGACGACAAACGGACGTTTCGTAAATATTCTTTGGGAATGAAACAGCGTATTGTATTTGCACAGGCGATTATGGAAAAACCGGATATTCTTCTTCTTGATGAACCAACGAATGCACTTGATGAAAAAGGAGTAAATTCCATACGGCAGATTATTTATGAAGAAAAACAGAGAGGTGCTCTGATTCTTATCGCAAGCCATAATAAAGAGGATATTCAGATACTTTCGGATGAAATATATCATGTAGAAAATGGAACTGTAAAAAAGTGGGAGGCAGTGATATGAAATTAAAATATGTATTTGCAATTACATTTGTTATCATTTTTATATCTATGGCAATTGGTATCTACTATAAAAGCTCATATTTAGATTTTAACAAAGATGAATCTGCTCTGGATAACTTTGGTATTGCCTTGCTTGATGATGAATTTCTTAATTTTCAGCTACAAAATATGGAAGAAAATCTCGACTCTAGCAATATCATTCTTGCTGTGCGATGCGAGGACAGGTTTCATTACAGATATTCCTGTATGACCCAAAAAGTAAGCGTAGTATCTGTTTTTAAAGGTGAAAATCTGAAAAAAGGTGATACTTTTGAAATTGCCAAAGCTTCCAATTTTTTAAGCCTTGATAAAGACGCTATGTATAATGGAATGTATCCTATAAATATGGGTTATGTAAATGAAATGATACCGGGAAAAACATATCTTATTTTTTTAGACAGAAAACTGAAAAACTGCAGTAAAAAAGATATCATTTATATACAGAGCAGTAATTTTACTCTTGCTCCCATATTTTGTTATGAAAATATTATAAATATTCCAAAAAAACCTGAAAATGAGCTTATCCCCTGTATTAGTTATAGCCAAGTGAAAGATAACGAATTTTTTATTATGTCAGAAGAATCGAATCAGAAACTAGCTTTTATGAAAGAAAAATTATTTTCAAAATACAAATTAGATTAAAGTTTAAAAAATTTTATATAAAAAATAAGGAGGAAAATTTATATGATAACTATCAATAAAAGAAAAAAACAAATTTATTACATTTGTAGCAATGTTTGTAATATTATTTGGAAGAAATGTATATGCGGAAGAAAATAATGATGGTATTATAAAAATACTCGATGATTTTGCTATATATCATAATAGTGAAATAGCATTATACAATACAGAAGATGAATGTATTGGATTTTATTATGAGGGTGTTAATGATGGATACGTGATAATTGATACATATGGTGAAATTATTGAATTTTCTTATGAAGATGAAATTCAAGTATATGAAAATGCAGAAAATAATTGTTATTATGCTGGTCCGGGAGAGTATTATATGGAATCAGAGAATAACGAAAATATTCTAGTAAATATAACTACAAATAAGAATATTGAAAAAATTAAAGTCAATTCATTTAAAAATGTTACTTCAAATGAAAACATTGATAAAAAAACTTCTATAACTATTACCTATCCCGATTCTACAAAAGATAGCGAAGGTAATATTACATATACTGGGTATTACAAAAGTTTAACTTTAGAAAAGAAAATGAATTTGCCATGCGAAACAAGATATCTTGATTACAATAACGACAATACTTGTGGTTCTTTGGCTACTGCTATAATGTTTTATTATTATTAGGATTATATAAACAGAAGTTATATTAAATCAGATAAGTATATTGGAACAAGATATGTGAGACAAAAAGCTTTTTACGATAGCTTCAAGCTATTATTAGAAGATAATGGTGGTGGAACATCATATACACAAGTAAAAAATGGAATCAATAAATATCTAAAATCCATTGGAAAAAATCCTACTTGCACATATATTACCACTGCAAATTTACTTTATAACGTTACGTCAAAAATAATAGATTGTATTGAGAATAGAAAACCATGTATTGTAGGCTTATCAAATGAACCTAAGTATGGTAATCATTGGGTAGTGGGAGTTGGATATGCTAGGTATCAAGCAGTAGATGACTGGGATTTAATCAATATTGATTTTATTAAAATAAATAATGGTTGGTATACTACTAAATCTCGCAGTATAGTATATGTAAATTCTATGTATGTTGATGGATTAATATATCTAAAATAAAATTAACAGGGAATATTATATGAAAAATTTTTTTAAAAGAAAAAAAATTATATCAAAAAACATGATTATATTAATTTTAACATTGTCTCTAATTGCTATTATATCTACAATAATGGTTATAAATATATACAAAATACATACTTCTGTTAAAGGAGGACCAGATGCACCTACATTATTTGATGCCAATTCAGATACCATTACACTTACTTATAAAGAAAACTCAATTTCTATTAAAGGAAATAATAGAGAAAAAATTCTTTCTATTTTAAAAAAAGCAGAAATAACAGAAGATATCCCAGAAAATATAGAATATGATGTTTATCTTGACTTTGAAAATGGTGATGGTGCATATCTATCTTCCAAAAATAACTGTTTTGCTATAATTGGCCATGATGGTCAAATACGTTATATTAGTGAAGAAGATTGCAAATTAATTCTTTCATATTTAGATAACTTCGAGCAAAAGAACAGATAATAATAGAATCTTTTACATTATCATTTTCACATAAATAACAATTTTTCTAGATCAAATTTTACAAACCAAAAGGCATCCACAAAAATTTTTATGGATGCCCTTTCTTCTATTTGTTTCTGTTTTTAAAATGCAATAATAATTGATTCATATGGTCTTAAAGGAATATTTAATCTATATGGTCTGTCATCACATTCCTCTTCTACTGCTTTAAATTTGCGAAGCGTCAGTTCTGTATTCTTTTCCTCTGCACTCTCAAAAGTATCTTCTGGTATTGTCTCACTGTAACTGGATAAAACTTCTTTATAAACTCCTTCTTTTGGAACTCCTACTGAATAATCCGGTCTCTCCATCGGGGTGAAATTACAGATAAACAAAAATGCGCCTTTCCATGTATCCGGCATTTTTCGGATAAAGCTGAAAATACTTCTCTCAGAATCATTGACATTTACCCACTGAAAGCCCTCATAGCTTCTGTCATTTGAATACAGCGCCGGATTCTTCCGATACAAATGTATAAGTTTTTTCACATACTCCTGCATTTCCTTATGCAATGGTTCATTTAAAAGGAACCAGTCAAGCTCACGCTCCTCACTCCACTCACGAAGCTGTGCAAATTCCTGTCCCATAAACAGCAGCTTTTTCCCCGGATGTCCTATCATAAAAGTATACGCTGTTCTTAAGTTTGCGAATTTATCTACCATATAACCCGGCATCTTATTTACCATGGAACATTTCAAATGTACTACCTCATCATGAGAAATTACCAGAATATAATTTTCTGCGGTCATATAAGAAATACTGAAGGTCATTTTATTATGACCACCTTTTCGAAACAGCGGGTCTGTTTTACAATATTCCAGAAAATCATTCATCCATCCCATATTCCATTTAAAACCAAAACCAAGTCCATTGTCTTCCACTGCGCCGGTCACTTTCGGCCATGCAGTAGACTCCTCCGCAATCAGATAACAGCTTTTTGTTCTCTTCGACATAATACTGTTCAGATGCTTCAAAAACTCAATTGCTTCCAGATTCTTATTCTCTCCAAATTTATTTGGAACCCAGTTGCCTGCACTTCTTCCATAATCAAGATATAGCATGGATGCAACCGCATCCACCCTCAGAGCATCTATATGATATACCTCTGCCCAGAACAGTGCATTTGCAATCAGGAAGTTTGACACCTCATTTCTCTCATAATCAAACACCTTTGTTCCCCAGTCCGCATGCTCTCCTTTTTTCGGATTATGATATTCATACAGACATTCTCCGTCAAATTCAGCCAGTCCATGCGCATCTTTTGGAAAATGAGCCGGTACCCAGTCAAGAATTACCCCAATATTATTTTTATGCATAGTATTGACAAAATACATAAACTCTTCCGGTCCGCCATATCTTGCAGTCGGCGCATAATATCCCGTTACCTGATAACCCCATGAGCCGTCAAATGGATGCTCCGCTACACCGATTAATTCCACATGTGTATATCCCATTTCTTTCAGATATGGCACAAGTTTATCTGCAATTGTCTTATAATCCAGAAATCCATCCTCTCCTCTTGAATAATCCTTTATCCATGAACCCGGATGCATCTCATAAATTGCCATAGGCCGGTCATAACGGTCTTCCTTCTCCTGTTTTTCAACCCATTTCGCATCAGACCATTTAAAACCATCAATCTCGGCTACCTTAGAAGCATTTCCAGGTCTTAACTCTGCATGAAATGCATATGGGTCTGCTTTATGTAAAATCTGTCCGGTCTTTGTCTCAATAGAAAACTTATACTTATCCCATTTTTTTGCTTCAGGAACAAACGTCTCCCATATTCCTGACTTACCGAGAACCTTCATCTCATCTTTTTCATCATCCCAGTCATTAAAATCACCAACCACACTGACAGAAACAGCATTTGGCGCCCACACTGCAAAGTACACACCCTTTTTGTTGTCAATTTCCATAATATGAGCTCCAAGCTTACGATAAATCTCATAATGACAGCCCTTTCCAAAGACATATCTGTCTGCCTCTGTAATTACATTCAACTCTTCCATATATTCCTCCTAAAAATCCAACTTGGTATTTCTCACAAATTACTCTCTGATATATTCTACCATAGATTGCGGATTAATTCTATCGACAAATAAAAAGGATTTGTCTATTATTTTAGAAATGTTTCCATTTGTGATAAAACTGGTACTTAACTGATTGCATTCATTTCCTTATATTAATTTGCTGCATCATTCTGTCAAACACAAAAAGCCGGATATTCCAAATCCGGCTTTTTGAATATTATAAAACAACCTCATTTAATTTGCTTCCCGGCCCATAGGTAAGTCCTGCGTAGACCTTCTGGGAATTTTCTATTACCTTTCCTGAGTGGTCTGTTTTTGCCACCTCGACAAAAGCCTCTTTAAGCCCCTGAATCACCTTTACTGCATCTGCAAGATTTTCTTTTGTATTTCTTACACCCGCTTTTATCAGACAATCCCTGATATAAGAATACAAATTCATCAACTGAAAGGACAATTCAAATCTCATATCAAGAGCACTGCAAAGCTCATCTACAAACTGTCTGGCTTTTTTCAACTGAAACAGAAAGTCCTCTCTATTTCCACTGTCTAATGCCTTCTCTGCTTCCTCAATATATGCAATAATGATTTCATCTGTTATTACTACAAGTTCTGTTCGTGAACACTGTGAGATTCTCAGTGAAAATTCCTTTATCTGCTCCCTCGTCATATCTCTCTCCATTCCTGTTACTGCAGAAGCTGCAATACCTTATCACCAAGCTGGTTTGCCTGTGCCAGCATAGCAGTTGCTGCCTGACTGATTACATTTTGCGTAGTATAGATAGTCATTTCTTCCGCCATATCTGTATCTACAATCCTTGACAATGAACTCGTCATAGCTTCCACAGTTGCATCCAGACTGCTCTGTGTATGCTCCATACGATTCTGATATGCACCAATTCTGCTCCTGACTTCAGAAATATAGGAAATCGCTTCATCACAGGTAGTAATGGCTGAATCTGCTCCTCTTGACGTATATGCAAGAATATTGTCCAGTCCCATCATACTGCAGTCTACTCTTGGAATATCAATAATAACCTCCTGACCTTCATTCGGGCCTACCTGTACAGTCATTGCACCAAAATTAGTTACATTTATTGTAACAAGTCCTCCCTGTGCAAGATTCATTTTTTCTCCCACGTCAACTCTCATCTCAAAGCCGTCATTTGCTGTAACAGTAATCGTATTTCCATCACATTCCGTTACCGAACTGTCCGGGAATATACTGTCTCCCGTCATATTTTTTGTAATCACATACATATCTATATCTGTTCCAAATTCTGCAATACGGTCACTGTTTAAGCCAAGACTTGTTCTTAACTCTGCATTATCACAGGAAATTTCTATGCCATATTTTGAACCATATCTGTTTGATACATACTCAAAAGTACCGTTGTTATTTGTAACGGTAATGCCTGACTTATCTGCTGCATCCTGAATCTTTTTATGTATCATATCTATGGAATCAGAAGCCAGTATATTTACATTTACACCATTTATAGAAAGTGAACCGCTTTCGCCTCCAGTCACTGTACCTGTATATTGAGCCTGCGTTGCAAGATTATCAACCTGAAGCCAGTATACTCCTGCCGCCACGTCTGTTGACACATAAGAAATATCCACATCAGGTTTATTTGTATACGCAACCCTTCCAAGGTCTCCATTTAACAGCTTCTTTGTATTAAAATCCGTATCATTTGATACTCTGTCAATTTCTTTTCTTAACTGATTAATCTCTGACATAATACTGCCTCTGTCATCATCCGTATTTGTATCACTCGCTGCCTGTACACACAACTCCCTGATTCTCTGTACCATGGACTGTGTCTCCGCCAGTACGCTCTCCGCTGTTTCAATAACAGAAATTCCGTCTGACGTACTTTGAACCGCCTTGCTCAGATTCCGAAGCTGTGAACGCATCTTTGCGGACAATGCAGCTCCTACCGGATTATCCTTTGATGAATTTACTTTATATCCAGAAGACAGTCTTTCCAATGATGAGCCTGTTCTTTTATCTGCTATTGAAAGATTATGCGCCGCATTAAACGCAATCATGTTTGTAGTTATTCTCATTATAAAAACCTCCTAAGGTATATTTTTCATTGTCATAAAACATTACTCTGTATTTTCCATAATACAGCTCTTACAGAGCAACTATTATTGAACAAAACGCAGGAAGATTCTCACAAGCTTATGACAGAAATCCGCCTCTGTCCGGCCACATATGCCACAGAGCGCTTTGTTCCTCTAATCATTTTATCGGATGCTTTGCAAACAATCTTTAACAGATTTAATAAATCCTTTTGAAATTTTATATAAATATCTGCTTTCGACTTTGTCTTCATCCACATTTTCAATCGCAAGATTTCCGTGAATACCACGTTTTCTGACTTCATTGTTCATGCTTATCTTGCTTCTTACGACCTCCATGGAAAATTCACTGACAAAATCCAAACCTTTAATCTCATTTACAAAGATAGACCGGCTACCGGTAATTATGCCCGCAGTCTGCACATTTTCACAGTAAACAATGGCTTCCGATTTAACACCGCTTACCATATTTACCGAATGAATCACACAATCTATCTTTCCAAAGGCCATGGTATTCATTGAAATATTGACCTTGCCCTCGCCTTCATCCCGCACAAAGGAAACTCTTATATTTACAGCCTCCCCATCTATATCCACTGGAATATGGTAACTTTCGTTCTCTGTGCTCTTTACCATAAATCTGAGATTCCGGTTAATATCCGCCATTGACTTTACCTGTTCATATGACAGATTTCTGGCAGGACCTGCCATATCCTTTATAGAAGCTGTCTTTTTCAATTCCTGTACTGCTTCCTTAGCGCTTTCTTTATCTTCAAAATCCTCCAAAATACGCTCGGCTGCTTCTTTTCTGTTCTGACTGTCCAGAAGATATTTTCTAAAATCAGACCCCGGCATGGATAACTGCATTGCAGAAACAATATTTTCCATAGAGGCATTCTGTCCGCCCTCCATAAGCGTAAGCACTGTATCTTCTGTGATTCCTTCCTCTGCTGCTTCCTTAAAATAATTATCCATCACCTGCTTTACATATTCTGCATTTAATCTGGCATTGGTTCTTACAGACTCATTATCACTGACTAAATCCACCAGATTTCCAAGACTGATTTCACCAAAACGGCCTTCCTTGTAAATCTTTTCTACATTTTCTGCGTTTAATCCGCTTTTTACTTTTTCTGCCATTCTGCGTACAAATTGAGCAATATCCTCGGAAGATGTATCCTTTGCATCTGCATTTATCTCCTGCAATCCAACAGAATCATCCACTTTGACATCTACTGTTTTCCTTTTGCTTTTTACCGCAGATAAGAGATTATTTAAGGTAAATTCCGCACCTTCAAGCGTAACTGCACCAATAGAGCTTGAGTCCATGCTCTCTACCATATTTAAGGTTCTGTACAAATCTACATACCGGTTTCTGTTCTCTTCTGATATCTCTCCTGCTTTCTCTAATTTCCAGAGATATTTTGCAAAATCTTCGCTCTCATCTGCACCAATCATCGCATTCAATTCTACAAGATGCTGATTCAGCTCTCTGATATCAGTATTCAGAATATTCACATGATTTTCCACAAGATAAGCTGCTGTTTTTGGAGTAAGATTATCCCTGACATAATCAAGTTCTTCCATAAGACTTTCCATTTTAAAAACGGCCTGCTTTGTAATTTCCATTTGATTATATCCGAGAATCCTCGCTGCACGTCGACTGCTTTCATTAATATCTATTCCTATATCCTTCAGTATATTGTCAATGCTCTCAAATGCCTTGGAAATATTATCTCCCAAATCTGTTCTTACCTGTGTTCCCACTGCCTCATAGGCAAGCTCCGCTTTTGTATAGCTAGCGGAAAGACTTTTGCTTTCCTCATAGACAGATTCCAGAGTAAACTCCATATTTCCCTTATAAATC
Organism: uncultured Lachnospiraceae bacterium; assembly: GCA_910577835.1. Taxonomy (GTDB): domain Bacteria; phylum Bacillota; class Clostridia; order Lachnospirales; family Lachnospiraceae; genus CAG-303. The sequence goes on along the minus strand of CAJTOU010000004.1, from coordinate 42,769 downwards.
TCACCCATTACCGCTGATGGAACCTGACTCATGCTTTTCATAATATCCATCATGGAATTTAATGTATCTGTCATATCCACAGATGCTGAATCCTGCCCTTCAAAAAAAGAGGCATAGTAATCATTGTTATCCTGCTTCGTCTGAGTAAGCATAACTGAAATTTCCGTATATGTAATACTGATACCAAGTTTCTGCATATTTAATAAGGAAGAAGATGTCATTACAAGTCTTGCCTCTATAATTACAGTTCTTGCTCTGATAAAAGACGGATTTTCAAAATCACGCTGACTCTCTTTTTGTTTTTGCCCAGCATCATTGTCCTTGTCCTTTTGCTGCTCAACAGCCTGATATTTCTTAATATTCGCCGCATTTAATACTGCGTCATCATTTACAATGTCATAAATGATTTCATCTGAAACATTGGCAATCGCATCCATAGTTTGAGCGATTTCATCTGTCTGAATCCAGTTCCGGGTAACATACGCCTCTGTTCCGTTCATTCCCATCATAAGTGCAAATGCTGTATTTGAAACAATTACATCTTTATTCTGCATATCTGTCTGATTTAATTCCGCCAGCTTAAGCAGATTTTCTGCTGTCACCTGTATATCATGCTCCACAAGCCACTTGGCGTTTTGCAGATTTTCTTCGTTTACTTCCATTCCCGACTTTTCTAAAATCCCCGATATCTGCTCCTTCAGCTCCTTCCACTCTGTGTCAGAAAGAGAAGAAGCTGCACTGTCTATTCCTGAAGTACTGTGTACTGCCTTATATGCATTTTCAATTGTTGGTTCCAAATCATTTTTCATCAGATAAGACTTTGCGGCATCTGTCAGCTCTCCTGTTTCACCTGCCATTTTTACAGCGCTTGCCATCGCTTCTGAGCCCAAAACTGCCTTTATCTTCTGACTATTGATATTCAGCTCGCTGATATCATATCCATCGCACCATGCGGCAAGCTCTATCTGGATTCTCTCATAAACTGTCAGAAGTGTATGCGGGTCCTCCTTATCCGGAGCCAGTCCAAGCTCACTGAGAGCAGAATAATCCTCATCTGTCACAAGTGCCTTCAGCTTTTCTATATTTTCATTGATATATTCCTTGAAATCCTGCTTTGTTTCAAATCCACTGTTTTTTCCTTGACTCTGTTCATTTTCCCTGCCTGTTTTGTCATAATTCATATAATCATTTTGAACTGCCTGCTTCCTTCCTGCTTTTTCCATAACCACGCCAAAAAATCCTATTTTTTCGGAAGCCTTCACACTCTGTTTACCACTGCCTTTTGCTGAAACCTCATTTACATAATTTATTGTATTTATCTGCATTTCTATTCTCCACTCTGCTTATATTTTATTTTTGCTTATAATTTATTTCGGCAAAAATCGAAAATAGTTAATAATGGAAACAGATAACAATGCAAATGTTCAACAATGAAGATGTTCAACAATCAAAACAATAATAAAATCCTATACGTCTTTCATCTGTTTCATCAAAAATTTGTAGCGCTCCTGACCTGCATTTAATTCATAAATACAGCAGTCTATCAGCTCAGGGTCCACCACATATGAAAAATTTTCATATGCACGGTCAAGAGATTTTTGTACTTCCAAAAGCTCTTTCATCAGCTCTTCTTTTTTCTTTGTATCTTTGTTTTCTTCTTCCGCTGTATGCTTCTTCCTGCCTGCTAATAATTTCATAGGACCTCCATACAAATTTATCGCTTTTATTTATAGATATTTAAATTATTCTCTATTTATTCCTTTTTATACTTTTGTGGCTTCCAAATTTTGAAATATACGTATTTTGAAATTATTAAGAAAATATAAATACATTTTTTTGAAATTTTTATTTAAAAATATATTGACATTTAGAAATAAATATTTTATAATACAGTTACCTTAATCAATCTACTTTATCAGCTTCGCATTTTACTGTCTGGAGGTAAGCTTGAGCAACGGTACAATTGCGATTTATGATTCAGAAGCAGACTATGCTTTAAAACTTGCAGAATATTTTCGCCTGAAAAATGGATTAAACTATTCTGTCTCGGTATTCACCGATTATAATTCCCTTAAGAATTATTTATCTGAAAATGATATTGATATACTTTTAATTTCTGAAGAATTTTGTATGTATATAGAAGAATTACAGAATGTATCCAATCTGTTTATCCTTACAGATGGAAATATAGATGCTGCGCTAAAGCAGTATGCATCCCTATACAAATATCAGCCAGCCGATAGGATGCTTCGGGATATCATGTCCTGTTATGCACTCTCTTCTTCCAGAGAAAAAGTCACAGTTTTAACATCAGCTCCGGCAAAAATTACAGGAATTTATTCTCCTGTCAAGCGCTGTGGAAAAACGAGTTTTGCGCTGGCCTATGGATGTATTATTTCAATGACGGAAAGCAGTTTATATATAAATCTTGAAGAATATTCCGGATTTTCCTTTTTCGCTGATGATACTTCGGCCGGAGACCTTTCAGATTTACTTTATTTTTACAGACAGAACCCTTCTAATGTTGGCAAAAAATTAGCTGCTTTATCTCGCATCTATCACAATTTAAACTATATTCCACCGATGCAGTTCAGCTACGATATTAAAAATATGGAGAGTCAGGATTTAAACAATTTTATTCATACAATTTCAGAAACAGAACAATATCAAAATATTATTCTTGATATTTCCGACTCTTTAAAAGATGTTCCTGCTCTTCTTTCTATCTGTGATAAAATATTTATGCCTTCGACTAAGGATAATATTTCTCAGTTCAAAATCGATGAATTTTTTAAAAGCATTTTGGCACTGTACAATTCTTCTATCAAAGACAAAACAGAAATCATAACTCTTCCCTATGCAGACCCCTGTATTTTTTCAGATACAGCAGGCCATGATTTTATGGAAAAACTTCTTTTCAGTAAATTTGGCACTTATATCAGGGAATTAACCACAAAACATTGCTAATAAAATTACACAACTAACACTTACATTCATTATTTAAATTATGTAACCAGCACTTACATTCATTACTCAAATCATAAAGCCGGCGCTTGTGTTGATTACATAACAAAAAGGAAATGAGATTATGACTGATACAACTATAAACAAAATACGAAGCAGTTTGATAAGCAGATTTGATTTTACAAGGGATTTGTCAAATGAGGAAATTTATTCTCTGATTGACAATGAAATTATAGAAACAGGAAGGCATCAGTTTATATCTCTTACCCAAAAGGAACAGCTTAGACGTATTCTTTTTAATTCTATCAGAGGCTACGATATTCTTCAGGAGCTCATTGATGACCATGAAATTACAGAAATCATGATTAATGGCTATAACAATATTTTTATTGAAAAAGACGGGTCATTGATAAAATCTGACTTTCATTTCTCTTCACCCGAAAAACTTCAGGATGTGATACAACAGATTGTATCCAATGTAAACCGCCGTGTAAACGAAGCTTCTCCTATTGCCGATGCCAGATTATATGATGGTTCAAGAGTAAATATTGTTCTGAATCCCATTGCATTAAATGGACCTGCTGTAACTATCCGTAAATTTTCCGAATCGCCGATGACAATACAAAATCTGATTGATTTCCACTCCATTACCATAGAAGCGGCCGATTATTTAAAACAGCTTGTTCTGTCCGGCTACAACATCTTTGTTTGTGGAGGAACGGGCTCCGGCAAAACAACTTTCTTAAATGCTCTGTCAAATTTTATCCCTGTAACAGAACGCGTAATTACCATCGAAGACTCTGCGGAACTTCAAATTTCCAATATTCCAAATCTTGTCCGCCTAGAAGCCAGACAGGCAAATACAGAGGGTAAAAACGAAATCACTATTCGAGACCTGATACGGTCAGCACTTCGCATGAGACCAAACAGGCTGCTCGTAGGGGAAATTCGGGGCGCAGAAGCGCTTGATATGCTGACCGCATTTAATACCGGCCATGACGGTTCTATGTCTACTGGTCATGGCAACAGCCCCAAAGATATGCTGCGCCGAATGGAAACTATGGTTTTAATGGGTGTTGATATGCCAGTCAGTGCTATAAAGGGCCAAATTGCATCTGCGCTTGATATTATGATATATCTCGGCCGCCTTCGGGACCATTCAAGACGGGTTCTTGAAATTACAGAAATTGCAGATTACAAAAATGATGAAATTATTTTAAATCCATTATTTGTATTTCATGAGGAGGAGGAAATCTATGGTAAAATCAGAGGAACCCTGAAAAGAACAAATAATCCGCTTATTAATACTTTAAAACTGCAGATGGCAGGTATAAAAGAAGGGAGATGAATTATATGACACAGATAGAATATACAGTTTACCGGCTGTCTTTTATGGAATATCTGCTGTATGGAATTATTTATTTGTCCATATCTGCAACAGTATCCTTTCTTTTTTATGATTCTCTAATTCCTGTAATCGTTCTTCTTCCATTTATAATTATTTATTACAGATGCATCGGCAATTTTCTTTGCAGAAGAAGAAAAGACAGTTTGATTTTGCAGTTTAGAGATATGCTTCATTCTGTTTCTGCCTCTTTAAATTCAGGATATTCCATTGAAAATTCCATAAAAGAAGCAAATACAGAAATGACAGTTTTATATGGACGAACTTCTTACATCTGTAATGAGCTCGATTTAATGTCAAAAAAACTTGCTATTAATATTCCTGTTGAAAAAATCTTTTCTGATTTTTCCATACGTTCTCAATGCAACGATATTATTATGTTTTCCCAGATATTAATGATTGCCAAACGAAATGGTGGAGACCTTATTGCTATTATAAAATCTTCTTCTAAGACAATCGGAGAAAAAATTGACATTAACAGAGAAATAACAACTGCACTTTCCTCCAGAAAATACGAACAGAATATTATGTTCCTTATGCCTGTTGTTATCATGATTTACATACGACTGTCTTCAGATGGATTCTTTGAACCTGTTTACCACAATATTACCGGTATTCTGATTATGAGCATCTGCCTGATACTCTATATTCTGGCAGTTGTAACCGGTTTAAAACTTTCTGCTGTGAAAATCTGATTTTATATCAGCTTTATTAGGAGGATTTATATGAATATAATAATTATATATTTATTACTGTTAATTACGTTACTGACTTTTTTTCTGCTGACAAGAGTTTACAAAAAAGAATTGACTGCCAGTTTAACCGCAAAAGAATACCCTCTCAAGTTTATGTATGGAACTGCATTTTTCCTGATAGATATTTTTTCTTTCCTTCGAAAAAAACTGTTTCCAAATCATTCCTTTCATAATACCAAGCTGAAAAACAAACTTGACAAACTGTATTCAGGAAAAAACACTCATAAAATTGAATATCTGTTGCAGGCAAAAAGAATATCCTATTCTCTTCTTATTCTTGCAGGCTCTATATTTATTGGCCTTTTGTATTCCTGCAATGCTCTGAACAGTTCAAAAAAAGTTACTTCTTTACAGCGAACAGATGAGGAAGACTCATATTCTCTTGAAGTAAGTATTGAAGATAAAGAAACTCACATTGTTGATATTACTGTCAGTCCCAAAGAATATGACTTTAAGGAAACTCTTGATATCTTTGAGGAGTATCGGGAAGAGATTGTCTCTGCACTTTTAGGTGAAAATACAGGAATTGAAGCTATAAAATATCCTCTTCATTTTATCTCGGAGATTGGAGACAAAGGCTTAACTATTCGATGGGAAGTAGAAAATGAAGAACTAATTGATAATTTGGGACAAATATATCCTGAAAATATTGAAAACTGTGGTGCTGCTACCTCAGTTACTGCCTGTCTGTCACTTGGTGAATATACTGCCAGTCTTACCATTCCATTGGTTTTGGTCCCCTAGATATGGATACACCAGAAATGCTGGGGAAAAAAATATCAGATTATATAAATAAAAATAACAGTCCTTTTGCATCTGATGTATCCCTTCCCGAAAGTATAAGCTCCAGACAGCTTTCATTTTATGAAATTTCAGACAAACCAACTCTGTTGTTTTTATTAATTGGAATTATTATTTCCATATTTATTTTCTTATTTGCTCTGACAGATATTGATAAATTATTAAAGAAAAGAGCTTCTCAGCTTGAATCTGATTATCCTGAAATTGTTTCAAAACTTCTGCTTCTGCATGGTGCCGGACTGACGATTCAAAATGCGTTTTCTACCATTTTAGCTGATTATAAAAAGAAAGGCAGCTCCCGCTATATCTATCAGGAAATTGAATTTATGTTAAACAAAATTAAAAGCGGTGCACCGGAATCAGGCGCATATGCCGAGCTTGGAAAACGCTGCCAGCTTCATGCCTATATTAAGCTTGGCACACTGCTTGAACAAAATATCCGCAAAGGCTCGTCCGATTTACAAAATGTATTAAATCAAGAGGTTTGTGAAGCCTTTTCGATTTACAAAAGTAATATATTATCATCTGGTGAAAAAGCCGGCACAAAAATGCTTCTTCCAATGGTTTTAATCTTAATTGTTGTAATGATGCTGATTATGATTCCTGCTTTTTTATCCATGAACATTCTATAAACAAATTATATTTATTATCAAGGAGGTACACTACTATGAGAACTGCCATTTATAACGCAAAAGAACATTTAAAAAGCTTTTTTTACACAAAATTTCTGCTGCTTTCAAAAAAATTCAAGGAAGGTATTTCCGGTCTGGGAGTTGTGGAGGTTATTTTGATTCTTCTTGTCGTTGTTGGTCTTGTGTTGATTTTTAAATCCCAGATTACAACCATTATCAACACCCTTTTTAAGTCAATTAAGACTCAGATAAAAAGTGTTTAACCCATATGAAACGTAATCACTATAATATAAACGCCGCTGTCACTCTGTCTTTATGTCTTATTTTTACCATTATATTATCTTTTATTATGATAGTATTGGAATCATCCAGAATACATCTTGTGAAGGCGCATATGGAAGGAATTTCTCATATAGCGCTGGAATCTGCCGCAGGATATTTTTCACTTCCCTTATTTGAAAATTATGCAATATTTGCAGTTCACATGTCCGATTCTTCATTTACTTCACTGATAAAAAGATATGTTAATGATAACCTTTCACCGTCTGCCAATTTAACAGGAAACTGGTATAATTTTTCCAAAATTAATTCCTACACATGCAATCCTGACAAAATCTATCATATAACGGATGAAAATGGAAAAATCTTTGCAGACCAGATTATCCGTTATATGAATTACAAAGCGGCTTCAGATGCTGCCGATATTATTTTTCAATCTTCTTTTATTGATACGTTTTCCAAAAATTATGTTGATATTTCTGATATTAATATAGAAGAAAATATGGTAGATACATCTTTCCCTCTCTCTGAATTATCTGAAGACACAGTAAATGAAACAATGCTTACAGAAGAGGAAGCGATTTCAAAAAGAAATTCTATTTTTAACAGAGTAAAAAGGCTTCTTACAAAGGGTACGCTGGATATTTATATTGACAAAACATCTGATATTTCGGCTCGCCAGACGGATATCTCCTCTCTTCCATCTTCTGTATGCAGATATAAGAAACATTCTGATTTTTTATCCAGTGCCGATAAACTAATGTATCTTACTTATCTTTCAGACACCTTCGGATGTTATACTGATAAAAAATCCGATATTTCTGAATTAAAATATCAGCTTGAGTATGTGCTGAACAGGGATTGCTGTGATGAAAATAATCTTTTAAAATCTATTTTCAAAATTCAATCCCTGCGTACAAAGCTGAATCTTGCATATCTATATACAGATTCAGAAAAAAGACAAATGGCAAAAACACTCGCCGTAGCAGCAGTTGGAGTAATCCCTGTTCCTTTTCTGGTGGAATTTACTCAGCTTTCCATTTTAAGTGCATGGGCTTCTGCGGAAGCAGTGATTGATATCAGAGACTTACTGAAGGGGAATAAAATTCCATTGTTTAAATCAAAACAGAGCTGGTCCCTGAGTTTAGACGATATTTTGACCTTTGATTTCAACACAAAATCCAAAAATCAAAATACTGGATTTTCATATAAACAATATCTGCTGCTGTTTCTCTATACAGATTTTAACGTGGACACAATTTATAAAACCATGGATTTAATTCAGATGGATATAAAGAAAAACCATTCCTCTGAATTTCGAATGACTGAATGTATTACTGGAATGAAATATAATTTCAGCTTTGAATATCCTTTTGTTTTTTACCATAAATATCCATATTCCGTGTTTCAACATAAATTTACACAAAGCTACGGCTACTGAAAGGAGGCATTTAAAATTGTTCTTTACTTCTGCTTTTGATTCCTTTAAAAATAATAAACATAGTACTCTCCCGGTATCAATGCACGTATTTATTACGAGGCCAGTTCAGAGCAGGGAAAGAACAATTTTAAATGCCTCCTCTGTCAGAGCTTCTCTTACTGTTGAAGCAGCACTGATTCTTCCATTTTTTGTTCTTGCCCTTTTATCACTGATTTATCTGATAAACATTATGGCACTTTATACCACTCTGCAGATTCGACTAGAAGAAACAGCAAGAAAAATAAATTCTTCTGCTTATATCTACTCAAATTTGGAAACATCTCTTCCTGATTCTAATATAATAGCCTCTGAAATCATTCGCTCTTTATTTATGTCTCAGGATATCAAAAAATCATGTCGTATTTCACATATAAAAAACGGAGAAAATGGCATTTTCTTTTATCACAGCAAAATTGACAAGGCGGACACGGCAGATATTGTTATTACATATTATATCTCTGTTCCTTTTATTTCAAAATTCAATCTTGATATTCCCGTTGCTCAGAGATGCAGCTTTAAGTTATTTACGGGAAATCATAATATATATGATAACAACAATAAGGATTCCATTGTCTATATGACCGCACATGGTACAGTTTATCACACAAATAAATACTGTTCTTACCTTATAAAATACGCAGAAATATTAGATAAAGTTTCTCTTTTTGAGTATGAGACAGCTTCTCATCGAAAGTTTTCACTGTGCAGCGCATGTGAAAAAAATTTTTCTGTTCAAAATACCCCTGTAATTTATATAAGCAAAACAGGAAGTGTCTATCATTATTCCCGTGACTGCTATTATCTTACCTCTCATATTTATGAATGTTATTTTAAGGATATAGAAAAACATTATGCTCTTTGCTCAAGATGCAGTGAACTTTCTAATGAAGATAAAAATTGAAAAAATAATAAAGACATAAAAAAGTTTGATAATTTCTCACAATTTCTTTATGTCTTGGAAAGGAGTATAAAAATGATTCCGTACATCACAACATTTATTTTATACATATATCTTATTACATGTACCATCAGTGATATAAAAACAAAAAAAATCAATTTAAAATTATCTCTTTTCTTTGTATTCTTGGGAATTTTGATATATTCATTTTTTATCAGGGCTGATATTGAAATTTTGTTATATAACCTTTTATCTGGAATCTGTGTGCTTCTTGTTTCTCTTTTTACAAAGGGAGCTATTGGTGCCGGTGATGCTGTCATACTGATAATTATGTCTTTTTATATGCCATCTGCTTCAATTTTAATAATATTATTTTTATCTCTGCTGATGGCCTCCATTGTATCTGTCGCTTTAATTATAAAAAAATATTCCCGCAAATATGCACTGCCCTTTGCACCATTTATTACTTTGGGATATACAATTTTCCTGATAATTTGACGTTATCTGCCATGGAAAGGAATATAAAAAATATGAAAAAAATAATCAATTATCTTTTTTGCCGCTCTCTTAATGCTTCCTTTACTTTAGAAGCTGCCATTGTATTTCCAATTATTCTTGCTGTAATAATATACATTTTTTTGCTGGTTTTTTCACTTCATGATACTGCTGTTGCAAAGGCCATATCATACAGATACCTTATTTCATATTCCATGAAAATACAGGATATGTACAACTATACTGATAAAACAGTTTATAATATAAACAGTGAAATTCAAAATACATCTATTATGAACAGTACTTTCCGCTTTTTCTTAAAATCAGAAAAAAACAATCTTAAAATCACTTGTTCCGGCTATGATATTCCGGTTACTTTTTCCAATTATAATAATACAGAAATTTTACGGGCATACAAAGCAGGAAAAACGTTTTTTACCAAACCTGATAACAATTAAATAACTGCCTTACCATGGAAAGTTTACAGAACAACTCCCCAAAGCAGTTTTTCATGAACCCAAAACAATTATAAATAATCTTAGAATGGAGAAAATATGGAGATAGAATATCGAAAAATATTTAATAAAAACTATGCTGTGATTAGTGATTACAGCATATCAGATTATAAAGAATGTTATAGAAGTAAAATGTTAAAAAGCAACAAACTTGACCACTTTCTTACTTATGACACACAAAATATAAATGGAACAATTCATTTCACTTATGACATTTCCTCAAAACAATCTATTTACAGCTTTTATGAAAACAGTGATATTGATTATAAAACCATAAGACATTTGATTATGTCTTTAAAATCTGCCCTTGATGCTATAAACAATTACCTTTTAGAACCCGATTATATTGTTCTGGACCCAAAAATGATTTATATGAATATTGCGACAAAAGCGTTATATTTCTGCTATTGCCCCGGTGAAAAAAATAATTTTTATGAATCTTTAAATACCCTGATATGCTATATCCTTTCAAAAATAAATCATGAAGATACAAATTGTATTATACTGGCCTATTCTCTTCAACAGCAGTCTATAAATGCAAATTACACTTTTGACGATTTAATGGAAATTTTAAATAAACAGGTATTTAATCATCAAAACAGTCATATAAATCAAACAGAGCAAACAGACCAAATTCAGAAAAACCAGAAAGCAGATATCTGTGATAATGGTATGTATATAAATCAAAACGAATCTCATACAGCTCCCGACTATGATGAATCCGAATCCTTTTCAGACATATCAAAACACTTCTTAAAGAAAAATTCAAAACGGTATGCTATAATTCCTGTATGTATTCTTTTTGCTGTCATCGCTGCAATATTATATTATGGTCTGGTTCTTCGGGCAATTTCTATGGAGCTTATGGTTATTTTATCCGGCATTGCATCTTTTCTATGTTTTGAACTGTTTATATACTTCAAAAACAAACAGATAAATAAACCAAAAACAACTTCAAGACTGTTCAAATCTGCCCCCTCCTTCTGCTCTAAACCAGCAAAAGATTTTTTTGAAGAAAACGAATATTCTAATATTATAAAAAATCAAACCATAAAACCAGCAAAAAATAATTCTATGAAAAATTATCCAGCAGAAAATGATTTATATAAAAGTCATTTTACAGAAAATAATTTATGCAGAAATCATTTAACAGAAAATGATTCACTTGAAACCTATTTATCAGGAAGTGATTCATTGGGAAGCTATTCAACAGCAGGTTATTCAACAGAAAATGATTCAGATGAAAATTATTTAAATGAAATTTACTCAAATGAAAATGATTCAAATAAAAATTACTTAAATGAAAATGATTCAGAAAAAAATTATTATGAAGATACAATAATTCTTGGATATCGGAGCAGTGAAAGCCTTCCTCGCCTTGTCTATACAGGAACAGACTTTGCCTCTGAAAATGAACTTGTCAGCTTTCCTTTTATAATTGGAAAAATGACAGATAATGTAAATATGATTATTGACAATCCCATGATAAGCCGTATTCATGCAAAAATATATTTAAAGGAGGGACATTATTATATTGAAGATATGAATTCTTCAAATGGAACTTATATTAATAATAATCTTATTCAGCCACATTCTCTTACTGAAATCAACACCGGCGACTATATTACCTTTTCACATCTTACTTATATATTTCAGTAAAATTTTACTTGTTTTTTTTCTGATAATAAACTACACTAGAGTTTGGAACATATAATTTTATTTTATTTGATTATTTGGAGAAAAAATGACTATTAATGAAGCAGCAAATTTATTTATAAGTAAAGGTTTTCGTTATGTAAAGGCAAATGTTTCAAATGTGTATGTTTTTTTGAAAACATCTGCGAATATGACCATGGATATCTGTCTGCTAATCGACAATACAAAAAGTACTTTTATAAATATTGATACACTCGGCAATTTATGCAGTGCTTTGGAACGAAAGTTTATATTCAACGGTTTTCGAAATGTATCCTCATTTTTTATGATTTTCTCTAACAATGTGGAACGGGAAAAAGGACTTCTTATGCAGCCATATCATTTCTGGATTTTTGATACCTCCAAAAGTTGTCTTATGGTTTTTGAGAATCAGCCGGAGGATTACTATGGTCTGAAAAAAGATTTTGAAGAATTGCTCTCCTCTGAACAGAAGGCACAAAATAAAATTTTCCGACCTATAATAACAATATCGTTAATTGCGGTAAATATTATTGTATTCCTTATTATGACTTTCTCCGGTGGAACAAATAATTCCCGTTATCTGTTAGAGCATGGAGCCTCCTATTGGAAAGCAATATATGAAGACCATGAATACTATCGCTTATTTACCTGTATGTTTCTTCATTTTAACGCAGAACATATTATGAATAATATGATTACTCTCGCATTTGTCGGCTCGGCTGTTGAAAAATTTCTTGGACCTTTTCGTTTTCTGTGTATTTATATTTTCAGTGGTCTGGGCGCAAGTATTTTGTCCTCTCTGTATTATATGCATAATTCACCAGATGTTATTACAGTATCGGCCGGCGCCTCCGGTGCAGTATTTGGAATACTGGGTGCACTGATTATAATCGCGCTGATATCTAAAAATCATAGAAGAACTTTGAAACCTATAAATATATTGTTGATAGTTGTTCTTTCCATAAGTAATGGATACCTCAGCAGCTCTATTGACAATGTGGCTCATATCGGCGGTTTATTGTTTGGTATTATTCTTACATTTCTTTCTTGCCTATATACAAAAAATATACTAAAATAGAAGCGAATGATTTCACAGCAATTTTCTGTGAAACATAAAATATTTTAAGGAAAGGCATTCAATCATATGAATATCAATATTTATTATGGTGGACGTGGGATTATTGAGGACCCTACATTATATGTATTAGGAAAAATCGAGAATGTTTTAGATGAATTACATGTAAAATACACAAGATATAATCTTTATGAATTAAAAAATACCATTACTACACTTCCTCAAACCTTAAAGGAAGCCGATGGGATTATATTAGCCGCCAGTGTTGAATGGATGGGATATGGAGGATATCTTCAGCAGTTTCTCGACTCGTGCTGGCTATATGGAGATAAATCCAAAATAAGCAGTCTGTATATGAGTCCAGTGGTCATCTCCACCACCTATGGTGAAAAAGATTCCTATCTTATGCTTTCAAATGCATGGGAGCTTCTTGGAGGAAAGACCTGTGATGGTATATGTGCTTATGTGGAGGATTCTATTGATTTTGAAGGAAATAATGATTATGGTTTACTAATTGAAAAAAAGACAGAAAATCTTTATCGTGCAGTATCTAAAAAATTAGTAAATTTTCCTTCCAGCAGTTACAGCATCCGTCAGAATTATATTAATAATACTTTAGAGCTTACCCCTCAAGAGGGTGAACAGCTTTCAAAATATGTTTCAGATGACATCTATGTAAAAAAACAAAAGGAAGATATTGAAGAACTGGCATCATTTTTTAAAGATATTCTGAAAAAGCAAAATTATTCCGAAGATGAATTTATTTCCGCCTTTAAGGAAAATTATAATCCACAGCCCGGATATTCCTGTGTTTATTCTTTTATTATTGAAGACCGAGAAAAAGAATTGACTATAACAATAAATGGCATAAATATCAATGTCGATTATGAAAAAAATTCTTCTCCTGATATTACATTAAAACTGAATTATAATACACTTGAAAATATTATATCAGGACGTTCAACCTTCCAAAAAGCATTTATGACAGGAGAAATGTCCTCAAAAGGAAATTTCAATACTATGAGAATGTTGGACCAGCTCTTTAACTTTAGCTAGGCTGAAGTGTTGCAGCATCATAAGTTTGTAAGAACCTTTCTTACTTTGTTTGAGGTATAACGGCACTGTTAAAACTGTGTCACAGGAAATTGTAGATAACTATATTGTATTTCTCCGCCGTATAACTGCACCGTTAAAACTGTGTCACAGGAAATACAAAGTAACTTCCTGTCAGTTCTCATATCTGTTTTTCAAATATTTGATTAATAGTAACACAGATGTATTGAAACCATTCGTCGGCTCCCATATCTGTTTTTCAAACATCATTATAAATAAAGTCACATTTTCATAATAAAAACAAAGTATTTGAAGGAAACTCCAAAACAACTTTAGATAAAAATATATTTTTAGAAAAGAGGAAAAAAAATGAAAGATGAAAACTGTATTTTTTGTAAAATAGCTTCAGGTGATATTCCATCTTACACCCTGTACGAAGATAATCTGTTTAAAGTATTTCTTGATTTGTCTCCTACTTCTTTTGGACATGCTCTGCTGATTCCAAAAGAACATTATGCAAACCTTTTTGAGCTTGAGGATGAAATTGCATCAAAAATTTTTGTTCTGGCAAAAAAAGTCGCGAGTGCCATGAAAACTTCTCTTCAGTGTGATGGTTTTAATCTGCTTCAAAACAACGGTGAAATTGCCGGACAGACAATGTTTCATTTTCACATTCATCTTATACCACGATACAAGGATGATAATACAAAAATCACGTTTGACCATAAATCTTTAAAAGAGGAAGATGCAAAAAGAATTCTTGATACCATTAAAAAATGCTTATAAATAGCATAAAACAGGCATATAATATTATCTAAAGGATTAGTCACTAAACTGCTTAATACTTTAAGAGTTTAGTGACTAAATTTACGATTCTTCTTTGATTCTATCATGAAAGGATATTTAATAATGAAAAAAATATTATTAACAGGTGGCGGAACTGCCGGTCATGTTACTCCAAATATAGCACTTCTCCCTGCACTGAAAAACATGGGCTACGAAATTAAATATATGGGGTCTTATGATGGCATTGAAAAAAAATTAATTGAAGAATTAAATATTGACTACATAGGTATCTCTTCTGGAAAATTAAGACGCTATATGTCTTTAAAAAATTTTACAGACCCTTTTCGCGTTATAAAGGGATTTTCAGAAGCAAAAAAATTTATAAAAGAATACAGACCAGACGTTGTATTCTCTAAAGGAGGTTTTGTCAGTGTTCCTGTTGTTCTGGCTGCTGACAAATACAAAATTCCGGTTATTATTCACGAATCAGATATGACGCCGGGACTTGCCAATAAAATTGCTATTCCTCATGCTTACAGGGTGTGCCATAATTTTCCGGAAACTGCTGAATATCTTCCAAAGGGCAAATCTGTTTTAACTGGTTCTCCAATTCGTGCAGAACTTTTATCAGGAAATAAAACACGTGGATTATCCATGTGCCATTTTACTTCTGATAAACCAGTGATTATGGTAATTGGCGGAAGTCTCGGCGCAGCATCCGTAAATCAAATCGTAAGAAAATCGCTGGATGAACTTTTAAAAAATTATCAGGTAGTTCACCTGTGCGGAAAAGGAAAACTAGAAGAAAGCCTTCAGGGAAAAACCGGATATATTCAATTTGAATATATTAAGGATGAATTAAAGGATTTATTTGCCATGTCGCAGATTATTATTTCACGTGCCGGTGCAAATGCCATATGCGAAATTCTGGCTCTCAAAAAACCAAATATTTTAATTCCTCTTTCAGCGAATGCTAGTCGGGGCGACCAGATACTAAATGCAGACTCCTTTAAAAAACAGGGTTACAGCGAAGTATTGAAAGAAGAAGAATTAACATCTGACATTTTGATTCATACTGTAAATCAGGTTTATAAAAATAAGACTCAATATATTCGTAATATGGATTCATCACCTTTAAAAGACTCTGTAAAGCTAATTACTGACTTAATTGATGCAGCAGCGAATAGCTAAAATTATGTAAAAATACCTATTATATATTCCTGTCTGTTGAAAATGAAATGATGTGTAATGACAATTATAGAGCTGTCACATTCAAAAATATTTCCATATAATATTGTAAATCTTCCTATCGATTTCACTATATTATATACTTAATATTTCTTGCGACAGCTCTATATTTATATTCTTATATATCAGCCCTACACTCTATTCACTGATTATCTGCATTGCCTGTTCCAGTGCCTTTTTCTCCTCTGCACCAAGAGGAATATAGGATTCTCCCTTGATAATTTCTTTTATATATGTATAGCAGCCTTCTCTGCTATGCATTGCATTCAGCACAAAGCCTGTATTTTTTCCATCCAGCATAGCTAATGCAAAACTTAACTTTCCTCCCATTTCATTAAAAGCGTCATATTTTACAATCCCTGTCTTTTGAACTACTGATTTCATATTTTCAAACAACATTTCAATATCCTTCAGATTTTTATTTGTATCTTCCAGCATTTTATCCATTTCACCAAATCTTTTCATAACCAGCTCTTCCATGGATTCCATATCCTTCCCCTTCATAAACTCCTCATATTTTTCTGATAATTTTCCCAATTTAATATTTAAAACAATTACCAGAACAAATAATATAATACAAAGAAAAATTAAAACCAAAATAAAAATCATAGGGTCAATGCTGCCAATTCCCAGAGCATTTAAAATTTTACTGTTCATATTTATACCTCATTTATTTTATTGTATGGATTTTATTAAATCCATAATTCTCTCCAAATCCTCATTTGAATAATAATCAATTTCTATTTTTCCCTTATCCTTACTTTTTCTTTTGATTGAGACATTGCTTCCCAGTATCTCTTTAAAATCATTTTCAAATTTCTCGTAGATAAAAGTATCTGTATACTCTTCCTTTTCTTTTTTTTCTTTTGGATTATTTAACGCTTTTACTAACTTTTCTGTTTCTCTTACACTTAACTTTTCTTCAAAAATTTTATTTGCAATATTTATCTGTATTTTTTCATCTTCAATAGACAAAAGTGCCCTTCCATGACCACTGCTTATCATTTCATCTACAATCATATTCTGTACTTCTTCCGGAAGATTTAAAAGCCGCATGGAATTTGTCACCGCTGTTCTGCTTTTGCTTACCTTTTCAGCAATTTCATCCTGCTTTAAATTATATTCTTTTATCAGACTTTTATACGCCAAAGCTTCTTCCACTGGATTTAAATCTTCTCTTTGAAGATTTTCTATCAATGCAACTTCCATTCTTTCCTCATCTGAATATTCCCTGATAATAACAGGTATTTCTTTTAACCCCGCCAGCTTTGCAGCTCTCCATCTCCTTTCACCTGCAATAATTTCATAATAGTCGTCTTTCTTTTGTACAATTAAAGGCTGAATCACTCCAAACTGTTTTATACTTTCCGACAATTCTATCAAAGAATCCTCATTAAAATTTTTTCTCGGCTGTGATTTATTTGGTTCCACCTGAGATAACTTTACAAACACTTCCGCCTTTTTTTCTGTTAATTTTTCTTCCATTTTCTCATCTGTTTTTATACTTGTATTATTTGGAATAAGTAAATCTAATCCTTTTCCCAAACCACTCTTTTTCGCCATATTATTCTCCCGCTAAATTATAGATTACTGTCTCTCTGCTACTTCCTGTGCCAATAACCGATAGCTTTCCGCACCAGTGGATTTGGAATCATATAAATTAATAGGAAGTCCATGACTCGGTGCTTCTGCCAGCCTGATATTTCTTGGTATAATTGTCTTATAAATATTTTGCTTTAAATTTCCTTTTACATTTTCTACAACCTGTAATGAAAGATTTGTTCTGGCATCATACATGGTAAATACGACACCCTCGATTTCCAGAAAAGGATTCAATCTCTTCTTTACAAGTTCAATGGTATACATAAGCTGTGTCAAACCCTCCAAAGCATAATATTCACACTGGATTGGAACAAGAATTGTATCCGCCGCAGACATTGCATTTACTGTTAATATATTTAACGAAGGCGGACAATCAATAATAATAAACTCATAATTATCCTTTACTTTTTTTAATTCACTTTTTAATATATATTCTCTGTTTTCGCTCTCAAGCAAATCAATTTCTGCTCCCGCCAGACTTACATTTGATGCAATAACATCAAGATTTTCTATTTTCGTAGAAATAATCGCCTGTTCTATGGAACATTCTCCTACAATCATTGTATATGCTGTATTCTCTACATTGTTTTTGTCAACACCTACTCCGCTTGTACCATTCCCCTGAGGGTCAATATCTACTAGTAAAACCTTTTTCTTCAATTCTGCAAGACAGGATGCCAGATTAATAGAAGTAGTTGTTTTTCCTACTCCTCCTTTTTGATTGGCAACAGCTATTATTCTTCCCATAAAAGTATTCCTTTCTATTATTCTTTCAATATACTATTCAATGTTTCACGTGAAACATTTTCAAAACTTTCTGTATAATGGAATTAATTTTATTTAATAACATTATACTATAATGAAACACACTAATGTACACATCTCTAATGTACAGGTCATTAAACTACACTTTGCTTCGTTAATAACATTATGCCATAATGAAACACGCCATGTCATCAAACTACGCTTTGCTTCGTTTAATGACATTATACCATAAAATTTTATATATTCCATATGATTCTTCTGATTTAATATATTATTTTTATAAATCTTCCAGATACAAACTGTAAATTCCACATTTAATTGCATAAACAGCCGCCTGTGTCCGGTCATAAACATTTATCTTTTTAAATAAATTTGCAATATGATTTTTTACCGTTCTTTCTGTAATATTAAGCTCATTTGCAATTTCCTTATTCAGTTTTCCTTTTGTAATCAATACTAATATTTCCCGCTCTCTTCTTGTTAAATTATCTGATGCTTTTTTTGAATCATCATCTGTATCGGTTATCTTCTCTATTATCTCTGTCAATTCCTGCAAATCATCAATAAAATATAAGTTATCCTTTTCTTGAAAGAATAGTGTTTCTTCCATTCTACAATATATATTATCGAATAATATAATATATACTGATTGTTTATTACTGACTATTCCTTCACAACTTTCTATTCTCTTACTTAAAATCTTTTTTAAATTATCTATTTCTTCTTTATCAGAACAGTCAAATAATAAAATACAATTTTCTAAACGTGATTCAGCATCTATTGTTTCCATTGAACTTCTTCCTTCTATCATTATAGAAAGTATATATTCTTCTTTATTTTTTCTTTCAATCCATTCTCTGATATATGTATATAATAACTGTATAAATATTTTTTTCTTTGAATATATAATAATTTTATACTTCTTCATTTTCCTCTACTTTCCTGCTTGGATATTTTAATAAATCTCCAAGCAGACCAATTATATTATCAAGTTCTAATTTACATCTGTTTACATCGAGTTCCATAAATGTACTACAATTTTCACATTTATATATAATATCTCTGATTTTTTTCTTTTCAACCTCTATTTTTTTACAAACCAGAGGATTATATTCTTCATAATTATCATATCTTTGATACCCATTATAATTATCATATTCTTCATAGCTTTCATATTCTTCACCATTATCATAATCCCCAAATTTATATTCTTTTGTAATATCAATACAGTTTATTTCCCTCTCTCTTTCTTTTTCAATCTCGTTTAATATACTGATAATTTCATCCGTTTCATCTATCTTGCTTTTTAATTCCTCAATTACTTTCTCTATCTCCTCTGCCTCTTCTCTTCCTGATTCAATTTGTTCGTGCAATTCCTCTATATTATCATTAATCTGATTTAATTTTATCTCAAACAAATTAATCTGTTCCTTTATAAAATCATTTTTAGTGGATTTTGGTGAAAACACATCATATGCCTCATCTATTTTATTTTTATATTCTTCAATCTGAGTGAATAATTCTTCCTTTTCTATATTTAAAACATCTCTTTTTTCTTCATTCTCCAAGACCAGTTGTTTTAAATATTGCAGTCTGTTTTGTAAATATTTCATTGTTCTTTCTGTTTTCATTTTCTTCCCTTTCTATGTCATTTAATATTTATAAATTTCTCATTTTCAACTTTTATCTAAAATAACTTTACTCTGGACTTTCTATCAAAACGTGAGCATAAAACAACTTCTATTTTTATTTTATTAAAATGTTTCACGTGAAACATTTTCTTTTTTTACTGATATCTGAAAATTTTATACAAGCATCATCTTTCTTTTTTATTGCTTCCTAAATTTATATAAACATTATCTTCTCATTCCTGTCCAAAATATTTCAGGTAAAACATCGTCTTTTTTTATTCTTATCCAAAAAAATTCATATAGGATATTTTCTCTTTTCTTTCTTAATTAAAATGTTTCACGTGAAACATTCAGATTTTTATCACATCTTTTCTTTCTTATACTATACTGAAGCACGCTATGTCATCAAACTATACTTTGTTTTGTTTGATGACATTATATCACACAAAAAATACATTTACTATCTTCATTTTTTATTTTTTGATTGTATATATTTTGATTTTGGCTTATAATTATATTGTAGCATATAGTATTTTCCATTTACTATCTATTATTTAATAAGGAGTATTTTAACATGAAAAAAAGTAAACTACTATCTCTTACAAGTCTGACAATTGCGGGTTTATATCTGCATAATAAATACATTTCCTCCAAAGCAAAAGCATTATTTCCATCCAGTCATTACTGTGAACTTTATTACAAATGGAAATACGGTGATATTTACTATACAAAATCAGGAAATGGTTCTCCCCTGCTTTTTATCCATGACCTGACAGCAGGAAGTTCTTCTTTTGAATGGCAGAATCTTATTTCAGAATTTGAAAAAGACCACACTGTATATCTTATTGATTTAATCGGCTGCGGTCATTCTGAAAAACCATGTTTTAAATATACAAATTTTCTATTTGTTCAGCTTATCAGTGATTTTGTTTCTGATATTATAAAAGAAAAATGTGATATCATCAGTTCTGGCACATCGTCTTCCATTGCCCTAATGACAGCACATTACAAAGAAAATATATTTGACAAAATTATTATGATAAACCCAAGCTCTATCACATACGAAAAACAAACTATTTCTAAAGAAAATTACTATAAAAATAAATTTTATAATCTTCCAATTATAGGAACATTCTATGCCAACAGACAAAACAAACGAGAAGATTATGAAAATCTATTTTATCATTCCTACTTCAATAACCCATACAAAACAAGTACAGGCTATATTGATGCCTACTATTCTTCTTATCATAACAACGAGACATCAAAATCCCTGTTTTCAAGCATCCAAAACAACTACACTCATGCAGATGTTACAATCTCTCTAAAACAGTTGGACAACCCTGTCTTTATAATTGGAGGTGAAAATGAAGCAAATATTTTAGAAACTGTAAACGAATACAAGAAATTCTATCCTGACATAGAATTTCTAAGCATAACAAATTCCAAGCATCTTCCTCAATTAGAAAATCCAGAAGAACTTACAAATGCCATAAAGAATTTTCTAAAATAAGAACACATTTCATGGTATAACATCATCAAACAAAGTTTGATGACCTGCGCACGCATCAGCGTGCTTCATTGTAGTATAATGTCATCAAACAAGGTTTGATGACCTGCGCACGCATCAGCGTGCTTCATTGTGGTATAACGTCATCAAACAAAGTTTGATGACCTACGCACGCATCAGCGTGCTTCATTATAGTATAATACATTAAATACAAAAACGCTGCAAAACTTTGATTAATTATCCTGATGCCAGCTAACAATATGATATACCAAATACAAACTATAACCGCGAAAGAGTAAAATAGCTCCCTTCCGCGGTTATTTATGTTTGTTCTGTTTCCTTTTACTCTTTCTTTCTACTTCAATGGCATCCTTTCCGGCATCCCCGCTTTTCTTGGATATTTTCTCTCCGTCTCTTTTATCTTCTCAATCTCCACAAACACCCTCTCCAGCTCTGTCCCCGGCAACGAAAATTCTTCCACTCTTCTGATTTTTCCTCCCAGCTTTGTCACAGCCGTTTTTGCATCTTCTATCTCTTCTGCACTCTTTCCCGCCTTATAAGAAATAAACCTCCCTCCGATTTTTACAAAAGGAATACATAATTCCGAAAGTACAGACAGATTCGCCACCGCTCTTGAAACGCATAAATCAAATTTCTCCCTGTACTCATCTGTTCTGCCAATATCTTCGCTTCTCCCATGAATACACTCTACATTTTGAAGCTCCAGTGCTTCCACAACATCTTTTAAAAACTTTACTCTCTTATTCAGCGAATCCAGCAGCACAATATGAATTTTCGGAAATACTATCTTGAGTGGAATTCCCGGAAATCCTGCTCCTGTTCCCACATCTATCACAGATACCTTTTGATTCAAATCATATATCCTTTTCACTGCAAGACTGTCCACAAAATGTTTGTCCATTACCTCCACAGGCTCTGTAATCGAAGTAAGATTCATTACCTGATTTGTATTTATCATCATTTCATAAAACATCAAAAACTGCTCTATCTGCTTTTGACTTACCGTTATATCCAACAATTCCAATTTCTCAGTCAACACATCTATTCTATCTCTCACTTTTTCCTCCATGATTTCCTCTCTGCTGTTCCAGATAAACCAGCAGCACTGAAATATCCGCCGGAGAAACTCCGGAAATCCTTGAGGCCTGTCCTACTGACAATGGTTTATAAAGATTCATTTTCTGAATCGCTTCCTTTCTCATTCCCTTCACTTCTGAATAATCGAAATCCGGCTTCAGTTTTTTTCCTTCCAGCTTTTTATACTGCTCCACCTGTTTTAACTGCCTCGTAATATATCCCTCATACTTAATCTGAATATTTACCTGTTCTATTACATCATATGGTAATTCTTCTCTTTCATCGTCAAGCTCTGCCACCTTGTCATAATCAAGCTCTGGTCTTCGGATAAGCTCCGCAAGCGTAACCCCTGTTTTAAGTTCGGAACTGTGATATTTTTCCAGAAATTCCTGAGTTTTCCCGTTTGCTCCAATCGTAACTTCAGACAATCGCTTCACTTCCTGCTCTATCATTTTTCTCTTTTTTTCAACCCTGTCATACATATCCTTACTTACCAGCCCCACCTGATAACCAACAGATGTCAGCCTTAAATCAGCATTATCCTGCCTTAACAACAGCCTGTATTCTGCCCTTGATGTCATCATTCTGTATGGCTCATGATTTTCCTTTGTCACCAAATCATCAATCAACACACCTATATATCCCTGTGACCTGTCAATCACAATCTGTTCTTTTCCCAAAATTTCCATTGCAGCATTAATTCCTGCCACGATTCCCTGTGCCGCTGCTTCCTCATAGCCTGAACTTCCATTAAACTGTCCTGCGCTGAACAATCCCTGAATTTTCTTAAATTCCAAAGTAGGAAGAAGCTGTCCCGGATTAATACAATCATATTCAATCGCATAGGCATTCCTTACAATTTTAACATTTTCCAGTCCGGGCACAGTTCGATACATCATATACTGAACATCCTCCGGCAGTGAACTTGACATTCCTCCAAGATACATTTCATTTGTATACAATCCTTCCGGCTCCACAAAAATCTGATGCCTTTCTTTATCTGCAAATTTCATTACCTTGTCTTCAATCGACGGACAATATCTGGGACCGGTTCCTTCTATTACTCCTGAAAATAATGGCGAACGGTCAATATTCTCTCTGATAATTTCATGTGTTTTATTATTTGTATAAGTCAGCCAACAAACAGCCTGTTCTTTCTGCACAGATTCAGGGTCCGTAGAAAATGAAAACGGTACTACTTTTTCATCTCCCCGCTGTATCTCCATCTTTGTAAAATCAATGCTTCTCTTATCCACTCTCGCTGGTGTGCCCGTCTTAAAACGATACATTTCTATTCCCAGCGATTTCAGACAATCCGTCAGATGATTTGCGGCCTGCAGCCCGTTTGGACCGGTCGCATTGCTTACATCTCCGTAAATACATCTTGCCCTTAAATATGTCCCTGTACACAAAATTACTGCCTTCACATGATAAACTGCTCCAGAAAAAGTTTTTGCCCCTGTAATCCTTCCATTCTCTACTAAAATTTCTGATACTTCCGCCTGCCGAATCGTAAGATTCTCTGTATTTTCAAGCGTCTCTCTCATCTTCTGAGAATAGTCCTTTTTATCCGCCTGTGCCCGCAGAGAATGTACTGCTGGTCCCTTTGATGCATTTAACATTTTTGACTGAATAAAAGTTTTGTCAATATTTTTTCCCATTTCCCCGCCGAGTGCGTCGACCTCTCTTACCAGATGTCCCTTCGAGCTGCCACCTATATTTGGATTGCAGGGCATAAGCGCAATACTGTCCACACTGACTGTAAACAAAATGGTATTCAATCCCAGTCTTGCCGATGCAAGAGCTGCTTCACAGCCTGCATGTCCCGCTCCCACTACAAGCACATCATAATTCTCTTCCATATAACCTTTCACTTTGCTTCCTCTCCCTTCTCTTCACTTTTCTTACAAAAATGAACCGTGAAAATCTTATCAAATCTTTTGTCTTTTCTAAAAATTTATTTTCCCATACAGAACCTGCTAAATATTGTGTTTACCAAATCTTCTTCCACAGCCTCTCCTATCACTCTTCCCAAAGATTCATAGGCATTCATAAAATCAATTGTATAAAAATCCTCCGATACTCCTTCACTGATGCTCTGCTCCACCATAATGATACTCTGACAAGCATTAAAAATATCATTTTTCTGCCTTGCACTGGTAATAAATACCTCGTCATTTCCTCCTATTTTTTCCTTCAAAAACATTTCC
Organism: uncultured Lachnospiraceae bacterium; assembly: GCA_910577835.1. Lineage (GTDB taxonomy): Bacteria > Bacillota > Clostridia > Lachnospirales > Lachnospiraceae > CAG-303. The sequence continues at coordinate 17,890 of CAJTOU010000004.1, read as the reverse complement.
TTTATTAAATCTTCAAATTCTTCTATACCATGTCCATGCTTTGCAGATATTTTTATAACAGGAGCATTTGCTATTTTTTTGATTTCCTCTATCTTAAGCACAGGATTCAAATCACTCTTATTATATAAAAAAACAGCTTTTTTTTCTTTTATAATCTCAAGAATCTTTTTGTCATTTTCATCAAGATTTCTCGAAGAATCCAGCACATATAAAATAAGCTCTGCCTGCTCGGCACATTTTTTTGCCCTTTCTATCCCTATCTGCTCAACTTTATCCTCACTGTCTCTAATTCCTGCTGTATCTATTATATTTAAGTTAATACCATTTATTAATATATTTTCTTCCAAAGTATCCCTTGTTGTTCCCTCTATTTCTGTAACAATTGCCCTTTCCTCCCCTATTAATGCATTCAAAAACGATGACTTTCCCGCATTGGGTTTTCCAAGTATAACAGTTTTTATCCCTTCACACAAAATTTTTCCATTATCAAAAGAATCCAGCAGCTTTTTCAGTTCTTTCTTTATTTCATTCACTGTTAATTGCAGTTCTTTTTTGTAACCGTCAAGACTGATATGTTCAGGGTCATCCAAAGCAGCTTCAATATAAGCCATACTGTTTATTATTTTTTCACGTATTACTTTAATTTTTTCTGATACTGCGCCATTTAACTGATGCACAGAATTTGACAGGGCATATTGATTTTTTGCATGAATAATATCTATTACCGCTTCCGCCTGGGATAAATCAATCCGCCCGTTTAAAAATGCCCTTTTTGTGTACTCTCCCGGCTGTGCTGGTCGTGCTCCCTTCTTCAGAACCGTTTCCAACACCTTGTTGACAACTGTGATACCTCCGTGACAATTAATCTCAACGGTATCCTCTGTCGTATAAGTATTGGGCGCCTTCATAACTGTAAGCAACACTTCATCTATTATTTTATTATCCTCGTGAATATAGCCATAATGCAGAGTATGACTTTTCATTTCAAAAATTTTTACATTCCCCTTTTTTGCTTTAAAAACTCTGTCTGCAATCTCAAATGCTTCACTTCCAGATATGCGTACAATCCCGATACCTGAATTTGTCATTCCCGTAGAAACAGCCGCTATTGTATCAGTTAAAAACATTTATTATCTCCTTTTCTTTTCGGCGCTACATTCAAAAAGGGGCCGAAGTATCAGCCCCTCATAAGTCTTTTCCTGTCCTGAAAATTATTTCTTCAATGAAACAACCACATGCCTGTATGGCTCTTCACCTTCACTTTTTGTTGTAACATATCTGTCATTTTGAAGTGCCGAGTGAATGACCCGTCTTTCAAATGGATTCATTGGCTCCAGTGAAACCGGCCTCTTTGTTCTCTTTACCTTAAATGCAATATTTTTTGCCAGATTTTCCAGTGTTTCCTTTCTTCTCTGTCTGTAATTTTCTGTATCAACCTTTACCTTTACATAGCTTTCACTGTTTTTATTTACAATCAAACTTAAAAGATACTGAAGAGAATCCAGTGTCTGTCCTCTTTTTCCTATCAGAATCCCCATCTCACTTCCGGTTAAATCCACATCCAACATATCCTCATGGAAATTTATTTTAATTGTAACCTGCAGCTCCATGGCTCTGAAAAGGTTGGTAAGAAAACCTTCGGCAATCTCCTCTACCGTTTTTTTCGGCTCTTCCTTTCGCTTTGCCTTTATCCTTGCCAGTCGTGCTCCCATTCCCAGAAATCCGTTACTCCCCTTATCTACTATTTCATATTCAAGATTTTCTCTTGTTGTCTCCAGTCCAATCAAAGCATTTGTCACAGCATCATTCAATGTTTTTCCTGTAAATTCCTGAAACTCCATTTATTTTTTCCCTCCTAATTACTTCTTGTCCATATACTTCTTTGCCAGATTCGCTTTCTCTGAAATAGAGCCCCTCTTTACAGATGCTGAATCTGATGTATTATCATTATCTGCCAACTGTACCTGAGGTTTATAATTTTTTGTGCTTGTCGCAGCAGCAGTCGAAATCGTATTTGGAGGCAGTCCTGCTTTTGCTCTCTTTTTGTTTACCTTCTCCAGATTCTCCTTTACAATAGTATCTACATCCATATCTTTGAAATGCCTGTTAAGTAATATTTGAATCACCACCTGTACGAAGGAACTGACAGTCCAGTACAGTCCAAGGCCCGCCGGAAGCGTATAACAGAGAACTGCCGATACTACACACATGGAATAACTCATTATTTTCATGGAAGACATCATCTGGTCCGCCGAAGCATTCCCCGTCTGCTGGCTCGATGAAGATATCTTCATATTTAAAAGCTGTGCAAGCGCTGAAAGAATAGGTATAATAATCGCAATCTTAACACCGTTTGCTGGTGATGTACTTAAATCAATGGTAAAGAAAGAATACGCTTTTTTAATCTCCGTCCGATTTTCCTGCATATCGTCTATAATCTTTTCATAGGAAGAAATTATCTTATCCCAATCCCCTTCTGTTTTTGACGCATATGCTGCTAGTTTCTCATCTGTGACCGCTTTCCATTCTTCCTCAGAAAGCTCTTTCAATTTTTCTATATCTTCTATTGCATCATGAAACGCAGCATCCACTACATCCCACGCAGACTGTCTTCCAAATTCCGTACTATAAGCCGAAGTAAAGCTTGTATAAATTGTTTCCTTTATTTTATCCTTGTCATAATCGCCGTCTTTGCCGAAATATGCCGTTACCAGCATATCCAGACTGTCCTCATCTTCATCCTCAAACAGCGTATCACTTAAAGCATCAATATCTTTTAAAGAATATATTGTTTCATAATCATTATCTACTAAATAAGAAACCACGCCGTTATTATACATATCCTGAATATCATTTACATAATTCGGTATACATGCCATTACTGCATATAACGCAAATATAATCGGCATCTGAAGAAGCATGGGAAGACATCCCCCCGTAGGCGATGTGCCGTACTTCTGATAAAGGGCACTTATTTCCTGCTGTTGCTTCATCAAGGATTCATTATCTTTTTTATTTGCATACTTTTTCTGAATTGCCTGAACCTGAGGAGTAATAATCGAATTTAACTTCATGCTTCTCTGCTGTTTAATATTGATAGGAAGCATTAAAACTTTCACAATAATTGTAAATGCAATAATACAAATACTTATTTTCCCAAGTCCAAATTTATTGATAATCTCATAAAATAAATTCATGATAAATCCCAATATATTTGCAATCCATCGAATCAGAAAAAAGTTTGTACAACTAGTTAAAAATATGCCTGACACTACTTATCCTCCTTAATTATGGAACCGGGTCATACCCGCTCCTTTTTGAAAAGGGATGACATCTCAATATTCTCCTTACCGCCAGATACGTTCCATGAAATACACCGTATTTTTCCAGTGCTTCTATCGCATATTGAGAGCACGTAGGTGTATATCTGCAATGTCCTGCTTTTATCGGAGATATGAATTTTCTATAAAAACATATAATACAAATAAGAATTCTTTTCAACTTTTTTCACCACTTTTCACAAATGCCATGCATCCTTCCCAAATGCAGAAATGCACTTTCGATTTCCTGAAAGCTTCTATCTTTTGCAGATGCTCTGGCAATTACCACAATGTCCAGACCACTACTGAACAATTCTTTATGAAGTCTATAGCTCTCTCTGATTAGTCTGGTAATCCGATGTCTTACTACGCTGTTTCCTACCTTTTTGCTGACGGATATTCCAAGTCTTATCTCATCAGCACTATTTTCCAACACATACATAACTAGATATTTATTTGCGTAGGATTTCCCCTGTCTATAAACTTTCTGAAACTGAGCTGTTTTTCTTATCGAATTAATATTCCTCACAATTTTTTCCCGCATCTCCCTCGCCTATTTCTATCAAAAAAGAAGAAAAGACCACAAAACTGCGGTCTGTGCTCATCTACGCCGAAATACGCTTTCTTCCCTTTGCTCTTCTTGCAGCTAATACTTTTCTTCCATTAGCCGTGCTCATTCTGGCTCTGAAACCATGAACCTTTGCTCTGGCTCTTTTCTTTGGATTGTAGGTAACACCCATTGTCTGTCTCATTCTCTCCGCCTCCTTTCCTCTGAATGTTTATTAAGACATCGTACCCATTATATTCAATAAGGTTTTTTTCGTCAAGTATTATTTTCAATATTTTCTAAGTTTTTTATAATTTCCTGCCAAACAATTTTTATGCTCATAACTTTCCACTCACAATTTTTCCACTGATAACTTTTCACTAATCCATTTTTGGTTAAATATTTTTCCACATTTTTCCTTTTTCTTGTTTTTCTGAAAGTTATCCACATTTTGTGGATTACTTGTGGATAAACAATTATTTTATCGACAGTTTACCTCAATTTATTCCCTGTTTTAACATATTTTTCAGAAATGTGGAAATTTGGAGATTTTTCAATGTGGAAAAGTCGAAAAAAGTGAAAAAGTAAGTTATCCACAATTTTTTCCACTTTTCCACATAAAAAGACAGATTCCTTAAACAACCGAATTTATCTATATTTTTTTATGTCAAGCACATTTTTTACATTTTTTTCTCCACACATATTTTTTCTATCAAAAAACAAAAAACAGATTCCTGTAAGAAAAAAGTTGAAAAAATCTTTCATTTGGTATAAAATAGGGGATAAGATGGCATAAGTATCGATTTATCTTTTTGGAGAAAGGTTTAGGTTACAAACATGTATAACTTAGTAGTAGAAAAATGGGAAGAAATACTAAATTTTTTTAAAAATGAATACGACATAGCAAATGTATCCTTCAATTCATGGATAAAGCCTTTACAGATACATTCTGTGGAAAAAAATATGGTTACTCTTTTATTTAAGGAAAACGATGCCATGATTGAATATATCCGCAAAAAATTCTATCTCCCATTAATGGTTTCCATACAGGAAATAACAGGAGAAGAACTTGATGTTGAATTTGTCACTCCGGCAGAAATCGAAAAAAGAGCTAAACAAAACAAAGAAAAACAAACAAAAGCACCTTCTGTTTCACATGGCACCGCCTCTGCCACAAATAAGAATCTTCTTATCAATAATAAAAAAGTTGAAGCAAACCTCAATCCAAATTATACCTTCGAAAACTTCGTTGTCGGAGGAAACAACAACTATGCTCATGCCTACGCACTGGCAGTAGCGGAATCTCCGGCGGAAATGTATAACCCTCTTTTTATTTACGGGGGTGTAGGTCTTGGAAAAACGCATCTTATGCACTCCATAGGCAATTTTATTCTGGATAAGGCTCCAGATACCAAGGTTCGATGTGTAACAAGTGAAATTTTTACAAACGAGCTTATAAACGCCATTCGAAGCGAAAACCAGTCAGCGATTATGGAATTTAGAAATAAATACAGAAACATCGACATTTTATTAATAGATGATATTCAGTTTGTAATAGGCAAAGAGCGTTCACAGGAGGAATTTTTCCACACCTTTAATTCTTTATATGAAGCAAATAAACAGATTGTTATATCCTCTGATAAACCTCCAAAAGATATGTCTACACTGGAGGAACGCTTAAAGTCACGCTTTGAAATGGGTCTTACCGTTGATGTTTCGGCCCCTGATTACGAAACCAGAATGGCAATTCTTTTAAGAAAGGCTGACACTGAGGGTTATGATATTGACAATGAAATCCTAGAATATATTGCAAACAATATAAAATCAAATATCAGAGAGCTTGAAGGTGCTCTGACAAAGATTGTCGCATTTTCAAGAGTGTCAAAATCTCCAATAGATTTAGATTTTGCCAAAGAAGTATTAAAAGATATCATATCTCCAGATGCGAACAAAGAAATTACTGCAGAATTAATTATCAATACAGTTGCAGAACATTTTAATATTACCTCTGCGGAAATTATATCAAAAATAAAAAGTCAGGATATTGTTTATCCCCGTCAGATTGCCATGTATTTATGCAGATACTATACCGGTGCTTCTCTGAAAGTAGTTGGACTGGCTCTTGGTCGAAAGGACCATACCACTGTTATGCATGCAATAGAAAAAATTCAGCATGAAATAGATACAAACGAAACAACAAAAAATACAATAGAAATTATTAAAAAGAAAATTATTCCCAATTAAAGCACTGCACAATAAAAACCTGTAAATTTACAATATACTGATTTATATCGTGCTTCCACATATTGTGGATAATTTATCCACACCAATACACTTTATAATGTTTCTGAATGTTGATAACTTTTTTGATGCTCTAAACTGATTTTAAGATAATGTTGATAACTTTCCAGTTATCCAACCCTAAAAAAATTTTTTCAACATAGTTTTCAAATTCTGAAACCATTGATTTTTAAGGGCTGAGAACAGTTTTCAACATTTTCACACCCCTTATTATTACTACTACGGGCATCTATAAATATCTATTTATATATGGAAAACGAGAAAGGAGCTTTTTACACATGCACTTAGTTTTCAACAAATCAAAATTATTACAGTCTATTAATATCGTATTAAAGGCGGTTCCATCCAAAACAACAATGCCTATTTTGGAATGTATATTAATTGACGCCTCCGATGTTATTAAATTTACGTCAAATGATACAGAACTGGCGATTGAAACCATTGTTGAAGGTGAGATTATCTCTGGAGGAATTGTTGCAATTGATGCGAAAATATTTTCTGAAATTATAAGAAAATTTCCAGACAGCGAGATAACTATTACTACCGACGAAAATTTTAAAACTACAATTACCTGTGAAAAAGCTACTTTCAGTATTGCCGGAAAATCAGGAGAGGATTTCTCCTATCTGCCGTCTTTTGAAAAGAAACAGTTTATTTATCTGTCACAGTTTTCTTTAAAAGAATTAATCAGACAGACAATTTTTTCTATTGCTGATAATGATACAAATAAACTGATGACAGGCGAATTATTTGAGGTAAAAGAAAATATGCTGACTGTTACGGCGCTTGATGGACATAGAATCGCAATCAGAAAGACTGAATTAAAGGACAGTTTTGAACATATTAAAGTAATTGTTCCTGGAAAAACATTAAATGAAATCAGTAAAATCCTTACCGGAGGAATTGATTCTGATGTAAGAGTTTTTTTTGAAACCAATTTGATTGCTTTTGAATTTGAAAATACAATTGTCGTATCCAGATTAATTGAAGGAGAATATTTTAAAGTAGAACAGATGATTTCAAGCAATTTTGATACAATTGTAAATATCAATAAAAAAGAATTTTTAGATTGTATTGACAGGTCTACGCTTCTTGTAAAAGAGGGGGATAAAAAACCGATTATTATAAATATTACAGAAAATGAGCTGGAGCTTAAAATTTCATCGTTTCTTGGTTCAATGAACGAACAGCTTGAAATCAATAAAAACGGAAAGGACCTTATGATTGGTTTTAACCCCAAATTTTTAATGGATGCCTTAAAAGTTATTGATGAAGAAAAAGTGGATATTTATTTTGTAAATCCAAAGGCACCATGTGTAATGAAAAACAGCGAAGAAACTTATATTTATTTGATTCTTCCGGTAAATTTTAACGCTGCTTATTGATAATATTCATAATATATATTTTATTACCGCAAGTGGATTGAAACAATAAAAAATGGAAGTGAAAAATAATATGGAAACAATAAAACTAAGAGAAGATTATATTAAACTGGGGCAGGCCCTGAAAGCAGCAGGTCTTGTCGAATCAGGAGTAGATGCAAAATTTGCAGTTCAAGACGGACTAGTAAAAGTAAACGGCTCTGTGGAAACACAGAGAGGAAAAAAACTTTATGACGGCGATATTGTAGAATTTGAGAATGAAAAAATAATAATTACAAAGCAGTAATTGAGAAATAGTTATAATAAAACAGTTATTCTAAAATGGTTATAATGAAATCGTTGTTATAAAACAGTAAGTATGAAACAGTCATTATGAAATAATTCCTGTAAAATGGTAATTATGAGATAGTCATTATGAAATAATTCTTGTAAAATAATTACTGTGGAATGACTGTTATAAACAGCTATTATAAATGATTGTCACAGGAGTTCAGAATGTATATCAAATCATTGGAGTTAAATAATTTCAGAAATTATAACAGCCTTAATATCTCATTTGAGAATGACACAAATATTCTTTATGGAGACAATGCGCAGGGAAAAACAAATATATTAGAATCTATCTATCTTGCTGCTACAACAAAATCACACAGAGGAAACAAAGACAAAGAGGTAATTATGTTTGACCATGAGGAAGCGCATATTAAGCTGATTGTGATAAAACAGAATGTTCCTCTGAGAATTGATATGCATTTAAAAAAAAATAAAACAAAGGGAATTGCCATTAACGGAATTCCCATAAAAAAGGCAAGTGAATTATTTGGAACGCTGAATGTTGTTTTTTTTTCACCGGAGGACTTAAATATTATTAAAAATGGTCCGTCTGAAAGAAGAAAATTTATTGATATGGAATTATGCCAGCTTGATAAAATTTATGTGCATAATCTTATTACTTACAATAAAATACTGAATCAGAGAAATAAGCTGTTAAAGGATATAGGATATGTGTGTCGCAGAGCAGATTTAATAAATACTCTTGATATTCTTGATATACAGATTGCCAGATATGGAAAAGAAATTATCAGCCGGCGGGAAAGATTTATTCAGGAATTAAATCATATTATTTGTAAAATACACAGCAAAATAACAGATAAAAAAGAAAATTTAGTCATTCGGTATGAGCCGAATTTAAGTGGGAATAATATAAATGGAAATGTTCTAAACAAAAATGCTATGGACGAAAATCTGATATATGAAAGTCTGGTACATAACCGCGAAAGGGATTTAAAGCTTGGCAGTACAAGTACAGGTCCACACAGAGATGATATCGGATTTTACAATTATGATATGGATATCAGAAAATTCGGAAGTCAGGGACAACAGAGAACGGCAGCATTATCACTTAAATTATCGGAAATAGAATTAGTCAGACAGGTTATAAAGGATGTACCCATACTGCTTTTGGATGACGTGCTCTCGGAGCTTGACAGCAGCAGACAGAAACATCTTTTGGACAGTATAGACAAAGTACAGACTATTATCACATGTACCGGACTGGATGAATTTATTGAAAACAGATTTACAATCAACAATGTGTACAAAGTTATAAATGGTACAATAGAAAGGAGCAGCAATGAGTAATAATAACAGTCAAAATTATGGCGGTGATCAGATTCAGATTTTGGAGGGGCTTGAAGCTGTAAGGAATACACCGGGAATGTATATCGGGGATACCTCATTAAAGGGCCTTCATCATCTGGTTTATGAAATCGTTGATAATGCGGTTGATGAAGCACTGGCAGGAGCCTGCTCCACTATTGAGGTTGAAATTAATGAGGGAGATGTCATTACAGTAAAGGATAACGGGCGTGGGATTCCGGTTGAAATTAATACAAAAACCGGCAGACCGGCAGTAGAAGTGGTATTTACTGTACTTCATGCAGGAGGAAAATTTGGCGGCGGCGGATATCAGGTTTCCGGCGGGCTTCATGGAGTAGGCGCATCGGTAGTAAATGCTCTGTCGGAATGGCTGGAGGTCAAGGTATGCCGTTATGGAAAAATACATTACCAGCGTTATGAACGCGGACAGATTATGAATGATTTGGAAGTAATCGGGACCTGCGATACTGATTTTACGGGAACTTCAATTACTTTTAAGGCAGATGCCACCATTTTTGAAGATACTGTCTATAACTTTGATACCATGAGTACAATGCTACGGGAAACAGCATTTTTGACAAGAGGTTTAAAAATTATTTTCAGGGATAACAGAAATCCTGAAGATAAAAAAGAGAAGGTTTATCATTATGAGGGCGGAATTAAAGAGTTTGTCACCTATTTAAACAAGGGAAAAACACCTCTTTTTGAGCAGGTAATCTACTGTGAGGGAACCAAAGAGGATATTTATGTAGAGGTCGCTTTTCAGCACAACGATTCTTATACTGAAAATACATACGCCTTTGTAAACAATCTGATTACTCCTGAAGGCGGAACCCATCTGGAAGGTTTCAAAAGGGCTTTGACAAAGACGTTTAACGATTACGCAAGGGCAAACAAGCTGTTAAAGGAAAGCGAGCAGAATTTAAGCGGTGAAGATATCAGAGAGGGACTGACAGCTATTATCAGCGTAAAAGTGAAAAAACCGCAGTTAGAAGGTCAGACAAAACAGAAGCTTGGAAACAGTGAGGCAAGAACTGCTGTTGACAGCGTAGTGAGTGAACACCTCAAATATTTCCTTGAACAGAATCCGCAGGTAGCAAAAATCATCTGTGAAAAGTCGATTCTTGCTCAAAGGGCAAGAGATGCTGCAAGAAAAGCAAGAGATATAACAAGAAGCAGAAAAACGGCTCTTGATGGAAACGGGCTTCCGGGAAAGCTAGCAGACTGTTCAGATAAAAATCCCGAAAACTGTGAAATTTTTATTGTGGAGGGTGATTCTGCGGGTGGTTCCGCAAAAACAGCAAGAAGCAGAGCAACACAGGCGATTCTGCCGCTTAGAGGCAAGATTTTAAATGTAGAAAAAGCAAGAATCGATAAAATTCTTGGCAATGCCGAAATCAAGGCTATGATTACAGCTTTTGGAACAGGAATTCATGATGATTTTGACATTGAAAAATTAAGATACAATAAAATTATTATTATGACAGATGCCGATGTAGACGGCGCTCATATCGCTACTCTTCTTTTGACTTTTATGTATAGATTTATGCCTATGTTAATTAAGGAAGGGCATGTATATCTTGCCACTCCTCCACTTTTTCAGATAACAAAAAATAAAACGGTCTGGTATGCTTATACGGACGAGGAACTGGCAGAAATCCTTACTGAAATCGGAAGAGATAACAATAACAAAATTCAGCGGTATAAGGGACTAGGAGAAATGGATGCAGACCAGCTCTGGGAAACTACAATGGACCCAAAGACAAGAATATTGAAAAAGGTTCAATATGATGAGGAGTTAAAATCAGAAATTGACCTGACATTTACTACATTAATGGGAGACCAAGTAGAACCGAGACGTGAATTTATTGAAGCAAATGCAAAATTTGCTCAGAATTTAGACATTTAAGGGAGGTACTGATAAATGGACGAGAATATTTTTGATAAGATTCATGAAGTAGACTTGAAAAAGACTATGGAGGAATCTTACATACAATATGCAATGAGTGTAATTGCAGCAAGAGCGCTCCCAGATGTAAGAGATGGATTAAAACCGGTTCAGAGAAGAATTTTGTTTTCCATGATAGAATTGAACAATGGACCGGATAAGCCTCATAGAAAGTGTGCCCGTATTGTCGGTGATACTATGGGTAAATATCATCCTCACGGCGACAGCTCGATTTATGGAGCCCTTGTAAATATGGCGCAGGAATGGTCTACCAGATATCCACTTGTAGATGGTCACGGCAATTTTGGTTCCGTAGACGGAGATGGAGCTGCCGCCATGCGTTATACAGAGGCGAGACTTAGTAAGCTTTCCATGGAAATGCTGGCGGATATCAATAAAAATACCGTGGATTTTGTCCCGAACTTTGATGAGACAGAAAAAGAGCCGACAGTGCTTCCTGCAAGATTTCCAAATCTGCTGGTAAACGGTACAAATGGAATAGCAGTAGGAATGGCTACCAATATTCCACCTCATAATTTAAGAGAAATTATTCATGCAGTAGTGAAAATTATTGACAATAAAATCAATGAGGACAGAGAAACAGAGATTGATGAACTGCTCTCGATTGTAAAAGGTCCTGATTTTCCGACCGGCGGTGAAATTCTTGGCACAAAAGGCATCAATGAAGCCTACCGAACAGGCAGAGGGAAAATAAAGGTGCGAGCTGTTTCCAATATTGAAACAATGGAAAATGGAAAATCAAGAATTATTGTCACAGAGCTTCCGTATATGGTAAATAAGGCAAGATTAATTGAAAAAATTGCGGATATGGTTAAGGATAAAAAAATAGATGGAATTACTGCACTGAGAGACGAATCAAATAAAGAAGGAATGCGTATTGTAATAGAGCTGAGGCGCGATGTCAACGCTAATATTATCTTAAAGCACCTGTATAAGCATACACAGCTTCAGGATACCTTTGGTGTAATTATGCTTGCCCTTGTAAATAATGAGCCCAAGGTGTTAAATCTTAAAGATATGCTTGATAATTATCTTCATCATCAGGAGGATGTGATTACAAGAAGAACAAAATACGATTTAAACAAGGCGGAAGAGAGAGCTCATATTTTAGAAGGATATCTGATTGCGCTTGATAATATTGATGAGGTAATTAAAATTATCCGTTCTTCCAGAACGACTCAGGATGCAAAAAATGGTTTAATGGAAAAATTCGGCCTTTCAGACAGACAGACACAGGCGATTGTTGATATGAGACTTCGTACACTGACAGGTCTGGCAAGACAAGATATTGAGAATGAATATGCGGAGCTTAAAAAAACCATTGATTATTTGAAGGGAATTTTATCTGATGAAAAGAAGCTTCTTGGAGTAATACGGGAGGAGATTCTTGAAATATCAGCGAAATATGGAGATGACAGAAGAACGAGTATTGGCTATGATGAGGAAGATATTACTGTGGAAGACCTTATTCCAAGGGAAAATACAGTGATTGCCATGACAAAACTGGGCTATATAAAAAGGATGACAGTAGATAATTTTAAGTCTCAGAACCGTGGTGGAAAAGGCATCAAGGGCATGCAGACGATTAATGATGATTATATTGTAGAGCTGATGATGACTACCACACATCATAATCTTATGTTTATTACCAATACTGGAAGGGCATATAAAATAAAGGCCTATGAAATTCCGGATGCCAGCAGGACATCGAGAGGAATTGCAATTGTGAACCTGATTCAGATGGAAGCTGGAGAAAAGGTGACAGCGATGTTCCCTGTCAGTGAGTTTAATGAAAATTCATTTCTTTTAATGGTAACAAAAAACGGAATTGCGAAGAAGACTCCTCTGATAGAATATGCAAATATCCGAAAGAAGGGGCTTCAGGCGATAAGCTTAAGAGATGATGATGAACTGATTGAGGTAAAGAAAACTCAGAATAATGATATAGCAATGCTTATTACAAAATATGGGCAGTGTATTAAGTTTAAGGTCAGCGATGTCAGAAGAACAGGAAGAAATTCAATCGGTGTAAGAGGTATTAATCTTGCCGAACGCGACGAGGTAGTCGCAATGCAGCTTGAAAGTCAAGGAAAAGCCCTGTTATTTGTAACAGAAAACGGTATGGGAAAACGCACGCTTACTTCTGAATTTACTCTGCAAAGAAGAGGCGGAAAAGGTCTAAAGTGTTATAAAATAAATGAAAAAACAGGAAATATTGTGGGCGTAAAGGCTGTGAATGAGGATAATGAAATTATGCTGATTACAACAGAAGGAATTATTATTCAGATGCAGGTTGGAGGAATCTCCATACTCAGCAGAATTACTTCCGGTGTAAAACTTATGGATATCAGTAAAGAGGATATTGTGGTTGCAAGCATCGCAAAGGTAAGACAGAAGCCGGAACAGATACAGGAAAGTTCTGTGGATATTCCAGATGAAGACGACCTGTCGGAGGATTTTGAAGAGGATATGGAGCTGGAGGAGTTGCAGGAATCTGACCCAGAACAATAGAGATATTGTAACAGGAATACAGTAATAATCAAAGTAATGTAAGCAGAATATAGCATATAGGATATAATATAGCATATAGGATATAATATAGTAGGTGGTAAAATGGGGCTGCTGCAAAAAGAAACTTATTTTGCAGCAGTACCATTTTAATTTTTGCGTAAAATCAAAATATTTATATATTTTTCAGAAAATACCGGTATGATTAGAGTTGTTATAAATGTTAAAATAGGGTATGATAAAAGAAAAAATGAAAAGGATTAAAAGATAAGATGAAGGATATAACAAAAAAAATAAATACATTTATGTTAAAGTATGGCGGGTACTCACTTCTTATTGCGGCAGTGGCCACAATTTCATTTTTTGCAGTTTTGCAGTGGGCTAATGATTATGTAAAAGAAAAAACGGGAGAACTGGTTATAGAGGTTGCCGAAGATGGAACTTTGTCAGTACCATATAATTATGATGATAAAGAAAAGGTCTATATTTTATGGGAGACAGACGGAGGATGTATCAGTGCGGAAAATAAAACAGATATATTTAAAGAGCAGAATGAAAATAAAGAAACAAGAAGAGGCTATTACAGCTATTCATTATCAAATGAAACTGCAAAATGGAGTCCAGAGGATGCAGATGGAAATACATATGGAACTGCTACTGTAAGAGCAGTTTTATATGAAAGAGATAAAGAAAATATATATAAGCTGGAAAATTATGTGACGGAAGTGACAGTGACACTTGCTTATAAAGATGGAAAAATAGAAAAGACAGAAGACAGGCTGTTTAGTAACCCTGTCAGAAATAACAGTGATGGAAAATGGTCTCAGATATATTGTGTGGAAGAAACAGAGGACAAGATTACATATCGATATCGGACCGGACAGAAAATAAATGAGAAAGACACTCTGATTTTATGCTGGCAGGCAAAGCAGGATATTTTATCAGAAACAGATTACGCAAATGGTCTTCTGCCAAAATGTGAAGTGGCAAAAGAGAAAGAAAACCTGAATTTGATTAAAGCCTCTACCATGATTACCTGTAAAAAAGGAGCAAAAAATATTTCTGCTTATTTGATAGACGAAAAAATCTATCATGAGGAAGAAATCAAAGAAGAAGATAAACTATATCCAGCAGTTATTGAGAAATAAAGCAACTGAAATTATAAAAAACGAAAACATTAAAAAAGCTTAAAAAATTGTTTGACTTTAAATAGTAGCATTGTTATAATGTTTAATATTTTTATTTCATGGAACCAGGAGGACTTTATAATGTCAAAAGAAAAAAAGAAAGCCAAAGCTGAGATAACAAACAGTTTAAGCAAAAAAATTATTTCAAGACTTGTAGTTATTGTCGCAGTGATATTTTTGATTATTGTAACAATATCAGGATTAATTTCGCTTAATTCTCTGACTGATTTAACAAGTAATAAACTGGTGTCCGTTGCGTATGAAAATGCATTTTTAATTCAAAATAATATTGAAAATGCATATGGTCAGGCAATAGGATTTGCAAACTCTTTGAAAAATATTTCTGCGCTGCCTCCAGAAGAGCAGAGAGATGCAATTGATAATGCTTTGGCAGGGGTATTGTCAGGAGATGAAAATTTTACCACTGTATTTGCATATTTTGAATTAAATAAAATTGCAGATGAAAATGGTCAGCCTTATAGTGTTCATAAGAAAGATATTGCCTATGAAGCGGTTGCTTATCCGGATGAAAAGGGAACAGGCATTACCTTTGAAAAGCATGAGGATGCTTTTGATAATTTTGAAAAAGAATATTATATGAAGATTAAATCTTCAGGAAAACCTTATCTTATGGAACCATATATATATCAGCTACGGGGAAATGATATTATGATGATTAGTATCATTGCACCTGTCTATGATGCCGAGGGAAATTTTTTCGGTGTAGCGGGCTGTGATGTGGCTTTGGCAGATATGCAGACACAGAAGTATGCCAGTACCGGATATGAATCTACACATATGGTAGCACTTGCAGAAGATGGAACAGTTCTTCTGGACACTTATGACCGTTCTAAGGTTGGTAAGGCAGCATCTGAGGCTGGATATGAAGATATTGTTACAGAAAGTGAAGCCTTAAAGTCTATGGAGGATGGTCCATATGTTAACAGTCTGTCTATTATTGATAATCATACCACAAATTTTGCTACAAATAAAAGAGGAATTTCTGTAATCGTTCCTTTGAAGATGAGCGGGGGTAATTACTGGGTATTGTATATGTCTATTGACAAAAGTGAATTTAATGTAGCAATTTTTATGGATATTTTGAAATTAATGCTGGCAGTTATCTTATTTGGAGGATTACTGCTGTATATTATTTATTATATTATTAAAAAATCCTTAGCGCCTGTTGAGACGATTGTAAATGGTGCTTCTCTATTGGAAGAAGGAAAGCTGAAAATTAATGTTGATGTAGATACAGATGATGAACTGGGTCGTTTGGCAAGAGTTATTAATCATATCAGTGTTACAATCGATAATTATGTAAATGATATTTCACATCAGCTATCTGAGATGGCGGAAAATAATATGGATATTGCAATCAATCAGCAGTATATTGGAGATTTTATACCAATTCAGACTTCTATTGAAAAAATAGCTGATTCTTTGAACAATACACTTCATGAAATTATTCTTTCAGCAGATGAGGTTGCAACCAATTCAATTCGTGTTTCTTCCGGTGCACAAGGTCTTTCAAAGGGCGCCGCAGAACAGGCGGCTGCTGTTGATGAGCTGGCAGCATCGATAGAGAATCTTTCAGAAGATGTTTCTGCCAATGCAGATGATGCACAAAAGGCAAATGAGACTGTTATGGAAGTAAGCAGAAGAATTGAACAAAGCAATGATGAAATGAGAAAGTTAGTTCAGGCGATGTCAGATATTCGTGATGCTTCAGCAGAAATAGAAAATATTATCAAAACAATAGAAGATATTTCTTCTCAAACGAATCTGTTATCATTAAATGCTTCTATTGAGGCTGCAAGAGCTGGTGACGCAGGAAGGGGATTTGCTGTGGTAGCAGGAGAAATCAGGGATTTGGCAACAAAAACTGCTGAGGCAGTAAATCAGACTGCTTTATTAATTGGAAATTCCCTTCAAGCTGTAAGAAATGGAACAGCAATTGTCAATGATACCGCAGATTTTCTTATGACAGTAGTGGAAGGCGCCAAAGAAATATCAGTTTCTGTGGATAAAATCAGTGATGCTTCTCAAAATCAGAAAAGAATTTTGGAGGAGCTGACAAAGGGTGTCAATTTGATTGAAAAGGTAGTTCAGACAAATAATATTTCCGCACAGGAAAGTGTTGTTACAAGTGAAGAACTATCCCAACAGTCAAAGCGTTTGCATAATCTGGTAAATAAATTTCATTTAAAGGATTCAGAGCAGGAAAGTCTGAATAAAAAATAAATGCAAAAAAGTATGAACTTTGTTTTTTCAATAGTTCATACTTTTCTTTTTTCAATAATGGGGTTTAAAATTTTTACTGTAATATATCATTGGTCTGATAATTTTATGTAAATGTGAGATACTGGAATTATTTAAGAAATAGAAACTTCTTGCTGTATAATGTTAAAGTTGATTTTTTTGATAATTGGAATAGTAACAAAATTTAAATAGTAAATTTTATTACTTTAAAATAAAAAAACTATTGACAAACGTATAGTTAGCAGTTATAATAAATTTTGTTTCACGCAAGTGATGCAAAATTCATATTGGAACTGTTTTATTCGGAGAAATACTCAAGAGGCCGAAGAGGCGCCCCTGCTAAGGGTGTAGGTCGTTCACGCGGCGCGAGGGTTCAAATCCCTCTTTCTCCGTTCTGGTTTCCAGTATGGATTTTTTGTTCCGAAATCTAAAAAAAGTTTTTTGAAAAAAATAAAAAAAACAGTTGACAAGATTTGGAAGAAGTGTTATTATATCTAAGCTGTCTGAAAGAAATAAGACAGTAGAAAAAATAAAAAAATAATTTAAAAAAGTTGTTGACAAATGTTTTTTAATGTGATAGACTATACAAGCTGTCGCTGAGAAAAAGAAAAATAACAGCAGCAACAAAAATGAACTTTGAAAACTGAATCATAAACCATCCCTGAAAATTTCAAAATAATTTTCAGCGAACATCTTCTTTATAGAAGATTTCCAAAAAAACAGTAAAAATGGTTTTAAAAAATGGTAAAAGCAAA
>CAJTOU010000003.1 GCA_910577835.1 uncultured Lachnospiraceae bacterium | reverse complement strand
AATATTGTAATAAATACTTGTGCCTGTTTTTTGATTTCCATGTTCCCATAACGCAAGTATAACACAAATTGCCACTTTTGGCTACCTTAACCCACCGTCTAAAGCCAGTGGGATTGCAGTAGCCTTATTTCAAAATTTGTTTATTATAAAACTTTATTTTCAAACTGATGAATAATTTCCATAAAAGCATTCTCGGAATCCAGCATGTAATCAGCTCTTTGTTTTGCTTTTATGGACATTTCCCTATAAAATTCTTTATCTTCCATATAACGAAAAATCTGTTTCTGCATTTCTTCATAAGTACTAACACAAAAGTCCGGTCCGGCTCCTAATGCCACATCCCCACTATTTAAAGTAACAGCAGGACATCCCTTATACATTGCCTCAATTACGGATGTTCCGCCACCTGCTCTTTTTGGATTTACATATAAATCACACAAATCCAGAATTGCCAGTACATCATCCTGTTCTTCAAGATAAACAGCATTTTTCCCAAATATTGGGTCATTTTTGCATATGTCCTCATAATTATGCATCCTTCCAATAATCATAAGCATTACATTTTTCTGTAATACCTCATCTATCATGGCGATAAATTCCTGTGTTACTTCCTGTGTAAGTCTTCCTCCGATTAATGCTATTACAAACTGTTCTTCTGGTATATCCAGCTCTTTTCTTGTATATTTATTCATCTGTGGTTTTAATGAAGATGTAAATCTTCCAACTATTACATTCTCTTTTGTTTTTCCAAGTAATGCCAGTAAATTTTCATCTTTTTTTGTTAACTGTCTTCCAATAACCTGTACTGTTGCTTTTGTACATGTAAGCCCCGATGGAACTGTATTAATATTAATAACAGGAACCGCTTTACTGCATATATCTATCAGCATACTATTTCCCCCAATATTGACAATATATAAAGGCTTGTATTTAATTACAAAATTAAGAAACTCTTTGGAATTCTCTATATTTGGCATATTATTATCCAACTGTACAAATGAAAAAGTTTCATCTTTATACTTCATCTTTTCTACTTTCAATAAATTTTCATTATAACTTCCAACTTCGCCATGTAATAATTCCAGAGGTTTTCCTCCTAATAATTCCGCTGTATTAATAATAATTACATTTTTATACAACTTTTTTAAAATATAAGCCCTATCCAAAGCTGTTTTCGTTGGACCATGTTTCATATTTAAAAATTGTTGTGTTGTAATAAATATTAAATTTTCATTACGATTATTAATGAATGGTATATCAAAGAAATATGAACTAAATTTTTGATATATAGACTCATAAATCAACCATTGCTGTTGTGTAAGCTTTTCAGAAGATATATTGGTGGTGCCGAATAATTTTTTTGAAATTTGAAACCATAAAAAATATCTTTCATCCCAGTCCAGAGACTCATCTGAATGTAATACGGATAAATATTCTTCATAAATTTCTACCTTTGATATATGGTCTAATATTTCAAAACCTGCGATAAATTTTGCTCTGCTATTTTGAATATTTTTTACTTTATCCCACAAATAATGCCAGTCTTTTTCCTCAAAATCCTTTGTTAGAGCCAAAAACTCAATAAATATTGTACTTGCTATTTCAACAGTATATTGTTCAAACATTCTAAGTAGTTCATTTATCTCTTTTATTTTCAACTTATAATCTCCTATCTTACTGCCTTGTTCTATTATTTTCTATTTTTCTGTTTGCTTCTTCTATAACTGGTTTCATATCTGTCTCAATCTTATCTATTGCATCTAAAAGAGCTTTTAACATCTTTTTTCCACTGTCTGTAACCAGTTTTACTTCTTCATAGACACTATCTTTTTCCTCTAAGATAACATCTCTTACCTGATAATCTTCCTCGGCAGCATACATGTGAAGATAAGCAATATCTGGATTTTCAGATACCCATTTATTTAACTGTGTCACTTTTTTTATCGCCTTGTTAAATTCTTTTCCTGAATATTCCTGTCTTTGATTTAACCTTTCCAATTTATTATATATCTCAATACCCTCATATATCTTTTTTCTTATATGGCTGGCTGTTTCTGAAAACTCAGTAATTTCCTTTAATATAATTTTTTGCTCTTCCTCTGTAAAAATTTTTTGTGTACTTTTGATTATTTGTTCAAAATCTATCTTTTTCTCAAGCTTGCACTCCTGTTTTATTGCCTCTTCCAAAGTGAGAATTTCCATTCCTTTCTTTTTTGCTCCGCCCTCTGTGGCATCTATAAACTTTATCTCAGAATAGACAATAACAGCCTGTTCAAACCACAGACGATACTGATTCATATTATATTCTGTTTTTACTTTTTTCCCGTAGATATCTTCTACCTCAAAATATTCCTTATTCAAATTACGAATATTATTTATAGAACTATTATTATATACACTTTCTGAATGTTCTTTATCATTTGGATAAGCCAAGTCCTGTCCTACAAAAATAATTGTCTTAAATCCAAGCCTTTGTGCCAGCGAAAAAGCACTATGTGCCACTGAACCTCCGGTTTCCAAAAAAGCTGACTGTTTTCCAAACCTTCGAATAAACTGATTTAAAAAAGAATCTATCGAATTTTGATATATCCTCATACCTTTATGAAAATCTTTGATTTTTGAATTGGAAGTTAATGCATAAACGAGAGGAATATTTATCATTTTTTCATTTCGAAAAAGCATAAGTGGCTTATGAGGGTCGACCGTAATGGATATATCCGGAATAATATCTTCTTTTGCCAATGGATTTAATGCTGTATCCACAGCAATTAAAAATGCTTTTCCTTTTGCTTTTTTCAACTGTTTGATATTTTTATCCAAAGATGGCCCGGCTGCTATAATAATTGCCGGTATCTCGTCCAATTCCAAAGCTTTAAAAACTTTTATTAAATTCGCTAAAGAATATTGATGTATATAATCAATATAGTTATTTGCTATATTACATGTCATTTCCTTTCCTATCATAAGGATTGTATTTCTGCTGAATATAATTCTTGTCAAACATTCTTTGTATATTTCTTCTATTTTCTCCAATTCCTTTGGAAATATATTTTCATAATTTGGTGTTACAAACAATTTAATATAATCAACCGCCTCATAAGTAGCAAGAGTATTGAACACATGATAAACCGCTGAATACTGTTCTTCTCCAACCAGTATCATTGTCTGACCATTTTCCAGAATATCATCCAGCCCTATCGTATCCTGATTAATCACCGCTATGGAATAGGACGGTTCAAACACAAGAATAAACATCTGCTCATTTTTCTCTCTAAGTGCTCTTATATATTCCCCATTTCCCATTCCAAATACCAGAGCGATTGCTCTGTAATTGCTCATATCATACTGACTGCACCAGCTTTTTACTAAAAAATCATCCTCATACCTGCTGTTAAAATAATATTCTTTCTCTTTATGCAATACACCTAAAATCGGTTTACCTGCTACATTTTCCGTTACAAATACTTCTATTTGCTCTGCTTCGGCTTTTTTATGCAAATCACTAATTTTTTCTTTCTTTCTTTCAGTTTGTTCATTATAGATATTTTCTGTATCCATCTTTATTCCTGCTCCATTATTTCTTTTATTTGATTGTACAAACTCATAGTATCTGTAATTTCATAATATAAGGTATCAAACAGCATAACCCTGTCTTTTCTCTCAATTGCATTTGAAAGCCCTCTAAGCTGCTCCAGCATTTTATTGGCATCAATCTCCATTCCAATTCTGTTTAAATCAGGAATTAATACAATAAATTCCTGATAATACTGCCGGATATATGGAAAAATATCATTAAATTTCATATATACATTATATGTGTTTTGAAACATATTTTCTGTCAGATTTTTTATTTCTATAATTAATTCCTGTATTGTCATTTTCTATTTCCTTTACATTTAAAAAAATTAAGCCATCCCGAAGGATGACTTAATCCTGATAGTCCTATTTCAGCGATTAACCTAAAAGAGATAATACACCCTGTGTAGACTGATTTGCCTGTGCTAACATAGACTGACCAGCCTGTGCCAGAATCTGGTTCTTGCTGTACTCAACCATGGAATCAGCCATATCTGTATCACGAATACGTGATTCAGCAGCCTGTGTATTCTCAGAAGTTGTATCCAGATTTGCGATTGTATGCTCTAATCTGTTCTGAACTGCACCAAGTGCGGAACGCTGTGCTGATACGATTGAAAGAGCCTGCTGAACACGTGTCATTGTTGCGCCTGCATTTGAGAAAGAATTCACTGAAATTGCGCCTGCTGAACCGATACCAAGAGCAGTAGCGTTCATTGTTGCAATGCTAAGTCCAATCTTCTGATTCTGTAACGCACCAACCTGAAGATTCTTTGCTGTAAATGTACCATCAAGCAGGTTCATTGTATTGAACTGAGTTGTAGAAGCAATTCTGTTCAATTCTGACTGAAGTGCTGTCATTTCTTTAGAGATAGCAGTTCTGTCGCCTGATGTATTTGTATCGTTAGCAGCCTGTGTTGCAAGCTCATTCATTCTCTGTAAAATAGAGTGAACTTCGTTCAACGCACCTTCTGCTGTCTGGATAGCGGAAATACCATCTTCAGCGTTCTTGGAAGCCTTATTAAGACCTCTAATCTGGCTTCTCATTTTCTCAGAAATGGAAAGACCTGCTGCATCATCTCCTGCGCGGTTAATTTTATAACCTGATGATAACTTCTCTGTTGCCTTTGCCTGGCTGTCTGTGATGATACCAAGCTGTCTGTTAGCGTTCATCGCTGTTAAATTGTGCTGTACTACCATAATAATTCCTCCTTGAATTTTAAGAACCATCCTTGGTCCTGTTATTTTTTTATTTTATAAAAACATTCTTATGAATGTAATTATCATTCCATATGTATGATTTACATATGATTTTTTCCTACACTTTATATATCGGAACTTTCAAGTAATAGTTTATAGCATTTCAAACTTTTTTGCAAGAGTTTTTTTTATTTTTATCTATTTTATGCTTTATCTATTTCTTTGCATCTATAAACTGTGAATCCAATACATTCAGTTTTGACATTGTCTTATAATAATTTGCTGCTACTTTATTGGTGGTTCTTGCCATCCCCACTTCTTTTTTCAGACTGTCCTTTCTGTTCATAATAGCTTCTTTATTTCTTTTTTCTTCTACCATAATATTCGCGGATTTGTCTGTGATAATGGCAATCAATTTCTGCATTTGTTTGATATCGTCAGCATAATTTTCTCTGCCGGATTCCAAAATTTCTTTGATTCTGTCAAATACAGATTGAAATCCGGAATCCAGCCGGTTTATTTCATCAATCAGTTTTTCCTTTTCCTCAAGGGTTTTTTCAAAAATATCATAATCAAACTCTTCTGTCTGGGTCAGTCCCTGCTGAATTTTGTTTTGCTCTGATATTTTATTTAATACAGCAATCTTTTTTACAAGACTGTCCTTCATTATTTCAATATAGCTGGCTTCATTATCTCTTTGCAAGTCTCATTACCTCTTCCCATGTATTACGCATTGTCCTCAAGTGTTTAATCACATCCTCCAAAACCTCTGTATCTTTTTTCATATTTGCAAACAAAAGCTTTTCGCTTAACATTTTATATACATTTTCAAATTCCTGTGCGACAGGATATTTAAAATTCAGCGTGGAACGAAACTCTTCGATAATTCGCTCTGTCTTTTGTATATAAGTATTTGTTTTCTCATAGTTCTTATGTTTCATAGCCTCAAGAGCAATATTGGAAAACTTGATTGCTCCGTCATAGAGCATAAGTGTAAGCTGTGCGGGTGTTGCTGTGTTAATTTTACTGTTTGCGTATGCATTGTAAGCATTCGGTAATGCCATTATCAATACCTCCTAATGTTTATCCTATTAGAGAAGAAAGTGCAGATGTACTTGACTGCAGTTTTGCCAGTGCTGTTTCCATCGCTGTAAACTGTTTTACGTATTTTTGTGTATATTTTTCAATTTTGTCATCCCACTCGTCAATTATATCGTCATATTCTTCATATTGTTTTTTCAGTTGTTTGTCATTATATATTGTATATGAGCTTCTTAAAGATGTTGCGCTCATTTTCTTGGTGAGCTGTGTATACATATCATCTGACAGTTTCTGGAAAAATGAAATTACCGTATCTGGGTCGCTCGCTAAAGCTGCTCTCAGCTTATCCGTATTTCCTGATGTGGAAGAATCATCCTTGTCGCCATCAATATGATACAGTCCGCGGCTTTCATTATCTACCGCAAAATAACCTGAAGTGTTAATTCCAAAACTCGACAGAGAATAGGATTTACCGTTAATTTGATAGGATTTTGCCATGCTGTTTTTAATTGTTCCCATAATACTGCTTAAAGTACTGTCACGTCTTAACAGAGAATCCTTAATCTTCTTTTCCCATTTCTCTACCTCTGTATCGCTCATAGCCTCCTTTTCATCATCGGAAAGAGGTTCATATCCTTTAGCAGAATCTGCATAATACAGGCCGTTCATCTCCTTCAGGATATCATTAAATCCGCTAATCAGAGACTTGATGGAATCATACATGCCATCAATATCAGCAGTGGTGCTTATGGTAATTGTTTCCCCTTCTGCCATTTCGCCGGTTGCCGTAATAGTCAAGCCATTTACGGAAAAGTTATTTGTAGTGGACGTATAAGTAGCACCATTTAAAACTATCTCTGCATCCTGACCCTCTACTCTGACTGCACCATCACCTGAACTGCTTGACTGTGCTGCAAGGGCTGCCTTGATATCATCATCAGAGGAAGTTTCAGTTAATCCCAATTTATTAAGCTCGCTAACAGCCTGATTCTTTTCATTTGTATATGCTGTCTGATATGAATCATATACTGTCTTATAAGATGCCGGAGCTGTCAAACCTGTTCCGACAGCTTCTAGTGTTTCTCCATTCGCTGTTGCCACTTTTGCCGCATAATTGTTTAATCTTGTTGCCAAATCTGCATACGACATGGAGGCGGAATTTTTGTCCAAATCTGTATAATTGATTGTCCCTGATTTTGTAAAATCAACTTTCTGAGACATCAGTTTATTGTTTGTATCTATTTCCTTTTCTAATGACTTAATCTGAGTGTCTAAAGCTGCTCCTGTCGGGTCAGTGGAAAGAGCATTCTGATACAATGTTCTGGTATCTTCTACACTCTTTTTATAAGCAGCAACAGCCTCTTTCTCAGCAACATTTACATTTAACTCGCCAAGCTGCATTTTCAAATCATCAACAGACATATTTGTACCTGTTAATGCCGACTGAAGTGCACTTTCATCCAGCTCACCATTTGAATCCAGATAAGCCGACTTGAATACATATTTTCCATCCTTTACTTCTACAAAATCAGAAACCTTATCGGTACCTGTGGTACCATCCGGACCACTCCAGTCAAGAATATCCTGTATGCGACTATCAAGAGTAGCAGTCTTATCATCATATCCATCAATCGCTTTCTGCCACTGTTCTTCTTTCTGATTCTTATAATCTGAATTTGTAACGTATTTATACTGGTCTTTCAATCCTGAAAGCTGTGTGTTCAAATCAGCGTTTGCCTGTGACAGCACATATTTCATATATGCGGTATCTGTCTGCTCCTGTACATTTATCCCTGCCTTTTGCTGATACATCTTAACTTCTGATGTTGACACTGCATTTAAACCAAGTTTATCAAGTGCATCCAGACCACCAGCATTGGCTGCCGTAATAGAAAACTCCTTATCTTTTCCACTTCCTGATGAATTGACAAATAATCTCTGATTTACATCATCAAAGTTTGCATTTACTCCTGCATCCTTTAATTTTACTACAAAATTATTAATTGTCATATCCTGTGTTACAGATATTTCAGTTTCCTTTCCATTTACATTTACCTTTATTTTATTTCCGTCCGCTGTATCAGTTAAACCAAGCTCACTTAACTTACTGTTTCCTGTGAGCTTTGTGGTTGTGTCTGGTGTACCGTCAGCTTTTTGTGTTCTCTTCAGTTTACCACCTGTCAAATATGCTGTCTTTGCCAGTTTCTTTACACTGAGGGTCTGTGTTCCCACAACCGCGCTGCTCGATGCTGTAACAGTTGCCTTTGTACTGTCAGAAACTGTCGATTTCTTCAAATTATACGCACTCGAAAATCTCATATTTCTAAGCTTTGTTGTATAAAAATCATAAACCTTGGTATTCAGGCCTTTCCAAATCTCCTGTGTCCACTCCAGCTTTTTCTGCTTCTTTACATATTTATCCTGCTTTGTCTGATATGCTGATACCAGCTCCTGAATCAGGGCATCTGTATCAAGTCCTGATACCAATCCCGATACTCTTGCCATAATCTTACCTCCATTCTATCTCTCTATTCTGTCAAATTACTATAATCTCTTATCTACCATAAGTCCGGCAAGCTCCCATGCCTTCTCAATCATGTCAAGAGTTTCCTCTGCTGGAAATTCCTTTATAACATTTTTGGATTCCTTGTCTACAATCTTAATCGTCACACGGTTTGTTCCATCATGAATACCAAACTCACAGGAGGTATTTTTCATTCTCTTGTTTAAATCCTCTACTGCCTTTTTTACCTGTTCATTGGTCGGCTCCCTGTCCTGCTGACCTTTGCCGGAAGAACCTTCCTCGCCATTATTTGAATCTTTTGGATTTACTGTCATTACCTGTGAGGCAATATTTGGACTTGCACCCTCTGAACCTGATGTGGTTACAGTTTCTACCGGTTTAACCTCTGGTGCCTGCTTTGTCTGATATGTTACTGCCTGTGCGTTTGATACGCTTGAAATTCCTTCTATTGCTGCCATTTCTTATCCTCCATTCTGCCTATCCATTGGCCCAAATGCTTTATTAATATTTTTGCATTAATTACATCCATGTAATTAATTTGTTGCTGAATATTATTATAAATATCTATAATATCTCTAATAGAGTTATCGGAGAAAAGTATTAAAAAATTAACACCCTTCTCCGAATTATTTTATTTCATACAAAATTACTTCGTATTTTCTGTAACATAACTCTTATACGGCAGCCATTTATGAAAGTTATCATAAATCCATGATATAAAACACTCTGTTGTTTTATAACCATTTTTTGTCTGTATTTACAATTTTTTCAACGCATCCAGCACATTCGCCGTTTCCTCGGAAGATGCCCTGTTCGACTCCTGAATTTGCAGATATACCTCCTTACGATATACCGGTATGGACTTTGGAGCCGTGATTCCCAGCTTTACCTGGTCACCCTTTACCTCGATAATCGTAATTTCAATATTATTATTTACGATAATTGCCTCATCTTTTTTTCTTGACAATGCCAACATAGAATCAGTCTCCCTTCTTATCCTTCAGCAAATGATAAATCGGATGCTTTATTTCATATCTTTCATCCTCTATAATTAACTGACATGCGCGATTGCTTCCTGCATTGATAATAATTGGAGCCTTAAAATTCGCTGTCATTTTTGTGAGGTCAGAAGGAACTGTAATCGTTATCAGAACAAGCATATCTTCCGGCTTCATATCTCCTAACGGCTCTAGCATTTCATGTTCTACCACAGGGTTATAGTCCGCAATTAACAATAATGGGTCTATAACCGGCATGGCAAATGCCGGCTCATCGAGCGACTGGAGCCATGAGATACTGGATTTCTCATTTTCTGCATCGTGAATCAGTAGAAAGCGTTCAAGCTCCGGAAATCCAACAATACCGCTAGAAAAGAAAATGATTTTATTTTCTGCCGCTTCTATTTCTCCAAATAATTTTGTTGTTATCATCATACCTTGTTACCTTTTATACCTTGTTACCTTTCATAGCTTATTGCTATCATACCTTGTTGCCATCATACCTTATTGCGCTCATACTTTATTGCTATCATGCATTATTGCTTAATTTTTCTTTTCTTTATCAGATAAATTCAAGCAGTGATTTCTGCACTACCTGAACTGCCACCTTAAGGGAGGCATCATATACATCCTGCATATTGTTATATTCCACTGCTGCCTGCTCAAGATTTGTATCCTCATTTACACTTTTTAACTCTTTTACAGTAAGAAGCTGTGATTCCAGACGAGTTTTATTTAATTCCAGACGGGCTCTTCTTGAGCCGATATCCGCAAGCTGTGTGGTAATCTCAGAGAAATGCCCCTGATACAGAGTAAGACCTTTTTTAAAGCTCTTTGTAAGATTATCCTCCGCATAAGCTGTTTCCATCTCTGCTGCTTTAAGCTGATACTTAAGCTGCTCTGCAGTAGTAGTATCTCCTGCTTCCTCTGCTTTCTCGATTTGTTCCTCAAGAGATTCCTGTCTTTTATGTGCATCTACTGCTGCTTCCGCAGATGAAATAATAATATCCAAATCTCTTCCAAGAGCCGGAGGCAGAATATCTTTTGCAAGAACATTAATCTTTATATTCTGATTAAAATTAATATTGTACTTAATATCCTGGTCCTCAATATATCTATATTCTACGCCATTGATTTGCTTTTTTCTGCCATAAACAGTTGTTTCTGACACTGCTCCTCCCGGAGATTGAGTGGTAGTTGTCTTTTCGCAGTAAAAATAATGTTCCGGCTTTAAATCGCCTGCTCTAAAACCTGTTTTTTCATAAGTAATGCTGAACATATCATTTTTATCTATATCATTGTAAATTCCATTGCCGAAAATCAATTCTCCTGTTTCCGGTATAAAAATAACATCATTATCACCAATGTTGGTATATACACTGTTTCCATTTGCCTGAAGACTGCGCACTGTAACCGCCTGACCATTCAGTGCGGTATTTGTTGTAGAGCTCAACGTCATGGCAGTTCCATCTGACAATGTTGCGTCAAGTCCGTCATAGGCAAGCATAACCGCATGCAAATCTGCATTTACAATATCCGTTTCAGCATAATTGCCTGTTCCAGCATGAGTATCCACTACCTTTTTAATATTTCGGAAACTGTCAAGCGTAAGATTCTCTGTTATTTTGTATCTGTCACTCACATCTTCCATAAAAGTCAGGGTAGTATCTGTTCGATATCCGGTAAAAATTGTTCTTCCGGCATTATCCTCATTTCCAACCTGATAAATAGACTCCCTGAATGCCTTCAAAGTAGAAATGATTTTTTCTCTTTCTGATACTGTCTGATATTCACTGATACCCTGATTCAGATAGGAAACGATACCATCTGACTGCTCTTCGCCCCCGACAGTTGTTTTAAGGCTTTCCATTGCTGCTTCTGTAATTTTCATCCATGCTTCTGCGTCCTCGACATTTTTTCCAAGATACTGCTCTATCTCTGTATATGTTGAACGCAGTCTCAGTGACCTGATTGCTGCAATCGGGTCCTCCGAAGGTTTCTGAAACAGCTTCTGACTTTCTATCTGTGTATAAATTTTATCCATCTGTAACTTGTTTTTATTAATATTGTTCAGGCAATTATTCATCATCATGCCATTCGTTATTCTCATCATATTTCTGCCCTCATTTCTATTGTCCCCATGGGAGCTCTGCTTTAAACACCTGTTCCATTTATCAGTTTATCATAGATTTCCTGCATAACATTGATTACTTCCGAATTAAGGTCAAAGGCTTTCTGGAATTTTACAAGATTCATTCCTTCTTCATCCTTATCCACACCCATTATACTAAGTCTCTGATTCTGAATAACTACCTGAAATTCAGAATAATTCTTTTCAAGTGTTTCCTGCTTCAGTGTGTCAACTGCTACCTCTGAAACAAGTGACTGCAAAAATTCCTTACAGGTAGAGCTTTCGATAATATCTGCTGTCTGAAGATTACGCATATCCTGTATCAAAGCCTGGTCATCAATACCGCCCGTATTATCGGAACCGTCATCAATCGAACCATCCTGATATTTAGCATAGCGTGTTGCAAGTTTTGACGGGTCCTCTATCAGCACAGGATTGACTACATATTCTCCCGCATCATTTTTTACATATAACGGAATATCTTCAGTACTGTTTCCATTGTTATCCTGACCTTTCATATGTATATCATTAATTGCTTTCGCAAGTGCATCCTGAAATTTATTTATTTCATCAATATAATATACAATACCCTTATAATCGATTTCATAAGAATTCGGACTGGCAGCGTTTTTCACTCCGTTATTGCCGTCTCTGATTTCAATCAGACCCTTCAGCATACCATTTAATCCTTTTTTCTGCGGATTAAATTCTTCTCCGCTTGCCCATTCGATATCATAAAGACCTACCGCATCATCCGGGTCAAGCCGGTCCTCACGGCTGACTACCTTTAACTTTACAGTATCATAGTTATCCACCAAAGTATTAGTTCCAAGTTTTACAGTATACTCGGTCTTTCCATTTTCGTATACCTTTTCACTAACCTGTACTTCACAGATTTCCGAGAGCTGGTCAATCAGCAAATCTCTCTGGTCACGAAGCTCATTTGCCGGCGACTTTGTCATCTCCACAACATTAATCTGCTTGTTTAAAGCGGCAATATCTGTTGCCAGTATATTAATTTTATCTACATAATCGTTTATTTCCGCATTGACATCCTGCTGCTGGAGAGTGAGATTTGTCTTTACCTGCTGATAAAATTTCATAAGACTCTCCGCACTGTTCAACGCCGCCATTCTTGCAGGCATATCCGCAGGCTTCTTTTGTACTTCTTCCAGACCTTTTATAAAATTGGTAAATTCTATGGTAAATCCGTCAATATCATATGCGTTGAGATTGTTTTGTATCTGCTGCATATGGTATTCCTTACCCTTTGCCTCTCCAAGCTTGCTCTGATTTTCAGCGTATTTTTTATCATAAAAGCTGTCTCTGACTCTGTTGATTGAAGTAACGGTTACTCCAGTGCCTATTGTTCCATATTCCTGATAAACCCTCAGCGCTGGCATTGCCACCTGTGTTGCCTTCTGCCTGGAATATCCTTCCGTAGCAGCATTTGCCGCATTGTTTCCTGTCACATTCAGGTTTACAGAAGCTGCATAAATCCCTGATGTGGCTATTGTTAATCCAAAAAAAGTATTTGGCATATTCTCACCTCTTTATATATTGCATTTTACCAGTGTCCTACCCTGTTAATCAGGGTGTCGAGCATATCTGCCACAACATTAATATATCTTGAATTTGCATTGTATGCATTCTTAAACTTTATCAGATTTGTCAGCTCGTCAGTCGAGGAAACTCCGGTAAAAGAAATTCTTGCATTATCTATTGTATTTACCACAGTATTTTGATTATC
This sequence comes from uncultured Lachnospiraceae bacterium, assembly GCA_910577835.1. Classification (GTDB taxonomy): domain Bacteria; phylum Bacillota; class Clostridia; order Lachnospirales; family Lachnospiraceae; genus CAG-303. Next base: position 119,079 of record CAJTOU010000003.1, on the reverse strand, counting down.
TGCAATCTTCTGGTAGATATATCCGTCATTTCCTATAATTTCCACCATATAGTCATAATAATCTTTAAAATCCTTTGGAGTCATATTATCCGGGTCAATATTTATAAATTCTTCATCCCATTTATCCAAAATCGACTGTGCGAAATCCATATCTACCAGACCATCTTTGGTGCTGAACGGAAGATAGGAATAGTCATCAAGCGCTACCTTGTTTATCTCAAGATTTCCCAAGGTATAAAGGCTTTCTGTACCGAATTCATTGTATGGATTGTAAATATAATAAGTATTTCCATCACTGCCTTTGGCAACGGTATATCTTGACGAGGTATCGGAACGCGAAAACAGCTCCGTACCCGGTGTTTTATTGTCATCCATGCCATAATGCGCCTTACTGTCCTCTCCGATATTGTCAAGCGTTTTGACTGTCATATCCGCTGCAAGTGTAAGCGTAAAATCATTTTCAGCGATTCCTTCAGCATTAAAGGCACTTCCAAGACCCGCTGCATTTACTGCCGCTTTCATCTCATCACTTAACTGATTATATATGGTTCCCGCTGAAATAGTAAGCTGTGTCCCCGCAGGAATCGTTGTCTGTGTTTCCGGACAGAGAAAACCGTTGATTGTAGAAACAATTCCGTTAATCAACTGGTCAAACATTGCCTGAACCTTCATAATCGGTGAATTTCCAACTGTTGTGTTATATACCTGAACGGCCTTTTCATACGCCGGATAGTCTACATTCCAGTACTGGTCTACTGCCGCATCAAAACCTGCCTGGTCAAATACTCCGTTTTCGTCTGTATAATCCTCCATCTTAGGTGAAGCCCCAATATGAGGAATGTCCGTATAATTTGCGGTATATCTGCCCCGCGACTGCAGGATTCCTTTCAGTTCTCCGATATCGTTGTCTTTTGAAGTGCTGATTTCCACATCAAAGTTAAAGACTTCCTTTGCCGGCTCACCCTTTTTATGATTGTGCGGCCATACAGGTGTTACAAAAGTCGATTTGTTCGGGCCATCACGCATCTCTATTCCCATAGGGAAATATCCGCCCTTTGTGATAAACTCTTCACCTTCAGCCCTCACCGTCACATATCCATTATGGTCCTCGGAATACTCAATATTAATCAAACCGCCGAGTTCGTCAAGAAGCAAATCTCTCTGGTCGCGGAAGTTCATTGCCTGCTCAATGTCAGGTCCCTCTATTCCCTGTATTAAATCATTTAAATTATCAATCTTTGCTGCGATTACATTGATTTTATCCACCGTTTCAATAATCTTTTCATCCAGCCTCTCCTGATAGCTGAACAAATCGTCATAAACCTCTTTTGCTCTTGTCATAAATGCATCTGCATTCATAATAAGAGAGGAACGTGCAACTGCATCGTCTGGCATTTTACCCACTTCACTGAGTGCTGACCAGAGGTCTGACATGTTTTTCTGGAATCTCTGATTATTCATCTCTCCAAAGATAGTCATAACCTCATCCATAGCATTATATTTCATGCTGTAATAGTTTTCTCTTCCGCTCTGTTCGCGGTATGCCATATCCAGAAGAATATCTCTGTAATGCAGTGTTCTTGCCGTGTTTACACCATACCCAATCTGCATGGTATTTACTTTTGAATTTCCGTAGGTTTTATAGGCTGTATCAGAAAACTGGACCTGCTGCCTGACATAGCCCTCTGTATGAACATTTGCAACATTATGCGCTGTAATGTTGATTGCATTCTGGCTGCTGGTCAATCCAGACACACCAGTATAAAAATTTGTAATTAATGGCATTGTGTCACCAACTTCCTATTTTTTAATGTCATCAGCCGAAGGTTGATAACTTGTGCGTGCGTAGCACGCTTCTTATTTTATTGTTTTGCGTCGAATACGCCAAGGTCTAATGCAGGAGATACATTCATCGCATCTCTGGAATAATTCGCAACTTCAGGCGCCTGATACATTCCCTTAATAAAATTAAGGTTAAAATCAATAATTTCCAGCGATTCTTTGATTAAATTTTTATTAATATCGTTGACCATGGAAAAGCGTTTCAGGGTATTTCTTAAATCGTCATGCACCTGCGTAAGCCGTGCCTGAACCTCCTTCTGCCCTGCCAGAATATTGATAATGGTCTTTACCGTTAAATCACCCGGGTTCTGATTTAGTACCAGCGCAATATCCGAGGTAACACTTTCCCTCTTTTTTTCCAAATTAATAAGCGTACCGGCGTGCTCCTGCTCTTTCGCAGTAATTTCACGAAGTCTGTCAAGGTCCTCTTTGATAATGACTGTCGTCTTCTCAGAGGAAATCCTTGTCAGCTCCTTGTATTCTTCATTCTCCGCACCTAATACGCTTATTAATTCATCAATTAAACTAGCCACCTGATTCTCTCCTTACACATAATCTATTTGGTAAATCATCCGTCATATTCAGCCAGTATTTTATCCGCAAAGGCTTCTGCTGATACATTGTATGTGCCGTTTGCAATACGCTTTTTATATTCGGCCACCTTTGCCTCTCTGATATCAGAAGCGCCGGCTACCGCCTGTTTTGCAATCTGCAAGTCTTTACCAAAGCTTGATATTTCAACCTTGTCACTGTCGGCAGCCTTTGAGCTATGGTTTACTTTTCTGTTTCCCTTCGCATCATAAATCTGACCGACCTGGTTTAAAGCATCTATTCTCATGTTATACGCCTCCTTGCTCTTCATCGAATTTATTTGCTCTATTTTTAATATCGGTTTTTTTTGCCATAACTTTAGCCCAAAAGAAAAAGAATGGGCAAAAGCGCATTCTTTTTTAATATCATCAGTCTTTCTGACTGATAACCTCCTGCTCTTTCGTTATCAGCCAGAAAGACTGACAGCTAAAGATGCCTCATTTTATCTGACTGGTGACGTTTCGGTTTTGACATATCATCCTTTTTATATAATGAATCCAATGTATTTACCATATTTCTCTTGCAGTTTTCACAAAATCTTCCGGTCCGAATCGGAGCGCCGCATTTCTCACAGTCGATGGTCATATTAGATTCCGAAGTAAAGGTTAAACGCTCCTGACGTACCCATGTTTTAAGCTGGTGTATGGAAACATCCATATCTTTGGAAATCTCGGAAATATTTTTGCCCGGATTTTCTCTGATATACTGTTTTACCTCCAGAAACTTCTGTTCCAGTTTATCCTTACAGGAAGGACATATCATCTGTCCTCCGATATAGTTAAACAGCCTTTTACAATTTCTGCAATTCATAACTTCCATATCACAATTCCTCCAATCTATAAATTTATATTTTTTATGTCATCAACCCTTAAGTCTGATGACCTGCGTCAAACAACCCCTATACAGAGACTGATAAAATACACCTTCTCTGCTCCTGCCTGTTTCAATACCAGAGCACATGCATCTATTGTGCTTCCTGTCGTATAAATATCGTCTACCAATAATACTTTCTTATATTTTATAACATTTTCAGAAATTTTAAAAGCATTTTTTAAATTATTTCTCCGTTCCTTCTCATTCAGCTCCTTTTGAGGCAAAGTATTCTTTTCCCGAAGCAGATAGCCGCTGTCCACAGGAAGGTTCAGTTCTCTTCCAAGCGCCTGCGCCATAAGTTCTGCCTGATTGTAGCCTCTTGTAATTTTCCTTTTGCGGCTTATGGGTACAGGAATAAGAATCTGTATGCCAAGGTCCTTTATCTGTCTTTTATAACGCGCCATCGCTCTGCCATAAAATTTTGCATAGGTTCTCTGATTATAATATTTAAACCGGTAAATGGATTCCCTGAGTTCATCACTGTATTGAAAAACTGCCATACCGGACTCATAATGATGTGTTCTTTTTATACAGTCTGTACAATATTCCCTGAGTTCAGAGCCGGATTCTTCCAGTTCAAACGGCTTTCCACATTTTTTGCATTTCGGCTCTCTGATATAACGAAGATTTTTTTCACATTTCCTGCATATTTCCCGATGCTTTTCTAATATTTCCTCACAGATAGGACATGTTTTCGGAAAGAAAATCTGTAAAAGCTTTTCTGTATTTTTTAATTTTGTATCTGCCACGCAGCCTCCCTTATATTATCCATCTCCTGTATTCTCTCATTCAGAGAAGAATATCTTTTCTGTTCATTCTCATTATTTATCATTTGCTGTACCGCCTGTTCCATCCCTACAATACAGACACATTTTTTAGCTCTTGTCACTCCTGTATACAAAAGATTCCGATTCATCAGCATTCTCGGTCCGGTCAAAAGCGGCATAACTACCGCCGGATACTCGCTTCCCTGAGATTTGTGTATGGTAACGGCATAGGCAAGCTCCAGTTCTTCCAGTTCCTTAAAGGAATAAGTCACAAACTTTTCATCTTCAAATTCCACCTCAAGACTTTCCATATAGGTGTTGATACTACGAATCACTCCCATATCCCCATTAAAGACTCCTGTGCCCTGCTCCAGTACAAGACCGTGATAACCGCGTTTTTCCCATTTTGTCTGATAGTTATTTTTGATTTGCATAACCTTATCGCCCTCGCGGAATATGCTGTTTCCTGTTTCCTTTTCCTTTTTTCCCGCTTCTGGAGGATTGAGATACTGCTGAAGAATTTCATTCAGCCGCTCCACTCCTAGTGCTCCTTTGCGCATGGGAGTAAGAACCTGTATTTCTATCGGCTGTGCATCTACATATTTTGGAAGCTTTTCTTTTATAAGAGTAATCACAGCGCTTATAATCTGATTTGCCTCCGGTCTTTTAATAAATAAAAAGTCCTTGTGGGCATTGTCAAGCTTTATCATTTCTCCATCATTAATCTTATGGGCATTTACAATGATTCCGCTCTGTGCGGCCTGCCGGAATATCTTCGTCAGCATTACCACATTATAGCAGTGAGAGCAAATCATATCCTTTAATACATTTCCGGGACCTACGCTTGGAAGCTGGTTCACATCTCCCACCAGAATAAGTTTTGCCCTTGGCACCAGCGCACGAAGCAGCGCATTCATCAGAAACATATCCACCATGGACATTTCATCAATAATCACCACATCTGTTTCCAGTGGATTATTTTCATTTCTTTCAAACCTCATGCCCAAATGTTCATTTTTGACATCGTTCTCATCTGGTGCACCGGTGATTTCCAGCATTCTGTGAATTGTCTGTGCTTCATGCCCTGTGGCCTCAGTCATGCGCTTTGCCGCGCGTCCTGTTGGAGCTGCCAGAAGAATCTCCATTCCATGTTCCTCAAAATACCGGATAATCGTATTAATCGTAGTGGTTTTTCCAGTACCTGGTCCGCCGGTAATAATTAAAATACCACATTTCACTGCTTCCATAACAGCTCTCTTTTGCAGCTCATCAAGTACCAGCGAGGATTCCTTTTGTATTTTATCAATCTCTTTTTCCAGTATCTGCTCTGAAACTGTACTTCGAATATCCAGTTCTCGCAGCTTTGCCGCAATATTCAGCTCTGCATAATAATATATGGAAGAATAGACACGGTTGCCATCCTCTGACTTTTTTACCACTATCTTTTTATCAATTACCAAATCCATAAGATATTTGTCAATATCATCCGCTTCTATCAAAAGCATGTTCTTTATATCCTCAAGAAGTACATCCTGTGGAAGATAGGCGTGTCCGTTGGAGCCTGCAGTGGAAAGAATATACTGGATTCCGCTTTTAATTCTGAAATCAGAATTACTGCTGATTCCCACTTTCATGGCAATTTCATCGGCTATCTTAAATCCGACTCCATCAATATCATCCGCCAGCCTGTAAGGATTTTTCTTAATAATAGTATACAGTTCAGGGCCATAGGCATTGTATATTTTTATGGAAAGATTCATGGAAATACTATACTGCTGAAGAAAAATCATTGCCTGACGCATATCCTTTTTTTCCTCAAGCTGGTCTGCAATTTCTATGGCAATCCTCTTACTGATTCCCTTTACCTCCGAAAGACGCTCCGGCTGTTCCTCGATAATACGGAAAACATCTCCTTTAAAATGCCTGACGATTCTATCTGCCAGAGCTGGCCCTACCCCCTTAATTGCGCCTGAACCAAGATATTTGATAATCGCTTTTTCGTCTTCCGGCTCCTTTATCTCATAGGAGCGGACAGAAAGCTGCTCTCCATAGGAAGGATGCGTCACATAATCACCCTCCAGCTCCACATATTCTCCTTCACCGATATACTGAAAAGTGCCTACGCACGTAACCTCATCGTTTCGGTCAGCCACCGTAAGCACTGTATATCCATTCTCGCTGTTTCTGTATACAATTTTTTCTACATAACCGCTTAATGAACTCATATGATATTATTCCAGTCCGTAATTTATTTTCATCTGCTCATATAATGTTTTTGCGATGCCGATTCCCTGTCCGCCATTGCTTTCTGTAATAGTTTGTGCAATATACTGATTGAAGGTATCTCCAAAATAATCCATATATTTGTCTGTGGTAGAGCTTTCCTCGCTCTTTGGCACCATTTTTTCCATCTGCTTTAGCATCTGTTCCACAAAGTATGATTCAAACTGCTTGCAGACATCCATTAATTCCTCTTCCGTTGCCGTCGAATAATCTTTGTTTGTCAAAGTATTTTCCAAATTGCTTCCTGAGGTTTTACCAGAAGTAGAATATAAATCATTATAATAGGATAATAAATCCGAACCACCTGCGATTGTATTCATAATTTTCTCTCCTTACTGTCCTTACAGACTGTTTTCTAAATCACTATCTCTTTAACTGATTTGCCTGCTGAAGCATCTCATCTGATGCCGTAATAGCCTTTGAATTCATCTCATAGGCACGCTGTGCAACAATCAGATTTACCATTTCATCTGCTACATTGACATTCGACGCTTCAAGCCAGCCCTGACGCAGTATAGACTGTTTAATATTCGGATTATCCGCCTCATAAATGGCAGGACCGGAGGCTTCGGATTCTATATATGTACTGTCAGACATTTTTTCGAGTCCTCCCGGATTGGAAAACTGTACCAGTCCAATCTGAATCCCAAGAGACTCCGGCTGTCCGGTTTCTCCCGGATAACATAAAGTACCAGTAGTATCAATCATCACCTTGCTCATATCATATTCAGAAGAATCCAATGTAATAGGTACTCCTGTGGAATCAAGTACTCCATAGCCCTCACTGTTACATAGCATCATAACACCATCGCCCATTGGACTCCATGTAAAAGAACCATTTCTTGTATACAAAATTCCGCCATTTGTATCCTGAACCTGAAAAAATCCGTCTCCATTAATTCCAAAATCTGTATCAACTTCTGTTTCTGTCATATTTCCCTGACGGAAAATCGTGGCAATCGCAGAATTACGGACACCCAGTCCTACCTGTGCGCCTACCGGCTTTGTCGCGCCATTTGCGCTTGTGGTAATCGCCTGCGAAGTTTGATACAACAATGTCTTAAACTGTGCTGTCTGTGTTTTATAGCCGGCTGAATTAACATTTGCCAGATTATTTGCAATAACGTCTACGGCTGTCTGCTGTGATGTCATTCCTGATGCAGCCGTCCAAAGTGATCTCATCATGATTTTATACCTCCTATACTCTGCCTACCTGATTGACGGATTTATCAAGCATATCGTCTGCCGCTTGAATCAGTTTCTGGTTACTTTCATATGCTCTGGATATGGTAATCATTTCTACCATTTCTTTTACTACGTTAATATTGGACATCTCAAGATATCCTTGTCTTACTCCCGCTGTGGTATCCCGTTCTCTGCCGCCTTCCACAAGGTCATAAAGATTTTCCCCGTATTTGCTCAGATAATTATAATCTTCAAAATCTACGATTTCAATCGTATCTACATAGACATCGTCCGCATAAATATCACCGTTTGTATCAATATAAATCCTTGAGCTTTCAGTCGGAATCGTTATATTTCCTCCTTCTCCCTGTACATAATCGCCCTCAAGAGTTCTTAAATTGCCATCGACATCTGTTGTAAACTGTCCATCTCTTGTATATTTGATGGTTTCTCTGCCCAATTTGTCAGTAAAGGCAATTGCAAAAAATCCATCTCCATCAATCGCAAGGTCATAGGTATTTCCAGTTTCCCGAAAAGAACCCTGTTTATAATCTGTATAATTTTCTCCTATCTTTACGCCAAGGCTCATTCGACCAATTCCTTCATTAATATAAGGCACAGATAAATCTCTAATCTTTACCGTCAACATCTGGTCGAAAGCCTTTGAAGTAAGTCCTTCCCGCTTAAAGCCTGTTGTCGTTGCATTTGCAAGATTGTTTGTCACGGTATCCAGCCTTTCCTGCTGGTTAATCATACCTGTATATGCTGCATATAATCCTCTAATCATACAATTCTCTCTTCCTTTTTAAATTTAATCATTTCCGCTGTCGCTTAAAAATTCGATATATTTGCCTGTTCCAACAGCTACTGCTGTCATAGGGTCCTCTGCTGTCATAGTATTAATCCCTGTCTTGCTTTCAATCAGTTCCTCAAGTCCCTGCAAAAGGGCACCTCCACCTGTCAGCACAATGCCGCGCTCTGCAATATCCGAAGACAGCTCCGGCGGAGTTTTTTCAAGTACACTGTGTACTGCCTCTACAATCTGTGAAGTTGCCTCACGAAGTGCCTCTTCTGTTTCCTCCGAAGTGACGGTGATTGTCTTTGGAAGACCAGTAACAAGATTTCGGCCTCTTACATCCATTGTTACAACTTCCTGCTTAGGAAATGCACTGCCGATTTTTATCTTTATTTCCTCCGCAGTACGCTCACCAATCAAAAGATTATGCTTCTTTCTCATAAAGCGAACAATCGCTTCATCAAAATCATCTCCGGCAATTTTTATAGAAGTGCTGACTACTGCTCCTCCAAGAGAAATCACCGCAATATCTGTTGTTCCTCCGCCAATATCAACTATCATATTTCCGCATGGCTTCGCTATATCAATACCGGCTCCAATAGCCGCTGCGATTGGTTCCTCTATAATATCAACCGAACGCGCACCGGCCTGCCATGTAGCATCTTCCACGGCCTTTTTTTCCACTTCTGTAACGCCGCTTGGCACACAAACCGCAATACGCGGCTTTTTAAAGGTTCTTTTTCCGATTGCCTTCTGTATAAAATGCTTAATCATTTTTTCTGTTACTGTATAATCTGAAATAACCCCCTGCCTCAATGGTCTTACGGCTACAATATTTCCGGGAGTACGTCCAATCATCAGACGGGCTTCCTCACCGATTGCCTTAATCTTGTTGGTATCTCTGTCAAATGCCACCACTGAAGGCTCCTTCAGTACAACCCCTTTTCCCTTTATAAAAACAAGTATGCTTGCTGTTCCCAAATCAATCCCAATATCTGTTTCTAACATTTATGTCTCCTTCCAGCACCAATGCTTATCATTATTTAGTATACTCTGTAAAATAATCAGAACAAAGTGCCTGCTGCTATATACACACTCTGTTCAATGAAATAAAATATAGCTCTTATTCAAAGATATTTCCACCACTTTTCATTATATACAATATCTTTCAAATATGGAAGAACTTTTTTTATTTTTCTTGCAGATTTTGTCGGTTTTTTTTGAGTTCATAAAAAATATTTATTTTATTTACTTTATATTTTCTTTTTGTTCACATTTTATACATACACCTTATGTATTATATAGAATGTAGCAAGCAATTGCTACTTGTATATTCAATGTACCCTATCTATTGAATATACCGTTTTTCATACTCAAGCCTGGAGCTTCGGCTCCAGGCACCCCCCGTAAATCATTTTCGTTTCTTTGAGCCGGTTCAGTTCCCTACTGAACCGGCTCAAACCCTTTTTTTCACTTTCATTCATACTTATCCCCTTTTCGGCATATGATTTAACAACTAACTACAAACAGAGGTTTTTCCTTTGAAAAATTACATAGAAGAAAGAGCTACCATGATTGCTCTTTACATTATTGAAACGGGCTGCACTGTAAGACAGGCGGCAAAAAAATTCGGTGTCAGTAAATCCACCGTACATAAGGACTGTACAGAAAGACTTCCGGATATTAACAAAGGACTTTCAGAATCTGTCCGCCATGTGCTGGATATTAATAAATCAGAACGTCATATCCGCGGCGGCATGGCTACAAGAGAAAAATATCTGCAGCTACACTAGAACAAAGTGCCTGCGGCACTATATATTTGAAAACCTTCTTTGCACTTTGTTCGATAATAGCTGCCCTTTCGGGCTGCTTATAGGAAATTCGCAAAGCAATTTCCTATAAAAAAATAAAAGCAACCAGCCAAAAACTGATTGCCCAATAATTTTCTGCAAATAATTTTTCGCAGATAAAATTCTTTATAGAAAGATTCCCGCAGAAAGGAGAGTTCTAGTTATTCTGTTCTAATACCTTTCAGATTTTTATTTCTTCTCATAAACTGCTGCTTATGTCTCAGCAGCTCATCTAATTGTTTCATAATATAATACAGTACTGCTCTGTCCTCAAACTCCTCCCTGTTCTGCGGGAGCCTTTCTTTTTTCATATCTTCAAACACACGTTCCAATTCTTGTATCAGATTATCTACCGGATTTCCTTTGTGATAATCCCTTTCCACTGTTCCGATAATCTGTGCCACTTTTTCTGTCTGTGCCGGCATACCTTTCAACATCTTAATGCTGTTATACATATGCTTTAAAACTATAATCTGCCTTTCCCGCATTTCTATATAGTCAATTTCCCTGTAATCAGAAGAAAATAATGTATTTTCCCAATTCTCATATGCTTTCTTTTTTGCCTTATCCGCCTTTTTCTCAAGTTCTGCAAAGCATTGGTCATTATAACCTGATTTGTCTTCCACAAGAAGCCACTGCGACATTCTTTTAAGCACTCCCTTTATATCTGCATCTGTCATATCCGCCAAAATATGAAATTCCTTTTCTCTTCTGCGCAAAGCACTGTTAAAAATAATACCTGTCCCTGTGCCAATCACAAACAATCCAGCTTCATTTATCAAGATTTTCCAGTTCATATTTCCCTCTGTAAGAAAATGTGTGACAAGTACAGAAACCATGGCAACTGCCTCTACCCATCCACAGGCAAAGCACAGCGTAGAAAACAAAAACAGATATACACCAAAGGAAAATACAGTATACCCCAATCCCTGAAAACAAAGCCATGCCAAAAGAACAGCCGCCGCAAATGCTATACTGCGCTTTGCGGCGGTGTTTAATGTACTTCTTTTTGTATTCTGTATACTTAAAATCGTAATAATACCCGCAGTAGGGGCATATAAAAGTCCCAGCTCCTTTGCCAGCACAATGGACAAAAGAGCAGCAGAAGTAAATTTCAAGCCTTTAAAAATATGATGTTTGCTTCTTTGCCGGTCTGCTTTTTTTTCCATATTAACTCCTTTTGACCTATCAATTTTCTTTTATCTGTCTATTTCCTTTTATCTGTTTAATAATTCCTTTACACGTCTTCTCATCTCCGGATTTAAAATTTTTACTTTTCTTTTTTCCTGTCCGCAGATGTTAATAATCTTATCTCTGTAATCTTTTGACAGTTCATCTCTCATCAGCTTTCCTATTACTGAATAGTCTCCAAAGGCATGCATTGGAAATACGTGCTTTACTGGAATATTTCTCATAAAAAAGTCAAAGCCCATGGCATATCGCTCCTTCTGTCTTGGGTCTAATGGTACAAATGCGACATCAAAACAGGGAATATCCATGCTCTGAAGTTTCTGCCTAACCAGTTCCATAGAAGCCTTGAATTTTTTTGTCATTGCCTGATATTCTTCTTTTGTTTCGCCTTCCCATGTCCACCAGTTCAAATCGCCGGCATGATATACAGTCCTTTTTTTCTGTTTCTCTTGTACAAGAAATGCAACTCCGGCGTCTGTTGAGACAATGGTCTGTACAATTACAGATTCGTCTTCCCACAGCTCGTCTTCTTTCAGATATGTGATTAAGCTATATGTTTCTTCTGACAGACCTTTCTTTTCCATCATATATTTTTTCTTATATTTCTTTCCAATATCACGTGAAAGAATATATTTTACATTTGGATATTTTTCAGCCAGAGCAAAAATTTCAAAACAGAAGTGGTCTGGATGCCTGTGGCTTGAAAAAACATAAATACTTTTCTTGCTGTCTAGTTTCGGTATTACGCCTTTATAATAGTCAAATAAGAAAATAGTATCTGACAATTCTACCAGAAATCCACTGTGATAAAGAAAGCTTACTTTTATTTGATTTTCAAGCATAATTTCATGTTTCTGCTTTTCTATTGTTTTGCCCATTTCCAGCCTCCATTATTTATTTTTTGTTTTTTCCATATAATTTTGAATCCCTTTTGCAATTCCCTGTGCAATTTTTTCCTGATATTCAGAATCCAAAAGTTTATTTCCCTCCTCTGTGGCACTTAAAAAGCCTGTTTCTACCAGACAGCAGGGAACAGTGTTGTTTTTCAGCACATAAAGCTCACTGTCATTGCAGGTTCCTCTATCTCTGGCCGAGGTGCTTTCCACTATAAATCTCTGTATGGTCTGCGCCAGCAGTCTGCTGTCAAGGTTTGGAAGGTCATAATAATGTGTTTCAATTCCATTTGAAATGGTGTCATTTTCCAGAGCATTCTGATGTATACTGACAAAAATATCCGGATGTTTTTCATTTGAAAGTGCTACACGCTCGTCCAACTCAAGAAAAGAGTCTGTATCCCTAGTCATAATTACCTGATATCCATTTGCTTCAAGAATCGACTTTAATTTTTTTGCGATTGCAAGATTAATATCCTTTTCATAGATATCCCTGTCCGGATTTTCCTTTATACAGCCGGGGTCGTTTCCTCCATGACCACTGTCAATCATAATAACCTTTTTAGGTTCAGATGTTACAGGCTCTTTTTCCTGACTCTGACTGGAAAATATTGTTTTTACTCCACCTTCACCATTCTGTATTTCCTTTGATTTTCCCAGAGTTAAAGAACAGATGGATATAACTGCTGTCAGAAGGAAAAGACCTAAAAACAGCGTTGAAAATGGAATTCCAAACAGACCGTAGCGGCGTCTGCGACGGCGGCGAGCAGGACGACGACTGTAAGGATTGCGGGATGAAGAGTATTTTTTTTGATGGTATGGTTGTCCCATAATAATTGAAACCTCCTTTGTTGTTTAATTATATGATACTCCTTTTTTTGAAAAAGGGAGGACTCCCCTCGTCGGAGTGACACCCCTTCTTGAATATTATACCACATTTTGCATGTAAAGAAATAACTTTTTTCCTAAAAATATATTGACGAATCATTTTTTTTGTGTATAATAAATACGTTTGGTTTAGTGTTACTAAACTTAAAGTTTAGAAGAGTGAGAGGATATTATGGATATTGGAAAAAAACTAAAAGGACTGCGTATCCTGAAGGGGCTGACACAGGAGGAGCTTGCGGACAGGTCAGAATTGTCGAAGGGATTTATCTCACAGGTCGAGAGAAATCTTACGTCGCCGTCTATCTCAACGCTTATGGATATTCTTCAATGTCTTGGAACAGATTTGAAGGAATTTTTCAGTGATTCGGAGGACAGTCAGATTGTCTTTAAAAAAACGGATTACTTTGAAAAAACGGATACCGAATTACATAATGTAATCCAGTGGATTATCCCCAATGCACAAAAAAATATTATGGAGCCGATTCTTCTGACAATTGATGCAGGCGGTTCTACTTATCCGGATAATCCTCATGAGGGAGAAGAGTTTGGATATATATTATCGGGCAGTATTGAAATTCACATTGGAAATAAGACTTTCAAAGCAAAAAGCGGAGAATCTTTCTACTTCGAGCCAAAATATAAGCATTTTATATCCTCGGAGAAAGGCGCACAGCTCATCTGGGTAAGCTCCCCACCGAGCTTTTAGACTGATTTTCCGACAAAGGAACAGGAGGAAGTATGAACCGTAAAATTATTGAATTAAAACAGTTATCAAAAAACTTTGGAGAACAGCAGGTATTAAAGGGCATTGATTTAAATATCTATGAAAATGAATTTCTCACACTTTTGGGACCGTCTGGATGTGGAAAAACGACCACACTTCGAATTATTGCGGGCTTCGACGAACCAAGCGGCGGAGAAGTATTGTTTCATGGAACTGATATTTCAAAAGTGCCGGCATACAAGAGAGATGTAAATACAGTTTTTCAAAAATATGCACTTTTTCCGTTTTTAAATGTATATGATAACATCGCATTTGGATTGAAAATCAAGAAAAAGGATAAAAAAACAATTGACGAAAAAGTAAAAAACACTCTCAAGCTTGTCGGACTAGAGGGTTTTGAAAAGCGGGGCGTCACACTTTTATCTGGCGGGCAGCAGCAGAGAATCGCCATAGCCAGAGCTTTGGTCAATGAGCCAAAGGTCCTTTTGCTTGACGAACCGCTGGGCGCTCTCGATGCAAAGCTTCGCAAGGAAATGCAGAGCGAACTGAAAAAAATCCAGCAGGAAGTCGGCATTACCTTTATCTTTGTCACCCATGACCAGGAGGAAGCACTGTCCATGTCAGATACAGTAGTGGTTATGAATGAAGGCATTATTCAGCAGATTGGTTCTCCTGTTGATATTTATAATGAACCGGAAAACAGGTTTGTCGCAGGCTTTATCGGAGAATCCAATATTATTGAAAATGCTGTAATGAAGCATGATTTGCTTGTTTCATTTGACGGATTTGATTTTGAATGTGTCGATAAGGGCTTTAAAGATAATGAAGAAACCGAGGTAGTGTTAAGACCTGAGGATATAGATATTGTAAGTCCTGAAAACAGCAGGATAAAGGGACAGGTGAAATCTATTGCTTTTAAGGGTGTACATTATGAAATTCATGTAGAAACACCATTTCGAAATTACCTGATTCATACCACTGATTATTTCGAGCCGGGATTGAATGTCGGACTGTCTTTCGGCCCGGAGGATATTCACGTAATGTACAAGATGTAGAGAGGAAAAGAAAAGTGAAACACTATACGAAACTGGTGCGGCCATATCTGATATGGTCTCTGCTTATCATTATAATACCGCTTCTGATGATTGTTGTCTATTCTGTTACCACCGGAGGCAATACTCTGGTTAATATACAATTTACGCTGGACAGCTTTAAAAAATTTGCGGAGCCTGTCTATCTTCAGGTATTTTTAAAATCCTTTCAGATGGGTCTGATTACAGTAGGCTTCTGTTTTTTTATCGGCTATTTTCTTGCCTATACAATTTGCAGATTCAGTGAGCATGCTCAGAATTATATGATTCTGCTGGTAACGATTCCCATGTGGATTAATACGCTTCTTCGTACCTATGCATGGATTGGTATTTTATCAGATAATGGGATTTTAAATACAATATTGGAGAAACTGGGATTTTCTTCTATCTCCTTTATGTATACAGACTTTGCCGTTACTCTGGGAATGGTCAGCGATTTTCTGCCGTTTATGGTGATTCCGATTTACACATCTTTAAGCAAAATAGACCATTCTCTGATTGAAGCGGCACATGATTTGGGCGCAAATAATATACAGACTTTTTTTAAGGTAACATTTAAACTGTCCATTCCCGGCGTGGTAAGCGGCATAATTACTACTTTTTTACTGTCAGTGTCCACCTTTGTCATACCAAAACTTTTAGGCGGCGGACAATACATGCTGATTGGAAATCTGATTGAAAGTCAGTTTATCTCTGTTGGCAACTGGAATTTCGGCAGCGCGATTTCCGTAATTCTTGCAGTAGTCATTCTTGTTGCAATTACAATTATGAGAAAAATAGACCCTGAAAAAACGGAGGATGAATAATGGAAGAAAGAACAATACAAAAAAAGCATAAAATCGGTTCTGCATTGTATATCACACTGTGTTTTCTGTTTTTATATCTGCCTATATTGGTGACTATGATTTTTTCCTTTAATTCCTCAAAATCTCTTACAAGATTTCAAGGTTTTTCTTTGACATGGTATGAACGGCTGTTTACAGACAGTGAAATTATGGGAGCGGTCTACGTGTCAATATCAATTGCGCTGCTGGCAACAGTAATTTCTACGATTCTTGGCACTATTACCGCAATCGGACTGTCAAAAAGCAGAAAGATTATAAAGGAAATCATTATAAATGTAAACAATATTCCGATTATGAACCCTGATATTGTTACTGCGATTGGACTGATGATTTTATTTTCCTCCCTGAAAATAGAAAAGGGATATCTGACTATGCTCCTGGCACATGTCTGTTTTTGTACACCTTATGTGATTACAAGCGTATACCCGAAGGTACGAAATCTGGACCCCGCGCTTGCCAATGCCGCCATGGACCTTGGCGCAACCCCGTTTCAGGCGTTGACCAAGGTGATTCTTCCTATGATTAAAGAAGGAATTTTCGCAGGTGTGCTTCTGGCATTTACAATGTCATTTGATGATTTTGTAGTGTCTTATTTTATTACCGGAAACGGCGTAAAAAATATTTCCATCGTGGTTTATAATATGACCAGACGTACAAATCCTACCATTAATGCTCTGTCTACGATTGTGATTCTGGTTATTATGATTACGCTGGTGATTGTAAATATTGTACCTGCGATAACAAAAAAACGTTCAAAAAAGAACTTTGAACTGGAAAAGGAAGGAATTTTCATTGCCCAAAACAAACGTCTGAAAAAATACGCAGGAACCGCTGCTGCCGCTGCTCTGATTGTGATAATTGTACTTACCAGCTATGCGGGAAACAAAGAAACATTGAAGATTTTTAATGCGGGGGAATATATTGACCCGGACCTTATTACTGAATTTGAAAAGGAATATAACTGCAGAATTATTTATGAAACCTTTGATTCAAATGAAAGTATGTATACAAAAATTATGAGCGGCGAAACCTATGATGTGCTCGTTCCCTCTGACTATATGATTGAAAGACTGATAAAGGAAAACCAGCTGGCTGAAATTGACTGGAGCAGCCTGTCAAACAGTGATAATCTGAACAAGGATATTATGGGAAAGGCATTTGACTCTGAAAACAAATATTCGGTTCCTTATTTTTACGGGACCGTGGGGATTCTTTATGATAAAACAGTTGTAAAAGAGGAGGACTTGAAAGACGGATGGAATTTGCTGAAAAATACCCGCTATAAAAATAATATATATATGTATGATTCCGAGAGGGATGCGTTTATGATTGCGTTAAAGGCTCTGGGGTATTCCATGAATACGGATAAGAAGGAAGAAATTGACGAAGCATACAACTGGCTGATTGAGCAGCGTGTTACCATGAATCCTGTGGATGTCGGAGATGATGTGATGGACAATATGATTGCGGGAAATAAGGCGCTGGCAGTAGTATATTCAGGGGATGCGGCTTATATTATGGCAGAAAATAAAAATCTTGAATTTTTTAATCCTGACGAGGGAACGAATGAATGGTTTGACTGCATGGTGATTATGAAATCTTCGGAAAAAATGGTACTGGCACATAAGTTTATTGATTTTATGCTGGATGTGGAACACGCTACAATAAACTCTGCATTTGTGGGATATACATCGCCGGTGGAGGGAGCTTATCAAAATATGCTGGAAACAGATTATAAAGGGATTAGTTCTTATACACCGGTAATGGGAAATAAGGGAAATGAAATTTTCAGATATCAGAGCGCTGAAACGAAAGGATATTTTGCGGATTTGTGGACAAAAGTAAAGGCGCACTGAAACAACGAAACAAACATAAAACAAGCAATCTGTGGACATAAAGTAATTTCCTGTAAACAAAAAATAGACCGAAAAAAAGCGAACCTTACAAGCAAAAGGGTCGCTTTTTTATATAATTATTTTTCCAATACATTTGCCGAGGTATGCTCCGATTCCTGTCTTGAAGGTAAAAAGTCGAAGGGTTCAAGGTCAAGGTCTTCTAAAGATATTGCAGAAAAATGAACTGTATATTTTTCATATAAATATATGCAAGATATGCCAACTATAATAATAGCAATAATTACCCCATATAATATTTTCTTTTTCATAATTCAATTTCTTCCTTCAATTATACTTTTACTCACATTGCTATTATATCTTTTTTTCTGATTATATTCAATATATAGAATATATATAAAATAAAATATTATGTTTTTAAAATATTTCGTTTTTATTATATTTTAAATATAACATATTAAATATTTCTAATATTTTCGGTTAAAACTATATAGTATATGATATATATATCTTTGGAAAGGAGAGATAGAAATGATTGATTATACCCCGTTTTGGGAAACGCTAAAAAGACAGCATGAAAGCTGGTATACCATGACACGGAATCATAATGTCGGATTCAGCACACTGCCCAGATTGAAAAACAATAAAGATATATCTACAAAAACAATTAATGATTTGTGTAAAAAATTAAACTGCAAGGTAGAAGATATTGTTCGTTATGTTCCCTCTGATACAGACCAGATGCTATGAAAATATCGGTACTTAGTTTATACTGCTTTCATCAGAAAAGAAGGCACTGTACTAAGTACCGGTTTTTCTTTTATTAAAAGAATTTTTTGCCCTCAGCTCCAGTTCTTATATATAATGTATCTAGTTTTGATTTCAATATATTTAATTTCAGATTATTAACTATTTTATTCTTTCACATATAATATATCATATCTATCTGTACATTGTCAATTGCTTTCTAAAACATAATAATTTTATGATTTTTCACTTTATCACACTGCTTTATCACCTCATTATTGACATACCACGACTGATATGTTAAGATTACACCGTACTGCACAAGCGGTATCTGTATGGTTTTTGCTGTGTTTCATCCAGAATCAAAACACTGAAAATTTATAACAAATATACACTGCGAGCTATTCGCTCTGCAACAAAAGAAAGGGAATTACATACTATGAAAAAACAATTATTATGTGGCGTTATTGTAGTATCTCTGGCTGCTGCCCTGCTTGCAGGCTGTAAAAAAGAGGACAAGGACAGTGACAACAAAGATGGCAAAAAGACATTTACTGTCGGGTTTGATGCAGAATATCCTCCTTATGGCTATATGGATGATAACGGAGATTATACCGGCTTTGACCTTGAACTTGCCGACGAGGTATGCAAACTTAAGGGATGGTCACTGAAAAAACAACCGATTATCTGGGATAACAAAGATAATGAATTAAATTCCGGCTCCATTGACTGTATCTGGAATGGTTTTACCATGAACAAGCGCGAAAACAAATATACATGGTCTGACCCGTATGTAGATAACAGTCAGGTAATTGTAACAAAAACAGACTCGGGCATTAAGGAACTAAAAGACCTTGCGGACAAAACGGTAGGAGTACAGGCCGCCAGCGCCGCTCTGGATGTGCTTCAGGATAAGGACGAACAAAAAGAGCTGGCAGATACCTTTAAAACCTTGCAGGAATTTGCAGATTACAACACGGCCTTTGTTGAGCTGGAAGCCGGCTCAGTAGACGCAATTGCGATGGATATCGGTGTGGCTCAGTATCAGTTAAATTCCCGTGGCAGCGATAAATTTGTAATTCTTGACACACACTTAAACACAGAAAAATATGCCATTGGATTTAAAAAAGGAAATGCAGAGCTGTGCAAGGAAGTAAATGAAGCCTTACACACTTTAAAAAAGAATGGTACATTTGATAAACTGGCAGAAAAATATGAACTTACTGATATGGTTTGTCTGGAAGAATAAAGGAGTCCTGAAATGAGTTTTTCCGTAATACTTTCCTCAATGGCTGAAGGAATGGAACGCTCTGTCGGTATCTTCTTTCTGACTCTGATTTTTTCACTGCCGCTTGGATTTTTGATTGCATTTGGCAGAATGTCAAAAAATAAACTGTTGCAGGCAATTGCCCGATTCTATATTTCTGTGCTTCGGGGCACTCCATTAATGCTTCAGTTGATGGTAGTTTATTTCGCCCCTTATTATTTATTTGGATTTTCTATTGGAAACTGGCGTTATCCTGCCATTATTGTAGGATTTGTAATAAATTATTCCGCCTATTTTGCAGAAATTTACCGTTCGGGAATAGAAGCGATTCCAAAAGGACAGTATGAAGCTGCCGGAATTTTGGGATATAACAGAATACAGACTTTTATGAAAATCATTCTCCCACAGGTAATAAAGATTATTCTTCCTTCTGTGACAAATGAAATTATTACACTGGTAAAGGATACTTCGCTTGCATTTTCTCTTTCTTATATGGAAATGTTCAGTATTGCAAAACAGATTGCGGCCAGAGAAACGACGCTTATGCCGTTTGCAATTGCGGCACTGTTCTACTATGTGTTTAATCTGCTGGTTTCCATAATTATGGAATGGATTGAGAAGCGGATGAATTATTACCGATAGAAGGAAATTTCGCTAGGAGGATTGTTATGGTATATCTGAAAATGAACCATGTAAAAAAGTCATTTGGCAGTCTGGAGGTACTGAAGGATATTTCCTTGCAGGTAAATCAGGGGGAGGTTGTTTCTATTATCGGCCCCTCCGGCTCCGGTAAATCTACTCTGCTGCGGTGTGCTACTTTGCTTGAAACCATGGACTGCGGTGATTTGAGCTATCTTGAGAAATCTGCGGCAACGATTGTGAATAATAAAACAGTATATGAAAAGCCCGCGAGGCTGAATGAGATAAAAAGTATCTTTGGGCTGGTATTTCAAAATTTTAATTTATTTCCGCATTTTACAGTAATGAAAAACATTACAGATGCACCAATCCATGTGCAGAAACGCAAAAAAAATGAGGTATATCAGGAAGCCAAAAATCTGCTGGCCCAGATGGGTCTTTCCGATAAGGAGGACTATTATCCATATCAGCTTTCCGGCGGACAGCAGCAGAGAGTGGCGATTGCGAGAGCGCTGGCCTTAAAGCCGAAGGTGCTGTTTTTTGATGAGCCAACCTCAGCGCTTGACCCTGAACTGACCGGAGAGGTATTAAAAGTGATTAAAGCTCTGGCAGAGACAAAAATGACCATGGTAATTGTTACTCATGAAATGGAATTTGCCAGAAATATTTCTGACCGGATTATTTTTATGGATAAAGGCGTAATTGCTGTACAGGGAACACCAGAAGAGGTATTTCAGTCAGAGCATACAAGAATGCAGGAGTTTCTTGGAAAGCTAAAACGTTAAAATTATACAGACAATGTGTAACTTTTGCAATCATGCTTTATTCTGCAACAGCCTGTTTATAACAGCATACAAAAAGGGTAACGCCTTTGCTCCGGTAAAGCAAGACGTTGCCCTTTGTAAAAAATGAATCACTTAAATGTAAAATCTATTTATAATTTTCTTTACTTCTCTTTCCGGTATTTCTGTTCTGAAATACTTTTTTTCTTGTATTTTTCTTTTTTTGCCTCTGACCTTCCTTTTCTTTGTCAGAATACTTAAATCCACTCTTAAATCCTCTGCTTTTCTCACGTTTTCCGTTTTTCCATTCATCCCCGTACCGTTTCTTTTTTCGTGGCACAATATATTTATCCGGCTGAATATCTTCTTTTTCTTCTCCGAGGTGCAACTTTAAAAACCCAGCCGCAAGCTCCAGCGCAGTACAGGCTTCCTCCTCCATTCTTGAAGATATCATTCTGGTGGCTTCTCTCAGATTCTGACTGTTCATAATTTCAGTCACTTCATCCAGTATCTTTTTTGACTTTACCACCTCAATATCTGCCGCCGTTGGAACAGTCCGCTCCTTCATTTTTGATTTGCAGACCTTTTCAATATCATGGATTTTAAAAATTTCTTTTCCCGAAACCAGTGTAAAGGAACGCCCCGAACGGCCTGCTCTTCCGGTTCTTCCGATTCTGTGAACATAATATTCAATATCCTGTGGAACATCATAGTTAATGACCGCCTCTACATCGTCAATATCAAGTCCACGCGCCGCTACATCCGTAGCGATTAAAACCTGGGCAGTTCCGGTTTTAAAGGAATCCATCACTCTGTCCCTGACATTCTGTGTCAAATCCCCGTGAAGCCCTTCTGCAAAAAAGCCTCTTGATTTCAGCTCTTCGGCAAGCTCCTCCACCATTTTTTTCGTATTGCAGAAAATAAGAGTACGCTTTGGCGCATAATATTCCAAAAGTCTTGCAGCAGCTTCCTTTTTATCCTCTTTTCTGACATGATAATAATACTGCTTAATGGTTTGAACTGTAAGCTCTTTTTTTACGGTTTTAATCAAAATCGGGTTTTTCTGGAACTGGCCGGTGATATTTAAAATGGCCTTTGGCATAGTTGCAGAAAATAATACGGTTTGATGCCCGTTTGGAATTTGGGATAGAATTTCCTCCATATCCTCACGAAAACCCATATCCAGCATTTCGTCGGCTTCGTCGAGAACAACCATTTTCAGCCTGTCCAGCTTAATCGTATGTCTGCGCAGATGGTCCATAACACGCCCCGGAGTTCCCACAATAATCTGTACATTGCCTTTTAAGCTTTTAATCTGTTTGTAGATTTCCTGCCCGCCATATACTGCGAGCACACGTATGCCCGACATATATTTCGCAAATTTTCGAAGCTCCTCTGCCGCCTGCATGGCAAGCTCTCTGGTAGGACAGAGTACCAGCCCCTGCATGCCCTTTGTATCAGGGTCAACTGCCTGTAACAGTGGAATTCCAAATGCCGCAGTTTTACCTGTGCCTGTCTGTGCCTGTCCTATAACATCTTTTCCCGCGAGTATTTCCGGTATGGACTGCTCCTGAATAGGCGAAAAATGCTGAAAGCCCATTTCCTTTACTGCCCGTACAATTCTTTTGTCAATCATGTCCTGTTCCAAATTTAAAATATCCATTCTGTCTCCTTTTAATAAGTCGTTATGTCTGCTGATGATGCATGGAGGCTATCCGGCACTCCGGGCAGATTTCTATATATAATGTACCCTCGCAGTTCAGCTGCACAGTCTCCCACTGAATCTGTGCAAGCAGCATCATCGGCTTTTCACACTCCGGACAGGAAACATAGTTCCAGTCCTGAATCCAGTTTGCAAAACCTCCTATTGTATTCACGTCTTCATAATACGCCCCGTAAAATACCGGAACGAGAGTTTTCCCAAGCTCCCACAAATTGTCTGACAACTCTTTAATATCTTCCTCTTCACAATAGTTTTCAACATTCTGAATAATCAAAGTATCTTTTAATGGAGCGCTGCTTCCATCAAGTTCAAATTTTGAAAATGAACTTTCAGTAAAACAGACACAGCTTGGGCAGCAACTTGCGGTAATGATTCCGTCAATCCCCAAAAATTCAAGCCTCTCATCTCTTCCGTCAAGAACCAGCATATCCATCATGATACAGCCACAGTTTGAGCACTTATCCCGTCGTGCTCTTCCGATAACAGCGGCCTCTGGAAGCATTTTTTTACCCGTTTTACCAGTTTCCTTTATTACCGGTTTTTTATTTTCTGATTTTTTTACCATAGGATAGCACATATTATAATTCAGGTCGCGGCGCTCTCCTTCTTTATTGAAGGTCCAGCCCCCGCACTGGGCATATACAGAAGGGTCTACATACAGGGCTTCTCTCCATTCACGGGGATTCTTCTCTAAAGCGAGCAGGGCTTTTAAAGATACGTCGTCTCCCTGCATGGCGATACATTCCATAAGATGTGAGGCTGTCATTGATTTGTCAGTTTCATTCAGAAGCCGTATCAGGGTGTCACGCACATCTTTTGGCGCATGATAATAAAGAGCAGGAGGATAGAATACTTCCTTCTGTAATGCGGCTCTCTGAAGCTCCGGCGGGCAGACGCCAAGACAGGAAAGAAGTTTCCAAAAATCATTGTATTCCTCATTTAAATCGCTGATTTTATCAATATTGGCAATGAGATGTGCCATTTTTTCACGCCGCTGCTCCGGCGTCATCCCAAAAACCTCTTTTCTCTCCTCTTCTGACTGACATTGCCAGCACAGACCTTTATATCCTAATAGCCTGCCACAGTTCGGACATTTGTAATCTAACATAAAACCTCCATTTCAGTTTATAAAATGCAAAACTATGTTTTGATTAATATTTTTTATTTCACATTTTTGTCAGCTATTCTCAGCAGTATAATTTTATCATGAAGCCCGAAAACTTTCAAGTAAACAGTTAATTCAAACCTGAAAAGTTGGAAAAATATTGACAATATACAAATCTCATGCTAGATTATGAATCATCAGCGTTTTCGTCAAAACTGTAAAATATTTCAATTTATCAAAAAGGATTTTAAATTTATGAAGAAAAAAGTTCCTGTAAAATGCATAATTGTAATATTATCTGTTTTTCTTTTTCTGCTCACTCCTCCTGCCATATATCTTCGGAGTCTGCTTGTCATGTCTGTATACAGCGGACATATGAAAAAAGAAAGCCTTATGGAAGAAAAAGGCTTTGATATTCATATTCCGGGAGGTCTGGCTACATGGAAAACAGACTGGTATCCCTTTGTAATGACGTTTGTGGATAATAAAGGGTTTCAGAGCTATATGGGAAATAAAAATCTGTCTCTGACAATCCTCTATAATTTCCCTGCATTTTCGCTGCTGAATGGATGCAGCAGGCTTTTTGATGAAAAATCTCCATATTTTAATGGATTTTATGGAGCATATCTTGTCAGTGACAGCAGTGGAAAAAGCTATGGTTTTGATTCTGACGGAAACATTAATAAAAGAGAAGTGATATCTGTACCAGAATTTGATTTTTACTGGCTTGTTCTGCAAGATTTTGGATTATCCCAAGAAGATTTTATCTTTGATTGTGAGATTACGGAGATAAAAGAAGATATTTCTTATTCTGGGTTTGACGGGTGGACACGGATAGATTCTGATATTATGGTAAATCATGCCTGCCATACTGCAAGGCAGAATGTTATGTCCTATCTGCAATATGGCAGTCCTAATTATAAACCTTCCTCTGAATTTGCTGTTATTCCCATGAAAGGGAGAATCTACGCACGGTATTTTTCAGAATGGAATGTCAGTATTTTTTATTATATCATTACAGTTGATGAAGAAATTCTGGAGGAGTGTGATGAAAAAATTTTATCACGTTCAAAACTTGAACAGGTATTACCTGACGGCTGATTCTATTGCTTCAAATTCTCCGATTATATTTTCACCCTGATAAGACTTCCCTGTAATTTTATATACTGGCTGAATGGTGGAATTTGTACTGAATTCTGCCGAATCCTCCCAGTATATAATTTCTACATTTTCCAAAACCACTTTGTCAGCATTTTCTTCCACAGCGATAAACCCTTTTGAATTTAACACTTTATCAACTGCTTCCCCTAATTCAATGACTTCATTAACCGAAACCCTGTCATCCACATCCCTGTAAGCGGAATATGCTTCTGAAATCTTTCCATTACTGTCAATAGAAACATATATTTTTGAATTTCCATCTACCTCAATATTGTCAATATTTCGACTAAAATAAATCTGTTTTGCTATAATTATTTCATCTTCTGGATGAGATAAGTCGGTTAATGTATCATATCCTATACCGCTGTATGAAAATTCATCTGGCAATAACCCATTTTCTTTTAAAAAATTTTCTGCTATTAATATACATTGTAGAAGAAAAACCCATCATTATATTTATTCCCTGCATCATATTTCTACAATAAGAATCCTCTGTATTTAAAAAATTACAGGAATATGTAGCAACCCACCTTGTAGCTGTTCCTGACTTTCCCATTCAGCCTCTTTGATGGTTAGATTTGCATCTGACATTCCCTCATTCGATGAAGGATGGAAATCTGTAAACGAATTTAAATTGTAGTAATGTAATGTATTATATGAACATGCTTTTCCTTTTTTATATCCATGTCCAGAAAAAATCATAAAATTTACATCATCAATACTGTCATTTGACCAAATTCCTGGCTTCATGTCTTGCTCCCATGCTGAACTATCTTTATAATTAAATTTTACACTTACATAACTTCCAGCATATGCTTTCAAATAGTCTATAAACTTACTTATAAGAATAGTGCAAGTTCTATCTTTTTGCTGGCAAGAACCAATGCTCTGATATGCTCCTTGGGAACTTCCTCCTACAGTTATTGCTGCATATCCATTATTTTTTTATAAAAACTAATATACTTGCAAGCAATATACATATTTTTTTATTTATTTTATAATACCTTTCTTCTCTCATCTCCATTTTCCTTGTATAATGTATTTAGGTTATTCAATAGGGAAACCTATAAACCTATTCTTTATGTTTTCTATTTTTTCTTTACATCTCCTGTCTGATAGGAGATAATAGTTTTATTAGATTGAGAGGCTGACCGTTTTTTCCTTGGGCTTTCATACTCGTACTTGAAAGACTGGTCCCTCTCTCTGATAAGCTGTTTGCGTATGAGTTGGATGTTGACGGTCCTTTGACCTTTCTCCGTATTTTGCACAAGGTAGTGACGTTTATCAGATGAGCGCTCTCACAATCTAAAATCTTTTTCAGAGGTGGTTTTTATGTTTTTTATTGGCATTGATATTGGTAAAAATAATCATGTTGCTTCCATGATGGATGATTCCGGCAAGATTATATTCAAAGCTTTTTCTTTCCCGAATACTTCTGAGGGTGGACAGGCTCTCTTCACTAAAATTTCTTCCTATTCTTCTGATACCTCCTGCTTTGAAATTGGTATGGAAGCAACTGGCCATTACTGGCTTTCTGTTTATTCTTTCCTTTTTGAGAAAGGATTCCTTCTGCATGTCATAAATCCTATCCAGACTGATGGATGGCGCAGAGGTACCGAAATCCGTAAACGTAAAAATGACATCATTGATTCTGTTCTGATTGCGGATTTAATCCGTTATGGACAGTTTGTGGAAACACGTCTTGCGGATGAGGATTTATTTTCTTTAAGAACACTTACCCGGTTCCGTACCTATCTCGTGGAATCAATCAGTGATTTAAAGAGGAAAGTCGTTTGTGTCCTTGACCAGGTTTTTCCTGAATATCAGGCTGTTTTTTCTGATATTTTTGGTAAAACTTCAAAAGAAATACTCCTGAAGTTTTCCTCGCCTCTTGATTTTGAATCTGTTTCCTCTGAAACACTGGCTGAACTCCTTGCACGCTTAAGCAGGCAGAAACTCGGCGCTGACAAAGCGGAACAATTGAAATCAGCAGCTTCCAGCTCCTTTGGGATTACCTTTGCCAAAAACAGCTTTGCTTTCCAGCTCAAAACATTAATTGAGCAGATTACCTTTATTGAAAAACAGGTGAAGGAAACTGAATCTGAAATTTCAAGGTTCATGGAAAAACTGAACTCACCTGTTACTACAATCACTGGTATCGGCAGTGTTACAGGAGCTGCAATCATCAGTGAGATTGGTGATATTTCCAAGTTCGACAGTCCAAAAAAGCTGGTGGCTTTTGCAGGGATTGATGCTTCTGTCAGCCAGTCCGGTGAATTTGAAGCCACACATAATGTCATGAGCAAACGGGGTTCACCATATCTGCGCAAAGCTATTTTCCAGGCGGCACTGGTTGCTGCTTTTAAAGACCCTGTACTTAGTGCTTATTATCAGAAAAAGAAAGCCGAAGGCAAACATCATTTAACCTGTATTGGTGCAGTTTCAAGAAAACTGTGCTATATCATCTATGCAGTTTTGAAAAATAACCAGCCTTACGTTCCAAAAGCGTAAAGCCTTGTTTTACTGATTTTGGTTTGCAGAAGTGCAGGCCTTATTGTCATGCAGTTTTTTATTTCTGAAATTTTTTAATTTTTTTTCAAAATCTACTTGACTTTTAATAGTTGGTCTTTCTATCCAAAATATTTACAACTATTTTCAGCTACATTCCAATTAAATCTGCATATATCTCCCGTAATTCTGATTGCTTTCCAAAATATGCCACAATATTCCAATAATCAAGGTCTGGCGCTCCCCAATAATCAATCCATTGCCATGGACGTCCTTCAATATTAACAATCCATTTATCTTCACCTATGGGCTGTAAACTTATAGTTTCTCCTGTAATTAATTGAATAATAAACGGATTCTCTACTGTTGTTCCAATTCCTGTAAGGTCTCTTTTTATATGTGTCATACTATTAAACAGTTTTACTATTTTTTTAATATCATCTTCTTTATCTAAATTATCACTTATCTGTCCATAATTACTTCCTATTTGTATATACTCTACCTCTTCTAGCTTTATCTTTATATGAACACTGGATTGATAATATTTATATAATAAAATACACCCAAAAAGTACTAAAACATTTAATATAAATCGATAAATAAATTTCTGTTTATTTGTAAATAACTTTTTCATATTTTTCCTCTTTCAATTTAGAGTAGATAAACTCTCCTGTCAGCTAAAAAGTTCAACTATTAACTCAGAATACAATTGTCTCCATTCTGTCTGTTCACCAATATAGGATACAATATCCCAATATTCATAATCTGGTGCTCCCCAGTAATCTATCCATTGCCATGGACGCCCTTCCACAATCACATTCCATTTCTGTGTACCTATTACAAACAACGTGAGCAATTCACCATTTTTCAATTTAATCTCAAATGCAGGGTATTTTCCTGAACCGTTTCCATTAAAATCTCTTTTTATATGTTTCATATCATTAAACAATTCTATTATTTCTGCTGTTCTTTGCATATCCAAAAATTCTGTTTTTCCCTCTTCTATATCACTTATCATTATATACTCTACCTCTTCCGGCGTTATCTTTATATGAACACTAGATTGATAGTATTTATATAATAAAACAAACCCAAAAAGC
The DNA here is from genome assembly GCA_910577835.1 of uncultured Lachnospiraceae bacterium. Taxonomy (GTDB): domain Bacteria; phylum Bacillota; class Clostridia; order Lachnospirales; family Lachnospiraceae; genus CAG-303. The sequence goes on along the minus strand of CAJTOU010000003.1, from coordinate 90,375 downwards.
ACTAAAACATTTAATATAAATCGATAAATAAATTTCTGTTTATTTGTAAATAATTTTTTCATATTTTTTTCTCTCTCAAACTAAATTATTTTAAAAAATTTTTTTACTTTTAAATAAAACTTTTTCTTAATTATATTAAATCATTCACTCTTTATTGTCAATACCATACCAGCTTCAATAATTTTTTCCTGAACCTCCTCTCTGTTTTTATTGTCCTTAATTCTTTTTGCTTTTCCCCTCCCTTCTTCTCTTTATCCGTTCATTTTCTTTAACAAAAATCTCTAAGAAATATTTTTTGTACTCGACCAACTTTATTATTAATTTTATTATAATACCTAATTTTTATTTTGTATAGGCACATTTACTTCATCTGAAAGTGAGTTTTACTTCACCATTTATATCACCATAAATAATGTCTGCCATATCACAGATAAAATATCATATTCTATCTGTAATACAGCAGACTTAACTATCAAACTTCTTTGAAATTTGTTGTTCCGCTTAAAGCCAAACTTATATTTGATATTTTCCAGAAGAAACTATCAATATCTTTATTTTTACGACTGTACTAATTCGCCGGCTCCAATATCCACTTTTGGCATGTGCCGCCCCAGTAATTCCATTGATTTACATTTCCACCTGGCTCATTGCTCCAGTCGTATACATCCAGCCCTGAAGTGCCACCGCTGGCTCCAGTCAAAATCGCATAGGTCCCATCAGCCTGTCTTTCCACTTTAAACTGCTGATGCATGGAGCCATTATAATTATACTGTTGAATATTGGTTCCGTCTGCCGACTTGCCTCCTTCTACATCCAGTCCTTTTCTGTATCCGGATGCACCTGTTAAGATACGATAATATCCATTTCCATTTGATACAATCTTAAACTTCTGTGCATCTGCACCATTGTAAGTCCACTGACGGATATTTGCGGTATTCTCGCTGCTGCCGTTTTCCACATCGAGATACAGACCGGAATAGGCATTGCGAATATAAAAAGTACCTTCTACACTTGAAATAACCGGAATGGTCTTTGTTCCCCAAATTGTCTCATTATTGGAGCCAATCAGAGAAAACGTCATAACTTCTTTATGATTCAGAGATTCATCCTTTTGCTTAAAGAATACTCCCTTATAGGTAACACCGCCAATTTTCATCTGACAGTAATATTTTCCGGATGTATAACTCCATGTACCTGTATAATCTCCGGTAATTGTTCCATTGCTGTTCAGTGTAATTGAATTTGTAGATAACATTCCCACATTGTCCGTAGAGGCATCTGTTCCATGATTGACAAATTCATAAGTTCCTGTCATATCCGCCATACTGTAGCCCGTATTGGAAATCTGGCTGCCCAGATACTCGTAAACGGCTGTTACCGGCCATTTGTCCTCATTTAAAAACTGTTGATGCACCCGTACCTCATGAGACTCCAAACCTGTGTTAAATCTTGTATGATAAACCAGATATCTCCGGCCGTCTGTATCAATAAATGCAGAATTATGTCCACCGGACTTGTACCCTTCTGTACTTAAAGAAGAAAAATCATAGTTTCCAAATACCTTAATACCACGGGTTGCCTGATTTGTTGAAGAATCAAAAATTGCAGAATTTCCGGCTGCATCTACATAAGAACCGTTAATTGTTTTTGAACGGTACATACGAATATGATAACCGCCATTTACACCAAGCCATCCATAAGTTACATACAGATAATAGTATCCACTTTCTGCATCATAAAGAATATATGGTGCCTCTCCTGACTTTGTATATCCTCCTGCGATTCTTGTCCCAAAATATCCGTCTGTCTGGCCGCTGTTTGTCTTTGGATAAATTGGCTGACCTGTTGTTTTATCAATTTCTAAAATATAGATTCCGCCTGACCATGAACCATAGGTCATCCACATTTTTCCGTTTGCATCAAACAAAACAGTCGGGTCAATAGCATTTGGAAACAGAGTATTGTTATACTCACCTTTGCTGTTAAACCATCCAGCACGCGCAGAGTTCAATTTTCCCTGCTCAATCAGCTTTGGAATATTGGTATTTGCATAATTTGTATTAACTGTCTTTGTTCCATACTGTGAATTAGTAGTAACCAGATTGTCTGACTTTGTAAAGCCTGAATAAATAATCGTATCCACATAAGAGAATGGACCTGTTGCTGATTTTGACACTCCATAGGCAATACAGGAACGAATATATGTAGATGATGTACAGAAATACATCATATATGCACCTTTGCTTCCGTCATTCCAGATATAATCCGGATTATAAATAATATCCGGCGCCCATACCGCGCATCCCTCATCACTTTTTGCGCTGTCTTGATCATTATATCCTGCCCATAAAAATGGTGATGCAAGCGCATCTCTTAAATGTTCTCCTGAAGAAACCTTTGTGCTGCCACTGTTTTTTTCCGCTTCTATCAGTCTCCATTTCTGGCAGTCACCGCCCCAGTAATTCCACTCGTCAATATTTCCGCCTGCTTCTTCAGACCAGTCATATACTTCAAGACCAGAAGCACAGCCACTTGCTTTTGTAAGAATTGCATAAGTTCCGTCCGGCTGTTGAACCACACGATATTTCTGCATTTCGCCGCCCCAGTATTCCCATTGAAGAATATTTGTCCCGTCGGCAGCAGAACCTGTCTCTACATCTACACAGCCCTTATAACCTGATGCACCTGTCAGAATATAGTAATATCCATCACCCAGTGAAACAAATTTAAACTTCTGGGCATCCGAACCATTGTATGACCACTGTCTGATATTTGCTCCATTTGCTGATGAACCATCTGCAACATCCAGATATAAGCCGCTGAATTTATTTTGTATGTAATAAATACCCTCTACATTTTCACTTGCATACAATGTATTATTCGTATAACCCTGAGTACCGAGCGCAGACCAGTTTCTCAAATCCTTAGAAGTTGCCTGTGCCATATGGCTGCCATAGATATTATAATTTCCGGTAGACGGGTCATAAAATACAGACGGGTCATGGACAGATATTCTGGTAGTATTTGATGTAGAAGAAGAGCTTGCTGCTCCTATTACAATATCTGCCGGACGCAGTCCTGTAAATACAAAAATTACAAGAAACATAAGTATTGTGGCTTTCTTAAAAAAGCCAGTTCTTTTTTTTGATTGAACTTTCACGATTCTGATTTCCTTTCCATATACTTTATTTTTTGTTTCCCTAAAACTACAAATACAATCAAATCGCTACCCAAATTACCTCCCTGATAAACAAAATCTCCTACCCTCCTTTTTTGATAATAGTCATATGGCTGTTTCTGCCCTATGACCATAATATAATAGATTTTACAAATTCTGGCAAGACATGAAATTATTTTTGTAAAAAATTCACAGTTTTTTAAAAAGTAAAATTGATAAATGTTCTATTCTTATGTTTAATTTTACCAATTCAGAATATAATAAAACCGAAGCATGCCAAAAGGCGTTTACTTCGGTTTTATTATTTATATATTTTGATAGTATTAAAAATTTCTGTTATCAAAATGTTTCCAAAAATACCTTTTATTTTTATAGTTTTATGAGAAACATTTATCACTTCAACAATAAAGATTATCAGGCAATGGAACCAGTGTATAACTGATAATATCTTCCTTTTTCTTCCATTAACTGTTCATGGTTTCCTCTCTCTATAATCCTTCCCTGCTCCAGCACCATAATACAATCGCTATTTCTTACAGTAGACAGCCTGTGGGCAATGACAAAAGTAGTACGCCCCTCCATCAGACCATCCATACCCTTCTGTACCAGTGCTTCTGTTCTGGTATCAATACTTGAAGTAGCCTCATCAAGAATCAGCGCAGGCGGGTCTGCAACTGCCGCCCTTGCAATCGCAATAAGCTGCCTTTGTCCCTGCGAAAGATTTGCCCCATCTCCGGTCAGCATAGTATCATATCCCTGCGGCAGTCTGGTAATAAAGCTGTCCGCATTGGCAAGCTTTGCCGCCGCCATACATTCTTCATCTGTTGCATCCAGCTTTCCATAACGAATATTTTCCATTACAGTTCCGGTAAAAAGATGCGTATCCTGAAGTACAATTCCAAGGCTCCGCCTCAAATCCGCCTTTTTTATTTTATTAATATTAATACCGTCATAATAAATTTTTCCATCCTGAATATCATAAAAACGGTTAATCAGATTTGTAATTGTAGTCTTTCCCGCTCCGGTGCTTCCAACAAAGGCAATCTTCTGCCCCGGCGTGGCAAACATTTTAATATCATGAAGTACAATCTTCTCATCTGTATATCCAAAATCAACCCCCTTAAATTCCACATCACCTTCCAAACGCACAAGCTTTGACTGATTTGTCTGTTTGTCAACTGTTTTCCATGCCCAGACAGAGGTGCGGTTTTCACATTCCTCAAGGCTTCCGTCTGATTTTTCCTTCGCATTCACCAGTGTAACAAAGCCCTCATCCTCTTCTGGAGCTTCATCAAGAAGCTGAAAAATTCTCTCTGCACCTGCCATAGCCATAACAACACTGTTTAACTGCTGGCTTACCTGCGTAATCGGCATGTTAAAACTTTTATTTAACTGTACAAATGCCACCAGTGCGCCAAGTGACAGTCCAAACTGTCCGTTAATCGCCAATATCGCACCCACAACAGCACACAGAACATAGCTGACATTTCCAAGCTGCGCATTTACAGGCATCAGAATATTCGCATAAGTATTCGCATTATTGGCACTGTCTCTCAGTCTCTCATTCAAAGCTCTGAAATCCTTCAGAGATTTTTCTTCATGACAGAATACCTTTACCACCTTCTGTCCGCTCATCATTTCTTCGATATATCCATTTAATGCTCCCAAATCTCTCTGCTGCTTTCCAAAATACATACCGGACTGTCCGGCAAGTTTTCTGGTGCAGAATAGCATTACGGCCACCATCACAAGTGTAAGTATGGTAAGAGGAATACTTAACATTACCATGCTGACAAATACCATGACTATTGTAATCACACTGTTAATCAACTGTGGAATACTCTGGCTGATTAACTGTCTTAAAGTATCAATATCATTGGTATAAACCGACATAATATCTCCATGAGCATGTGTATCAAAGTATTTAATTGGCAAAGATTCCATATGCTTAAACATTTTCATTCTGATATTTCGAAGTGTTCCCTGTGTTACATTTACCATAATTCTGTTATAAGCATAGGAAGAAATAATTCCTATCAGATAAACAGATGCCATTGTCAGCAGAGCATGCGCCAGCGGCCCGAAATTCGGGTCATCGGATTCTGTCAGAGGGACAATATAATCATCAATCAACGTCTGTGAAAACAGAGAAGCCTGCACATTGGCAAAAGCGGCAATTACAATGCAGATTACCACAATAATAAATGGAACAAGATAAGACTGCATCATAGACATAAATAACCGTTTAAAGATTTTTCCAGGATTCTCAACTTTCGGACGTCTCTGCATATTTTTGTTTTCTTTCATATCCTTCCTCTCCTTTCCTAGTGGTCAAAATCGCCGCCGCCCTTAGTCTGACCTTCATATACGACTCTGTATATTTCATTATTTTCAAGCAGCTCTGCATGGGTTCCCAAACCATTTACCTTTCCATCTTCTAGTACAATAATGCGGTCTGCATCCTGAATACTGGAAATACGCTGTGCAATAATAAATTTGGTAGTATCTGGAATCTCCTCTGCAAATGCCTTTCTGATTTTTGCGTCAGTCGCAGTATCAACAGCGCTTGTAGAATCATCAAGAATCAGAATTTTCGGCTTTTTCAAAAGCGCTCTGGCAATACAGAGACGCTGTTTCTGACCACCGGATACATTGTTTCCACCCTGCTCTATATATGTATTATATTTAATTGGCATTTTTTCAATAAATTCATCTGCACATGCCCACTGACATGCCTGAATACAGTCCTGTTCTGTGGCATTTTCATCTCCCCATCGGAGATTATCCAGTATGGAACCAGAGAAAAGCTCATTTTTTTGCAGAACTACTGATACCTGATTTCTAAGTACTTCCAAATCGTATTCCCTCACATCTCTTCCGCCAATCAAGACTCTTCCCTCTGTCACATCATAAAGACGGCTAATCAGATTAACAAGACTTGATTTTGCACTTCCGGTTCCACCGATAATTCCAATCGTTTCGCCCGCCCGAATATCAAGATTGATATTGGAAAGTACCAGTTTCTGGCTGTCCTTTCGATAAGAAAATGAAACGTTCTCAAATACAACGCTTCCATTGTCCACACTGCAAATTGGATGTTTCGGATTTGCGAGGTCTGACGTTTCATTTAAAACCTCACAGATACGACGGATACTGGCAATACTCATACTGAGCATAACAAATATCATGGAAATCATCATAAGGCTTATAAGAATCGACATTACATACTGAAAAAGCTGTGTCAGTTCTCCAGTTGTCAAATCTCCCACTGTAATCATCTTTGCACCAAACCATGAGATTAACAGAATACTTCCATATACAGATATCATCATTGCAGGATTGTTAAATGCCAGATTACTCTCTGCTTTTACAAACATTTTGTAAATATTTTCGGCTGCTTTCTCAAACTTTGTATTTTCATATTCCTCTCTGACAAACGCCTTCACTACGCGAATTGCAGAAACATTTTCCTGAATACTGGCATTCAAATCATCATAACGGTGAAATACTTTGTCAAACAGAGGCATTGTAGTGCGGATAATCACTGCCAGTATACACCCAAGAAAAATAATCGCCACAATAAATACCATACTTACTTTTACACTGACCAACATGGACATGACAAGCGCTGACACAAGCGTAAACGGTGCTCTGACACAGATTCGAATAATCATCTGATATGCGTTCTGAACATTTGTGACATCCGTGGTCAGTCTGGTGACAAGACCCGCAGTACTGAATTTATCAATATTGGCAAATGAATAGGTCTGAATATTTTCATACATTGCATCCCTTAGATTGCACGCAACACCTGTTGATGCCTGCGCTGCAAATTTTCCGGCCAGTATGCCGAAGGTCAGACTTAAAAGAGCTGCCAGAATCATAAGCCCGCCATACAAATAAACCTTTGACAAATTTCCTGCATTAATGCCTTCATCAATAATTCCTGCTGTCAAAAGCGGAAGAATTACCTCCATAACCACTTCGGCAGCAGCAAAAACGATGCTTAAAACAGAGGGCAGCTTATATTGTCTGACCTGAGCTAAAATTGTTTTGAGCATAAATTTTTCCTCCTGATTATTAAATCAAAGCTCCCATATTTTCAATGGGAGCATATCAATTCTTTATTTACTCTTAATTCTCTGATGTGTCTTCTGTTGTTTCGTCTTCTGCCTGATTTGTCTGTGCCTCATCTGTGGTGGTATCTTCTGGTGTATCTGCCGATGTTTCATCGGAAGTTTCCTGTGATGCAGTGGTTTCACTGTCTGGAACAACAGTTGTATTTTCACATATGAAATTCTGTACCAGATAAGAAACTACTATATAATCAAGCTCTTCTCCCGCCTCTTCAAGCCTCTTTGAAAAATCTTCCACGGAATTATATCCTGATATGGCTGCATACTTTGCTGCTGCATCATCATTATATTTAATTCCTTCTTTCTCAGCAACAGCTCTTATAAACATCTTTTCCTTTACTACATTCTTGCAGGCATCCTCTACCTCTTTTTTAAACTCGTCTTCTGTCTTTCCCATTGCCTGATAATATGCGTCCATACTGTACCCATAGGCGCTGATTTGGCTTGTATACTGTGCCATCATTCTGTCCACATAAGACTGTACTTCATCTGACGGATAGCTTTCCACTGTCTGGTCTGCAAGAATATCATCCCAAATTGCAGTATTTATATTAATATAACGGATTTCTTCTTTAATAAATTCACGAAATTCATCCGCTGATGTAAATCCTGCAAAGGCATAATGTTCTGAAACAAAATCATCTGTATACTCTGGCGTAACAGTTACCCGAATATGATTAATCAATACCGAATAGTGTACATCCTGTCCTGCTACTGCTTTGTCTGAATAATCCTCTGGAAATTTTAAATCCATTTCCACAGTTTCACCGACTGTCTTTCCAGTCAAACCATCTGTAAAACCTTCGATTTTATAAGAATCCGTTTTCAGGGTCACATTCTCAGTGTTTCCTGCTATGCTTCCGTCTTCATTTTTTACTGTCTGGGAATCTGTATACTCTTCTCCATTTACGGTTCTGTGATAAGTAACATTTATGACATCTCCCTCAGCAGTAGTGCCCTCCGTAACATTTTCCGTTGTCTGATAGGTTCTCAGAATTGAAGTGATATATTTTTCTATATCCTCATCAGATACTGCCGCCTCGGACTCCGACACTGTATACCCCTTATATTTCCCCAGCGTAAGCTCTCCCTTTGTAGCTTCCGGTTCCTTTTCTTTTCCACATGATGACATTGAAAATATGGTACATATACACAATGCCACTGCTAACATTTTCTTTTTCATTTCAACCTCTTTCTTTATTTCACTGAAACCCGTTCTGCGAATTTCCATAATAACTTAACCCTATAATATATACCACAAAACCGTTTAAATGAAAAGCAAAAAGTAAAAATTTTCACATAACTTTCACAAAGAATAAAAATAATTTTCCATATACTGGAAAATTATTTCATTTTTTATAAAAATTTCATTGACTGATATTCCGTGATGTGGTATATTCAAGCAATAATGATTATTAATTATTTATGCAAAGGAGATTTGATTATGGCAAAGTATGTATGTAAAGTATGCGGTTATGTTCATGAAGGAGATGCAGCTCCGTCTGAATGTCCTGTCTGTCACGCTTCTTCTGACAAATTCGAGGTTCAGTCCGATGAGATGAGCTGGGCTGCCGAGCATGTAATCGGTGTAGCTGCTGATGTAAGCGAAGATATCAAAGAAGATTTAAGAGCAAATTTCAATGGTGAATGTTCAGAGGTAGGCATGTATCTTGCTATGTCAAGAGTTGCTTTCAGAGAAGGTTATCCGGAAATTGGCTTATATTATGAGAAAGCTGCCTTTGAAGAAGCTGAACACGCTGCAAAATTTGCCGAGCTGCTTGGCGAGGTAGTAACTGACAGCACAAAGAAGAATCTGGAGCTGAGAGTTGCTGCTGAAAATGGCGCTACTGCTGGAAAAACAGACCTTGCAGTAAGAGCAAAGAAAGCGAATCTGGATGCAATCCATGACACCGTTCATGAGATGGCCAGAGATGAGGCCAGACACGGAAAGGCATTTGCCGGACTGCTGAAGAGATATTTTGGATAATCTCAAACAGTTATTACATATTTAGAGAAGCAACGGGCTGTCGCGCTAAGAAAAGACAGTACAGGATATAGTGATTATAGATACTATATTTTGTATATGTTCTGCTTAATGCGGCAGCCCTGTTTTCAACAGACTGCAGCTTTTATCTGCCTTGATTTTTATGCATGAATCTATATTTTTTCTCATATAGTAAACTATCCATATAACTTTTACTTTTTTGGAGGTGTACATGCATAAACGTAATTTTGGCAGAAAAATCTTTTATACTGTTCTGATAATCTCTTTTTGCGCAGCCTTTCCCACAATTGCCACCCTTTTTTTCAATAAAAATTCCAATACAGATAAAGTATACACCACCAAAGACAGTGGAAAAACTGTTACCATAACAGAAAATAACACCAAAAAAACCTTGGATGTGGAGGAATTTATCCCCTGCGCCCTGATGGGACAGTTATCAATCGACAATAATGAAGAGCTTCTAAAAGCCTTTGCTGTTGTACTGCGCACTTTGATTTACAGCAAATTTTCTGATGAAACCACTTCCATAGATGCCTCCTCCTTAGACCTTCCATATATGACATACGATGATATGGAGGAAACATGGAAAGATAATTTTGTGGATAATCTGAATAAACTGAATAAAGTAATGGAAGAAACCGCTCTTCTGGTACTGAAGTATAATGATACTTTGATTCATCCCTATTATCATTCCATCAGTGCCGGAATAACCAGAGAAAATAGCGAAGAGTACATAGTTCCCGTTGACTGTCCTGACGACAGAGAAGATGAAAAATATCTTCATACATCTGTATACAGCTATGAAACCTTTATCAATACTGTAAAAGAAATAAACTCAGAGATTGTTTTATCTGCCGATGCTCCTCTTGAGGCTTTTCAGATTGTATCAAAAGATAACGCAGGATATATTACAGAGCTGCAGATTGGAGGTATATCTGTTGATGTAAATACTTTTTCAGAAAAATTTTCTCTTTCCTCTCTGTGTTTTGAGATTGATGAATATAACGGGGGTATTCGAATTATTACAAAAGGTGTCGGGCATGGATATGGAATGAGTCTGAATACTGCACAGATTATGGGGGAAAACGGAAAAAGCTGCAATGAAATTTTAAATACGTTTTATTCAGGGGCTGTAATTTCAGAATAATATATTAACTGAATAGTATACTATTCGAATAATTTTGCAAAAATAATAAAGGAATGAGGTAGTTTATTCTACCTCATTCCTTTATTATAAAAATTTATTTACAAATTTCTATTTTTTAGTATTTTCCAAATCCGTCTCCAAGTGAGATAACCTGCTCATTCATATTAGATACTGAAGATGATGTATTAGCACTTCCTCTGTATGAAGATGAGCTTCCACTTCCAAGATTATAAATAGAAAGCATATCTCTCATGCTGGCTGCCTGATTGGACAGCTCTTCGCTGGCTGCCGCACACTCCTCACTGGTAGCGGAATTTGTCTGCACTACCTGTGATACCTGTGTAATCGCCTGCTCAATCTGTGCTACTGCGGTTGCCTGATAATTGGAAGACTCCGCAATGCCGTTGATAATCACTTCACTTTCCTGTACTACACTTGTAATTGCTTCCATAGCCTTTGCAGTATTATCTACAATCTGTGAACCTGCACTTACTTTATCAATCGAATCTTCAATCAGTTCAGCAGTTTCCTTTGCTGCTGCCGCACTCATGGCTGCAAGACTTCTGACTTCCTCTGCCACAACAGCAAAGCCCTTGCCTGCCTCACCTGCTCTTGCTGCCTCTACTGCTGCATTTAACGCAAGAATATTAGTCTGGAATGCAATATTGTCAATTGTCTTGATAATCTTGGAAATACTTTCTGAAGACCTGTTAATATCCTGCATGGCAGTCATTAAATCCTGCATTTGTGTATTTCCATGCTGTACTTCACTGATTGCATTTACTACCAGATTTGCAGCAGCATTTGCCTGCTCTGCATTCTGACCTGTTTTTTCTGCAATTTCATCAATGGATGCAGTAATCTGCTGAATTGCGCTTGCCTGTTCTGTTGAACCTTGTGCCAGCGACTGGCTTGCACTTGCCACCTGTGAAGAACTGATTGTTACCTGCGAAGCTGCTTCATTGATATTTGATAATGCATGAAAATTATCATCTACCAGCTTTCTTAAGGAATTGCCAAGCAAATCCTCAGAAGAGCTTGGATTAACTGTAATTGTCAGATTTCCATTTGATACTTCTTCTGCAATGTGAGCCTGATATCTGATATTTTCTATTACCTTGCCATACTCATCTACCAAATCTCCAAATTCATCATTATGATATTTTACCAGTTCAATATCAACCTTACCTGTGGCAATATCCGCTGCCGCTCTGGATAGCTGCTCGACTGATTTCTCAATCGTCTTGATAATCGAAAGTGCAATCACTACTGTAATCACAATTGATATTACCATAAGACCATATGTTCCAAGCTTGGACGCAGCCAGAAAACTTTCCTGGTCCTTTGCATCCTGACTCCATTCTGTTATCAAATTACCCAATACTACATTGATAAGGGTCAATACAATTGGGACTGTAAATCCCAAAACCAATTTTGTTTTCACCTTCATGCTACTCATCGTTTACACATCTCCTTCTTCATCAATCATCATATCATTTGCCTGCTCAGCAATTGACAAATCTTCATCATTCAACAGCTTATCCGGGTCCAGTAACAATTTTACAGTATCGCCGACTTTTCCAATTCCATATACATATTTATTATGAGCCTGTTTATCCCGTCCGATTGAAGGCGGTGGAAGTATATTCTCTTCCTTAATTTCAACCACCTCTGCTATTTTTTCCACAATTAGTCCAACCACGGTAGATTTTACATTAATGACAATAATACAGGTTCTGTCATTATACTCAAAAGGCTCCTGCTTAAATCGCAGTCTTACATCAATTACAGGAATAATTTTTCCTCTCAGGTTAATAAGGCCCTTAATATAATCCTCCGTCTCAGGAATCGCCGTAATAGTCTGAAATCCGATAATCTGGTCGACATACTGGATTTTCAGGCCGAAATACTCATTTCCTGATTTAAAGGTCATATATTTGCCCTTTTGTGTTTCATGCTCATCCACTGAATTCTGGGCATCTAATCTTCTTATTTCGCTTGTTTCAGCCATGGGTATCTTTTTCCTTTCTATATACTATTCTACTAATCCGAATATCATTCTATTAATCCAACAGGGTCCAGTATCAAAGCAATGCTTCCGTCTCCAAGCTGTGTACAGCCCGACAGACCTTTTACCTTCTTTATATAAGCCGGTATCGGTTTTACCACAATCTCCTGCTGTCCAATCAGCTTATCAACAAAAAGACTGATTTTCTTGTCGTCTACTTCAATAATCAGCATCATTCCATTATCAACAGAAGTCTGGTATTTATGCAGTCCATACCACTCGCCCAGACGAAGCACCGGAAGACACTCACCATAAAGCATAATGAATTCCTCCCCGTTCGGCTCATGAATCATCATATCCTCATTTACATGAACAAACTCCTTAATCGCGCCTGTCTCCAGTACAAAGGAGGATTCTCCTGTCTCAAAAACGGTTCCGTCTATAATTGCCAGTGTAAGCGGAATCTTCAGACTCATAGTACTTCCATGTCCCGGTGTACTGTCTATTTCAAGCGAACCGCCGATACTCTGGATATTCTGAACTACTACATCCATGCCGACGCCTCTTCCGGAATATTCCGTTACCTGCTCATTCGTTGAAAAGCCGGCATAGGTAATAAACTGATATATTTCCTTGTCCGAATAAGCGGATTCGGGCTTGCTTTCATCCAGAAGCCCCTGTTTTTTGGCCTTTGCAAGTATCTTTTCCCTGTCAAGACCTTTTCCATTATCCTCCACGGTAATCCATACCTTGCCGGATTCATTCTTCGCTGACAGAGTTACCTTGCCCTTATCGGTCTTGCCGCTTGCCTCTCGCTCTTCCTGCGTTTCAATTCCATGGTCTACCGCATTACGCACCAGATGCATCAGAGGGTCTGAAATATGCTCGATAATATTTTTGTCTACCTCGGTGTTTTCACCCACCATCTCAAACTCAATATCCTTGCCCAGCTTTCTCGATACGTCAAAGACAATACGGTTCATCTTCTGGAAAGTATTCGTCAGCGGAACCATTCTCATGGACATAATTACATTCTGCAAATCCGTAGAAATCTTTGCCATCTGGGCAGCCGCCTTGTTAAAATTTGTAAGGTTTAAGCCGGGTACCTTCAAATCAGGATTTTGCAGTACCACAGATTCCGCAATAACCAGCTCTCCGATTAAATCCATCAACTGGTCCATCTTGCTTACATTGACGCTGATAAAGGTAGATTTCTCTCCCTTCTTATCTTTTGCCAGTTTCTTATGTTTGCCCGGCTCCTTGGATTTAATGACGAAATCACCCGGTGCTATCTGAGGCTTTGCCGACTTCTCTGGCTCTTTTGCCACTCCTTCGGCTGGTTTGACCTTGGCCTCGATTTCTTCCACACTGGAAAGCAAATCAATCGCCGGAGTATCTTCCTGTTCCCCGAAATCGAATCCCTGAAGGAACTCTTCTGCCTTACACTCATAAACGCTTACATGCTTAATATCATAACCTACGCCGATGATATTTCTTATTTCTTCCTCAGTGCTCTGCGCCTGCAGAAGAATACGAAATCCTTCATTCAAAATTGTCTCTGCCGCAGATTCATCAGAAATAATATCCTCTGGAGAATACAGCAAATCCTCTGCTATCTCCTTTAATGCATATACCACTTTATAGGCATGGACATTGACCATATCCGTATCCGGAAAAAAGGTAATATAAATTTTGAAAAAATGACTGGCACTGGTGGCAACAGGCGCAATATAAAACTGCGTCGGCTCCTCATGGACATTCTTTGGAATTTCCTCTGCTTCCTTGCCATCTCCTCCGTTTTGGATTTTATCAAGAAACTTGTCAAGCTTTGTAATAATATCCTTTGAGTCACCGTCAGCAGATTCGCCGTTTTTTATTTTTTCCATTTCTCCAGAAATGAAATCTGCTACCTCCAATACATGTTCTACTAATTCCAGATGAGGCACATTTTGGGGATGGGACTCTCTCAGATAATAAAAGACATCTTCCAGCTTATGCGACACTGCCGTTATATCATCAAACATCATAATGCCCGAAGAGCCTTTAATGGTATGCATCGTTCGGAATATTTCATTTATGCTTTCTTCATCAAAAGAATCTGCATCCTTCTGTTCCAGAACGATATCCTGAAGCTGCTCCAAAAGCTGCTCATTTTCAAACAAATATATGTCCAGCATACCGTCTGTATTAAATTCTTCTGCCATATCCTTCTCCTTTCTGCATATTCTAACATGTTATTATAATTCAAATTGTACTAAATTCAGATTGTATTGAATTCAGGTTCTAATCCTGTCAGATTTTAATTATATCAGGTTGAGCTTTTTCAGTGCCTGCTCAAATCTGTCTTGGTCAATAGGCTTGCCGGAATATATGGTACATCCCAGCTCAAATGCCATCTTGACATTTCGTTCTTCATTTAAAGCAGTAGTCATAATAACCTTTACCGCTTTATCTTCTGGAATGTTTCTGTCTTTTTCCAGATTGCGGATACCTACAAGTGCCTGATATCCATCCATGACAGGCATCATAATATCAAGGCATACCAAATCGTAAGGCTCGTCGTCTTCCAGAGCCATCATAAATGCATCTACTGCTTCCATTCCGTCCACAGTTACATCACATTCGCCATACTTCGACAGAAAATTTACCATAAATTTTCTTGTCGCAAAATCGTCTTCTGCCAATAGAATTTTCATGTCGTTCTCCTTTACATTTTATTTAATAATGAATATATTCTTTTTGGAATATCATCCAATTTCTCCTGATATTCCACTGCCCCCAGGTCATATGCGACCTTCGGCATACCATAAACCACACAGGTAGATTCATCCTGTCCTACTGTTCTGGCACCTGCCTTTTTCATCGAAAGCAGGCCTTTTGCGCCATCTCCGCCCATTCCGGTCAGAATAACACCTACCGCATGATTCTTTGCTACCTTTGCAACTGATTCAAACAGCACATCTACCGACGGACAATGACCGTTTACCTTCGGTCCCGCCTTGATTTCCACCTGATAGACTCCGTTTACCTTTACCAGATGCATATGCATATCTCCACCCGGTGCTATCAGCATATGTCCCGGCATAACCCTGTCTCCGGTTCTGGCCTCCTTCACATGGATTCTGCACTGGTCATCAAGTCTCTTTGCATACATCTGGGTAAATCCGGGCGGCATATGCTGTACCACTACTACCCCCGGAATATCTGTGCCAAGCTCCTTTGCCACAGCAAATATCGCTTCTGTACCTCCTGTTGAAGCTCCGATGGCAAGCAGAAGACTGCTTCCCTTTTCATGTGCAAGCTGCTGCTGTTGCTGCTGTAATGCAACTGTCTTTTTAATATTGCTGATTTTTACCGTAGATGCGATTTTAATTTTGACCAGAAGCTCATTTCTGATAAAATCCTCTAACTGTTTTCTGTTTGATATACTTGGCTTTGCCACAAAATCCACCGCGCCGGCATTCAGCGCATCAAATACTTTATCACTCAGGGAGCTGATAACTACAACAGGAAGCGGATATTGAGGTATCAGTTTTCTTAAAAATTCGATTCCACTCATTCTCGGAAGCTCTACATCCAATGTCATAACATCGGGATGATACTGCAAAATGGCATCTCTTGCCTCAAAAGGGTCCTTTGCAACTGCCACCACCTGTATCGCCGGGTCTCTGCTCAGATTTTGAACCAACAGCTCACGGAATACAATCGAATCCTCTGTTACCAAAACCTTAATTGGTTTCATAATCTATACTCATCCTTCCTTTTTTCTAAATATTGACGGCTTAATAATCTGAAACGGCGAAGTATTTCTATCAAGTGTCTCTGTTGTTCCGATAAACAGATAACCTCCCGGTATCAGACAATCATATACCTTCTGCACCAAGTCCCTCTTTGTCTTTGCATCAAAATAAATCATTACATTGCGCAGAAAGACCGTATGCATTTTATTTTTAAACGGAAACGGCTCCATCAGATTAAACTGCCGGAAAAGAATCTCTCTTTTCAGTTCATCCTTCACCGCATACTGGCTGCCGCCTGCAACGGGTGTAAAAAAATGTTTCTTCCATTGGTCAGGAAGATTTGTAAGCTGCTCTGCAGTATACACTCCTGCCATTGCCTGCATAAGTGCTCTTGTGGAGATATCTGTTGCCAAAAGTTTTGTATCCCATGACCCGCGCTCTAAACCAAAAAAGTCTGAGAGCACCATTGCAATCATATAGGGTTCCTCTCCTGTGGAGGCTGCCCCACACCAGATACGTAAATCCTTTGTTTTGCTTTCTTTTGTTTTCAGCCACGGAAGCACAACTGTTTTAAAATACTCAAAATGCTCAAACTCCCTCATAAAATATGTATGATTTGTTGTCAAAAGATTGACCAGCATCTTTTCCAGCTCTCCCGACTGGTCCTTTTTCATGGCCTCCATATAGTCATGAAGATTTTTCCAGCCGCCCGACTTGATATGATTTTCCAGTCTTCCGTTTACAATTACCTTTTTCTGACTTAAATCAATTCCATAATTCTGTTTCATATAAGACGAAACTTTCAAAAACTCTTCATCCGTAATCAAGCCTACATTCCTCCTGTAAATTACGCAACCAACATCTGTGTTGACTGCTTGATAAAGTTTTCTCAATCAGCAAAACTGACGAGAAATTTTGCAGCATATACTGAAAATATCCGGATTGAATTTCACACCTGAATCCCTCTTCATAAGTTCAAGAACTTCCTCTCTGCTGTAATTCTGTTCTGTCAGCAGACAATAAGTAGCTATTATGGAAACAATCTGCGCTGACAGTGGAATACTATCCTCCTTCAGCCTGTCGGGATATCCGCTTCCATCCCAGTTCTCATGATGATAATGAGCAATATCAATAGACATTTTAATAAAGTCATTATAATCAGTTGTTACATGCAGGTCCTGCAAAAGCTTTGCTCCTATCTCCGCATGAGTCTTTACAATAGCGGTTTCTTCCTCTGTTAAATCAGTATTTTTTCTTAAAATTTCCATCGGTATCCCGATATTTCCAATATCGCACAAAGGTGCCGCCAGTTCTATTGTATCAATATAAGTATCTGAAATCTTATCCTCAAATAACGGTGAAAGCTGCATACCCTGTGCCAGAACTCCACAGTTTTTGCCCAGTCTTTTCAAATGCTCCTCTTTATATGAAGAATTTTTCGCTGCAATATTTGCCAGAGCATATAATATATTCTTTTTCTCCAGCTCCATCTGCTTTAACTGCTCACTGACTGAAACCTGAAGGCGTCTGTTCATTTCCATAAGTTCCAGCTTCGCTTCATAAAGTCTCAAATGAACAATAACTCTCGCCTGCACAAGCTCAGGGATAAACGGCTTCGTAATATAGTCCTCTCCTCCGAGAGAAAACCCTTCTACAATATCTTGTGGATTATCAAATGCAGAAATAAAGACAACCGGAATATTTCTTGTTTTCTCATTTTTCTTTAAAATACTGCACAGCTCATAACCGTTCATTCCCGGCATGGAGATATCTGTCAAAATCAACTGTGGAATACATTCCTTCGCCTTCTCAAGTGCCTCCTCACCATCTTCTGCCAGAACAGGCTCATATCCCATATTTTTTATAATTTCCTCCAGAACGATTCTGTTCATTTCCACATCATCTACAATCAGAATCTTTCTCTTTTCCCTGACAGTTCCCTCCATTATGGCTCTTTGTTTTATGCTTTCCTTCGTACTTTCCTTATCTTCATAAATCATCTATACACTTCCTTCCGACTCCAGCAGATTCTTCAGTTCTTCAAATCCGGCATTTACCTTATCATAATTTTCCTTCTGAACCGCCATCTTCAAGCGCAAAATAATACGGCTTACCTCACGCGGTGCTCCTTCTGTCAACTGACGGATGGTTTCCATAAACATTTCCGCCTTTTCCCAGTTTTCCATTTCCACACAGAGAATCAGCTTCGACAGATTTTTTTTCAGAACTTCCTGATTTTCAGATGTACCATATTGACGGATATTCTCTGCTCTTTCTCTGCTTTCGTCCACAGAAAGTCCTTCTGTTGTAAAGGAAGGCATCTTTAAATCCTCCATCTGTATGGAAACAGTCTCCTCCTCACATGCACCAGCCCATATAGAAAAAGAAAAAGTACTTCCGCGGTTCTTCTCACTCTCCACCTCGATTGTCCCACCCATCAGCTCCACAAGCTGCTTGCAGATATTAAGGCCAAGTCCCGTACCTCCATACTTTCTTGAAATCGAGGCATCCACCTGTGAAAAACTCTGAAATAATTTATCCTTATCTGAATTGTCAATACCGATACCGGAATCCTTTACAATAAAAAATAGCTCTATTCTGTCATTTACCTGTGCGGTCCGGATGATTTCCACCGTAATCTGCCCTACGGCGGTAAACTTAAGCGCATTGGAGAGAAGATTATTTAAAATCTGCACAATCCGCAGTTCATCACCTATTATATGCTGTGGCACCTGCGGGGATACCGTCATAAAAAATTCAAGTCCCTTTTCCGTGATTTTATTGATATGATTGGCCTTTACATAATCAAGCATATTTCGAAAATCAAATTTCCGTGGCTCAAGAGTAAATTTTCCAGCCTCCAGCTTTGAAAAATCCAAAATATTGTTAATAATTTTATTCATATCACCACAGCAGCGCTCTATAATTTTCAGAGGCTTTTCTACCTGAGGTTCCAGTTCTTCACTCATCAGCTCCCTGACATTGCCAAGAATTCCATTTACCGGAGTTCGAAGCTCATGTGTAACATTTGCCACAAATTCAGATTTTACTTTCATCGCCTGCTGAGCTTCCTGTCTGACGCGCTCTATTTCTCTGCTTAAAAATTCCTTTTTCAGCATATCATTGGCCATACATATATATATCGGAATCAGCGGCATAATTTATAAGTCTTGCTTCAACGGGAAAACATGTAAGATTTTTCCTGTATGCCACAAGATTCTGGAATTCCTCTCCAAATGAACAGTCTGTCTCGAATATCCCTTTTTCTGTTTTGAAAGTATTCGGGAAAATATCGCTGATACTCTGGCCATATATCTCATCTCCATAATCAAGCAGCTTTTTTGCCACAGTATTTGCATAAACAATTTTTCCAGTTTTGTCAAACATCAAAATCATTTCCAGCGCATTTTCCACGGCAAACATGTATGCACTGTTTTGTTCCATATCTATCATCTCCAGTCTTAAAAAGAAAAAGGACAGCAAAAGTATATATATTTCTTTGCTGCCCTGCACTATCCGTTTCTACCCATTACGAAAAACTAAACATATTGATTACTTCCACAATATTAAAGAAATCTTCCTTTGCATATGAGAAACATTCCATAATGTCCGGAGAAAATAAACCACATTCACCATTTAAAATCATATCAAATGCTTCGTTACTGGCATATGCGCTCTTATACACTCTTGGACTTATCAGCGCATCATAAACATCCGCAACCGCCACAATCTGCGCGCTAATCGGAATATCATCACCTGCGAGATGGTCCGGATATCCGTTTCCATCCCATCTTTCATGATGATAACGGCAGATATCATAGCAGCAGCGATAAAATTCATCTGTCTGATTCTTGCGGAATTTCACTAGCATCTCACAGCCAATCGTTGTATGAGTTTTCATAATTTCAAACTCTTCCGATGTCAGGCGTCCAGGCTTTAAAAGAATCGCATCCGGAATGCCAATTTTCCCTATATCATGCAGAGCCGCAGCCCTTGCAATCTCATCTACCTGAACAGGGGTCAGACCATATTTCGGGAAATATTTCATAAGATATTTACACAGTATTCTTGTAAAATACTTAATACGCCTGATATGCTCACCTGTCTCGGCACTTCTGAATTCTACGACAGAACTGAGCGCATCAATCATAAATTCATTATTATCACGGATTTTTTTCTCCTTTTCCATGATAGCCTCTTCCTGCTCCTTCAGACGTCTTTCCATTTCACATTTGCTCTGATACAGTTCAATAATATTCTTACCTCTTCTTTTTACTACATGAGGGTAGAATGGTTTATGCATGACATCCGCCACGCCGTATGTATATGCCCTGTCCTCGCTTTCACTTGAAACCTCACCGGTAATTAATATAACTGGAACCGAATCGAGCAGTTCATTCTGCTTCATATATTCCAGTACTCCAAATCCATCAAGGACAGGCATAATAACATCCAGCAAAACAAGTACAATGTTAAAATTACTGTCCATCAAATGGATGGCATCTCTTCCGTTCTCTGCCTCAAGAATTTCATAACCTTCATTCTCAAATATTCCGGTGAGTATCGCTCTGTTTATTTCTTCATCATCAACAATCAATATCTGCTGTTTGCTCATAATTAACTCCTCATCGAATAAACTTCTTTATCTTAAACTGAAAAAACCTCTTTTAACTCTGTATAATAATAACTCAATCACCCATTTCTGTCAAGTGGTTAAGAAAACTTTTTTAAGCAGGTAATTTCTTCCTCAAACAGCGGAATATTGGGAAAAATCTGATATCTTTCCTCTTATATATTCCACCCTTCGGAGAATGTCTAAAAGGAGTAAAAATCAAAAACAACTAATTCTATACCACATCTATGCTATAAAACAATACATTAAAACAAAATGACAGAAACTTCCCGCCATAACAAACAGATGAAAAATTTCGTGGCTGCCAAAATTCTTGTGAAGCGAATTAAAAACCGGAAGCTTTAACGCATAGATAATTCCTCCAATCGTATAAATAATCCCTCCCGCCAGAAGCCAGCCAAACGCTTTAAAAGCCTTGAAAAAACAAGCACACACAACCAGCCCATGCCAATATATAAAAGTGACGAAAACCACTTCGGACAGTAAACAAAGAATGCCTTGATTATAATTCCGACAGCGGCTATCAGCCATACAAGACCTAAAAGCGGAATCCCTGTTTCTTTATCTAAAACATTCAGACATATGGGCGTATAGGTTCCTGCAATCAGAACAAAAATCATCATATGGTCGGTTTTTTTCAAAATTCTGTTCATTTTTTCCGATAGATTAAGAGAGTGATACAATGTACTTGCAGCATACAAAAGCACCATGCTCACAATAAATACCAGAAGTGACAGAATATGAATTCTGTCGGGGTTGTGAACTGCTCTGAGCATAAGCGGCAGTGCTGCAAACAAAGCCATCATCATTCCTATAAAATGTGTAATCGCGCTTCCTGGGTCCTTTAAATGTTTCATAATAAATCTCCCTTCCTGAATAAAACTATTTTTAAAATACTACCTCAATAACATATTATCCAATATTCAAAATTATATTATATAATTTTGAATATTTTAGTATGTAGTTTCTAATACTATGTATTGTGTTATTAATATACACCTATTTACCAGAAAAATCAACCCATTTCAAACTGTTTTTTTAGAATATTATCCATACAAGCAGGAAATACTTTTTAGTAAAGACTTATTTTTTAATTCCATATTCATTACAGGAGGTAAGCATGTATTCAAGAAAACGTATTATAAAAGACAAAAGCATTATTATTATGTCTATTGTCAGTGTTATGGCAATATCCGGTCTGGTAGCCGGAATTATGATTTCAGGCAAAAACAAGTCTCCAAACACTTCGCAGATTGCCGAAATTGAAAGCAGTTCTGATAAAAAGCCTGATAAAAATACGACGGAAGCGCCTACAAACAATGATAAAGATGCAGCAGCAAATGTAAACAAGGAAACTACAACAAAGGCAGAAGAAACTACACAGCCTCCGACAGAACCGCAGACAGAGCCTGTCGAAGCTGTTCCTTCAGAAGAAGCTACAAAGTCCCGCACTGTGGAAGAAACCTCTACTTCATCGGAAAATGGTGCTTCGGTAAATGCTCCTGCATCCTCTCTTTCCTTTACAAACAACAGTATTCTTGTATGGCCTGTTGAAACCAATGACATTGTGATTGAATTCAGCATGGATACAACCACTTATTTTGCTACTCTCGACATGTACAAGACAAGCGATGCTGTCTGCATCAGAAGCAGCTTAAATGCACCTGTGTATGCAGCAGCAGATGGTATTGTTACTGCAAACAGCTATAATGAAGAGACAGGCCGTTTTATCAGTATGGATTTGGGTAATAATTATGAGCTGACTTATGGGCAGTTAAAGGATATTCAGGTTGATGAAGGCAGCGCTGTGGCAAAAGGTGATTTAATCGGGTATATTTCCGAGCCGACAAAGTATTATACAGTAGAGGGAGCAAATCTTTATCTTAAGCTGACCTGTGACGGTTCGGCTGTCGACCCTCTGGATTATCTGAATTATGAGGAACCATAAACAGGAGACTGCATATACTATATTATTATCAGCAAAAATTTATTAATCATTATTGAGTGATAAGAATTTACTGGTATTATCTGAAGTAAAATACGCCAACAGGTTACCTTTTACAATAATTCATTTGAGCTTATAATTGCCGACAAAAATTTTATGAAATTTTCTTCCTGACTGAAAAAATACCTTCCCACCTGTTGCTTCAGATAGAAAAAGGACCGGAAAAATCCGGTCCTTATATTTTTATTTTTATCTCCCTCTAATGTCTTCCATTAATTTTTTATATCCTTCCTGATTATCATATAAAATTTCAGTTAGTTCTCCAGCATTATTATATAGCTCTATTTTAAATACATTTCTCCAACGTTGATTTTGGGAAATTCTAGCTATACAATAATCAACACAATACAATAACACATATCCTTCTATATCCGACAATTCAAACATATATACATCATATGATTCTTCAGTGT
Organism: uncultured Lachnospiraceae bacterium; assembly: GCA_910577835.1. Taxonomy (GTDB): domain Bacteria; phylum Bacillota; class Clostridia; order Lachnospirales; family Lachnospiraceae; genus CAG-303. The sequence continues at coordinate 67,110 of CAJTOU010000003.1, read as the reverse complement.
TATTATTTTTATAAGAATTTTGCCATTCATGATTAAAACAGAAGAAGTCTGTCATTGATGGCAGACCGGATGTATTTTGTAAAGAATGAACAATATATTCCTTTGATATTTTTTCCGAGTCAGAAATCATTTTTAATATCTTATCTGAAACTTTAGAATCTACAAAAAATCCTTTCAAACCATAATCAGCAACCCAACCAGATTCAAATTCAATTTGTACACCTCCGATATTTTCCAGAAGAAATATTATTTCTACCAAGTCTGTTCGTTCTGATTGAGTAGCCATCATATTAAGAATCCTGTCATTACTTTGCTTATATTTGGCAGTCCATAGTATTGTATGGCTTCCATCCAATTTAACTGAACTTTCCATATATTCATATTCTGATACAAATTTTTGTATTTCTTGCATTTTATCCTCAGCAGTAAAAAAATAATTCAACATTGTTCTTTCCTGTTTTTTGGAAGGAACTGTTATCTCAATTTCGCATATTTCGGATATTTTTGTTTCTTTTAAAACATCTTCAAACGAAAATGTTTTTCCTGTCATAATTGATTCGGATTTTGTTTCTTTTTCATAACCACTTCGTTTGTATTTAATTATCTGGACGCCTGCAATAAAACCAAAACAAAGTATGATAAATATAACAATGAAAATAATTTTCTTTTTCATAATCCTTCCTCCTTACATTGAAATTTTATTCTATTCTTTCATTAACCTCGCCACAGGTTTTCGTATAATCCTGTTCATGCAATGTCTGTCTGTAAATTTCATAACAATCCATACAACTATAATAGAGCAAAATAGAGAGAGCAGTCCTGCTAAACCAAAGTTATTTCCAGCAAAAATAATAAAACGAAATTCATCCCGCTGCTTACATAATGTCATCATTCCAACAGTCAGCAGCATTGCAAATGGTATACTAAACAAAAGATATATAAAACGGTCGGCCTCTAGAAATTTCCATAACATTTTCTGCCCATAGCCACAAGTAAAATATACTCCCATTATTTTCTTTTTTTCTTCAGTTAACATTTTTCGAAAGATTGTCAGCACAAAAATAGAAAAACCTATCACAAAACATGCCGCAACCCCAATTGCCATTGTAATTGATTCTGAACGCTGCCAAAAATAACTGACATTTTCAAGCTGCCAATCCAACGACTCCTGATACCAGTCTGCTTTTTGAGAAGCCCCCGCATAAAATAGAAGTCTCAGGCAGACGTTTATCATCATCATATTAATAGAACAAATAAAGACACATCCGGAGAAAGCAAAAGGCCTTCGTATTTTTTCATTGATAATCCAATTCATTTCCAACTCCTTTCTGTGCTATTTTTACAGACTTTCTTCTTTCAAAACTCTTGCCGTATCAATTTTTCTGATTCTAAAAGCGGCAAGCAACACACAGATACTACATAATATCAATACTATGGCAAAAGTGATACCTATTGTTATCCAGTCCAATGACAGCACAATACTCCGACGATAAAAAGGAGCAATATTTTGTATCATATAATTTCCGCCGGCAACGCATATAACAGTAATAAAGACTGAAATGATGACTGCCCTCATAAAAATAATCATTTTCTCCATACCATACAATAATATTTGTCTGGCAGCGGTATAACCCATGCTATATCTAAGGGCAAAATCATATTTTCTCCTTCTCATATCAGCAATAAACATAAGAACCATGCTGACAGACGCTGCAATAGCAATCAAAAAGCTCATGATATCCGATAAAAAAATAAGAAACTCCATATAACTTATACCATTGGCATCTTCATGGAAAAACGTAGATACATAAGAGGGACCTTCAAATTTTTCCCTTAGCATTTTACCAGCTGCATTAAAATCATATCCTGATTTCACAGTAATGGCCATGTTAAATTGGAGATTTAAAGCATCATAAAAAGATTCCAGCTGATTTGGATATTCCTGCCGTATGCCCTCAATAAATTCATCTAACCCAGTCAGCCCATAATATTGATAAATATCCAACGCGTCCTCCTCGCTCAGACAGAAGATATTGCCATCTGCCATGGAACGAATATTGTCAAAGGTTCCTTTTACCTTGAAATTGTAGTCTTTTTTTTCATCATTATTTCCGCTTTTTACTGTAATATGAATTGTTTCCCCAATATAATCAGAACCCTTTATGTATTGATATTGATTTTTACTCCCCATGTTATAGATATATTCTGGAAGAATGATTTCACCTTTTTTTGGATTGCTTACATCGCCAGATATGGCATAGTCTTCAATGGTAGTAATATAAGCAGTAAAGTATATAGTGTTATTTTCCTTTAGATCATTCCATACAGCAGGAGTCAGCCCCATATGAATTACAATATTTCCGATACATTCCTCCTCTGCCAGAGCTTCTTCTATCTTTTCCTTTTCTTCCCAATACCCCGCTTCATCTCTTGCAGGAATCCATATAAGAAACTCCCGCCCAAAAGGCTTATAGATAATATCTGCCAGATTATTTTTGATAGAACCTGCCAGTGAATGGATACAAAGAAAAACAATGATTGCGGTACTCATCAAAACAAGTAACATTCGGGAATATTTTTTCTGGCTTTTATAATCCTGAAACGCCAACTGAAATAAATCTGCCATGTTAATTTCTCCTTTTTATTGCCCATCCAAAAATATATACAAGAAAATAGTATAGTTTCCCAATACTATTTCTTGTATATATCGATATAATTAGTTATCAACCCTGACGTAATCGAGCCTCATTCGAACGCCATTTACTGATTTTCCTTTAACTCTTATTTCATTTCCAGAACTTTCTAAGCTAGCACGAATAACCTGTCCTTCCGTATAATTTGCAGCTGCAGCGTATTCATTCATTATCTTTTCTTTATTATTAACATAATTACCTGCATAATAATGCCCTGTTTGAGTAACGCTTGCTATTTTTAAATACGGAGCACAACTCCCCGTAATAGAGGATGAAAAATAACTGGTGGTACTTATAGAGTCATTACGGTCTGTAACACTGCTGTTTGTAAAGGAATACTCATGAACAGTCGCATATACGCCAATACATGGAAGAATGATAAGAGACATAGCTAATGCTAAAACTATAAATATTTTTTGCAAATAATTTCTTTTCATTTGCATTTCTCCTTAAATTTATTTTATATATTTATATTTCTATGTTGTAATTTTAAATTATTAAATTCATAAAATATATTTTATGAATATTATTTTATATTAACATCGATGTTATCAACTACCCTCATTTCTCGCAATTTCACGATAATTATCTTAATAGTGAACTACCCCCACTTAGCTTCGCTTTGAAGTGGGAGCTTCTTGCTTCAACCACTACTGCCTCTAAGGTGGTGGGATAAATCGGCACGTCTAGTTAAAAATTATATTAATTATAAACTTTTTGTCTTTTTTTGTCAAGTAAGAGTCACCAGTTTTACATATTCTGGACTGACAAAATAATATAAAACAAAAAATACTGTCGTACAAATTCATCAAACACAATTTATACGACAGCATTCTGCAATCAAACTATAAAATTTTCTTTTTTGTATCTTTTACATTTCTACCTGAACTTTTTCCAAATGCCAGATATCTCTTACATATTCCTCAATTGTTCTGTCTGATGAGAACTTTCCTACATTCGCCGTGTTCAAAATCGCTGATTTTGCCCATCCAGCCTCGTTTTTATATGCCTCTTCCACCTTCTTCTGAGCCTCTGCATAAGAAACAAAATCCTTTAAGATAAAGTAAACATCAGGTCTTCCATATTTGTTCGTCAGCAGTGAATCATAAATCTCACGGAATCTTTCTGAATCATCCGGAGCATAGGTACCATTAATTAACTGCATAAGAACCTTTCTGATATCCATATTACTGTTGAAGATTTCCATTGGGTCATATCCGCCATTCTGCTCATAGTTAATGACCTCATCGGAAGACAATCCAAAGATAAATGCATACTCTGCGCCAACCTCTTCTACAATCTCAACATTTGCGCCGTCCATTGTTCCAAGTGTAAGCGCACCATTCAGCATAAACTTCATATTACCTGTACCGGATGCCTCCTTGCTGGCTGTGGAAATCTGCTCGCTGACATCTGATGCGGCAAATATCCACTCTGCATTTGACACACGGTAATTCTCAATAAATACCACTTTAATCTTTCCATTAATAGATTTATCATTATTTACCACATCTGCCACACTGTTAATCAGTTTAATGGTCAGCTTTGCTCTTCTGTATCCTGCGGCTGCCTTTGCACCAAAGATAAAGGTTCTAGGATAGAAGTCCATATCCGGATGCTCCTTAATCTGATTATAAAGATACATGACATGAAGAATATTTAAGAGCTGTCTCTTATATTCATGAAGTCTCTTAACCTGAACATCAAAAATTGAGCGCGGGTCTACGTCAATTCCATTATTTTCTTTAATATATTTTGCAAGTCTTAACTTGTTCTGATACTTGATATTCATAAACTCAGCCTGACATTTTGCATCATCCGCATAAATAGCAAGCTTATTAATCTGACTTAAATCTGTAATCCATTCCGAACCGATTTTATCTGTCACCCAGTCTGCAAGCAGCGGATTGCCATGCAGAAGGAATCTTCTCTGTGTAATACCGTTTGTCTTATTGTTAAACTTCTGCGGCATCATCTCATAGAAATCCTTCAATTCCTGATTCTTTAGAATCTCTGTGTGAAGTCTTGCCACACCGTTTACAGAAAATCCTGCATAGATAGCGAGATTTGCCATCTTCACCTGACCATCATAGATAATCGCCATTTTTTTCTGCTTATCCTGATTGCCCGGATATTTTTGAGAAATTTCAAGCTGGAATCTTCTGTTAATTTCCTCAATAATCTGATAACATCTCGGAAGAAGCTTGGAAAACAGCTCTATTGGCCACTTTTCAAGAGCTTCGGCCATAATTGTATGATTGGTATATGCACAGCATTCTGTTGTTACCTTCCATGCCTCATCCCATGTCAAATCATATTCATCAATCAGAAGCCTCATAAGCTCTGCCACACAAATCGTCGGATGTGTATCATTTAACTGGAACACAACTTTTTCCGGCAGCTTTTTAATATCCTCATGATTGTCCAGATATTTCTTAATGGCTGTCTGTACGCTTGCAGATACAAAGAAATACTGCTGTTTCAGTCTTAATTCTTTTCCTGAATAATGGTCATCACATGGATACAGCACCTCTACAATATTCTTAGCCAGTGATTCTTCCTCTGTTGCCTTAATATAATCACCTTTATTAAAGGAATCAAGCATAAAACGCTGAACCGGCTCTGCATCCCATATTCTGAGTGTATTTACTACATTATTGCCATATCCCACAATCGGAAGGTCGTAAGGAATCGCCTTAACAGAACGATATCCGTCCTGAACAACTCTTTCTCTTCCATCTGTGCCCGTAATCCATTTGGTATAACCGCCAAACTTGATTTCACAGGTATACTCGTCTCTTCTTACCTCAAATGGATTTCCATCTTTTAACCACTCGTCCGGTACTTCTACCTGATATCCGTCTACAATCTGTTGCTTAAACATACCATATCTGTAACGGATTCCACAGCCATATGCCGGATATCCAAGAGTAGCAAGTGAATCAAGAAAACATGCTGCCAGTCTTCCAAGGCCTCCGTTTCCAAGTGCTGCATCTGGTTCCTGGTCCTCAATTACATTCAAATCCAGTCCCATTTCCTCGATTGCTTCTTTAATTTCCTTACATGCAGCCAGATTGATAATAATATTCCCAAGTGCACGCCCTGTAAGGAATTCCATGGAAAGATAATAAACAGTCTTTACATCTTTCTGCTCATATTCCTTATGTGTGGCAATCCACTGGTCTATAATATAATCCTTTAATCCATAGGCAACGCCCTTGTAAATATCAAGCTGTGTTGCCTCCTCCATTGTTTTTCTGGATACGACCTTTACGTAATCCCTGACCTCTTTCTTAAATTCTTCCTTTGAGAATTTTCCATTTTCTGACATAAATACCTCCTGCCTTATTGCTTTTCGACACCAAGCTCGACATTTTCACCGTTGATGTTCCATTCTTTGTGATACCCGTTTATTTTACCAAAAATGACGTTATTTGCCAATACTTCAGATTGAATTTCTTCTCTGTTTTTCTGAATAATATCTGATACCGCTTCATTTTTATCGACATAAAGTGCGATTTTGTCCATTACTTCAAAGCCTGCCTCTTTTCTCATAGTCTGTACCTTGCTGATAATCTCTCTGACAAATCCCTCTTCCAGCAGCTCCGGTGTAAGATTTGTATCCAGAACCACGGTAATGCCATGGTCATTTTGTGATACATAGCCCTCACTCTGAGTCATTTCAATCAGCAAATCCTCTTTTGCAAGCTCTACTTCCATATCGCCGGCGGTAAACTTAAGTACCTGATTTGCTTCAAGCTCATCCATTGCCTCATTGCCATCCAGCGCAGACAAATAATTCTTAATTGCCCCAAGCTGCTTTCCATATTTTGGGCCTACCGTTTTTAACTGCGGTTTGAAAATATAGGTGGTAAAGCTTCTGACGTCTTCTGTAAATTCTATCTTCTTTACATTTAATTCATCTGTAATAATATCCTTATAAAAATCAGGCAGGTCATAATCTGCTTTGACATACATCTTTCCAATCGGCTGACGGTTTTTGATATTGGATTCATTCCGGCAGGCGCGGCCCAGAACTACAATATCAAGCACCTTTTTCATATTTGCTTCAAGCTCCTCATCTATCCAGTTCTCGTCTGACTCTGGAAAATCGCACAGATGAATACTCTCCAGAGCATTTTTATCAACACTTCTGACGAGATTCTGATAGATTTCCTCTGTCATAAACGGAATCATCGGAGCTGCTGCCTTTGAAATCTCCACAAGCGCCGTATATAACGTCATATAGGCATTTATTTTATCCTGCTCCATTCCCTTTGCCCAGAAACGCTCTCTGGAACGCCTTACATACCAGTTGCTCATCTCGTCAACAAAATCCTGCAAAGCTCTTGCCGCCTCCGGTATTCTGTATTTCTCAAGATTTTCATCTACCTCATTAATCACGGTATGCAATCTTGACAGCAGCCATTTATCCATAACGGAAAGCTTTTTATATTCCAACGTATAATTCAGAGGGTTAAATTCGTCTATATTTGCATACAATACATAAAATGCATAGGTATTCCACAGAGTTCCCATAAACTTTCTCTGTCCCTCTGTCACTGCCTTGTCATGAAACCGGTTCGGCAGCCATGGAGCGCTGTTAATATAAAAATACCAGCGGATTGCATCTGCGCCGTGTGTTTTTAAAGCATCGAACGGGTCAACTGCATTTCCCTTTGACTTGCTCATTTTCTGACCATTTTCATCCTGAACGTGTCCAAGTACAATTACATTTTTATACGGAGCCCTGTCAAACAGCAGGGTAGACTCTGCCAGAAGCGTATAGAACCACCCTCTGGTCTGGTCTACTGCCTCAGAGATAAAATCTGCCGGAAACTGCTGTTCAAATAACTCTTTATTCTCGAATGGATAATGATGCTGTGCGAAAGGCATGGCGCCTGAATCAAACCAGCAGTCAATTACCTCCGGTATTCTGTGCATATCCTTTCCACATTTTGGACATCGAATCGTCACCTCGTCAATATATGGTCTGTGCAGCTCCAGAGATGCCGAATCCGGATTGCCGCTCATCTCGGCAAGCTCCTGCCTGCTGCCTATTGCATGCTGGCAGCCGCACTCACATTCCCAGATATTCATAGGAGTTCCCCAGTAACGGTTTCTCGAAACACCCCAGTCCTGCACGTTTTCCAGCCAGTTGCCAAAACGCCCTGTACCGATAGATTCCGGTATCCAGTTGATTGTATTATTATTTTTGATTAACTCCTGTTTTACCGCAGTCATCTTGATAAACCATGACTCTCTTGCGTAATAAATAAGAGGAGTATCACATCTCCAGCAGTGCGGATAGCTGTGCTCAAACTTTGGAGCGTCAAATAACAGTCCTGCTTTGTCAAGGTCTGTAAGTATCATAGGGTCTGCCTTCTTGCAGAACACCCCTGAATATGCAGTTTCAGAAGTCATTTCGCCCTTGCTGTTTACAAGCTGTACAAACGGGAGGTCATACTTTCTCCCCACTTTATTATCATCTTCACCAAATGCCGGCGCGATATGCACAACACCTGTACCGTCTGTCAAAGTGACATATTCGTCGCAGACAACATAAAATGCCTTTTTCTCCTGTTTTTTACAGGTTTCTACCGCATAGTCAAACAGAGGCTCATATTCCTTATATTCCAAATCTTTTCCGATATAAGATTCCAGTATTTCATATGCCGGCATATTCACGCCATTTTCTGAATCTGCCTTTACTGCCAGTTTTCCAAGTACAGTGTCAAGAAGCGCCTTTGCCATATAGTAGGTATAGCCGTCTGCCGCCTTTACCTTTGCATATTCCTCCTTCGGGTTTACACAGAGCGCCACATTTGACGGAAGCGTCCACGGTGTAGTGGTCCATGCGAGAATATATGCCTCTTCATCTTTTACTTTAAATCTTGCAATTGCGGAACGCTCTTTCACATCCTTATAACCCTGAGCAACCTCCTGACTGGAAAGCGGAGTACCGCATCTTGGGCAATAAGGGACAATTTTAAATCCTTTATATAGAAGCTTTTTCTCCCATATCTGCTTTAATGCCCACCACTCAGATTCAATATAGTCATCTTCATAAGTGACATACGGGTGCTCCATATCTGCCCAGAAGCCGACAGTTCCTGAAAAATCCTCCCACATGCCTTTGTATTTCCATACCGATTCCTTACACTTTTTTACAAAAGGCTCAATTCCGTAATTTTCTATCTGGTCTTTGCCATCCAGTCCAAGCAGCTTTTCCACCTCAAGCTCCACCGGAAGTCCATGTGTATCCCAACCGGCTTTGCGTGGAACCATATAGCCTTTCATGGTTCTGTATCTTGGAATCATATCTTTAATTACACGTGTAAGCACATGTCCGATATGAGGCTTTCCATTTGCCGTCGGCGGTCCGTCATAAAAGGTATAAGAAGGTCTGCCTTCTCTGTTCTCCATGCTTTTTTCAAAAATTCTGTTTTCCTTCCAGAACTTTTCTGTCTTTTTTTCTCTTTCCACAAAATTCATATCTGCGGAAACCTTTTCATATAACATTACGAAAATCTCCTTCTATTATTTTTATACTTCATTCTGTCTTTCAAAATAAAGTGTTTGCGACATCAATCAAATCCTTTGTTCTCCAAAACAGGCTTCAATATCCTTTTTATTTAAAACATAATCATAAAATCTCAGCTCTGCAATATACCCTTCACAGGAATGTGCATACACATCTCCGCCGATAATCAGCCGTCTCGGAGAAACAAGAGTCAGCACCTTATCCCGAAAACCACTGTCCTTGCCATCCATATAAAGTCTGGACATTTCATTTTTATGACTGTAAGTCAGAACCGCCGTATGCCATTCCATATTTGACATGGTTCCAAGCGCATCATTCCAGCCGTCTTCCTCCATATCATCCTTTATCCTGTACATGGAAATTCCTGTCCACGCATATGGCATAAATGACATAAAGCCATTGTCATACATTATATACAAAAGAGAGGACCAGTCTGTCAATTCATTCATTTTGTATTTAATGACAATGGAATAACTAGTATTATCCATTAATTCCGCCGGAAGCTCTATCACATTGGTCATCATTTTGCCTCCCGGAAGATACAGAACATTTCTTTTCATATATTCGTCATAGACAAACTGTGGGCTTCCTTCTCCCAAAAACCTCCCCTGATAGCGGCCTGTTTCATCAGAAAGAGTATCTGCAAATCGAAAACGGATGCTTTTCAGGGAATCCGGTATATTCCTTTCGGCAAATTCCCGATATTCCTGATAGCTTAATTCATCGGAAAAAAGCCTGCCGCTGCCGAAGGTACATCCATAGGAAATCAGATATTTTACCTCTGTGGAATCATCGATTCCATCCACCACAGTCTCCAGATTCAAATCATTAATCAGGGAAAGAATATTTTTTACAAACAGGCTGTCTTTTCTTTCCCTGAGCAGATTGTCAGTAATATTTTTTCCAATTCCTACATAATCTAATGGAATATCTTTAATAATCATAATCGACGAACCACCACTGCCGAAATCGTGAATCGCTGTGGCAAATCCTGCTGCCTTCAGTCTTCTAAAAAAGCTCTGAATTCTGCGTATATCTATTCTTTCATTGATACGTTCAAGCTGTATTACAAAGTTTTCGGAAGAAATTCCGTATTTATCTGCTATTTTTAACAGCTCATCCGCATAGTTAATTCTGTTTATATTAATTGAAGATGTTGTAAAAATAATCGGTATCTTTCTTATCTTCAATTCTTTTTCCTGTGAAATCAGGCGGCAGAGCTGCTCAAACACATAATTTTCCAGTTCAATAATAAATCCGTTTTCCTCAAAAAACTCTTTAAACAGTTCTTCTCTGTAAACGGTATCTTTTCTGTTCCACACAACATATGCTTGCGAACAGACGATTGAAAAGGAAGAAATATTCATTACTGGAATAAATTTAACTTCAAATTCCCCATTCTGCAGTGCTCTTGTCTTGTCCCTGTCGATTGTCTGTTTCATTTCAAAAATATTTTCAATTGTGCTGTACAGAACATAGCCGTTTTTTCCCCTCCGTTTCGCTTCATACATGGCGGCATCACATTTTGGCATAATGGTATCAAGTCCCATAGATTTCTTCTGGTCCATTACAATCCCGATACTGAAAGAAATAATGGATTTTATCTCAAAACTGATTTCAATATCATTGACAGAATTAATAATGTTCTGCGCCATTTCGGCGGCTTCCTGCTCAGACATCTCCGGCACTGGCATAATAACAAACTCATCACCGCCGATTCTTGCCAGAAGTGAATCCCCTATCTTCTTTTTTATCATCCGGCTCACTCCGACAAGCAGCTTATCGCCCATGGCATGACCGTATGTATCATTTACACCCTTGAAATTATCAATATCAAGAAACATGAAATTAATATTTACATCTTCCCCCAGAGTATCAAAATATTCGTACAAACCTCTTCTGTTTAAAAAACCTGTAAGATAGTCCATCTGTGCCGACAGATTATCCGATTCCTTACTTTTTTCCACTGCCGCTACCTCATTTTTATAACTTCTCTCTATTTCATCTTCGTTTATCATCAATAAGCAACTCCATCCGGCATATCATTATCTGCGGTATTCCCTATCTCTATTACGATATGATTCGGCAGACAGGTAACTGGTATTGCTCCGGTACTGATAAACCCCATTTTTACGCATACATGGTCCGGACAGCTTGCAGAACTTATCCCTATCTCTCCTTTTCGGACCTCGATTACATTTTCCGCGCCGTTTTTTCCTTCTATTGTAAATGTATATGGCTGTTTTACCGCAGTTAAATCAATCGTATGGATAAGATTTCCATCCTGATAGATATTTGCATATTTATTTTTTGCCGTATTCCGCCGTGACAGCAGAATCGCTGCCAGCGATGCACTTAATACTGCTGCTATTATAACACATAAAATCAGAATTGTCTTGTATTCTTTTCTTTTTTTCATGCCATTCTCTTTATTTTTTCTCATTTTCTTCAAAAAGGTCAAGCTGCTTTGTATATTTTAAAACCTTAAAAGCATAATATAATATCGCCAGACAGGAAAGAACTCTGACCAGTACATATGCTCCCCGTGCAAAGTAAATATATAGCGCTGCAAACGGCAGAATAATATAACTGGCGGCTTCAGCAAAGGCATATATTTCCATGCCGAAGATAAGGTCTTTTCCTACTTCCATATAAAGATAATTGTCTATTTGTTTTTTGCATGCCACCATAAAAGAATACAGAATAACCGCCATACAGAATATCTCTGCGGCAATCAGAAAAATCAAAGGCTGTAAAAGCTGATACTGAGAAAGCACAAACGGCAGCAGCAGACGAACAATACTGATGACGCAGCCTGCTGCCGTAAAGATTTTCGCATTTCGAATACATTTTCCATATCCACTGATAAAGGCAAGTCCCAGAAACATCAAAAAATAGCCAAGAGGATTAAAGAAAATATCCACTCGAAGCTGTTCACCGATTAATGCCTCCAGAAAATAGGTATTGATACCCTTTGCGACACCTTCATTGACACCAAACTGAAATCCATAATCAAGACCGGTGTTTATCGGAAAATGAAGTCCGGTAATCACGAGTCCCACAACAAAAAGGTAAACTCTGATTTTTTTACTGTTCATATTATTCATCTCCCATCAAATCATGCCTTTTTATATCCCAAAATATAGTCTCTGTTCTTAAATATAAAATAGAAAAACAGGAGATTCACCGCCAAATCAAACATATTGTAAAAAGTGTAGAACATCGGATTTAAAAACCATGACATCCATGTCAGTATCGTAACGACCGCATTTAAAATTACCGTGGTAAACCATGACAGTACAATTGCTTTTCTGTCTCTGACATACTGATAACCTGACAGCAGGTCACACAGGCCATAGACAAACATATAGCCTATACAGACCTCTATACCAAACTGCGCAATAATTGCCCAAAAGCAGATGTGACTGAGCTGCTGACCGTTAAAGATAAACGGAAGAACTCTTGTTCCTATATAGAGAAGTATGGCGATTCCTGATGTCATTACTGCAATGTTAAATATTCTGGTTTTGCCAGAAAGCTTCTTTAAACCAATGGCAATCAAGATATAGCCTAACAAATCCGGAAAAATATCAATTTTGATATTGTATGCCATTTCTCCAATGCCTTTTGGACCTTCTGCATAACTGTAAATATTTGCCTTCATTCCAAACAGATAATTTAAGGTATAAAGCTGAAATTCATCACTGGTAAGTCCGGTATACTGCCGAAATGACGGATATATGCCATTCAGCCAGGGGCATGTAATATGCTGGTCGAAAATAAGAAGCATAAAGCCTGCCAGAACTATCATAAGAAACTTTTTGTCGCGGGGTATGCTTTTCCAAAAACCCGTTTTTTCTTTCACATCAGACATTTTCAAACACATCATATGCATAGCATATGCCTTTCTATTGTAATTTTTTCACAGGAAACTGCTTTGTCTTTCCTATGACGCGGCTCTTACAGAGCCACTCGGATAATCAACGCAAGCGTTGGTTCCATACTTTAATAATTTATGAACAAAGTGACAAGACATCTCTCACAAACTTATGTCCTTGCAGACCTTTGTCCTAGATGTTTTAGACATAATATAAATAATTGTAGCATACTTATGGAGATTTCACAATGGGAGAAGTGTGAATTTTATATTAAAAAAGTGCCTGTCAGGGCACTTTTTCCGTCAATAATCAGCTTTTTTAATTTTCTTTCTTCTTTGCCTGTCTTGCCGCCTTTTTTGCTTCTTTCTTTTCCCGCTTTCTCTGTTCCTTCCGCTTCTTCGGGTCTGTCTCAACCACCGGTCCGCGGATTCTCTTTGCTGCTGTTATATATAGCCCGCTCACGGTCGCTTTAACTTCCTGTTTCGGCGCGATTGTATCAAATACCTTGGCATCGCAGATTAATGACATCACCTTTGGTCCGACCTTCACCTTTACAATCGGAAGCTTGGCTCTCTTCATATACTTTGGAACCTGCTCAAGCACCACTTTGGGAAGATTGGCCTCTGTAATCTTCATCATCTTCATATCTATAATATACAAATTCATCTGCTGCGCTGCCGCATCCATGGCCTCCTGCTGCTCTGCCTGCTTTTTCTGCAACTTTCTGCCCAGAAAATACATTACGGCAAGCAATACAAGCAATATCAGCAATACAATACCTAATACTATCAAAAATCCTTTCATTTTGAAGCCCTCCTGCCTTTTGCTTTTTATTATCCTGAAACATATACTCTTTGAAATATATACTTTCATGCACAACGTTTATATTTTATCATTAGTATTTGTAATTGGCAACAGAAATTTCTATTATTTTTCTTGAATTTACAGCGGTGCAATGATATACTTGACTGGAAATTTAAAGATTCTTTATAGAAAAGAGGAAACCCTATGATAAGACTGATTCTTATAGCGATTCCTGTATCGCTGTTTTTTATCCTGAGTATTCTTACACTTCCACTGACATGGATTATTGGACTGTTCAGCAGACAGGCGAAGGACAAAATTTCATACTTTCTGGTAACAAAGACATTTTTTTTGGTAAGACTTGCTTCCGGTGTAAAGCTAGAAATCCGCGGCAGGGAAAATATCCCAAAAAATCAGGCCGTTTTATATGTTGCAAATCACAGAAGCTACTTTGATATTATTTTGAATTACAGCATTCTTCCTCCTCTGATGGGATTTGTGTCAAAAATAGAAATAAAAAAAGTTCCGATTCTTGCTCAGTGGATGGAGAATATGCATTGTCTGTTTCTTGACCGTTCTACTCCAAAGGAAGGGCTGAAGATGATACATGAAGGGGTAGATAAACTGAAGTCGGGAATTTCTATCTTTATCTTTCCGGAAGGTACAAGAGCAAAGTCAGATGATTCCATAGCTGAATTTAAAGGCGGAAGTTTAAAAATGGCTGAAAAGGCAAATATACCGATTGTTCCTGTGGCGATTAATAATACAAGCGCTATTTTCGAGGACCAGTTTCCATTTATAAAAAAAGCACATGTGATTATAGAATATTGTCAGCCGATTATTCTGTCAGAGCTTGGAAAAGAGGAGAAAAAGTTTCTGGCGAGAGATGTGCATAATGTGATAGAAAGCAAAGTACTAGAACATATAAAGGAGATATAAAAGAATGCGTGTGAAAAATAAAATTTTTCATTGCTGTCTATGTCTGAATAATAATACAGGAAACGGGAGAGTTTTATGTATTTAAAATGGCTGGCAGCATATCTGATTATTATAAATTTGTGCGGAATTCTTTCTATGTATATGGATAAAAGACGTGCCAGAAATCACCAGTGGCGCATACCGGAAAAGACACTTTTTCTGATTGCGCTTTTAGGGGGAAGTGCCGGTTCAATAATCGGAATGAAAATGTTTCGACATAAGACAAAGCACTGGCAGTTTACAATTGGAATGCCTGCGATTTTCATTATGCAGACGGCATTATTTTTCTTTTTCCTTCATTTTTTCCATATCATTTAAGAGCTTTTTCATGGTTTTTATTTCTTTTTTTGAAAATTTTCCACGCTTTAAAAGCTCAAGGATTACCGGATATTCCTCGTCTTTTATGTTTTTGCTGATATATTCCATATGAAGGAATATACGGTAATCTGTTTCTCTGACAGTGGGTTCATAATAATAATTCTGACCATCTTTAAAGCGATGTACGTAGCCTTTCTTTTCGATTCTTGTAAGAAAGGTACGGACAGTTGATTCCGCATATTGCTGCTGTGTTTTTTCAGAGAGCAGCTTTACGATTTTAGGTACGCTTTTTGCTTTCTTTACAGACCACAGACATTCCATAAGTTGCAGTTCTTTTGGAGAGAGGTCTTTTTTTATAATTTCCTTTTTTGACATTTCTTTATTTGATGCTTCTTTTTTCGATGCTTCTTTATTTGTTTTTTTCATGGCTTTTCCCTTTCTTTTCAAGATATAGGAATGTATGGTTGCTTTTTATAATATTTCCTCTTTAATTTTCTTTCTCGCTTTTCAACTTTTCAAAATACTCCGACAAATACTTAAAATATTCTCCCGCCCATTCATTTCCATTCTCATTGTTATGCAGACATACCACAATATCTCTCTGACATTGAGGCTCCGATATCGGAATCAGGGTCATCCGGCTCATATCCGGCTCGCCCCATGTATACTGAGGCCAAAAACCTACTCCTATACTGGCACTAATCAGGTTTTTTACCGCTTCAGGACTGTCACTTTCAAAAACCACTTCCGGCTGAAAGCCTGAGTGCATACAGAAACGGTCACAGATAATTCGAAGTCCTCTCGACCCTGCAAGAGAAATAAACTCTTTTCCTGCCATTTCTCTTAAAGTAATCGTTTCTCTGTCGGAATATTTTGAAACCTTGGGAACCGCCAGAAATATCTTTTCTGTAAACACATAGTAGCTTTCCTTCATATTTTTTGGCTTCTGAAAAAATTCCCTTGTAAATATTGTAATATCTGCATCCTCTTCCTTGCTGTTCTGTACAATGCGAAAATCAATCCCGCCATAAAGCTTCTGAAACTCTATAATCGTATTGGTAATCACGGTTGATGCCGCCAGTACGTTAATTCGCAGAATCTTTTTTCTCATATTGGATAATTCCTGTAATTCTACCGGAATATCATTTAATCCCTTTAAAATTGGCCCAATCTTTTCCTGTAAGTATTTTCCCGCCGGAGTCAGCACAATATTTCTTCCGCTGGACTGAAACAATTTGACACCCAGCTCCTTCTCCAGCCTGTGAATGGTCTGCGTCAGAGCAGGCTGAGCAATATGAAGCTGCTCCGCGGTTCTTGTAACATGCTGTGCCTGTGCTAATGCATAAAAATACTTTAACTGTAAAATTTCCATAATTGTAAATGCCTCCCATATCTTTTAAAATTTATTCTGTATAATTCAAAAATACTTGTTATGCTATAATCTATAATCTGAAAATTATGAATCTATATTTTTTATATAATAGATTTTCTATTCACCTTTTCTATCTATAAGTTTAAAATTATTAATTTAAGTTAAATAATATATTAGACATTTTGAATTGTCAAGCATATAATAGGGTCAGAAAAGAAAAAAAGGAGGACTTTCATTATGACAAGAGAGTTTGATTTTACAATTTTAAACAAAGTAGCAAAGAAACATGGTATCGTTTTATTTGGCTCTACATCGGCAGCAAATGTTCCAATTAATGAGCTGGTTCAGGATTATGACATTTCACAGCATATTTATAATAGAAGTATTGAAGGGTTGAGCCTTGGCAATGCGGAAAAATATCTGGATACCTGTATATACAGTCTGGAGCCGGATAAAATTATTTTAAATCTTGGAGAAGAAGATTTGAAGAGTGACTGTGACATTGATAAGCTTGCAGAACAATATCGCTGGCTTTTATATACTATTCATACAGTTCTTCCAGATGCGTCGCTGATTCTTACTTCCGTAACTGCACAGAATGAAAAGGCTGAAAGCTTTAACCATATTTTGAAAACCTTATCAGAGGAATGCGGCTGCAGCTATTTTGAAATTCCATCTGTTCACAACCTCGGAGAATATGACATTGGATTTTTCCGCACAATCAAGTCTGTATTCTACGATTCAAATATGAGCTACGCAGACATTATTCAATACTGCGCAATCTAAATAATCACGCAATCAGCGCAAGTGCTGGCTGCATTATTTAATATCAATTTTATGGAGGAAAAAAATGAGTCCGATATTAGAATCTATTATGTTAATATGTTTTGGCTTTTCATGGCCTATAAATGTAATCAAGGGATATAAAGCACGCACTGCAAAAAGCATGAGCCTTCCATTTATTTTACTAATTATTTCAGGCTATATTGCAGGAATTACGGCAAAGCTTGTATCACAGCAAATAAATTTTGTATTAATTGTTTATCTTTTAAACTTGGCAATTGTTTCTCTGAATCTTGTCATTTATTTCAGAAACAGAAAGCTGGACAAAATTCAGGAAACTGTACTGAAGGATGAATTAGAATCAGACCATGTAGATTCAGAGCATATAGCATCCGACCATGTAGCATCTGACCATGTAGCGTATCATCGTCACTTTCATAAACACAATGACTCCAAGCATTCTGTTGCTTATTAATCACTCAATCAGCCAAAGACTGATTGCATATCCCGCCGGCTCTCATCTCATTATACTCCTGCCGGCGGGTTTTTATTTTATTCTTTTCTAATCCAGTTCTATTTCCAATACTCCATACGGCGGAAGCTTCTGTGTAGAGCCGTCTTTGTATTTCTTTAATTCAGCTTTTGCTTTATTTAATGATATATTGGTTCCTGCGCCGCCCATACAGCCGCCCGGACAGCCCATGCCTTCTATCAGACACCCATTCATTCTGCCTGCCTTTGCCAGCGTGAGCACTTTTTTACATTCTGCCAGTCCTTCCGCGTGTTCAATTCGAATCGGCATTTCTGTATAGTATTCTTTCAGACAATCCTCAATCGCAGAAGCTACTCCGCCTGCAACAGCGTAACCGCGCCCTGCAGCCGTAGCGTCATGGAAAGAGGTATCGCCCTCCATATCAGACGGATTAATTTCCTTTGCATCAAACATTCCACGCAGCTCTTCAAAGGTAATTACAAAGTCCACATCACTTCGAACATGTCTTCTTGAAGCCTCCAGCTTCTTTGCAGCACATGGTCCGATAAATACCACCAGTACATTCGGGTCCTTCTTTTTTATACTTCGCGCAGTTGCTACCATTGGTGTAAGCTCATTGGATACGCTGTCTATTAAATCCGGAAAATAATGTTTGGCAAGCATTGCCCATGACGGGCAGCAGGAGGTCAAAAGAAACGGAAGCTCTCCTGTCATTATTTTTTCCGCATATTGTCTTGCTTCTGCCACAGCGCCAATATCAGCGCCAAGCGCAACCTCATGAACATCTTCGAAGCCCATTTTTATCAAAGCCTGCTTAAGCTTTCTCGGTGTTACGTCCGGTCCGAACTGGCCGACAAAAGCAGGAGCAAGCGCCGCAACAATTCTTTTTTCCTCTCTTATCGCCCGACAGAGCTGAAATACCTGAGATTTATCGGAGATAGCGCCAAATGGACAGTTTACCATACACATTCCACAAGAAACACATTTTTCATTGTTGATTTGGGCTCTTCCATACTCATCCGTCTCAATTGCCTTTACTCCACAGGCACGCTCACACGGACGTTCCAGCTTTCCGATAGCATCGTAAGGGCAGATTTCTTTACATTTACCACATTTAATACATTTTTCCTGATTAATCACAGATTTTCCGTCTACTACATCTACCGCGCCTTTCGGGCAGACCTGACGGCATGGGTGAGCTACGCAGTTCTTGCATAAATTGCTGACTATATATTTATTTGATTCACATGCATTGCAGGCAGAGGGAATAACCTGCATAAGAGGCGGCTCATAATACTTTTCATCAATATTGCTGTTTTCCATACCATAGGTCAGATGAACCGGCCTGTTTTCAGGACGTAGCGACATGCCCATGGCAAGGCGGATACGCTCGCTTAAAATCGCACGTTCTCTGTATATGCTTTCCCTGTATTTTGCCTTCTCACCGAGTATCTCATACGGAATGGCTTCAATTTCATCGTTAAATGTGTCGTTTGTGGAATCAAACGCTACTTTTGCTATGGAGGAAAATATTTTTCTCCTGACTTCCTCTACTGGCGTAACTATTCCTTTCATAATAATAACCTCCTGGTTTTTTCTATTTTATATTTTTACAGTTTTACCATTTTATAATTCTATAACCTTACCATTTTACTCACGTAATCTTTACTTTCGACTGTTTGTCCGCTAAAGGTTATTATAACAGATAAAAGGGGGATTTTACAAGGAAATTTTATCTGGAAATAAAAGAATTCATTAAATTCTCCAAAAAAGACAGCTTTTTTCTGAAAATAGGAAAAAAGCTGTCTTTCTTTCATCATATAAAATTATAATCGGGAAGTTTTTATCAGAAAATACCAGCTAAGAAACTTCGATTAAGAAATTATCTCTCCCTGTTTTATTCTGATATGCTCTGAGATAATTTGCTCCATTTCCGACTTTTCTTTTCCAAGCACAAAAGCCAGCTCATTGTAAAGATTCTCCTTTGCCTGCTTTAAATACTTGTCATCTGTCGCAGTTGCTTTCTTTCCCTGCTTCAGTCTTTCCTGTTTTCTGGTATAAGAAGTTTTTATAATCCTCACCAATTCTCTGCAATCACAGGTTTTCAGGGCAGTTTTATAAATTCCCTCTCTCTGCTTGTCATTCTGTACCCACATTTCATCTATCTCTGGTATTTCATCTATCAATTCCCACGCCTCTTTATCTGTCAGTACCTTTCTTACTGTAACTTTATCATTGTCAACCGGAACATAAACCTTACATTCGGAATTATTAACTGGCAGGAGCAAATAATATAAAGTATCCTTTGAACTGCCTGCCATATCAATATGAGTGATATCCTGAACTCTGCATATCCCATTCAACCCGTATATTACGAATTCACCAATTTCAAACATTTCCCGCCTCCTTACAATATAATCGAAAATCTGTTTCACTGTACCATCTTATTTTAACAGATTTTTTCAAAAAATGTAAGTCTTTTTTCAATTATTTAATTTTTTTGTGAAAATATAACGACGGAGAATATAATGTTTTTGTGCAATATTACTCATTATGGAATATTTGCAGTATATCATTCATTACAGCATACCATTTATTGTAGTATATTACCTATTATGTCTACTGTTTGCTTTCTTCCTCTTTTGCTCTCACTGTGTCTGCAATAATTTTCACACAGAGGTCTATACCCAGATATCCGCTGTCAAGATTAAGATGATAATTTACATACTTACCCCATTCTCTGTCCGTATAATATTTATAGTAAGTTTTTCTGTTTCTGTCCTTGCGCTCAAGACGCTTTTTAATTTCCATATCTGTTTCGCCGTATTTTTCTAATACACGTGCAATACGTTGTTCCATACCTGCATGAATAAAAACATTCAGAGTAGGATAGTTTTCCTTATCAAGAATATAATCTGCACATCTTCCAACGATTACGCATGGTCCCTGTTCCGCACAGTCCAAAATGACACGCTTCTGTGCACGGAAAATCTCATCCTGTGGATTTTCAAAGTACATGGCGGATGCCGGCATAGAGAACCATTTGCTCATTTTGTTTGTGTATTCTCCCTGTTCACTGACAGCCGCTTTGGTATAGCCGCTTCTCTTGGCTGTCTGTTCTACGATTTCACTGTCATAAAAAGGAATTCCAAGCTCATTTGCCACCTTTTCCCCGATAGAATGTCCCCCGCTGCCAAATTCTCTGCTGATTGTAATAATTGGATACATAATCACAACCTCCTTTATAAAAATATTCATAAACTATGAACTAATTTATTGCTGCATATATCTTTAAAGATTACATTTTACTGCTTTTGGAAAATTCTCTGTTATTTTTTTCACATTTCTGTCCTGTATATAATACTCATTTAATAAAGTTTTGGAATATTTATATGGTTTAGTCTCCGTCAATGATATTAACAGTTGTGCAAAAAAACCTTCCCAACTTTCATATTTTTCCGATTCAATATAATCTGATGGAAAAGCCAATATATCCTCTAAGTCTTTCGATTCAATCAAACCAGATTTAAGAATCAAATATTCAAATGATTCCGGCATCCAAACAGATACTCCTTGCTTATCGCGAATTTTAAAATACTCCAAACAATTTTCAATCATTGCTCCAAATGCTGCACCATCTACAATAGCAAGAATATCTCCTGTGTCCAGTCGCTGAATCTCAGAAAGTACGTTTCCATTTCCTCTTGCACTTATTACATTGCTGTTCTTAAAGACTTTTGAAAAAAACTGAAAACCCGAATTACTGTCTTCTGCTATTATATTGTCCAGTTTATTATTCTCACTAATCGGATAATTGCTGTAAAGCTCCTGCAAATAATGATAAGTTTCTTTCACATCTGCATGCTTTCCTTCAGTGACAATTTCATATATTTCATGAATACTATATGGAAGCATTTTAAGAGGTGCGCGATTAATTATTACAAAATAATTTCCTGATATTTTTACAAATTCTGCAAATTTTTTTGTGAATACAAAATCATTATTTTCTTCAATAAAAATAATGGAGTTTTTCAGGGAATATAATGCATCTTCCCAGCTGCGTCCTACTTCGCGACGAAGATATACATAATAATCCGCATCTGTTGAAACCGAATAGCCGGACTCTCTCCCCGCCCGCAAATATTCATATAATATATGCAAAAGAGTAGTCTTTCCGGTAGCGCTGTCTCCTTTTATCACTGTGATGTTTCTTCTTATAGTAAACTCAAACAGAACTTTTTTACTTTTGACCTTAAAATGATAACTGCCTTTCATCCAGCATCCTCTCCGCTTCTAATAAACCTTCTATATATTCTGCATGGTTATGCACAATTTTTCCTGTATTCATAATCTGGATTTTAAATTCTCCTTCAAAGCAAATCATATGTTGCAGGTATACTGTCAAATCTTTTTTTTCTGCGATTTCCAATACCCATTTCGCACAATTATTTCCACAATTAGATAGATTATAGATAAAGGAGTCATCTTTTAACATTAATATCAGCACCTTAACACCTCCTGATAAATCCTGTGGAGTAATTGCCCCAAGAACAGGACTTTCAATCACATGAGCACTGACAACAGAGGAATTATCTACATCCTGAATCATCTTTTTTACAAATTCATCCTCAATCCATTCATCCTCATAGACATTGTCAAAATAGGAAGGCGCATCTTCTATATATTCTGTGCCTGCATAATACCATATTTTCAGCATTTTATACTTGTTCCTTTCACTTTGTTCGAAGTACAAAACAATTTACTTTATTTGGGACGTATTTTTATTACATAAAAGATAAACATATTTTAACTGTTTATATATAAAATGTCAAGTTATTAATTCTCTTCTAATATTATATGAGCCAGAAAAAAATGACCACATTATACATTATGTACAACATGGTCATTCCATACTCAGGCTTTAATTCTGCTATTCGCCTTATATGCTCCGTATTTTCCAAGATTTACTGTATTTTCTCCCGATTTCAGACCTTGTATCGGTCCCGCCTGTGGGTGTTCTGGCAGCGCTTTTCCCTGCAAATCTGTATCAATCACAATCGGTGAGCCGTCAGGATTCTCATATCCCGCCTCTGTAATACGCGGATTTCCCAATATCTCAGAGGTAATGCGCATATTCTCTTTATCCGAAATTCCTTCCGGCAGCGTAATTTTAAGAACTGCTTCTCCTTCCACTGTCTCAACCGACACTTCTGGCTTCCACTCGGAAAACATCTTTGCATCCTCTTCTCTGTCAAAAGCTTTAGCCCCCTGCATATACACATTTCTGTGAATATACGCCGGCTGTTTTACATCACGATAGCCTGCCAGATAATCTCCCTCATATTTCTGGTAGCGCTCTACAAATTCTTCCAGAGAAACAGGCGCTCCGTTATAGGTGACAGTTCCATATGGGCGTTCCTCGCTGCCTCCCACGAACATATTCTGATACCAGCGGTCGTCCAGTCCATATACCCAGATTACACCCATTACCTGTGTGGAGTGAGGCAGATGATAAGGGGTAGGGCGGTCCAGCACCGGATAGTGGCTAATCAGGCCGCAGCACAGATTATTAACATATGCGCCTCCCTGTGCGGCATTGGTAAAATTGTACTCGGATGCAAAAATATTGTTGTCAACCAGATATGGTCCATGTGTCACTTCAATCATAAAATCTCTGTTGTTATGGTCATAGACATTACGGCTTACTCTGACGCCCTGCGCCTGCCAGTCAAGCCATGTGCCCAATGAACAATGATGGATATGATTATCATGAATCTGTACGTCCACAGCCGCATGAAGCTTGATTCCAGCTATCTCATGTCCCCAGAATTCATGTCTGGTGGCGATTCTGTATATCTCATTACCATATATCTGGCTGAATACACAGCCCATATGTCCAACAATACCTGTCTGCCCACAGTCATAAATTGTATTATTCCTGACAATATGTGAGCCAATCTGTTCTCTGCTCCATCCCTTGCTGAGAGCATGGAATACTGCCTCCATCTGATATTGATAATCTGGCTTTTTCTTCGTTTTTGTAAAATAATTATGCCCTGTCGAAGCCTCTTTTCCAAGACTGACAGCACTGCATTTAGAGTCATGCAGAATATTATTTTCAATAATCCATCCTTTGCTCCAGTTTGGTCCTAACATTCCTGTCTGATTTGCAGTAGGCGGAGCCCACTGTGTTGCCGCATGAGCCATCTCAAAACCGCGCACTGTGATATAATCCACTCCTGTCTGAGCCGGATAAAAACATGCAGGTCTTACGTTGATTTCTATCAATTCTTTATTTGGGTCGCTGCTGCCAAAATTGGCATAAAGAATCGTTACATTCTCCTCAACCTTAGCATACCACATAAGAAGTGTCTGCTCCGGTCTGTCTATTTCTTCTCTTCTGTTTTCCCATGTAGCCAACAGTGAATAGTCCTTTTTTTTCGGAGCCTTCAGTTCCTCCATATCCTTCGCTTCATAAAGCGCCTGTCCGTTTAAATATACCGCACCACAGTGAACCTCATATTCGCTTGGGTCCACCAGCCAGTCTCCCTCTATCTTTTCTGCAAATGGATTTTTTCCGTTAAAAATCTCATTTGAAACTTCTGTTTTCCAGATTCCGTCTTCTGTCCTGTTCCAGCCTGTTACCTCCTCAGAGCCTTTAATCACAACACATTCGCCCTCTGCCGCCTGATAGGTAATACGAAACGCATCGCTTATTCCCTTATTTACCGGTTTTACCCACTCCCTGTACACACCTTCATGGACAATCACTGTATCTCCCGGCATAGCCAGCTCTGCTGCCCTCTGAATTGTCAGAAACGGGGAATGTTCATCTCCATTTTGTCTGTCGGAACCTGCTTTTGAAACATGATATGTCTTCATCTTAAATTCTCCTTTTTCTGTTTATTTTTTACTATTTCAACAGCCATATATCAAAAATTTTTTGTTAAAATAATATCTATGACAAAATTAATGGTTGCATCTTTTTTCTCACACAAGTATAGTATACATATATCTGCAATTTTTTTCTCGCCAATGCTTGTTTAGAACAGGACAAAATTTGTCATATCAGATAATACAAAAGACAATTTCTTTCTACAAGCTCATTTTTAAAAACAAGACATGATTTGTCATATCAGGAGGGTTTTTCATGATTTTATATGAAAAAAATTCAATTGGCATACCAAATTTTTACTCCATATTCTCTTCAAGAAATATATCGTGGCCTCTGCATCTACACCTACACTACGAATGTATCAGTATAAAATCAGGGATTGTGGAGATAACTGTCAATCATACTCCCTATCGCCTGAATATGGGTGAAACTGCCTTTCTTGTATCAAATCAGCTTCACTCCCTGCATTCCCTCACTCCCAGTGAAGTTACTATCCTGCATTTTTCAACAGATTTGATTCACTATTTCACCTCCTGCTATCAGGGGCTTTATCCACAGAATCCGATTCTCTGCGATATGCCTGTCACTATGGAGAAATTTAAAACAGACAATATTTTTCGCCAGAAAGCATTACTGTATGAACTCTGCGGAAAACTGACTGAATCTACTGACTTTGCCGAATTATCATTTTCAAACGGCGACAGTCATGCGGCGGAGCAGGTTTTCCAATATGTAGAACAACACTTTAAAGAGGAATGCAATCTAAAAAAGCTCTCGGAGGAGCTTGGCTACAGCTATGCCTATCTCTCAAGAGCTTTTAAGCGTATTTCTCATCTTTCTTTTACAGAATACCTGAATCAGTATCGTATTCATCATGCAGGAATTCTGCTGCAAAACAGCGATTGTTCCATTTCCGATATTGCCTACCAGTGCGGGTATGACAGTCTGAGAAGCTTTAACCGGAACTTTCAGACAATTATGAAAACATCTCCGCGAAAATGGCGGGAAGCATAGAGGTTTATGCCCATTCCTTCGACGCACAGTAGATGACCGGCACTTCTCCCTCACAGGAAAAAACAGCCGCCGACCTTGGTTTCATTCTGAGCTGAAGCTCCCCATTTACAAGTCCGGTTTCCAGCCTTCCCACATTATATCCTTCCTCATAGGTTTCCATAATCCGCACTACCTTTGATTTATAATAAACCCCTATCGGATAAACATTAATGCTGACATATTTTTCTTCACGACTGTTGTTTATCACAACTACAATCTTGTTATCCTTGTAAAATCTTCCATATGCGATTATTTGATATTCAGAGTGAAGCGGAAGGAAGGACCCCTTGATTAACGCCGGATTTCTTCTGTGAATCTGTATGATATCTCTGTGAAATTCCAGCAAATCCATATCCTCACGTCCCCACGGGTAAGTACGCCGGTTATCTGGGTCTGTCCAGCCGCACAGTCCGGCTTCATCACCATAATAAAGGGTAGGAGCTCCCGGCCATGTCATCTGCATGACTACTGCCGCCTTCATGACTGCTTTACTGACCCCCTGATTTGCCATCTCCGGCCCCATAGACGAGGTTCTGCCTGTCATTCCATTTGTTCTTGTCAAAAATCTGGAATGGTCATGGTTGGACAGCTCATTCATAGCTACCATCAGCGACTGATGATGAAATTTGGCCATATTATATTTCATTGTGTCAAAAAACCATGTGGAATTTCCCAGAAGACTTTCATTTTTTTCATCGCTGTGTTTTTCTATTCCTGTCAGATACCACGTAATAGGGTCCATAAATGCATCATAGTTCATGACTGTATCCCACTGGTCTCCCTGAAGCCACGAAGAAGGGTCCCCATAGTGCTCAGCCAGTATAATTGCTTCCGGATTTGCCTCCTTAACTGCCTTTCGAAACTTTTTCCAGAATTCATGGTTATATTCCTGTGAATGTCCGAGGTCCGCTGCCACGTCAAGACGCCAGCCATCTGCATTATATGGAGGAGACACCCACTTTCTGCCAATTCCGAGAATATATTCTTCCAGCTCCCTAGAGCCTTCATAATTCAGCTTTGGCAGTGTATCAAAGCCCCACCAGCCGTCATATTCTCCATTGTGTGGCCATTTCTCTCCCGACTCATCAAAAAAAGTGAAGAAATTATGATAAGGACTCTCCTTTGAAATATATGCTCCATCGGCATAGTCTTCTCTGCCCTGATAAATTTCCTCTTTATCCAGCCATTTATTAAAGGAGCCACAGTGATTAAATACACCATCTATAATTACCCTTATGCCTCTTTTATGCGCTTCTTCTACAAGATGTGCAAAAAGCTCATTGCTGGCTTCAAGATTCACTTTTTTCGTCACTCTGGAGATATATTTTTCTGCCTTTGTATTAGACTTCTCTCCAACAGCAAGCACCTCTCCCTCATCATCCACAATCTTTCCAATATGAGGGTCGATATTGTCATAATCCTGTATGTCATATTTGTGATTTGACGGCGATACAAACAGCGGATTAAAATAAATTACCTGAATACCCAGTTTTTCCAGATAATCCATTTTATCCAGAACTCCCTGAAGGTCACCGCCATAAAATTCCCGCACACCCATAGCAGCAGGATATTTATACCAGTCCTCCACCTTTTCTGTATATCCCTCAATATATACGTACTCATTTGTAAGTACATCATTTGTTTTATCGCCGTTATAAAAACGGTCTGTATAAATCTGGTACATCACGGCACCCTTTGCCCAGTCAGGAGTGGAAAATCCCGGAATCAGGGAAAACTGATAATCCATGCGGGGTTCATTTGATGTACCGAGCTTGTCATAATAGCAGCACTCAAATTTATTTGTTATCTCAAAATGATAATTAACTTTCTGTTCTCCAAGACGATATAGCGCCTCATAATAATCAAACATTTCTGTTCTTTTCATCAGTGTCATACTAATCTGCTCTCCACCGATGCACAAATACACACAATCCGCATTTGCCTGTGCCGTTCTGAAACGAATTTTAACCTCATCTCCGGCATTTGGTTCTGACGGAACCAGATACTGGTCTGTTCCGTCGCTGAAAAATGATTCTTTCCGCAGCAATGCTCTCATATTTTGAATATATAATATTTTTTTACTTGTCTCACTAAGATTATTTAACTGTATCATTCTCATTTTCCTTTCAATCGTATGGTATTGAGCGATTCATAAAATGAATCGTGAATCACATGAAATTGATTATCCAAACAAAACGGACAGCCTGCGCTGTCCGTTTCAGGAGAAGTTATTTTGTTTTTATGGGGTGTAACATATAATGTATTGGGGGGTTTTACAATACATAATATACCAGCCTTTCCTAAAAAAGTGTGCACAAACATTGATTTTTTTCAAATTTATTTTTGTGCATTTTACCTTTTCTGCCACAAATCACACAAATAACAATCCTAAAACATCTGCTTTTTATTCATATTTTCCAAAACAGAGAATATCAGAAATCTTCCCATTACTCTGTAACAACTTTATTTCTTTGCTGAAATAAGGTTTCAAACTCTTCCTGTGTTATCTTTTCCTTTTCAATCAATAATTTCGCACATTTTTCCAGAACATCTCTGTGCTCATCAATAATCGTTCTGGCATTTTTATAACATTCATCTACAATACGTCTGACCTCATTGTCAATCTTTGAAGCTGTCTCTTCCGCATAGCTTCTTCCATGAGCCAAATCTCTTCCGATAAACACCTCCTCCTCGTCATTTCCATATGCAATCAGACCAAGTTCTTCAGACATGCCAAACTTTGTCACCATTGCCTTTGCATAATTCGTCGCCTGCTTAATATCCTGTGAAGCTCCTGTTGTAATATCTTCAAAAGTAAGCTCTTCTGCAATTCTTCCTCCGAGACTTACCATAATACTCTGAATCATCTTTCCCTTTGTGTTAAACATTTCATCCTTTTCCGGCAGCGGCATGGTATAACCAGCAGCGCCGTTTCCTGTTGGAATAATAGATACCGTATGTACCGGTCCCACATCCGGAAGCACATGAAAAAGAATCGCATGTCCCGCCTCATGAAAGGCTGTCACCCTCTTTTCCTTATCAGAAATAATTCTGCTCTTCTTCTCTGTTCCAATACCTACTTTGATAAAGGATTTATCAATGTCCTGTTGCACAATAAACTTTCTGTCATGCTTTGCAGCCTGAATAGCGGCCTCATTTAACAGATTTTCCAAATCTGCTCCCGCAAAGCCCGCTGTGGTTTGTGCCACTCTTTCCAAATCGACATCTTCTCCCAAAGGCTTGTTCTTTGCATGAACCTCCAGTATTTCCTCTCTGCCCTTTACATCCGGTCTGCCTACATAAATCTTGCGGTCAAACCGGCCCGGTCTTAAAATCGCCGGGTCAAGAATATCCACACGGTTTGTAGCAGCCATTACGATAATGCCCTCATTGACACCAAAGCCATCCATTTCTACAAGAAGCTGGTTTAAAGTCTGTTCTCTTTCATCATGACCGCCGCCCATGCCGGTTCCTCTTCTTCTCGCCACAGCATCAATTTCATCAATAAATACAATACATGGGGAGTTCTTTTTTGCCTCTTCAAATAAATCTCTTACTCTCGATGCACCGACTCCGACAAACATTTCCACAAAATCCGAACCGGAAATACTGAAAAACGGAACACCCGCTTCGCCCGCAATCGCCTTTGCCAAAAGAGTTTTTCCGGTTCCCGGAGGGCCTACAAGAATCACTCCCTTTGGAATTCTTGCGCCTACATCTATATATTTTGAAGGAAACTTCAAGAAATCCACGATTTCCTCCAGTTCATCCTTTTCCTCTCTAAGACCGGCTACGTTTTGAAAGGTATATTTTTTTGCATCCGGACTTATCATCTTTGCGCGGCTTTTTCCGAAGTTCATCATTTTCGAATTGGTGTTTCCGCCTCCCGTATTCGGACTCAGCATACTGATTACCACAAATACAAGCACCACAATTACAAGAAGTGGCAGTATCGTAGTAAGAAACAGACTGTCCCTCTGTACATCGTCCATGGTATATTTTATATCGGCAGCTTCTGCGCAACTGATTACTTCATTCACATCAGAAACATAAAATTTTTTGTAAGCGCCGCTTTCAAACCGAACCTGAATATATCCTGTCGGAACTTCTTTATTTTGCACAATGGTGCACTCTTTTACCTTATTATCCGCCAAATCCTGTTTGAATTTTGTCAGATTATACTCACTGCTTGTTGTATTTGCCACCCGAAACAGCATATAAACCGCTATTATCACCAGTACAAATGCCACATAAAATCCTATTCCGCCTGCTTTTCTCTTATCCAAAACCTATACCTCCTCGCTGATTAATACATTGGGGTTCTCTGTCGTATGCCTGATATCTGCCGGCCCTTCAAGATATTCTATTTCCAATATATTCTCTGTATTTTCAGAAATTCTGCAGTCTTCACTTACTCTGTACCCAATTATCCAAAAAATTTCGCTTCCCTTTGCAAGCAAAAGGATATGTTCTCTTTCCTCCCGTGGTATTTTCAGATTTATAAAATAATCCTTTAGTTTTTTTCTCCCGCCCTGACGATTAATAACAATATAATCGCCGGGTCTGCGGGTCCGTATCTGAAAGCCATTTTTTAGTATATCATAATTCAGCCATTTCGTATACATTTTTTCTTGAATTTTCATATTTCTTCTTACATTTTTTACCAGTTTCATCCGAATAGCACCTTTTTGCTCTGGCAATACCTCTATTTTTTCCTCCGTAAGCCCCTGAATATTGTATTCCGCACAGAAAAAAGCATGTGTTTCACATTTTCGAAAACGATATATCAGTACTTTGTTATACTGTTTTTCACATATGATATGGTAGGGAAGATGTATCTTTTTTCCTGTCTCTCCTGCCATAAGCCCCATTATCATATCCACATGCGCTGCCGTAATATCCTTGAGTTTTCCGACAAGTGCCAGAATAACCTTTCTGTATGTCATTTTCTGCAAAATCCTGTCATATTGTATTATTTTAACAATATCCACAACATATGCTTCTTCACCTTGGCATACCGATGTCTGATATACCATATCCGCCTGTTTCTCCATATATTCACAGATTTCATCCAGAGCATGTGCAGCCTGAAAAATATGCTCTGATGCTTTTGGATTAATATTTTCATATACATACGGCATTATCCGATTTCGAATTTTGTTTCTTGTATACAAATCCTTGTCATTTGTTGCATCTGTTCTATAATCTATTCCATTTTCTCTTAAATATTCCTGTATCTCCATTCTTTTCAGGCACAAAACCGGCCGAATCACATTCTGCCTGACCGGTCTGATTCCGGTCAGGCCTCTGATACCGGTGCCCCGAAACAGATTTAGAAGAAATGTTTCGCTGCTGTCTTCACTGTTATGGGCAACTGCAATTTTTCCTCCTCCCAGCTTCTTTAGTACCTCTGAAAAACAATCATATCTTATTTTTCTTCCCGCCTCCTCTGTGGACATATGCCATTTTGCAGCCTGTTCTTCCACCTTGCAGCAGAAAAACCGGATTTCTATCCCCCATTCCCCGCAGCACTGTCTGACATACTCCATATCCTCGTCGGCGGCCTGTCCCCGTATCCCGTGATGCACATGAACAGCTACCAGCCGATATCCATACTTTTCTCTTAATCTATGCAGAATATGCAGCATACACATAGAATCTGGTCCTCCCGATATACCTGCGGCTATATTCTGTACACCATCAAGCATATGACAGGCTTCCATGTAATTTTCTACTGTTTTTTCGATTGTGTGTGTCATTCCACTCTCCATTTCTGTTGCATCCAGTTTCTGTTTGACCTTCATTTCCATTTGACTTTTGTTTTCGTTTGACCTTCGTTTCCGTTGGACTCTTGTTTCTGTTTTATTTTATTTCCGCTTTATTCTATTTCTGTTTTATGCTGTTTCCATTTTATTCTATACTTATATATTTAACACAAATTTGATTGAATATCAAGCACATTTATCCCATATTCCTGTTACTAA
The DNA here is from genome assembly GCA_910577835.1 of uncultured Lachnospiraceae bacterium. Taxonomy (GTDB): domain Bacteria; phylum Bacillota; class Clostridia; order Lachnospirales; family Lachnospiraceae; genus CAG-303. The sequence continues at coordinate 35,315 of CAJTOU010000003.1, read as the reverse complement.
TACTGTCATATCATCATCCTTCTCCTTATTCGAATGTGCCAGCGCTTTTTTCAGAATTTCTCTTGCCATTTCCTCCGGCTTGCCCTCCTTAATTTCAAGAATAATTTCCCCGATGGTCTTTTCTTTATCCTCCTCCTGAATAGATTCCATAATACCATCTGACATCATAATCACAAAATCTCCGTCATATAATTTTTTGGATGCAGTTTCAATATCCGCACAGCCTGTACTCCCTATGGGAAGAGAGGTGGATTTAATCGCCTCCACCCACCTTCCTCTCTTGACAAAAGTTGATGCTGCCCCAAGTTTCATAAAATCGCATACCCCCGAATACATATCAATAATCCCCATATCGAGTGCCGTAGGATTCATAATATCCGAATCTATCATCAATATGCTGTTTATCAACCTGACAGATGCCTCCTCACTGAAACCGCCTTTCATCATTTCTTCCAAAAGCTCCACTACTACCTCACTTTCTTTGCATGCCTGCATGCCATGCCCCATTCCATCGGAGACGCTTAAAAGCGTCTGACCGGAGTCCAGCTCCATGCAGGTGAAATTGTCTCCCGAAACTGTCTGCTGGTCCTTTGAGCGCTTGGCAGCTCCGTGTATAATAAAAAAATTCGGCTCCTCCACAAAGGTATAGGTCGTATACTCTTTATTGACTAATGCATAGGGGTTCTTTTTAAATCCAACATCTTTTTCCAGAACACCGCTGATAATTTCCCCCACCTCCTTAAGAGGAAGTGTCTTTTTTCCTGCTTTCAATATAATATTCACCTCGTCAATGCCCCGTCTGTTATTTAAAATTACGATATTTTTCATAAGAATCCCCTTTGCCCGAAGCTCTCTTCTAAGTTCCTCCTCCTTCTCCTCTGCAAGATTTACAAATACATAGGAATCAGAGGTTACATCCTTTAATATTCCCGACATTTCCTTTAGCTGCAGCGCCACGGCATTTCGGCTGTCCTCCAGTCGTCTTCGCCATATTTCATTCATAATATCCAGCTCTCCATTCAGATTTTTCTCTCTGTGCTCCCCCCTCCCAAAGCCATCTATACTTTTTGACATTTTTTCAAAGGATTCCGCCATCATGCGAAGCTTTTCTTCATAATTTCCCGCTACCTTTTCCGTTCTATCTCTTTCATCCTCCTTTCGCCGCGCCTTATTGTCATATCGGATGCGGTCTTCTCCAAGCAGTATTTCAATCAGTTTTCCAAATACAACTGTCAGAGAAAAAACCAATATCGTTGCAAGCCCTACCATAGAATAATTTACCGCTTCGCTTCTCAGAACAAATACATCTGTACATTCCATAAGACCAAAGGTAAAAGCTGCTGCCATTGCAGATATGTATACATTTACCTTGCGCTTATTTTCACCCATATATTTCATGGATACAATAAAGGTGGCGGATAAAAACATAACAATTGCATACTTGAATGTATCCAGTAAACCATAACAGAAATAAACAACCAGAAGAAACAATGGAACAGATGGCACCGCCATCAGGCTGCTCCCCTGAATCGCGGAATATGCCGCCATTCCGATTGGATTCATGCCATACAGCCCGATACCTGACAGTGCTGAGCCGATTCCTCCTGCCAACAGTGATTTTGCCAATTTTGTTTTCATAAAAAATACCTCCTATCATGCAATCAGCCAACAGCTAATTGCCGAGCTAAAATAAATTATTTCAAACCGGCGGGCCCTGCCTGTTTTGTGATGTGAAGTATAATCATTTATTTTTGAGAATTTTGTCAAAAAAAAATGTGATTTCAAAAAACTTTCTGACAAAATTCTTTGAAATCACCGTTTTATAAAGTTGAAAATCGAATCGACGCACCGCCTGTTAATTTTGAGGTTTATAAATAATCTCGTCAGGATATACAAATCCTATCTGCTTTGCAATCTCTTCCACATATTTTTTCGTCTGTACGTACACTCTGCGTTCCTCAAGTTCCTCTGCTTCTTTCTGTACAACCTCCATTTCTGTCTGAAGCTTCTCTTCCTGTCTCTTCAGTTCCTTCAGCTCAGACTTTGACTCCTTTATCTGTCCCCACATAATCGCAGTAAAGAACATAACAATCAGACTAATCCCCAGTGTTACGAGCTTTCCTTTTTTTCTTTTTCTTGTCATTATACTTTCCACGTTTTTTCACCTCTGCATGATATGGCTGCTTTTTTTTATTATGCTTTTCATGTTCTGCTTTATGTTTTTTTTCACTCTTCACTTTGCGTTTTACTAGTGAACCAAGAGCTTTGAACGGCTTTGCAAAAAACTTTAAAACCCTTCTGATTATCATTTTAGCCCATTTCAGCGGTTTTTTCAATAGTAAAGTAATAACAAAATTCAATATTTTTGATATGTATCTGACCAGAAACAAACTTACGCTTTTATGGTAGGTATAAGCGCCTGTCAGGAGCGCCAGAAAAATATAGCCTCTCACCACTCCGTCATTATTCTGAAAAATCATGGAAAACACTGCTATCCCTACAATCACCCAAAAGAGATAATCCTCTATATTGACGATAATATCCTTATGTTTTATGACTCTTCTCAATATTCTCAAGGCATCATAACAAACTGCAATAAGCATTCCCTGCCATGCGGCTTCTATGAATATACTGACTTCTTCCCGTATAAATTCGCTCATATTTATTTAAACAGCCTTCCAAGAAACGGTTCTTTGCTCTTTTTATATTTATTATAATCAGAATAGGTAAAGGAATCAATCAATCCCTCGATGTCCGTCTCCTTTTTCTCCAGCGTCAGTCTTTTTATATGAAGCTCCTTTCCATTGATTGTAAGCATACCCATGTCCGTTTCCAGCAGAATTACCTCTGTATCAAAAGAGATAACATCTTTGACTCCGGTCAGAAAGCATTCCTTTCTGTTTATCATCTGCATTTTGTGACTTCCGGTAAAATGATTTTCTTCCATACCTGATACGAATCCTTATCTCATACGGTTAATACTATCATATTTTTTTTCTGCCTGTTTTATTACAAATCTTTATACATTTCTTTCGCTTCTTCCTTTTTTACTGTTTCCTGAACAGATGTCACCTCTACCCGTACATTTTTTGAACCAAACCGGATTTCTATAATATCCCCTGGTTTCACCTCTGTACCCGCCTTCGCCTGTTTGTCATTGATAAACACTCTGCCGGCATCGCAGGCCTCGTTTGCTACGGTTCTTCTTTTGATTAATCTTGAAACCTTTAAATATTTATCTAATCTCATGAAATCCCTCCTGTTATTTCTTAATTTAAAGAAGAAAAAGAAACTGACCAGTCAGACCGTCAGTTTCTCTTTACTCGCTTTTACTTTATAACTTACTGTTATACAAAGTTTAGTTTACAGCGTCCTTTAAAGCCTTTCCAGCCTTGAATCTAGGTGCTGTGGAAGCAGGAATTTTCATTGTCTTTCCTGTCTGTGGGTTTCTTCCTTCTCTTGCTGCTCTTTCAGAAGTTTCAAATGTTCCAAAGCCAACAAGCTGTACCTTCTCACCCTTCTTTAATTCCTCTGTCACAACGTCGATAAAAGCCTTTAAAGCCTTTTCAGAGTCCTTCTTTGATAATTCAGTTTTGTCAGCAATAGCTGCTACTAATTCAGCCTTGTTCATGAATAAATCCTCCTCTAATGTATTATTCGTATCATTACCTGCTCTGTATTTTTGCAGGCTGTTTTCGGGTTTCTTCTTGACTTGCTATACCCATAAACATATTTATATATGGTTTCTGTCAATTTGTCAAGGAATTTTCCATATATTATTGAAATTTTTGAAAATATATGAAATTAACCCTCCATCTGTCTGCCTAAAAAGGTCGCTGCAACTCCGGCGATTTTATTTTCAGTTTCGCTTAATTCTCTGCCTTTTTCCTTTCCAAACATAACTACCGAGCCTACTACATCACTTTCACACAGAATCGGATAGATAATCTGCTGAACCTCTGACGGTGTCTCTCCCTCGGCTACACTTATAATCTTCCTTGTCTTTGCACTGTTTACAGCAGTTCTGTTTTCCATAATTTCCTCAAGCTCTCTGCTTATGGTCTTATCCTGATATTGCTTTTTCATACTTCCTGCTGCCGCAATCACTTTTTCCCTGTCCGTGACAATTACAGTATGACCGGCGATTTGTGACATCGCCTCTGCGTAATCTCTGGCAAAGTCGCCCATTTCGCCAATCGGAGAATATTTTTTCAGTATAATCTGTCCCTGATTGTCTGTAAATATTTCCACCGGGTCGCCTTCTCTGATTTTCAAAGTCTTTCTTATCTCCTTTGGAACTACTACCCTTCCCAAATCATCAATTCTTCTTACAATTCCTGTTGCTTTCATTTGCTTCAAACCTCCATTTTATGTTTATTGTGTTTTTCAATTATTAACTTTTATAGTATTATCTGTAAAATAAAGGTTTCTATACATACAGCCTTAAGAAAAATTATTATATTTCTTTTTAGTTTATATTTTACTTAAATTTATATTCTTCTTGTATTATATTTTAACCATTCCTTTTCATTGTCTGTAAGATATGGTGAAATCGTTCTATATACTTTTTGATGATACTCATTTAAAATATTTTTTTCTCTTAAAGTCATTTCCTCAGCATTTATGGCATCTAAATCAATTGGCACATAAGTAATAGTTTCAAACTCCATAAACTGCCCATACTCATTTTTTATTGCCCTTTTGCACAACAGTTCATTTTCAATTCGTATTCCATACTTTCCTTCCTCATATACTCCCGGTTCATCTGTGGTAATCATGCCCTCCTCAAATACTGCCGCTCTTGGAATAGTTTCCTGTATACGCCAGCGGAAGGAATTTGGCCCTTCATGGACATTCAGAAGATAACCGTTTCCATGTCCGGTCCCGCAGCGATAATCGATTCCAAGCTCCCACAATGGTTCTCTTGCAAGAATATCAAGATTTTCTCCTGTACAGCCATATAAAAATTTTGCAGCCGCAAGGTTCAGATTGCTTCTTACCACAGCGGTAAACATTTTCCGTTCCTCTTCGCTCAGTTCCCCAAGCGCAAAGGTTCTGGTAATATCTGTGGAACCTTCCAGATAATGTCCGCCAGAATCCACCAGAAGAAAGCCCTTCGGCTCTAATATCGCATTACAGGTATTGTCTGCCTCATAGTGCATCATGGCAGCATTTTCTCCATAAGCGGCTATGGTGTCAAAGCTGATATCTATATAGTGTTCCTGCTCGGCTCTCAACTGGTTGATACACTGTGCGGCATCCATTTCTGTGATAGTTTCTCTGCCTATTGTATGCTTCAGCCAGTACATAAACTTTGTGACTGCTACGCCATCTTTTATATGAGCAATTTTAATATTTTCAACTTCTGTCGGATTTTTTACGGCTTTTAGAAGCTGCTCTGGATTAGCAGTATCAATAAGCTCTGTATTTATAGAACTCTTCAGTTTATAATTTATTCTTCCAAGGTCTGCAAGAAGCTTTTGACCTTTAATTTTTTGAAGGTCCTGATAAATAAGGTCGTAGTCTCTGACTTCAATATGATTATCAGAAAGATAGTTTAAAACCTTCTCATTCAGATTTTCTTTTTTCACATACCAGCAGCACTTCTCCATATCCATAAGCAGACAGGAAAGAATCACCGGAACATGACGGATATCATTGCCTCGTATATTTAAAAGCCATGCAATATCACATACATCAGAGAGTACATGAACGTCTGCCTTTCGTTCCTTCATTTTCTCTCTGACTTGGCGCAGTTTATCCGCAGTGCTTTTGCCTGAATATTTTTCTTCTAAAATATATGCCTGACTGGTTGGAAATGTGGGCCGGTTGTCCCATAATCTGTCAATTAAATCTTCGTCACAATAAATACGGGCATGATTTTCCTCAGCCAGCCGTTCATAGTCCATACCATCTCTGGCGCACAAAACCTGTCCGTCAAAGCCTATACAGAATTTGTCCTTATATTTATCTGTATGTTTTTTAACATATTCTTTAATATACTCTCTAACAGTCGGTACCTTGTCCATACCCATTTTATATAGCTTAAATTCACAGCCCTGAAGCTCTTTTTCCGCCTGAATATAATACCTTCCGTCTGTCCACAGACATGCTTCTTCCATGGTAACAACTGCTGTTCCTGCGGAGCCGGTAAAGCCGGTAATAAACTGTCTTGTTTTGAAATAATCACTGATGTATTCGGACTGGTGATAATCGGAGGTTGGAATAATGTAAACGCTGATTCCACGCTCCTTCATTAAGGTTCTAAGCTCATTGACTCTTTTATTTCTCATAATATACGCCCTTTCTGATATTCAAATTTTAAATTTATTATAAAACAGAAAAGGGATAATTTCAATAAGAGCTGCCACACCGAGTACTGATATTATTCATTCCTCAATGTGACAGCTCTTATTTTTTTATTTTTAATTGATTTTTGTTATCTTATGCTCTTTGTTTCTAGCCTTCAATCGCAATGTAATGCTTATCCTCTACGGCCGGTTTTGCTTCATATTTTGGTATTTCAATTTTTAGAACACCATCTTCAAATTTTGCCTTGATATCCTTATCTGTTACCTGCTCGCCTACATAAAAACTTCTGCTGCAAGAACCACAGTAGCGCTCTCTGCGAATATATTTTCCGTCGTCATCTTTTGTATCATTAGTGCTGCTGGTTGAAGCGTTAATTGTAAGACAGCCGTCTTTTAGCTCTGCCTTTACATCTTCTTTCTTAAAGCCCGGAAGATTTATGGATATTTCATATCCACCGGTTTTCTCTTTTACATCTGTGCTCATGATGTGCTGGCTATTGTTTCCAAATCCACTGACTCTTGGAAAACTTGGTATATCAAAGAAATCATCCAATAAGTGCTCTCCAAATAAACTAGGTACTAACATAAGTCATTCCTCCATTTCTTTTCAGATGTTTGTGTTTTTCATCTGAATAACTATATTTTATTGTGTCGTGAACCCGGAGCGTTGGGGGCTTTTTATTTTGTGCCCCTTTCCTTTGTTCTGAGTGTATTATAACACTGTTGTTAGCACTCGTCAATAGTGAGTGCTAACAATTTTTGTGAAGTTTTTGTGAACATAGTTACTTTATTCCGGTTTCTGAATCTTAATATTTGAAATGCTACTGTTTTTTAGTACAACTGCATATGGCATAAATTATATAGTAAAATTATAGTTTTTCAGATTTTTAGTGACAAACTTTATAAATATCTGTTATACTATATTTGATAATATTTACAGAGAAAGGCAGGATTATTCGTATGGAAGAAAAAACAGATGATATTATTTTAAAAAACAACACAGAGCAGATAGTTTCCCTCATACGAAGCAGCCTGTCTGTGCATGAAAAAAGAATTCAGTTAAATGACTATCACGACAATGATATTGCCGATGTTTTCGATGTATTAACCGCTGAGGAGCGAAAAAGCCTGTACAATATACTTGGTCTTGACAGGACTTCCGAGATTTTTGCATATCTGGAGGAAGATGTAGGAAAATATCTGGAAGAGCTGGATAATGAGCGGGCCGCCGATATTATTGAATCAATGGACTCTGACGATGCCATTGATGTTCTGGAGGAGCTGGAAGATGACCACAGGGAAGAAATTATCGAGCTTATGGACCCAGAGGCAAAGGTTGATATTGACTTAATTCAATCCTTTTCTGATGAAGAAATCGGCAGTCATATGACAACAAACTTTATTGTAATCAATAAATCTTTAAGTATCAGACAGGCAATGAAGGAGCTGGTATCTCAGGCGGCGAAGAATGATAATATTTCCACGCTGTATGTGGTGGATGATAAGGAAACTTTTTATGGCGCCATTGGATTGCACACCCTGATTATCGCAAGGGATTATGTTGAACTGGAGTCTCTTGTGACAACATCTTATCCTTATGTATATGCGGATGAGGAAATTCAGGACTGTATTGAATATCTGAAAGACTACTCTGAGGATTCCATACCAGTGCTTGACAGAGAAAAAAAGCTTCTGGGGATTATTACTTCTCAGGATATTGTGGAGGTAGTTGATGAAGAAATGAGCGAGGATTATGCAAAGCTTGCTGGTCTTAGTGAGGAAGAGGATTTGCATGAGCCGTTAAAGGAAAGCATAAAAAAAAGGATGCCATGGCTGATTGTACTTCTTTTTCTGGCACTTGGCGTTTCCTCTGTGGTAGGGTTGTTTGAACCTGTCATTGCGCAGCTTACTCTTGTAGTGTCCTTTCAATCGCTGATTCTTGGAATGTCCGGCAATGTCGGTACACAGTCTCTGGGCGTTACGATTCGGGTGCTGGCTGACGAAGGAGTGAAGCCGGAGGATAAGAGACATCTTGTCTTTAAGGAAGTACGCATTGGGCTTTCTAACGGGTTTCTTCTGGGTATGCTGACTTTTTTGTGTATTGGAGGATTTATTCTCTTTTTTAAGGCTCAGTCTGCGCTGTTTGCATTTTCTGTTTCGGGGTGTATCGGGCTGGCGCTTATGGTGGCTATGGGAATTTCAAGTTTTATGGGAACGATTATTCCAATTGGATTAAAAAAGCTCGGCATGGACCCTGCGGTGGCTTCTGGACCGTTAATTACTACAATGAATGATTTGGTGGCGGTGATTACTTATTATGGAATGGCATGGATACTGCTGATTAATACGTTGGGGCTGGTGGAATAAAATGCCTGTGTATGTAAGAAAAAGATTGTCGCATTAAGTAAAATATATACAATGTATAGAATTTTATTAGTATATGCTATATATTGTATATATTCTACTTAATGCGACAACCTTTTTTCTTATTACATTCATTCAACAATAACAACTATCATCCATAAAATCATTGTTACTCAAAATATTATATATCTTGACATACACTATAATTTTAATATATTTAACCTTTAACATGAGTAATTTGCAAATACTTAATATTTAGTTACCAAATACCAAATATTTGTAAACTTTATTTTATTGCTACCGTTGTAAAATAAATTCAAGAAATTTATCTTCTTTATTCTTTACTACTTTTTTTAAAGTACACAAAAATATAAAAAATATAAAATACCCAAGAATAGCACCAAAAGTATTACATATTACATCATTTATATCTGTTACCCTGAAATTAAATGCTCCCAGTAGCTTTACACTTAACTGTGTTATTTCAATAAATAAACTAAATCCTCCTCCAAGCAATATGATTTTCTTTAAATTTCTATTTATAAGAAAAGGCAACAAAAATCCCAAAGGAATAAACATAATAATATTTAAAGCAGATGTTCTATTTAAAATACCTTTGAAAGGAATCAGATTAATATCTCTTCCCCACATTAATGCCCCTAATTCCTCTTTCATTGCAGGGTTATTTATAAAAATAGGAAATTGTGTTTCTTTGAAAACTGCTATCATATAAAAATAAAGCAAAGCAAAAAATAAGATTGTATATTTGCTTTTTATTCTTTTTTTTAATAAAAATAATAAAACCAAAAATATAAAACAGGATATTATCATTCCTGTTATATTAAAATTTATAACCATAATTATAATACCTTATTACTTATTTTTTAATGTTCCCTTGTTAACGTTTAATGCTGTTCCATCAGATCCACCCCGCCAAACATATAAATAATATTTTGTTCCCCCTCCTACACTTTCTTCATAAGTACCAGAAATAGAAACTTTTCCGCCTATTTCTTCACTAGGTGTAACAGTAACATCTCCAAAATAATTTCCAGTTGTCTTATTGTATAATGTAATATGTACTTTATTTACGCCACCTTTTATACTTTTATTATCTATTGTTTTCATTGTTCCACTTATGCATACTTTTCCCTTGTCTAATTTATGATATACACCATTTTTACTTCCATCTACTATCCGTCCTTCACTGCTCATAGTCATTGACCATTCACTGCTAGCTGCATAAACTGGAGTTAACATAATTGATAATATAAATGTAATAACTAATCCTTTTGTAAATATTCTCTTCATTTTTTTCTCCATTTCTTTTATTATTTTTTATAGTAATAATTACTTTAAAGTATTTTCTGATTCTTTCTATGATTTTCTATATCAATTAAAATATCTTTACTCTTTTAAAATAAACTTTTCATAAAAACAATTTGATATTTTATTGTTTCTTTATAACTTTTAAAAATCTAAAAATAATTTCTTGCCATCACCTTTCCTTTCATCAAAACTTTGCAATAGTTCCTTAGAGCTTCTTATGAAATTCACATTACTGGCATATTGTTAATTATCTGTTCTTTTTGAACTTCTTAATACCTTTATTTTAGAATACTTGAACCCACCAACAAGTTATGTTACTAAGAAAATACCTATTGTTAACGCTAGCACCACGATTAAAAACTGCATTTCATAACAACTCTGCAAAATCTTTTCACTTTCTCACCTCACTTTCATAATTTAGAAAACTTATAAAAACCAATTTATTGTTACTGTCCTGATTATACATAAATTTCCAAAAACTTCCAGTCCATTTACATAACATGTCATTTTTTTGTTTTAAGATGCAATTCATACTCATATGCTTCCTTATCTTCTTTTTCTATAATATTCTAACACACAAAAAAGAAGGTATTCTTTTGACAATTGAATAATGATTTTACATTACCTTGATTGTCTAAAAATATCTTCTTATTGTTTTATTTTCAACTCTTTTGCACAAGATGCAAGAAGGCTACTTCACCAACACTACTTTCATACTAAAAATTCCATCCTCATAATGATAACTGACATGCCCGTTCATGTTATGAACCATGTGCTTAATGCTTCTTAATCCTATTCCATGTATCAGTTTATTTTCTTTTGAAGTTGAAAGATTACTGACATCTACTTCCAAAGATGTATTATTGACTTCAATAATCAGCTTGTTTTCTATCTGATTCATCATAAAAAATATATATCTTTCTCCGCTGTCAATTCGTTGGCAGGCTTCGACTGCATTATCCAGAATATTTCCCAATATTCTGCACAATCCTATTGTATCAAATTCTATCCGATTCACTTTTATTTTGATTTTAAATCGAATATTAAGATTCCTTGCATAAGCGTCTTTCAAGTTTATAACTGAATCCACAGTTGAATTTCCTGTATAACAAACAGAGGCGGTGTTTTCCACAGTATGATAGAGCCTATGCATATGATTTTGCGCTTCCTTATAATCTCCTTTTTCAATCAAATCATTCAAAAGTTCCACTTGATCTTTCAAATCATGCTTTATATCATATATTTCATTATAAGAAGCTACCAACAGCCGATAGTTCTCATCTTTTTTCTTCACTATTTTCTCCAGAGCCTCAAGTCGAATTTGTTTATCATAACTTTCAAAGTAATTAAATACCGACAGATTAAGATAAATAAGCCCACCAACACACACTATATAAGAACCAAGCACATTTTTATCCATTTCATTGGCAGTAAAGATAAGTTTTATAATAATCACACTTAAAAATGGCATCATTAAAATCAATAACCAATATTTTAATGGCAGGTCTTTTGCTTTATTTTTATAAATGCGACAGATATATACAACTATCCAAAAATTCAGTATTTTTGTCCCAATCATGGCAAGAGCTCTTCCTGTTTCCCGCCCTAACAGCAGCATTGGATTTTTATAACCTATAAGCACAAGAATACTAATAAATAACAAGTCAGATACAGCTATTATCATTACCCAATAAACAGAAACAAAAACCTTTAAAACAACAGAACCATGATACAACAGAATAGAAATAACAATTATAACAACAAAAGAGACAACAACCCGAATCGAAGGCCGCACAATAAAAAAAGCCGCTGCCAATGAAACGAAAAATATCGCCATATATACAATTATGTATGGAATAACTGACCCAAACTTTCGTCGAAATATTCGATGGCAAAATAAAATCATAATTAAATTTTCAACCATAATATTGATAATTTCCGCCATTATAAATAACCCCCTCCCCTATATCAGCACTCCTCCGTAAGAAATGAAACAAATCTATTGATAACTGTCTTTCTGTAATTTCTACTAAGAGGTATTTTCTCCTTATTTTTCATATTCACATTTTTCTTCTCAATATTATCAATATAAGCCAAATTTATATAATAACTTTTATATGGCGTGACAAAATTTACCAGCCGCTCATCCTCTCTGATTTCGCTAAGTATTCCATAAGTTTCATAAATTTCAGAATCCGTATGAAGTTCGATTACCCTTCCATATACAGTAAAATACATAATCTGACTTATAGGGATATTATATATTGTATTATCCATTTTCACAGAAAAAGTATAATGTTTTTGATGATATTCATGGAATATAGAAAGGAGCTGCCGTTTATATATCTGTTCTGGCTGGTCTTTCAGAATATATCTAAAAGCTTTTACTTCATATCCCAAAACAGCAAATCCTTCATAACTGGTAAGAAATACAATAATTACAGAACTGTCTTTCGCGCGAATCTCTTTTGCTGTTTCTAATCCATTCAAACCTTCCATTTTTATATCAAGAACCACTATATCATATCTGTGCGGCCGAAAATCGGCAAGAAATGCCTCTCCACTATTAAACTCACAAATCTGCAGCTTGTCTATGTCATAATAGTATTTATTTATCATACCTTTAAACTTTAACACAAAGTTATGTTCATCGTCACATATTACTATTTTCATACCTAATCACCACTTTTTATACACAACTTCCCTTATTTTTACATTTCATATAATACTTTATATCCTAAAACATGTCAATTCTTTTATTCCCAACTACCACCTTCGAAATTCTTCCCCTCTCTCCCCTTTCGGCATTTTTTGAAGCCTTTGCAATGCCTCTTTTGCTTGTACGTGATTTGGAAGGTGCCGCTGCGAAAGCAACTCTTTATAAAAACAAATCGCGCGGTTATATTTCTTTGCTGCTTCACAATACCTCGCAATATTCACATATCCCCGATAACATCCATGTCTCGACCTGCATCCAATACACGACTTCATAGCCCACTGTTTCTGAAAACACTGCTGGGCAAAATCTTCCTTTCCAAGTGCCAGATAATACCAGCCGATTTCTCCATATCTCTTTGGGCCTTCCCTTTTTATCTCTGCATAATCTTCAATTTTCGCCTGTGGATAAGCAATCGAAAAAATATCTCCAAACTCCTCTGCGCCTTTCGCAAGCTCTTGCCTTTTCCCTGTAAGAAAATAATAGGAGAGAAGCTGCGCCTTCATTTCAAGAAGAAGTTCATAGTTTTTCTCTATCTTCAATTTTTCCTCATCTCTTTTCATACATTCTTCCATTACCTGCAACGCAGGCTCTGCGCCCCTGTACATAAGTGCGTCCGCATAAAACATAGCCAGCTTGGCCCGGCATGAAGCCACTGACAGCTCCTGTATTCCCTGTTCTGCCCACTCAAATGCTATCTCTGTCTGACCTTCCATCAGATAAAAATATATCATTCTCTTATAATACCTCATTTTCAGCCATTCTCCCCGCTCTCTGTCCACTTCTGTTTTATCACATGCAAATACCCACTGCATATGATAGTATGCCAGCGCTTTGTTTGACTCCTCAAGCAGCAGATACAAATCCCCTATCGCCTCATATCCTCTGTCATAAACCTCCCCGAATTTTTGCATCGCTCTTTGATGCCACCAAACCGCCTGTTTATATTTCTTACATTCCTTCAACACCTCCGCAGTTTCAAAATATATCTGCGCACTTTTCGGTCCACAGACAAGGGATGCCCCAAAATATTTTTCAGCAGTTTCAAAACGGTAAATCCGCTGAAAACAGTTTCCCATAAGCTCATATCCCCTTTGACAATATAAATCAGGCACTTTTTCTTGGTTTTTTAGATAAATCTCTATTGCATTGTCATATTCCGTAAGCTGGTAATAATATTCTGCAAGTTCCAGATACGGCGGAATATCTTCGTTTTCTTCCTGTCTTTGCAAATATTCAAGGGCAGTCTTTTTATCTTCCAAAGAAAATGTATGTAAAAAATAACGCTGTTGATAATACTTGGAAATCCTGATGCAGATATCTGCGTATACGCCATATTCTTTTGATATTTTCTCATATATATTCAGTGCTGCTTTCTCTTCTCCCGCTGCTTCCAGACATATTGCAAAGTCATACCAGAAAAGAGGCTCCCTTGGTTCCTCTTTTTGCTCCTTTTGATAATTCTCTAAAATTTCGTACGCCTCACTGTTTTTGTTTCTCTCCATTGCAAACTGCGCCAGAATAAGTGCTGTTTCCATATCATGCCAGCCCGTTTCTTTCTGACTATAAGACAAACTGTGGTTCTCTATATTATATTTGCTTGTTTCTTTTTGATTCTCAAAAATTCTCAGTGTTTCCTTATAAAGCCGCTCCTGTTCCTGCTCCGAATCCAAAAGTCCTGCTTTAATAAGACTTTGCAGCAGTCCTGTTTTTATTTCTAAAGTTCTGCTGCCAGTGTTTGTCATACAGCCGGTTGGAAACTGACTTTTGTTAATTCTCCAAAGAATCCCTGCTGCCTCTTCGTATTGTATATCGCGCCAAAACCTTTTCTGCCGCAATACCCCCTGCGCTGCGTAATATCCAGCTTCCCATCCGCCAAAAAGAAAACGGATTTTATCATAAGTCTGTTTTACTTTGTCAAATTTACAAAGAAAAAAACACGCTTTTAAATAAATAACATATACCTGTACTGCTGTAAAATCTTCTTCCATCAGACATTCCGAATAAAAGCAGGCATTTTCATAATTTTTCTCCAAAAGACTGCACTGTGCCAGCAGATAAAGATTGTGACAAAATATTCTGTTATAAACTGTTTTCTCCCATCTGTCACAGAATACCTTTTTATTTTTTGATAATATCCTGTCAAGACTTTCCGCTGTTTTGATACATTCCCCATAATCTCCCCGTGCAAAAAGCACATCTGTCATAATGATAAAATATTCTGTCTGACACTTGTTTTTTATCATCATCTGTTTATTTTTTTCATCATAAATAATATGATATGCCTGCTCATATGCTCCGGTATATAAGTATGCTTTTGCCATACATAACACAGACTCTGCTGTGCTGTCAAAACAAACATCCGTTGTACAATTTTCCTCCAGCAAAAGCTGATATGCCCTGTGTAAAAGCTCATAGCTGTCCTGATACGCCTTATGCCCTCCACATAAAACAATCGCCTGATACGCTGAAATCTTTATGCCTTGCTGTGACTGCCAGAAATCCGGCGTATAACACCCTGTAAAATTATTCAAAAACGGCATCTGACTATAATCCAATATCTCATCAAGAATAGAAATTACCTTTCGAAAATTCCTCTGTTGCATTTCGCAAAATGCAAGAACTATTTTTATCATTATCCGGCAAAGATTTGTTTCTGTATCCAAATCAGCGATATTTTCTGCCATCCTTCCGATTGACGTTTCGGTTAATGTCTCAGTCGCCCATTGCTTCCTTGCCTGTAAATATACTTGATAGGAAGCTGCATACAGATTTTGCGGCTCCTTTTTCAGAATATCTTCCGCTATGGCACAGCTTTTATCTAAATCTCCAAACCAGCAGGAAAGCCACATAAACTGTTGCTTCTCATAAACAGAAGTATATCCGTATCTGGAAAGATTTGAAAGATTTGTATAATAACTTTCTATACTTTGTCTGTATTCTGCTGTTCTTGCAAATCTTCCATTCTTTTCCCTGTTCGTCTGTCCATTACTTTTACGCGAATTTCCTGTAATGTCAAGATATTCATAAATATAATCATCTGTCCTGCTATCATCCGCCGAATCTGCAGTCACTTCCATTCTGTCAATATCAAACAACAGATTATCATATAAAAGAGGTTCGGACACATAGATATTTTCTTCCTGCATAACGGAAATAATGTGAATAAATTCCTTTTTCTCTTTCTCGCTTCCATATTGCCGAACTTTTTCTTCTTCGTTTTCTTTTGATAGCAGAGAATACTCATCACAACCTGTCTGATTATGTGCTGTTTTTTTAATATTTTCTTTTGACATCAAAGCATAATAATCCTCTGCAATATGGAAGGTCTGATTTATGAACTGGTATACCTTAAAAGATAAAAATGGATGATTATTTAAATATAGAAGAAACTGATTTCTCCATTCAAAAAACAATGGGCTGTCTGCAGAGATTTCGTTTAATAATTCCTGCCATATTTTCAGATTTTTTCTTTGAGCAAAATGATTGTATATCTGTTCTGCTTTAGAAATCCATGTTTTTATTTTTTTGTTCATATTGCGGCCCTTATCCTTTCCCATTTTATTTTCTCACTTTTTTCCTTGAAATTCCTTTTCTATGTAGCAATGCTCTTGCAGTCCCAAAAACGTATTCTCTTCAAAATCCAATTCAATAATATAAGGCATCCAATCTATAATCCGCAGAAAATTCTCACAGCCAAAATCTGAATTATAATAATTCAATATAGAACTGAGTGCCGTTCCATGTATTCCTATTACAATGTTCTTTTCCTGATTATTTGACAATATTTCTTGAAGAGCAGATATGTTTCTGTTTTGTACCATTTGAATGGATTCTCCTCCGTCCTCGTGGCAGCTGTGATTTTTCCAACGTTTTTGATACATTTCATGATAATTTCCATTTATCCCTTTTTTCCCTCTCCCGCAGACGCTCGTCTGTAATGATTTCTTTGCCAAAGAAATCTGCTACTTTTGCAATGGTATCCATGCTTCGCTTATATGGACTGCAATAAAAAACATCTATCTTTTTATCCTTTAGAAATTCTAAAACAATACCTGAATCTCTTTTTCCATCTTCTGTCAGAGGTCTTGTTCTGTCATCTTCCCATGTATGTTCCGGCTGCGCGTGGCGTACAAAATATACTTTTGTCATTTAAATCAGCTTCATTTCATCCTTCATTGGAACAAATCCATATTTTTCATATAATGGTCGTCCCATATCTGTTGCTTCTAAAATAATTTTAGAAACGCCTCGTTTCCTAATCTCCTTTACAATCAAATCCAGCGTCTTATATGCAATTCCCTGCCTTCTATATTCCGGCGCTGTATACATATTCATAATATAAGCCTTTTTGCCGCTTGGATTATGATATACAGGCATAACCTGATAAAAGCTGACGCCTCCTGCGCCGACAAATGTATGATTATCATATACCAGATATGCAATATGCTCGCCGGATTTAAGCGCCCTTTGATAATATTCATAAGAAGCCTGTCGGACCTGTGACATATCTGTATCCTCTGGTAATTGATTCACTGCCCGAAGAACTATCATTCTTGTTCTCACCAGTTCTTCAATATCCTTCAAATCTGCTCTCCTATATTCATAAATTGAATCCGGCAAAGCGTGTAAATACATATCCAATGCATCCTTGCTGTTTTCCAGTATTTTCATTAATTTATCAGATGGATGGGCATAAACAATTTTATAATCCACCTCTCCAATTTCCCGCCGCACAAGAAAGGCAAGCCTTTCTTCCTGCAAATCAAACTGTGCGTCAACGCCCTCTTTATTTCCTCTGGCATCCAGCCGAATCCATCTGTCTAGTTTTTTGATATATACAGCATTCAATGCATGAATACAAAATCCTGTATTCTCGGTATCACCCAAGGTCAAACGCTGATAACAAATTCCTGCCGGAATATTGCAGGCACGAAGTAACGCAGCAAGCAGATTGGACTTTGCCCAACATATACCAACCTTATTTTCAAAAACCTCAACTGCCGTTTTTGTCACACATTTATCCTGCACATCCCATGAATGTTTCACTTCATCGCGGACATATTCATAAATCATACGAATCAAGGTAATTTCGTCTGATGCTTTTTTCTTAAATTCATTTGCTTTGTTTATCATAACAGGTTCTGTCCAGTTTATATATTTTGATGCTGATAAATATTCATTTATATTGTCTTTTATAGTCAAATTCTGCATAGTATTCCTCCATAGTAGTTGTTTCCAAATCTCTCCCAGAAATATTTTTCTTTTTCCTAAGTATTGCTTCGGTTTTTTTAATTACAAATCGCCTAAACACCGTTTCGGCAATTTGGCTTTCACAGACTCACATATAAATAAAAATTTTAAAAAGACCGCTTGATTTCTCTTGCGGTCTAGTGTATAATTCGATTAGAAAGGTTATCGGAATTGATTTTCCGATTTGCCCTCTGTAAGAATATTATAAAATAAGCATCCAAACTTTGCGAGGGTAGGGATGCTTATTTCTTTTTGTTATGATTGTCTATGTATGACAATGCCGTAAAAATGACCAGCAGCAAAGTTAATACTTCCATTGTGTTCATGGGCATCACCCTCCTTTGCAGACTAGAGGGCAGCTAACTATCAAAAAATCGCATCCAGCTTTCTTTTCAATTATACAAAGCTATTATAGCAGATATGGGGTATTGGCTCAAGCAAAATATTATATTCTGTGAAACAACAGATAAGGCACAGCAAAAGAGAACTCAATCTCTCTGCTGTGCTTTTGTCATGCCCTGCTGCTCATTCTATTTCATCTCTATTTCTTTAACACCACACTACAATTCTGTCTGGTGTTGTCTGTGGCGGAATACTTCTGGTTGTCATAGTATAAAAAACAAGCAACACCTGATTGCCGATATTACATGTTACATTCTGCCCGTTCACCGTTGTTATCATTGTATTTCTTCCAATATTTAATGCCAGTGACCTGTCACCCGCCACAAGTTCACTGTCAAAATAATTTAACATAACCTGTTCATTTCTTCCGAGCAAAGCGATAATCTGCGCCCGATACTGTGGTGGAAAAATCAAAGGCACAGGCAGACTGCTGTCATAAAACGCCACCACTCTCATCCCCTGTCTGAGCTGCCTGTTCTCAATAATATGAGTATCCGAATCCACCATAAAATTCACAATTCCGTTATCTGTTCGAAGCGTTATCATCTGACTGCAGCAGTCGTTTCCTCTTGTAATATTTATAATAGTGCCTGTAACTGGCACAAAATTTATATAATCCATAAAAAATCCCTTTTTCTTTAGCTTATGTTTTTACAATGAAATTGGTTCCTGTCAGCTTATGTTTTTAAACGAAATTAATTTCTGTCAAACTATATTTTTAAAACAACATCCGTCTCTGTCAACTTGCATTTTTAAAACAAA
The DNA here is from genome assembly GCA_910577835.1 of uncultured Lachnospiraceae bacterium. Taxonomy (GTDB): domain Bacteria; phylum Bacillota; class Clostridia; order Lachnospirales; family Lachnospiraceae; genus CAG-303. The sequence continues at coordinate 16,178 of CAJTOU010000003.1, read as the reverse complement.
TCCGGTTCCTGATTTGACGGAGGAAGACAGGTAAAATTTCTGCATACATAATAAGTGGTTCTGTGATTTAACATCCGATAGTCTCCTTCTTCCTCCGGAAGAATTTTAATATCCGCATAAAATGGCAGATGTGAAATGATTTTTTCTTTGCTGTCATTTTCCGCCATCACCACTGTAATTTTTTCCGGAGGATTCTGATAAAAAAGCAATGCCGTAAGAAATACCGAATACCCCGCAGGATAATGCTCTGCCTCGCCTGACATAAACGCAAGCTGCTTTTCTGCCGCCTTTTTATAAACCTCTTCTTCCGTAAGCTGTGAAAGCCTTGTAAGACAGTATGCCATTACTGAATTACCACCCGGAACCGCACCGTCATAGGTTTCCTTTTGCCTGATAATCAAACTGTCATTTTCCGCCCCATAGAGAAAATATCCTCCATTTTCATCTTCAAACTGTCTTTCTGCTTCCCTGCAAAACTTCTCTGCCCGTTTTAAATACTCTGTTTTTGAAGTAACATCATATAAGAAAATCAGCGCCATTGTATAATATGCATATTCATCCAGGAATCCCCTGACAGAACGTTCTCCGTTTCGACAGCTTACATAAATAACATCCTGCTTTATCAAATTTTCTTCAATAAAAGCATATGCCTGTTCTGCGGCTGAAAGATATCTCTCCTTTCCCGTAACCCTGTATAAAACAGCCATTGCACAAATCATAAGTGAATTCCACGAGGTAAGAATCTTATCATCCAGATGCAGCTTTGCTCTGTTTTTCCGGTAATGATATAATATCTGCCTTTCTTTCTCAAAACTATCCGAAATTTTATTTCCATTTAAAAGATTTGGAATATTTTTTCCCTCAAAATTCCCCTGTTTTGTAATTCCGAAATTTTCACAGAACTCTCTTCCCTTTTTCTCTCCTAAAACTTTACAGACTTCCTCGTAACTCCATATATAAAATCTGCCTTCCTCCCCTTCGCTGTCAGCATCCTGCGCAGAATAAAATTCCCCCTGACCGCCTGTCATTTCACAAAAAATATATTCAGCAGTTTGTTCTGCCGTATCCAGAAATATTTTATTATGGCATATCTTATATGCCAAAGAATATGCAATAATAAAAAGCGCATTGTCATACAACATTTTTTCAAAATGTGGCACAAGAAAATACTTATCCGTAGAATATCTTGAAAATCCATATCCTATATGGTCAAAAATCCCTCCCCGCCGCATTTTTTCCAAGGTTATTTTCACTACATCAGACAAAACATCTTTATTTATATTTCTGTTCATATCAGACAAAATATCTTCCCTGTTTATATATGAATATAGCATAAGAAAAATGAGATTATGCGGCATCGGAAATTTGGGTGCTTCGCCAAATCCTCCATATTGCCTGTCAAAACTCTTAAAAAAAATATCCGCCGCTGTCTTGGGAAGCTGTGTTCCTATTTTTTCATCTAAGCCACCCAAGCCTCTGTTTCCTGTATTTATCTGTGCCAAAATAGCTTCCGCCGACTCCAAAAGAGCCGTTTTATCCTCTTTCCATTTTTTAGCGACAATCAGAAGCACCTCCCGAAATCCCATTACTCCATAGCGCGGTTCAGGCGGAAAGTAAGTACCTGCAAAAAACGGCTTCTGCTCACAGGTCATAAAAATACTCATGGGCCACCCGCCGTTTCCGGTAAGCGCCTGACAAACCGTCATATACACGCTGTCAATATCCGGCCGTTCCTCACGGTCCACCTTTACAGAGATATAATATTGATTCAAAATATCTGCAATCTCTTTATTTTCAAAGCTTTCATGTGCCATAACATGACACCAGTGACAAGTGCTGTATCCAATGCTTAAAAATATCGGCTTATCCTCCCTCCTTGCCTTCTCAAATGCCCTATCTCCCCATGGATACCAATGTACAGGATTATTGGCATGCTGCAACAGATAAGGACTGTTTTGATTTTTCAGATGATTACTCATAAACTGTTTCCTCTCTTCTTTCAAATCTTCGTTTTTATTTTCATACTATCTATTTTTCTTATTTTTAAATTCTTTATTTTCAATATTCTTATTCTAAAATTTTTTATTTTCAAATTACCTGCCCATAAAATTTTACTTTCACATTTATTGCTTCAAATTACCATTTGCTGGATTATCAAGCTGCCTTCCCTGACTGTCAAATCTGGAACCATGGCAGGGACAATCCCACGAATGTTCCACCGGATTCCACTTTAAGGCACATCCAAGATGTGGACACCTCTTTTTTGATACTGTAAGAAGATTCACAACAGATTCAAAACCATTGACCAATAACTGCGGTTTTATCATATTTCTGGATGGATTAAAAACCTCCGCATACACGTTTTCCTTTTCTGTAATCATATCTGCCAGAAGCATCGCGGCTGTCATAGAAGAAGAAATTCCCCATTTATTAAAGCCTGTTGCCACATAACATTTTAACATCCGTTTTGAATACTGCCCAATATATGGAATATGGTCAAGACTCATACAATCCTGCGCTGCCCAGAAACAGATTTCCTTTGAAGACGGATAATACTCCTTGGCAGCTTCCCTCAATTCCTTCCAGTTGCCTCCCTTTTTACCGGTCCGGCAGCCTCCTCCCCCAAGTAACAGACAATCTTTATAACTTCGAAAAGACAATCCCTTCTTATCCTCATCTACATACATTCCATCTATTCTTGCGGTATTTTCCAGCATAATGACATAAGAGCGATGTTGATACATTTTAAAAAAATACATCCCATGCTTATTATCCATAGGAAAATGCGTCGCAAAAATAATCCTCTGAAACTGAATACTTCCTTTTTCTGTAAGAGCTGTATGTTCTGACAATTCTTTTACAAAAGTATTTTCATAAATTTTTAAATTTTTCACAATATGGGAAATAAATTTAAGAGGGTGAAACTGCGCCTGATTTTTAAAGCCAATTGCACCTGCAATAGAAAATGGAAGCTCCCCTGCATCGGTTATTTCAAAATCGAAACCCGTTTTTTGCAGGGCACACGCTTCCTTTTCAATCTTTTTTCTGTTATTTAGAGAATAAACATAAGAATTCTTTATTTCAAAATCGCAGTCTATATTCCTGCAAAGCTCATAATATTTCTGCACTGCCTGCTCATTTGCCTGCAGATACAGCTTTGTCCTTTCACAGCCTATGCTTTTCAAAAGCTTATGATAAATCAGTCCATGCTGTGATGTAATTTTCGCCGTCGTATTTCCAGTAATCCCTGAACAGATATGGTCCGCCTCAACAAGAAGATAGTCCACACCTCTTTCCTGTAAAAAATATGCGCATAACACACCGGCAATTCCTCCACCGATAATCAGCACATCCGTTTTTGCATTGCCCTCCAGTGCTTTAAAACATGGAAGCACCGCTGTTTCTGTCCAAATAGAATCCATAAATTACCACCTTTTGGGCCTTGACCCGAAAAATATAGTTATCTATATTTTCTGCGAATTATGGTAATTTATTCAGTCAAAGTATCAATTGCATTATAAAAAAGAACAAATTATTTCTTAAAAATACCACTCAGCTTTTCTCCTACATTTTCCATTAAATCCTCTGCTTTGTCTTTGGTAATTTTTGCTTTTACACCATCTATAATTTTATCAATCTGCTCATTCGGCAAATCCACACCCAAAACCTCTTCCAGAGCATTGACGGGGTCTTTCATAAGCTTGTTCTTAAAATTCTTATCACTTTTTACCTTATTTACTACTTTGTCAATTTTTTCTTTTATATCCATGACAACTTCTCCTTTTTATTTTATTCAGAAGTATTTTATCATATAGAAATAAAAATGTCACTTGTTTTAAAAAATATATATAAGAAAAAATGCAAGTTTTTAATACTGAATAATATATCCAAAATCAGAAGAAAAGTGGATATCCTTTTCTGACAGACTCTATGAAAACGTAGTGGTACTAAGCTTGCAGTGTTTCGACCAGAGGAAGAAACGCTGCGAGCTTAGTACCACTACGTTTGAATGAAGCGAAAGCGGGTCTGACAGAAAAGGATATCCACTCTTCTGCGTCATGCATACCCCTCTTAAACCATAATTTTATTCGCCATATCTCTCCCTATCGCAACTCTGGAATCCTTTACATTCACAATCATATTCCCTCCTGTCTGCGAAATCACCGTAACCACACTCCCAGTTACAAACCCAAGCCCTTCCAGAAACTTTCTTGTCTCCTCTTTTCCTCCAACTTTTTTAATCACATTCTCCTCACCAGCACTCACCATAGACAACGGCATAAAAATCATCTCCTCTTCCTAAAATAACAAACTTTCTGTTTCTTGAAGTTAGTATACTCTAACTATCATTAGATGTCAAGAACCTAAATAAACTTTTCCACATATTTTTCTCAACCTTCCAAAGAAAACCAGCCACATTATTTATCTTTGTATTGATTTTCACTCAAAAATAAGTATAATAATTAACGCATACTAAGTCATGCAGCCAACCGCTACCATTGATTGCCCCAAATCATACAACCAGTGCCGGCATTGACTGTTCAACAAAATGAAAGAGGTAACAACACATGTATCAGATAGCATTGTGCGACGATGAAATAATCGAACTTGCCAAAACAGAAAAAATGTTAAACAATTACCAGAGATATCATCTCGAAATGGATTTTAAAATAGAATCATTTAAAAGTGTAAACGAACTTCTTCGTGTAACCCGTGAAAAAAACTATATGCCCGATTTACTTCTGTTGGATATCTATATGCCGGAAAAACTGGGAATTGTAGCCGCAAAAGAACTGCGGGACATGGGAAATAACAGCCGGATTGTTTTTCTTACCACATCAAAAGAACATGCTCTTGATGCCTTCGGTGTAGAAGCATCACAATATCTTGTAAAGCCAATACAGGAAAAAAAACTGTTTTCTGTACTGGACAAGCTCTTAAACGGGCTGGAAGAGGAACGCCGAAAATATCTTCTGCTGAAAATAGATGGCAAAATTCATCGAATAGCCATACATGATATTGTATATTGTGAAGCCCAGAAAAAAAATCAATGTCTTCAGCTTTCTGACGGAACACAATCAGTTCTTCGCATGACAATGAAGGAAATCTGGGAAATGTTGTCCTGTTATGACGAATTTGTCAGAGTTGGCATTTCCTATATTGTTAATCTGGAACACCTGAAAAGCCTCAATGCACAGGAAATGAAAATGGATAATGGAAATATCCTGTTTCTGCCCAGAGGTTCCTATCAGCCTTTGCGTGAAAAATATTTCCAATATTATTGTGAAACAGACTGAAAACTCTTTTGTATGATTCATCCGTCAATTCGTACCCGAAAAAGTGCGATGTATGTCGAAATTATTCCAAAAATAAATTTTTCTGTTATAATGTCATCAAATGGAGCAAAGCGCAGTTTGATGACCTGCGCACGCATCAGCGTGCTTCATTATAATGTCATCAAATAGAGCAAAGCGCAATTTGATGACCTGCGCACGCATCAGCGTGCTTCATTATACTATAATGCAGTCAGTAGAACAATACAAAAATACAGGAGGAACAAAGTATGTTGGGAGGCTCTTTCTGGATAGCACTTCTGCGTAATACCATGAGCGCCGGGCTTATGCTGTCTTTCTTTTTAATGCTGGACCGCCCTAGGTTTCCCATTAAGAAAACAGTGAAAATCTATATAATATTTGGTTTTTTACTAATTACCTGTTATAGTATCTGGTATTTCTGGTCATATAAAACCTTTATTAAAATAGCACCTCTGTCTTCTCTCATTGTAATTGGCATTTTCTGCAGTCTGATAAGCAGGGAAAGTATGTATATATCAATATATAAAATAGCTGCCGGATTTTATTTCTTTTCAGTGGCTGTCTTTTGCGGAGTAGATGTGGCACGCTGGTTCTTTCATGGAAATGTTTGGGTAGATATTTTGGTACGATTTCTATGCACAATAATGATTCTTATTTTAACATGGAAAAAACTGAGAAAAATATTTCTCGATGGAATAGATTTCTTAATAGAAGAAATGGATATATTCAGCTCTATAACATTGTTTATATCTGTTCTGCTTGGCGCTATTGTAGCTTACTGGCCAAACCTTCAGGGATTTTCCATATTCAATATGGTTCGGGCTGCTTTTACTTTATTTATAGCGGGCATAATTCAATATACGATTCTTCACTTATATATTCATCTGGGCAAAGAACATCTTTATCAATCAGAAAAAGAGCTTCTGAAATTAAATGACCAGCTTCTCCGTCAGCAGCTTGAACTAATGAAAGAGTCAGAAAAAGAAGCCGCAAGAGTGCGACACGATATAAGGCATCATCTCCTCTTAATTGAGGAATCTATCCAAAAAGGAGATATGGAAAATCTATCCAGCTATCTTCGACAGTATGGTGAGGATGTCGCAGTCAAAAAAGAAAAACCTATTTGTATAAACAAAACCGTAAACAGTATTTTATCTGTTTACGCCAGACAGGCAAGAAGCAAAAATATCAATGTAACTATGGATGTCAGGCTGCCGGAAGGTCTTATGATTCGTGATATTGACTGGGTTGCCATTCTTGCCAATGTATTTGAAAACGCTATTCATGGCTGTATTTATTCCAAAAAACCTACACAGAAAATCAATCTCTGTATATCAAAAAAAGGAAATAAAATCATTATTCAGTGTTGTAACACCAGCTCCGAGGATATAAATTTTCACAAAGGACTGCCAGTGTCTGATACCGGAGGAAGTATTGGTGTATCCAGTATTATAAAAACAGTTTCCCGTTACGACGGCCAAACAGACTTTACTGTAAAAAATGCGCAATTTATTACAAAAATCCTGTTAAACCCTCCTACCCCCCCCCTGAAAACAAAGACAGGATTATTTTCAAGCATTTAGTTCACATAGACAATAACAAAGAATAAAGTGTCTGCCGCACCACAAGTTCGTAAAAACCTTTTTTGCACTTTGTTCAACAATAGCTGCTCTGCAAGAGCAGCGGCACTGGAAATCGCTTCACATTTCCCATAAAATAAAATAATCAAAAGGAGAAAACAACGGGAAACAATGAACAATATTTTAAACGACAACATCTCCCTGCAAAAATCACATACTTGCAAAAATCAATATTTTCCTGTTCTGGAATGGGTAATTACAGAAAAGTGCAATTATAACTGCCTGCATTGCATCTATGCAGCAGATTATACTTTATCAGCGAAAGAATGGACATTGAACGAGGCCAAAAAGCTGCTTGACGAAGCCCAACAGTATGGAATTCATGCATTAACTATCACTGGCGGTGAACCTTTGTTGCACAAATATTTTTTTGAAATTGCCGAAAGTATCTGCCAGCGGAATATGATTATACAGGAACTGCACACAAACGGGCAGTTTATCAGTCAAAGTACACTAAACTGTCTAAAGGAAACAGGCTGCTGTCCACTGATAAAAATTTCCTTTGACGGTATTGATTGTCATGACTGGCTTCGCAATCAGGAAGGCGCACAGAGAGAAACTTTACGAACTATACAATTATGTGTTGAAAATGGCTTTCGAGTAAATGTTCTGACAAATGTTCACAGACGAAATATAAAAACCATACTTTCAACAGCTCAGCTTTTAGCTGAAATAGGAGTACACAAGATGCATGTTGTCCGTACTATGGAATCTTCCCGATGGATGAAAACAGCCGGCAGCGCCTGTCTTGAAGCGGAAGAATATTATGCTTGTATGCTGGAATTTATCCATCAGTATATAAAATCTGGTCATACCATGGAAGTTGATATCCACCAGATAATTTCTCTGCTGCCCAAACTGAAAAAATATCATATAGCATATTCTGAATATCAAAATTCTGAATATGCCTCTGCTTCTTTTAACCACAAAAGAATACTGTTAGCGGCTGACGGTAATGTATTTTCCTGTTATCCTGTGTTCAATGCCAAAGACGGAAAATATTTTCTTGGCAATGCAAAAACAGAAGGACTTCACGTAGCTCTTGAACGCGAAAAAAATTTGTCTTATACAATATCACCAGACTACTGGCTGTTTTTTGAAAAGAGATATTGTAACAGACTTGAAAAACTTCTGTATAACTGGCAAAAACTAAACTAAAAAGCCACAAGATTATATTTGAAAAAACTTTCTTTCCATGTTATACTATATTCAGTTTAAAGTCCTTGTCACCAAGGTGACGGGCGGGTGCTGAAGTTCACGGTAAAACAAAGTGCATAAGACACCATAAAAATCAGGAAAGATTATGAGGTAGCAAATATAATGGCCACAAATGAATCCGCTGAAAATTATTTAGAAACTATATTGATTTTAAGCAAAAAGCTCCCCGTTGTCCGTTCTGTCGACATTGCAAATGAACTTGGATTTAAAAAGCCGAGCGTCAGCGTTGCCATGAAACATCTGAGAGAGAAAAAACATATTATCGTTACTGAACCAGGGTATATCTATCTTACAGATTCTGGAAGAGAAATCGCTGAAATGATTTATGAAAGGCATGAATTTCTTTCTTCGTGGCTAAAGCGACTGGGCGTACCCGAAGAAACCGCCGTAGAAGATGCTTGCAGAATAGAACATGTCATCAGCAAAGAGAGCTTTGAAGCAATAAAAAACTATGTAAAATCCTATCACTGATATTTGTTGAGGATATACAGTAAAATCAATATTTGAACCGCACAGACAGGTATTTTCTGTGCGGTTCTTTTCTGTTTTAGCTGATATTTGTTTTAGTCGGCACAAGGAATTTTTGCTAATCTTCAATCGCAGCCTTTTGAGTGTTTATCTCATAAAATATTTTTACATCAAATTTTGGATTTCTGTCATAATCATATAAGCCATTCGTTTCCTGTTCCACATCATAGAGCTGTGTGTAACAGAAGCCCATAATAAAAGGATGATTTAAAAGACACTCTGTCAGTCCTTTGTACCTTTCTATAAATTCATTTTCTGTCTCTGGCGCTTCCCCATATCCCCATGCTTCTTTATTTTCACATGCAGTATCCCATTTTATTCCCCCGTATTCACTGATAAATAATGGAAGCCCTTTTGTATAATGCTGCCTGTCCGGATGCTCCTCCGTAAATGCTCCCGTTTCAGAAAATTCTTTATAACACCTGCAAAATTCCTCTACATTCTGCCTGTAATTATGCAAATCATAAATATCTGTTTTCACGTGAAAATTTCCTGAAGTGTCAATACATGGCCTTGTAGCATCCAATGCCTTTGTCATTTTATAAATATTTTCAAGAATCAGCGGATTTTGCCTTTTTCCATTATAATCCCATGTTTCATTAAACGGACACCAGCCAATGATAGAAGGATGATTAAAATCTCTTTCTATTGCTTCAAGCCATTCCGGCATAAAGCGAAGAAAGCTTTCGGGATTTGACAAATCAAGTCCCCAGTTTCCATGTTCACCCCATACAAGATATCCCTCTCTGTCACAAAAATACAAAAAACGCGGCTCAAAAATTTTCTGATGAAGTCTTGCACCGTTAAACCCTATTTCCTTTGAAAGTCTGATATCCCTCAGAAGGTCCCCGTCACAGGGAGCAGTATAAATTCCATCTCTGTAATAACCTTGGTCCAGAACAGTTCTCTGAAATACAGATTTTCCATTCAGCAAAAATTTATAACCTTCTATTCTCACCTCACGCATACCAGCATAACTGTTTATTTTATCGCAAAAGTCAATTCCTTTATATTCAATTATAATATCATACAGTCTGCCGTTTCCACATTCCCAGAGATACAACTCATCAAGGTTCAGCCGCATTTTATTATTACTGCCACAAACCTCCTGTTTTACACTGCCGCACTTTTTTTCCTGATAATATGCAGTTACTTCAAGTGTTCCTTTTCCCTCTGCATCACAGTCTATATAAAAGCATTTCTCCTGAATATCAGGATAATATTTTATATTCTTCACATAACACTTTGGTACAAATTCCAGCCAGACTGTCTGCCAGATACCAGTAGTTCTTGTATAATCACAGCCCTGTGAAAAATAAGCGCCGGACTGCTTCCCTCTTGGCTGAACACCGCTTCTTACATTATCCTCCGCATAAACTGCAACTGTATTTTCCCCCTGTTTTACATACTCCGTAATATCAAAAGAAAATGAGGAATATCCGCCAATATGTTCTCCCACCTTTTCTCCATTAATAAATACCTGTGTTTTATAATCTACCGCCCCGAAATGAAGCAGTACTCTGCCTTTTAGTTCTTCCTGCCCAAGTGTAAATTCACGCTGATACCACACAGCCTGTATAAAATCCTTATATTCCACGCCGCTTAATTTACTTTCTGGACAAAAAGGAACATTAATTGTCTGCCCGTAAAGTTTTTTTGTATCCTCATCTGCCAGATACATTCTTCTGTCCATTCCGCTTTTTCCAAAATCAAATGCAAATCTCCATTTTCCATTTAAATTTATCCAGCTCTCTCTTTCAAACTGAGGATTTGGATGTTCCATTCTAAAGTCCATACACTCACCATACCTTTCCTTTATTTTATATTTTTAATCCAAAAATATTTGAACTATACTTGCATACTATCAGATTATTCTGTAAAATAAAATAGAGAAATTAACTATCATAGTGAGGATTTTCGTCATATGGAAATAATTGAAAGCTTTATTATTGACAGAGAAATACAAAAATATCCATTTTATGTTGAACTCGCAGGCATTACACTGCCTGACATCAGATATGAAATAAAACGGGAAAATTCCGACGTATATGTATTAGAATATGTTATGGAAGGAAGCGGGCATGTAGAGGTTGACAGTAAGATTTTCTCTCCTTCAAAGGGCGACGTATATCTCCTGCCAAAAGGAAGTCGCCATCATTATTATTCATCAAAAGAAACACCTTTTAAAAAAATATGGATGAATATAAATGGCCCTTTGTGTGATTCTCTTATTCAATGCTATGGACTTTCCGGCAAATATTTGTTTGAAAAAATAGATTTATTTGATTTATTTGAACATTTTCTGAATATCTGCAGACAGAGAGACATGAATACGAAAAATTTATTTGAGAAATGCAGTATTGTTTTTTTGAAAATTATTCAAAAACTTTCAAGATATGGCGAAGAAATCATACCTTATGATAAACAGGCAGTAAAGGCAAAAAATTATTGTGATATAAATATTTATCAAAAACTGACAGTTGAAGAGGTAGCTCAATATATAAATATATCCGTGTCACAGTTAAACCGGATATTTAAAAAAGAATTTGGCACTACTGTATATGCATATATTTTAGACAATAAAATCAGTACTGCCAAATCACTTCTAAGTGGAACTGCCATGACAATAAGTGAAATTGCATTTTTATTGAATTTTGCAGATGAGCATTATTTTTCCAATATATTTAAAATCAAAGCACATATGACACCTACTGAATTTCGCAGCAGGCAGAAATAATATATCTCAGCACATCTCCATATATTCACATGCTTTCAATGCCGCCACTGCCCCATCTGAAACAGCAGTGGCAAGCTGTCTGATTGATTTTGTCCGACAGTCTCCCGCTGTAAATATACCGGAGCAGTTTGTATAACATTCTTCTCCTGATATTATATATCCGCCTTCATCTGTATCAATCATATTTTGCACAATCTGACTCTGCGGCTCCTGTCCAACAGCGATAAAAATTCCACTTACAGAAAGTTCTTTTTCCTTCTCTGTATTTTTATCTCTCACTGTTACCGAAGTTAAAGTTTTCTCTCCATTAAGCGCCGTTACCTGACAGTTTAATACAAATTCAATATTATCCTTTTCCCTTAATGCAGCTTCCAGTCTTTTCTCTCCGCGAAATTCTTCTCTGCGGTGTATCAGATAAACTTTTCTGCAATAGTTTGACAAAAACAGTGCATCCTGAAGCGCTGTATTTCCGCCTCCCGCCACAGCGACATCCTTTCCCTTGAAAAACATGCCATCGCAGGTCGCACAGTATGACACTCCCTTGCCTGCCAGTTCTTCTTCCCGCTCAATGCCAAGTTTTCTGTGTGTTGCTCCTGTTGCCAGAATAACTGTTTTGCATAAATATTCATTTTGAGCCGTAAAAACCTTTTTTATATCTTCCTCTGTCTCTATGGCTGTCACAGCCTCAAAGACAATCTCGGCCCCCAAATCCACTGCCTGCTGATAGAGATTTTCAGCGAACTCATAGCCTGATATCTTTTTTATCCCCGGATAGTTTTCTATTTCAGGAGTGTTTATAATCTGTCCTCCATAACTTTCCTTTTCAAGTAAAAGTACACTCTTTCCGGCGCGCAGACCATATACTGCCGCAGATAATCCTGCTGGTCCTGCGCCTACAATGATAATATCATACATAATTTTCTTCCCTTATCAGACAATCAACGATAATCAGCCCCTGGCCGGTTACATCACAAGCGTTGGTTGCATTATTTGATAAATTCCAGAATCATTTCCTTTGGAATAGCTCCAACTGTTCTTTTTTCTTCTTTTCCATTTTTGATAAGCACAAGCGTCGGTATGGACATAATGCCGTATTCCTCTGCCAGATTCTGTTCCTCTCCTACATTTACCTTCGCAAATTTCACTTCCGACACCTCTTTGGATAATTCCTCAATCACAGGTGCAATTCGAAGACATGGCCCGCATGTCGGCGACCAGAAATCTACCAGTACAGGAAGTTTGGCATTTAATACCTCCTCTTTAAAATTATTCTCTGTTACATGTAATGCTGACATAAATCATTCCTCCATTTCTGTCTTTTTTACTCTGCTTTACTAAATCAAAGCCTCAAAGGTTTTCATTCCAAGTAATTAAAAAATAACAAACAATTATATTATATAACATATATTTTAAAAATCAACCTTTTGACACCTTAATTATTATAAGAAACAATCATAGTTTTATAAAAAAACCGCTTCAATATTCAGAAAATTTACTGATACCATAGTTCCATTCAGGTAAAGTATATATTCAATCTCAACTGTCACACTGTCTTCTGTGACATAAAACGCTGTATTCAAAGTACTGACTGACATAGCCAGTACGCCATAACAGGTGCTGTAATCTGTCTCTGTCACCGTATTTGGAATAAATACCATCTTTGATTCAATACTTCCCCGCTTTATCACTTCGATGTTTTTATCATACATTTTTATCAGTGTTTTGGTTATCTCACCATCTTCTGACAGTTCCTCATATTTCAGATAATAATTTTCACCGGTCTGGTCAAACTCGCCAAATGCGGCTGTTTCTATGCTTTCCTCCGCTTCCTCATTTCTCTGAATGCCCTTTATTTGTATTTTTACTTCTCTTTTTAATAATTTCAATTAATCAGCCCTCTCTTTAGTTTATTATAAACTGCCTGAATAATATGTCTACTATACACCAGACAATGAGAGAAATCAAGCTGAGTTTGTTTTTATTTTTTCGAAAACCAGTCGCAAAGCATATCCCACAATTTAAACCGGACTTCAACTTTTTCATCTGTATTGCCCTTTGCCACCGCCTGAAAACATTCTTCATCCAGCACATCTCTCAGCATTTTTTTTGAATCGTCAGGCAGATATCCATAGGAAGCATCTACAAAACAGAGCGGCGGATAGAGAATACACCACCAGTTCTTTCCTTCTGCTTCTCCGATATTCATACGGAAAGCCTCATATTCTCCTGCCGGCAGAGTAACATCTCCATAGGTTTTGATTGGAAAATAATCTTTGGTTAATTCTGCATTTACGGAATAATCATAACCATTTTCTCTGATTACCTGTTCTGCAAGCTGTATAATTTCTTCCTTCTGCATTTCCACAATGTTCTTTGTTTCTTCAAGTGTAAGATTTTCCTGATTTAAATAAGAATCAAGATAATCAACCACCGCTTTTTTTACCTCCAGTTTTAATTCCTGGTCCTCCTCGGAATCACTGTTTGCCAGTACATGAAATCTCAGTACCTTTTCTGCGATTTCTTTTTGTATCTCTTCTATTTTTGGTTCCTCACTGAAATAATATGTACAGATAAATCCTGCGACACACGCCAGTATTGCTAATATTGTTTTTCCCTTCCTCATAACTTAATCTCCTAAATCTTAATATTTGGCGCCTGTTTACAGTATTGACACAAAAAGATATTTTATACAGGCTGTTTACAATTTTTAGGATTGAAAATATTGGCATGACATTGTATGATTAGAGAAAGAAATTAATATGTAAGATGGGAGTTTATCAGGTTATGAACATTAATATAAACACGGATGAAAATCTTGCGCCTATTGGTATTTTTGATTCGGGAGTGGGCGGGCTGACCGTTGCCCGTGAAATTATCAGACAGCTTCCAAATGAATCGATTGTATATTTTGGTGATACGGCGAGAGTGCCTTACGGGAGCAAGTCAAAAGGAACCATTATAAAATACTCAAGACAGATTGTAAGATTTTTGCAGACAAGAAAGGTCAAGGCAATTGTTATTGCATGTAATACCGCAAGCGCACTGGCACTCGATGAACTTCAAAACGAATTTGAGCTGCCGATTATTGGAGTAGTAAAATCGGGAGCAAAAACGGCAGTGGCAAATACATATACAAAAAGAATAGGGGTGATTGGAACCGAGGGAACCATTCACAGTCAAATTTATACAAAGGTCATTCATGAATATGATGCAGAAGCTGTCGTAATCGGCAGACCCTGCCCCCTGTTTGTTCCTCTTGTGGAGGAAGGCTGGCTGCATGATACGGTGACGGATGAGGTAGCAAGGAGATATCTGTCGGAATTTGATGATAAAAATATAGATTCTCTGATACTTGGATGTACGCATTATCCTCTTCTTCGAAGCACGATTAAAAAAATTATGGGAGAGCGTGTGAATCTGGTAAATCCGGCCTATGAAACAGCCTTAAACCTCAGAGAGCTGCTTTCTGCAAACAATCTGACATCGCCGCTGGAAACCATTGCTGACAGCAGGATGCATAAATTTTATGTCAGTGACACGCCGGAAAAATTTCAGGCGTTTGGCAATTCGATTGATTTGCCGTTTTATATTGAAAAAGTGGAGCAGATTAATATAGAAGCATTTTAGAAAGTTTTAGCAAAATAAGCAGGAGCTGCCGCAAAATAGTAATCATCACAATGTATTGTTTACTAACAAGGAATTATCACATATATTGTGCTTAGAACTATTTTTGTGACAGCCTCTTATTCCTATATAAATCATTCCTACATTTTTGCCCACTCGCTTTTCATCACATCAGCAAGATGAAATTTCCTGATATGAACTGCTGTAAAGAAAAGGCTTACCAGCGCAGCAGCAGCAAGAACTAAAAACGCAATTCCCACCATACTCCAGTCATATGACAGCACAATAGTTCTTCTGTAAAACGGCAGGCAGGTCTGAATAAAATAATTTCCGCCAAGAATTGCCGCTCCGGTAAACAAAAAAGCCACCAGCCCCGCCCAAAACAGCATAATTGCCTTTTCAAGCGCAAGCATGAGGATAATACTTCTGTATGAGTAACCCATAGCAAAATAAACGGCTATTTCTCCATTCCGCTGCTTTATCTCAGTAAGAATAGTAATCACCAAGCTGGCAAAAGCTACTGCAAGCAGCATAAAAACCACTATCCGGCAGATATCCAGTATCATCTGGAAATACTGCAGCAGGCTTTCATCTGGAACCATCATAATAAAACTTGGCTGATTGATTGTTTCGTCTATTAATTCTTGTATCTCTTTCACATCGCTTCGATTCTTTACATACACACCAATATAATGTTTTGTATAATAATTATCCTCATCTATCATATTTGGGTCTTTTTTCAATTCTTCCTTAAACATCTCCTTCAATTTTTCAATCTCTATTTCAACGTCTTCTTTTTTCTGGGTATAGATTTCATCTGCCTGAAGGTCATTGATAAAAAAGAACTTATTGATGCATCCAGAATTAATATTATCATAAGTACCAACAACTCGCAAAGTATGGTAATAGCCTTTATTATTATAATCATTATGTATACTAATTTCTATTTCTTTTCCGATTAATAAAGAACCCGAGGTATATTCATAAAGACCATAATCGCCCAGCCCATATAAATACTCTGGTATCAGAACCTCTCCATATTCAATATCAGAATATTTTCCCGATATTCCATATTCGTCCATTCCGCTAAAATACGCAACAACATCGACAGTAGCG
>CAJTOU010000002.1:21184-158268 GCA_910577835.1 uncultured Lachnospiraceae bacterium | reverse complement strand
TAATGGACTGTTACACGTTATTTACGAGCTTTTGAAAATTTAATAAGAACATCATCAACAGCGTCCGTGTATCTGCCTTGCTCTATCAGGCTGTTTTTCAGGCTAATCAGCGACTGAATAACCCTTCTGTATTCGCTGTCATCAAGATATAGATGATATTTTGCTTCTTTCATTTACTCCACCTCCGTAGACTGATATATTTGCTTCCGCCATTCCTGAAACCGCTTTCTGATAATAGCTGCGTCCTTTTCATCATCGGAAGCTATAAAGATATGTACGCTCTGATAGGCTTTCTTTACTTTGCGGATATATTCGATTTCTCCCTCGTTTGCCTTGTAGGGCAGCTTCAAAAGCTTTATGCCCTGCTTACGGCATATATAGGCTTTCAGCCGTTCTTTTTCCTCTGATAAGTTTTTCGATTCAATCGCTAGTCCCTCATTTACAATGTAGGTTTCAAGAGGAAGTCCGATTTCTGTGTCCGTATTAAGGCGCACCTGCAAACCTTTACTTCCGGCATAGTAGCTTACCGCTAACTGTGGAAATACGCTTCGGTATTCCTGCTCACATACCGAACACCCCTTTTCTTCTACGGTACGCTCATAAATCTTTGCTTTCCACGAATGACCGAGAGAGCATTTCCACCATACGCTTTTCATTGAATTTCTTGAAACCGCAGTAGGAGTAATCTCTTTGTTCTTCTCATAGTCCCATTCATCAAGCAGATATGCGTCAGTTGTTGCCAAATCATTATAGCCGGGAAGCACGGCACGATCAGCACATACCGGGCAAGTTGTTCCTTTTATCCGGGCATAGACAACTGACTTCCACTCGTTGCCGCACTCTCTGCATTTCCACCATACATTTTTTCGGGATTTCTCATTTATCATATCCGGCATAAGCAGAAGATTGCGGTCAGACCATTCTTCTGCGAGTTCTGCGTGAGTCGTGGCAAAATCATTAAAGCCTTTCAACAGGATTTGCCCGCTGCAATAGGGACATTTGCTGCCACCGGATCGGGTGGAAATCAGAGTGTACCATTCGTGTCCCTTGTTGCACTTCCACCATACCTTTTTATTTGCAAACGGAGTAACCATTGTCGGCAGCAATGGGGAATTTCTTTCAGACCATTCGTCGGCTATCTCCGGCATTTGAGAAGCAAGGTCGTTAAATCCCTCCAGCACTTTATTGTGAGAGCAGTACGGACAGCCTGTGCCGTTTACGGTTCTGCTTTTAACGCTTGCTTCCCATTCGTGACCAAGCCTGCATTTCCATATCACTTTTTTATGTGAGCCGATGGAAACCTCCGTAGGCTTTATCTCATTTTTATCTGACCATTCCTGTGCTAATTCAGGCTTCAATGTGGCTAAATCATTGATTCCCTCAATTACTCTTGCTCCTGAGCATATAGGGCAGTTCTCGCCCTTGGAGCGAGCCTTAACGCTTGTCTGCCATTCGTGACCGCAGGCAGCTTTCCACCAAACGATTTTATTTGAACCATAGGTTATTTTATCGGGTGTAAGCAGAAGATTTTTGTCCGACCACTCACACACAAGCTCCGGGCGCATAGCCGCTAAACTGTTACTCATAATCATTCCTCGACCTCCTTTGCAATTAAAGTATATGGGAAATCGGAAAAACCTTGTAGTTTGCGATTTTAGACAAAAAATTTCCCTGAGAAGTTTCTTTATCTCAGGGAAACATTGCTATCCACATATTAAAAATCATTTCAAATTGCGGCTTTATTCATAAAGCAAATCTTTTTATAAGCAAATTCCTTCTGCTTTTTCTTCGGCAATATCTTCAATAACTCCTCCTGCGTAAAATCTTCCATCGGCGTTCCTTTTGAAAGAGCAAAAAGCTGTGTAATCAGCCATTCCTGCCATAAATCCTCCAACATATCCCTGCTGTCCGTATAAGTCGTGACACTATCAAATCCCTCGTTTAGCATATAATTCTGCAATTTCACAAACCCGAAACCTTCCGGCGTCCACCACCAGCACATCATCTTCCTGATAGATTTCCAAAAAGGCATTGGCAACCTTTTTGCATTTTCCCTTTCTTCCTCTGTTATATATATCTGTTTATTCATAGGCTTTCCCTCCTGTAGCTTCCTTTGCAATTAGATTGTATTGGAAATCAAAGAAAACTTGAAGTTTGCGACCGGATACAGCGTACAACGCAAAAAAGACCTTGAAAGGTGTTATCCTCTCAAGGTCTTAAATACAAAATTATGCGATTTTTTCATCTCTGCACAAAACTCTGCACCATTTGATGTAAGTTTGATGTAAAGATGTAATTTTCGGCGTTTTTCAAAGTCCGCAAACCCGCATAAATAGGGACTTTTTAGCCTTTTTCGTTCGGTAAGGACTTCATTGTCGGGAACAGCAACACATCTCTTATCGCTGCCGAATCCGTCATCAGCATAACCATTCTGTCAATCCCAAATCCAATTCCCCCAGTTGGTGGCATCCCTATCTCCAGCGCATTCATAAAATCTTCATCTGTCGTATTTGCTTCCTCGTCACCTTGAGCCAAAAGTGCTTCCTGAGCCTTAAATCTCTCTCTCTGGTCAATTGGGTCATTCAGCTCCGAATAAGCATTCGCCATCTCCCATCCATTCATAAAAAACTCAAACCGCTCCACATATTCCGGATTTTCTGGTTTCCTTTTCGTCAGTGGTGATATCTCCACTGGATGGTCCATCAAAAATGTAGGCTGAACCAAATGTTCCTCCACAAACTCTTCAAAAAACAAATTCAAAATATCCCCCTTCTTATGCCGTTCCTCATATTCCACATGATGCTCTTTCGCCACATTTCTCGCTTCTTCCAGTGTATGAATCTCTTCAAAATCAACTCCCGCATATTTCTTCACTGCTTCAACCATCGTAATTCTCTCAAACGGCTTTCCCAAATCCATTTCAATCCCATTATACACAATCTTTGTTGTGCCAAGCACCATCTGCGCCACATGCCGATAAAGCCTTTCCGTCAAATCCATCATCCCTTCATAATCCGTATACGCCTGATAAAGTTCCATCAGCGTAAACTCCGGATTATGTCTGGTATCAACCCCCTCATTCCGGAACACTCGTCCGATTTCATACACCTTTTCCAATCCTCCCACAATCAGCCTTTTTAAGTACAATTCCAGCGAAATTCGAAGCTTAATATCCTCATCCAAGGCATTATAATGCGTCATAAACGGTCTTGCTGCCGCCCCTCCGGCATTTCCCACCAGCATAGGCGTCTCCACCTCCATAAATCCCTGTGCATCCAGATATCTTCTGATTTCACTGATAATTCTTGACCTCTTTACAAATGTCTCCTTTACATCCTGATTCATAATCAAGTCTGTATATCTCTGTCTGTATCTAAGGTCTGTATTGGTAAGCCCATGATATTTCTCCGGAAGAATCTGCAGACTCTTCGAAAGCAAAGTAATTTCATCCGCATGAATCGATATTTCCCCCTTCTGCGTGCGAAATACCTCACCCTTTACTCCGACAATATCTCCTATATCAAATTTCTTAAAATCCTTATAAGGCTCCTCGCCTATCGAGTCTCTTGCCACATAGACCTGAATATTTCCCTTCAAATCCTGTACATTGCAAAAAGACGCCTTACCCATCACTCTTTTCTGCATAATGCGCCCTGCCACAGACACCTTCTGTCCCTCAAGCGCCTCAAAATCATTCTTAATATCCTGACTGTGACATGTCACATCATATTTCATAATCTGAAACGGGTCCTTTCCATTCGCCTGCAAATCTGCCAGCTTTTCCCGTCTCACCTTCAAAAGCTGATTAATATCCTGTGTCTGACCTTGTTCTGCCATTCTCTTTGTACCTCCACATTCTGATTTATTTTATTCAGTCTCTTGTAATATCCAATATTTCAAACTGTGAGCTGCCATAAGCACTTTCCAGTGTCACCACCTCACCAACATTTTTACCCATAAGTTCTCTGCCAAGCGGCGATTCATTTGAAATTTTATTATTTAGGCTGTCTGTCTCTGTTGAGCCGACAAGTGTATATTCCACCTCTTCTTCAAACTCCTTATCCCATAGCTTTACCGTACACCCGATATTTACCTTTGCAGTGTCGACATCGTCTTCATCTACTACCTCAACATTTTTCAGAATTTCCTTAATTTCCTCAATTCTGGAAACAATATCTCTCTGTTCCTCTCTCGCTGCATCATATTCAGCATTTTCTGACAAATCCCCCTGCTCTCTTGCCTCCTTAATCTTCTGGGCAACCTCCTTTAACTGTACTACCTCAAGGTCCTGTAATTCATCCTGAAGTTTCTTAAGACCTTCTCCTGTGAGCATACTTTTCTTTTCTGTCATTTCAATATCCTTCCTTCTATAAATCTTTCGATATATTTATAATGCATAACATTATATACTAGTATTTTATAAATTGTGACCAAAGTGCCTGCAATACGATAGATTTATGAAAACCTTCTTGCACTTTGGTCTTAAATAACTGTCCTTTTAAGGACAGTATCATAGAAAATACGAAGTAATTTTCTATGAATAACCAAAGTGCCTGCGATACGATAGATTTATGAAAACCCTCTTGCACTTTGGTCTTAAATAACTGTCCTTTTAAGGACAGTGTCATAGAAAATACGAAGTAATTTTCTATGAATAACCAAAGTGCCTGCAATACGATAGATTTATGAAAACCTTCTTGCACTTTGCTTTTAAATAACTGTCCTTTTAAGAGCTGTATCATAGAAAATATGAGTAATTTCCTATGGCAAAAAAAGCCTGACAAAAAATCAGTCAGGACTGCTCCTGACCGATTTTAAATTTTTAGACAATCAACTATTATGTAATCAGCCATAAGCTGACTGCGTTAATTGTATGATTTACACTTCCTTATCAATCCTTTGCGATTTCTACCAGTGATTTCACAGAACCTGCAAGCCCCTGTATATCTGACGGAATAATAATTTTTGTAGCCTTTCCGTCAGCTGCCTTTGCAAACGCTTCAAGGCTTTTTAACTGAATCACAGTATCATCTGCTCCTGCTTCCTTAATAAATCGAATACCGTCTGCATTTGCCTGCTGAATCGCAAGAATCGCCTGCGCCTGTCCTTCAGCCTCACGGATAGTCGCCTCCTTTTTGGCCTCGGCACGCAGTATCTGTGCCTGTTTATCTGCCTCGGCATCCAGAATCGCAGAGGCTTTTTTACCTTCTGCAACAAGAATTGTAGATTTCTTCTCACCTTCTGCAATCAGAATCGCTTCTCTTCTTTCTCTTTCCGCCTTCATCTGCTTCTCCATTGCATCCTGAATGGCAGCAGGCGGTATAATATTTTTCAGCTCCACACGATTTACCTTGATTCCCCATGGGTCTGTCGCCATATCGAGTGACGCTCTCATTTTAGTGTTAATTGTTTCTCTTGAAGTAAGTGTTTCATCAAGCTCCAAATCACCTATAATATTTCTAAGTGTTGTAGCTGTCAGATTCTCAATCGCCATAATCGGATTTTCCACACCATAGGAAAAAAGCTTCGGGTCTGTTATCTGAAAAAACACTACCGTATCAATTCTCATAGTTACATTATCCTTTGTAATTACCGGCTGAGGCGGAAAATCTACCACCTGCTCCTTTAAAATCACCCGTTTTGCCACTTTATCAATCAGCGGCATCTTTAAATGCAGTCCTACTGACCATGTCTCTTTATAACCTCCAAGTCTTTCGATTACAAATGCCTGAGCCTGCGGCACAATTTTTACACAACGTGCAAGAACTATAATAATTACAGCAAAAATAACTGTAATCGTCAGAACTCCTACATTCGAAAAAGCTTCGATAATACTATCCATTCTTTTGTCACCTCCATTTTTCCTTTATTTCCTTCAATTCACCCTTAGCAGCAAAATTGGAACAATTTTATTTATCTGCCTGAGAGAAAAGGAATTTTTACTTCTTGTATTGAAATATACTTACATGAAAATATATTATGCATAGAATCTCAAAATTTATGCTTTGTCCTGATGATTTTCCTCATCATATATTTCTTTTCCATACACCGGACCATTCAAAATACTAAGCGGCTGTACAATCGCCCTTACCCCGTTAATTTCCATAATAAGCACCTGTGTTCCGGCCTGAATCACCATGCCGTCATGCTGTGCTCTTGCCAGCCATTCCACACCGTTTATCATTACATGTCCTGTTTCATTAACATTATCTATTGTTTCTGATACTTTTACCTTTTTTCCGACCAGTTCCTCCACATTGGTTCTTGTAGTATTTTTATTCAGATATTTTGAGGCCAGTGGTCTTGTGGTAAAAAGCAGGGCAAAAGATACCACAAAAAATACAACGAGCTGCGGGATAAATGCCAGACCGGCTATGGACATCCAAAATGAAATAAATGCCCCTCCTGCAAACCATATCGTAGTAAGTCCCAGAGTAGCAATTTCAAATATCAGAAAGACAATAAACAAAATCAACCATAAATATGATTCCAATTTTACTTCCTCCCTCCATAAATATATATTCATCATACAATATTTCAGTCCAAGTTTCAAGACCTTTAGAAATATTTAATATTCCATCCGGCAGCCAGAATCCGGAAAAATGCTCCGACAGTGAAAAGAATCCCCGCCATATTCCGGCGGGAATCCACAACTATGCTTTATAAATTCTATTTTTTATTATCTATAAAATACCTGATTTCCTATAATGGAATAAGCAGCGTATCTTGAATACTTTGCAACTGCAAGAGTACAAAATGAGGTGTAGTTGGGAACGTTGTTCACTCCCGCCAATGCCTCCTGTGCCGCCTGCACGGAACCTGAATTTGGTCCGTTATTAATGGCCCGATTTAAGGCTCCATTTCTTACTACTGAAAACTGACCACTGGCATAAATAACATCACTGATAGTGTTGCCGTACTTGCCGGAATTTAATCTGTTCAATACAATGTTTGCCACTGCAAGCTTTCCTTCGTAACATTCGCCTCCTGCTTCTGCCATAACAAGACAGGAAAGAAGATAATTATCATCTATGGAAAGATTATATCCGGAAGAATAAACGGTTTGAGCCTCCTGTGCATTCGCCAGATTCTTCTGTCTCTTTTCCTCTTCTTCCTGAAGCCTTCTCTGCTCAGCTGCAGCTTCTTCTGCAATCCTTGCTCTCTCAGCCTCTCTCTCTCTTTCCTCTTCTTCAATCGTTATTCCCTGACCTATGTCATACCATATATTAACATATTCCTTGGCGGTATATCCAGTCACACCATCATAGCTGACTGCCCACCAGTCACCATGTTCTGCCATAACTGTTAACTGGTCGCCTTCATTGATTACATCATTGATTTTATAATCTGTACCCGGGCCTTCTCTCAGTCTTAAATTATCAACAGTACTTGTCGCCCTTAATGGACAGACATTTGGAATATTTGCTTCCGCATCATGGGAAAACCATGCATATTCATTTTTTATATAACCAACAGCATTTCCTGACTGTATTTTTGACCATTCTTCTCCTTTTTCAAGAACCTGGCCACCGCCACCTGCATAAATTTTTCCAAGAATCTCTGCATCCTCTGAGCCTTCTGCTCTTACATTCAGATATTCAGTTACATTAACCAAAAAGAAATCTGCATATGCATAATTTTCGGTTGTTTCTTCCTCTGTCTGTGTTTCCGTTTCAGTTTCTGCTTCCGTTTCAGTTTCCGTCTCAGCTTCCGTCGTTTCTTCTCTTGTAGTAGTTTCCTGCTGTGATTCAGTTTCTCCTATTCTGGCGAAATCCTCCATCATACCAGCCCCTACAAGAACATTGTTCATTCTCTCAAGTGATAAAACATTTTTCGTTTCTTTTGAATCAACTTTTTCAAACGATTCAACATTTGCCGTGGGCGTTATGTCTTCACTTTTGTTTAAGCCACTGAATACAAGCTCAGCAGTAATGGCCACTACCAGTCCGCAAGTCGCTGCGGCCGTGGCTGCTGCTGCAGTCCCGTGTTTTATAGCCTTCATAAAGTCCTCCAATCCGCTGTTTACCAGCATGTAACAAAGCACTTACAGCTTATCCTCTACTTTATTACGCATTTGTTAAATATATTGCAAGTTGTATCCGCATAATAACAAATAAAATCTCATTTGTCAACCCCAGAAAAATCCAATTCCTGAATTTTACTCCAAAATAACTCTTTTTTCCAGTAAGTTCGCTTTATATAAAAACATTTTTATTTTTCGGAATATATGTTCTGTTTTCGAATGGACATTTCTACCTTTTCCTGTATTATCAGATATTCGATACTTATTGTATTTTTTTAGCTATCTGAATATATCCACATAAAAGAACATACATTTGCTTTTTGAAACTTTCTTGTACTTTTTTCGGTACAATCTTATTTTATAATCTTCGTTTTGCTTCATACATCAGAACTGCTGCCGTAACTGCTGCATTTAAAGATTCCAGCTTTCCCTCCATGGGAATTTTCACCAGACAATCTGCCTGTCTGCTGATTTCCTGTGTCAGTCCTTTTGCTTCATTTCCAATAATAAAACCGGAGGAGCTTTTTTCATACTCCTCTTTATAGTATATTCCACCATTCAAATGTGCTGCATAAATAGTCACTCCATTTTCTCTAAGTTCTTTTACCGCATCTGACAAATCTTCAAATATCAGAAAAGGAACCCGAAAAACAGAGCCCATTGTAGAGCGCACTACTTTCGGATTAAATAAATCAACGGTAGATTTATTCATAATCACCGCTGCCCCTGTCCCCTCTGCCGTTCTCATAATTGTTCCCAGATTTCCAGGGTCCTGTAATGATTCTAACAGTACAAAAATCTGTTTTTCCCCTTTTTTCAAAATTGTATTTAACTGATATTCTCTCTGCCTTAAAATACATATAATTCCCTGTGGTGTAACTGTATCTGAAATATCCTTAAAAATACTGTCCTTGACAATAATATAACTTCCTCTGATTTTATCCTTATTTTCTTTTAAAAAAGTTTCTGAAATATAGGTATTGACAATATCTTCCTTTGGTGCCTCCTGATACATTTTTAATCCCTCTGCGACAAAAAGCTTCTCCTTTTTTCTTGCAGAACTTTTCGTCTGCAATCTGACAATATCTTTGATATGCTGATTTGATAATGAACTGATAAACATATTTTCTCCTTTTTCTAAACTATTCAGAATTCAACCAATTATTGGAAAATTTCCAAAAATTATAAAAATGGTATGATTATTTTCTGAATCCGAAAAGTAATTTTTGCAAATCAAAACTGCCACACTAAGGTGAAAACATACAAAATACAGCACTTTGTGATTTAAAGTCTGCAATATTCTGTCTGCTTTTCCCAGTGTGACAGGTTCTATTATTATTTCTACCTTGATAAAAGTTTGCTTACATTATACTGATAATCTGAGATATCCTTTTTCATTGCCAATGCTTCATCTATCTCAAAATCAACATATTCACCATCCTTGTATGCCACAACTCTATTGCTCTTTCCCTCACAGAGCAAATCAACTGCATAAGCACCCATAATCGAAGCATATACTCTGTCCTTACAGGTCGGTGAACCGCCTCTCTGCATATGTCCAAGAATCGTTGCTCTGGTTTCCATTCCGGTCGCAGCCTCAATTCTCTTTGCCATCGAAGTAGAATGCCCGATTCCTTCCGCATTAATAATAATATGATGCTTCTTTCCTTTTCTTCTGGAATCAATAATATGATTAATCAACCTCTGCTCATCATGGTCATATCTTTCAGGAAGAAGAATATCCTCCGCACCGTTTGCAATTCCACACCAGAGAGCAATATATCCCGCATGTCTTCCCATTACTTCTATAATACTGCATCTTTCATGAGAAGTCGACGTATCTCTGACCTTATCAATTGCGTCCATGGCTGTATTTACAGCAGTATCAAATCCAATCGTATATTCTGTACATGCAATATCCAAATCAATCGTACCCGGAACACCAATTGTATTAATTCCAAGATGAGCCAGCTTCTGCGCTCCTCTAAAGGAACCATCGCCACCGATAACTACAAGTCCATCAATTCCATACTTCTTACAGATATCCGCGCCTCTTTTCTGTCCCTCTGGCGTAGTGAAATCTGTACATCTTGCTGTACCTAAAACCGTTCCGCCGCGCTGGATAATATCTGAAACGCTGTGCGCATCCATATCAACAATTTCTTCCTCAAGCATTCCCTGATAGCCTCGCATAATGCCCTTTACCTTTTTTTCTTTTATAAGAGCACTTCTCACCACAGCTCGAATAGCCGCATTCATTCCTGGAGCGTCGCCTCCGCTTGTCAGTACTCCTATTGTATTAATTTGATTTGCCATAATATATTCCTCCTGATTATAAGGTTTTTTCCAATTTCATTTGTTTTTGTTAAACTTTGCCTTTATTTTAATACTATTTTCCTTGTATTTCAACATATATTTTTAAAAGTTGGGGAAAAATTAAATAGAATATATAAGGAATACATGCAATATTTTTCCGCTTTCCTTATGACACCACCGCCACATTCCCTTCTCCAAATCTCTTCTTCAACCTCTCAATCATCCCCTGCTCCGCACAAATATTCCACGAAGCTGGCATCTCCTTCTTCGCCTTCTCCTTCTTCAGATAAATCACAATCCTGTCATTCCCATCCGAATCCTTAATCTCCTCCATAATCTCCCCCATCTTTTTCTCATACTCCTCCTTATCCTCAAACTGAATCCATACCTGTGACGGAATCACTCGAAACTCCGTAATATTGTCACAAATCATCTTTGCATCTGCATCCTCACTAACACTCACCCTCCCGCTGACAAACACCTTATTATCCTCTTGTATGATTTGTCTGAATTTTTCATAAAATTTAGGAAATACCAACACTTCCACAACTCCATATAAATCTTCAATCAAAATAAACGCCATCACTGTATTTTTCTTTGTTATCTTTACTGTAACATTCGAAATCACTCCCCCAATCGTCTCCTTTACCCCGTCTATCACAACCGTCTCATCTTCATCATTCAGCTTAAAATCCTTTGAGGTTCTTGTAATATTTTTTCTCCACTTATTCTTATACTCTTCCAGAGGATGTCCACTGACATAAAGCCCGATAAATTCCTTCTCAAATGCAAGCAGCTCTTCCTTGGAAAATTCCGCCACTCTTGGAAATTTTATTTCAAAATCCGCCTTCAAATCATCCGAAACAATATCAAACAATGACATCTGTCCTGCCATCATTTTTTTATTTGTCTGGTTGATATCATCCATAATTGAGCCAAATATCATCATTTTCTGCCGCCGGTTTCCCTCAAAGCAGTCAAGCGCTCCTGATTTTATCAAACTTTCTATAATCCGTTTACTGATGTCCTTATCATGCATTCTTTCCAGAAATTCCTGAAGATTTTTAAAATCTCCTCTCTCAGTTCTCTCCTCCACAAACTGGTCCACTACACTTTTTCCAACACTTTTCAGCGCTGAAAGACCATACCGAATCGAATCCCCCTGTGCAATAAAATTCCGCTCACTCTGATTAATATCAGGCGGCAAAACCTGTATGCCCATATTTCGGCAGGTCATTACATATTCTGTCACCTTTGAGGAATTATCAATCACACTGGTAAGAAGTGACGCCATAAATTCAACCGGATGATAATATTTCAAATATGCTGTCTGATATGAAATAACCCCATAGGCAGCGGCGTGGGATTTATTAAAGGCATATTTTGCAAAATCTATCATTTCATCATAAATTTTATTTCCGGTTGCCTCGTCGATTCCCCTTTTAATACAACCGTCTACACCATCCTCCTCGTTTCCATAAACAAAGCTCTGACGCTCTTTTTCCATAACTGCCTGCTTTTTCTTGGACATTGCTCTCCGAAGCAAATCGCTTCTTCCAAGTGTATATCCCGCCAAATCCCTTACAATCTGCATAACCTGTTCCTGATAGACAATACATCCATGTGTGGTCTTCAAAATTGGCTCAAGCTGCGGGCAGTCATAGGTAATAGATTTTGGATTATTTTTACCCATTAAATATTTTGGAATAAAATCCATCGGTCCGGGACGGTATAATGCGATTCCTGCCACAATATCCTCAAGGCTTTCCGGCCGTAATTCCTTCATAAAGCTTTTCATTCCGGCACTTTCTATCTGGAACACACCCTCTGTTTTTCCGGTTCCAATATAATCCAGCACCTTTTTATCATTATAATCAATTTTATTCAAATCAATCACGGTCCCCTGATTCTTTTCCACCAGATTTACCGCATCCCGAATCACCGTCAGAGTTCGAAGTCCGAGAAAATCCATTTTTAAAAGTCCTAGCTCCTCCAATGTTGTCATGACATACTGTGTTGTAATCGTTCCGTCGGAAGAACGGGACAGCGGTACATACTCATCTACCGCTTTCTGGCTGATTAATACCCCTGCTGCATGCATGGAAGCATGCCTTGGCAATCCTTCCAGCTTTTTCGCCATATCAATCAGATAATGAATCTGACTGTCCTCCTCATATTCCTTTCGAAACAGAGGATTCATCTGCAAAGCCTTGTCAATCGTAATATTCAGCTCCTTCGGCACCATCTTTGCTATGGCATCCACCTGTGCATACGGCATGTCCAGCACTCTTCCGACATCCCGAATTACACCCTTTGCCGCAAGCGTACCAAAGGTAACTATCTGCGCCACATTATCCTTTCCATATTTTGACACCACATAATCAATTACCTCACCCCGCCGTTCAAAACAGAAATCAATATCAATATCCGGCATACTTACTCTTTCCGGATTTAAAAAACGCTCAAAAAGCAGATTATACCGCAATGGGTCAATATCCGTAATTGCCAGTGTATACGCAACAATACTCCCCGCTGCGGAACCTCTTCCCGGTCCTACCATAATCCCATTTCTTTTCGCAAAGTCAATAAAATCCCAGACAATCAAAAAGTAATCAATAAAGCCCATATTTTTAATGACTGACAACTCATAGTCCAATCGTTCGCAAAGCTGCGGCGTTTCCATGCCATACCGCTCTTTCAGACCCTTATAACATAAAAAATGAAGATATTTCCATGAAGCCTCCCCCTCGTCGTTTTCATTGTCCCAAAATTCCTTTGGCACCTGATATTTGGGAAGCTTTCTTACACCAAACTCAATTTCCACATTACAGCGGGCGGCTATCTTTGCAGTATTGTCAAGCGCCTCCTGTGCATATGGAAACAAAGTCCTCATCTCTTCTTCAGATTTTAAATAATATTGTCCTCCCTCATAACGCATTCTGTCCTCATCAGCCACCTTTTTACCTGTCTGAATACATAACAGAATATCATGAGCCTCATAATCTGTATCATAAATATAATGTACATCATTTGTCGCCACAAGACCGATAGACAGTTCACGGCTCATACGTACCAAATCCATATTTACTCTTTTCTGCATATCAATTCCATGGTCCTGAAGCTCCAGAAAGAAATTTCCCTTTCCAAATATCCTCTCGTATCGGAGAGCTGATTTACAGGCTTCTTCATACATCCCCCTTGCCAGAAATTTTTGCACCTCTCCTGCCAGACAGGCACTTAATGCGATAATTCCCTCCGAATACTGCTCCAATACCTCATAGTCGACCCGCGGCTTATAATAATATCCTTCTGTAAATCCCTTTGATACAATCTTCATCAGATTATGATGCCCTTTGTCATTTTCCGCAAGAAGTACAAGATGATAATATCTGTCTTCATTGTTTCCCACTTCACGCTCAAATCTTGACCCCGGTGATACATAGATTTCACATCCGATAATCGGTTTAACGCCTGCTTCCTTCGCCGCCCGATAGAAATCAATCACACCATACATCACGCCATGGTCTGTAATCGCAAGGCTGTCCATACCAAGCTCCTTCGCTCTTACTGCAATTTCCTTAATCTTACTTGAACCATCCAAAAGACTGTACTCTGTATGTACATGTAAATGTGTAAATGCCATAAAAACCTCCCTTCTTACTGTTAAAAACAGAGCCGCCGCACCAAGAAAAACCTTAAACTTCGTGTGACAGCTCCATTTATTTCGTTCCTAAACTTAATTGTAATTCCTAATGTATGTCCTAATGTTAATGTGTGCAGCAAAGATATTTTTCGATGCTTGAAAGAGCTACACTTTCATCCTTCCCATCTGCTGAAACTGAGATTTGCTCACCGGACGCAATATTTAAAGACATCATACCCATAATGCTTTTCGCATTTACCTTTTTATCACCGTACTTCAGATAAATCGCGCTGTCAAACTGACTCGCCTTCTGTATAAACAATGCCACCGTTCCTACATTTAATCCATCCTTAATCTCAACTTTCATGTCTTTCTTTACCATTTTTTTATTCCTCTCTACCTTTTAACTCTAAAGCAATTTCACTGATTCGTTTAAGCCTGTGATTTACTCCTGACTTTCCCAATGGAGGTGTTAAAACCGCCCCCAGTTCCTTTAAGGAAATATCCGGATTCTGAAGTCTTGCCTGCGCCGCTTCCTTCAGCACATCGGGTAATGCACTTAATCCAATTGTGTTTTCTATATAATGTATATCCTCTACCTGTCTGACTGCTGCATTTACCGTTTTTGACAAATTAGCGGTTTCACAGTTTACCTGACGGTTCACTGAATTTCTCATCTCCTTGAGAATACGGACATTTTCCAGATTTAGAAGTGAAATATGCGCCTGCATGACATTCAGTATATCAACAATTCCGGCGCCTTCCTTTATATATACTACAAAATGCTTCTTTCTTTCAACTATCTTCGCATCGATTTGAAAGGTTTTTATGATTTCTGACAGTTGAACAGCCTTCGGCCGGTTTTCGCATACAATTTCCAGATGATAGGATTTTTCAGGAGCACTGACAGAACCCGCAGCAAGAAAAGCTCCTCTGATGTATGCCCGTTTACAGCATTCCTTCATAATAATGATGTTATTGACAACGGACATATTTTCTTGTATCTCCTGATTTTCATTCATCAGTCTTGTTGCCTGAAGAATTCTTACCGCCGATACATGGTCATTTACAGTGACCGTGTAAATTCTGCTGTTTTTCAGATTCACATTTTGTCTTATGGAAATTTCCGCATCTATTTTAAATGCTTTTTGCAATAAAGTAAAGTACTTTCTTGCAACCGCTCTGTTTTCAGTATGAATCTTTACCGAATATTTATCCCTTGCAGATATTACCACATGTCCACAAATACTGATAATTGCGGTTATTTCCGCTATCTGGCAGTGCCTCGCAGGAACATCTATTTTTGACAGTTCTTCCTTTACATCCCTTGAAAATGACATAGTTAATCCTTTCCAATATCCCTGTGCATTATTTTAATTCCATAGTCTGCATTTCTGCCAAGTTTTTCATACAGCGCATTTGCTACTGTTACGGAGCGATGCTTTCCTCCTGTACAGCCTATGCTGATTACAAGCTGATTCTTGCCCTCTGCAATATAATTTGGTATTAGAAATTCTACCATATCCTCCAGTTTTCTGACAAATTCATGAGAAACTTCTGTACTCATTACAAATTCCTGCACTTCCCTGTCATTTCCTGTCTTTTTCTTTAAGGCTGCTTCATAATAAGGATTCGGCATAAAACGTACATCAAACAGTAAATCCGAATCGACAGGAATTCCATATTTAAAACCAAAAGAGAGAATTGTGACAAACAAATTTCTGTATTCTCTGTTTTCCACAAATATTTTCTCAATTTCACTTCTCAAATCCCTTGTCAGAAGATTATCTGTTTCAATAATATAATCAGCTCTCTTTTTTAAAGATTCCAGCTCCTTCCTCTCCATGGAAATGCCCTCATCTACTCTTCCCTGTGCCACGAGTGGATGTGCTCTTCTTGTTTCCTTAAAACGTTTGATTAATGTCTCATCGCCGGCATCCACAAAGAAAATCTCCTTTTTTGGAATTTCATCCAGAACAGCTTCCAGTTCCATGACATTTCCACTTCTGATATCCACACACAAGGCGATTTTATCAATTTTTCCCATTGAACCGAAGGAAAGCTCCTCAAATTTGCGAATCAAAGCAATTGGAAGATTATCCACACAAAAATATCCAAGGTCCTCCAGCATTTTCATAGCTGTACTTTTTCCTGCGCCGGACATACCAGTTACAATTACAAATCTCATTTTACCACCTTGACTTCCATTTCCAGCATAACGCCAAATTTGTCATAAACTGCCTCCTGCACTTTTTTTATCAGTGTCAAAATATCCTGCGTGGTCGCGTTTCCTCTGTTAATTACAAACCCGCTGTGTTTTTCAGAAACCTGAGCGTCTCCGACAGAAAAACCCTTCATGCCGGCATCCTCTATCAGCTTGCCGGCAAAATATCCTTCCGGCCTTTTAAACGTACTTCCTGCACTGGGATATTCCAAAGGCTGCTTTTCTGTCCGTCTTGCTGCCAGTTCCTTCATCTTCGCTTCGATTTCATCGCTGTCACCATAGGCCAGTTCAAACACTGCCTCTGTAATAATAAGCTCTCTTTCTGAAACAATACTGTGACGATAATTAAGTTTTAATTCTTCTTTTGAAAGAAAAATAATATTTCCTGTCTCATCAACAGCCCTCGCACCTGTGATAATATCCTTTATCTCACTTCCATATGCACCTGCGTTCATTACCACAGCACCGCCAACTGTTCCGGGAATTCCTGCGGCAAATTCCATACCTGTAAGTGATTTTTTACGCGCTACATATGCTGCCCGTGCCAGAATAACACCTGCTCCCGCTCTCAAAACATTTCCAGAAACCCTGATATCGTCAAATTTACCCGTCTTCACAACAATACCACGATAACCTTCGTCTGCAAACAAAACATTGCTTCCATTTCCCAATATATAATATGGCAGTTTTTCTTTTTTCAGATATCTGATAAGTCCTGTCAGGCTTTCCTCACTGCGGGCAGTGACAAAATAATCCGCATTTCCGCCAGTGCGAAAGGTAGTATGCTGCTTCATTGACACATCTGTAAATACACTATTTGTTCCTGCAATCTCTTTTAAATCTTCATAAATCTTATTAATCACCAAAAACTCCTAATTTATCAGTGCTGCCGCACCATATATTCCGGCATCATTGCCAAGCTCTGCCAGCATAAACTTTACATTTTTGCATGGCCGAAACACAAGCTCATTAAAATTTTTTTCTACCTCTTTAATAAGTATTTCTCCTGCCCTGCTGACTCCTCCGCCTATTACAATGCACTCAGGATTTAAAATACATGCCGCAGTGGCAAGCGCCATACCAAGATATTTTCCGAGACACTCCACAGTCTTTTTTGCCAGCGCATCTCCTGCTTTTGCTGCATCAAACACCTGCTTTGCCGTGCATTCTCTGTTAAGAACTGTATGAAAATCTTTATCAAGGTCATTACCAAAGGATGTATCCATAAGTTTTTTCGCCATGCGCACCACACCGGTAGCACTTGCATACTGCTCCAGACAGCCACGCTTTCCACAACTGCACATATCTGTTTCCTCCAGATTTACCGGCATATGTCCAATTTCACCAGCGGCTCCGTTTGTTCCATAAACAATCTCTCCCTGATTAATAATGCCGCCTCCGACGCCTGTTCCAAGCGTTATCATTACAAGATTATTCATACCTCTGCCCGCACCGGCTCTCTGCTCTCCCAATGTCGCCACAGTCGCATCATTCCCTGCCTTTACAGGAAGTCCCCCGAATTTCTTTGAAAACTCCTGCTCAATATTAAAGGTTCCCCAGCCAAGATTTACACAGCCGAGGATATTTCCCTCACTGTCTACCGGTCCCGGAAGTCCTATGCCTACTCCCTGACACTGGCTGATTTCCATTCCCTTTTCTTCTAAAACAGCTCTCAAATGCTCTGTGATATTATCTATAATATGCCTGCCCTGCTCCGTTTTATCCGTCGGAATTTCATATTTTTCAATTAATCTTCCGTTGTCCTCAAAAAGTCCTGTCTTAATCGTAGTTCCGCCTACATCCACGCCAAATTTTACCATAACGTCACCTGCCTCTCCATCTTTTCTCTTATTGTTCCTCTTATCAGTCTTCTCTTGGCTTTCCGAAATTTTCCTGTACTCTCTTGTACAACTCCTGAGCCGCGTTATATCCCATCTTTTTCTGACGGTGATTTACAGAAGCGGCTTCTACAATTACAGCAAGATTTCTTCCCGGTCGAATCGGAATCGCATAAGTTACGATTTTATTCCCCAAAAATTCCGTATATTCCTCTGTTAATCCCATGCGGTCATATTCTTTGTTCCGGTTCCATTCCTCCAGCTTAATCACCATATCAATATTCTGGGTTTCCTTTACACTCTCTACACCGAACAATGCTTTTACATCAATAATTCCAATACCACGAAGCTCTATTAAATGCCTTGTAATTTCTGATGCAGTTCCTACCAGAGTTTCATCGCTGACCTTTCTAAGCTCTACTACATCATCTGCCACCAGACGATGTCCTCTCTTAATCAGCTCTATCGCAGCCTCACTTTTTCCGATGCCGCTCTCACCCATAATCAGAACACCCTCGCCGTATACATCGACTAAAACTCCATGAATAGAAATTCTAGGCGCAAGCTGTACATTCAGCCATCGGATAATTTCCGCTGTAAAGGAAGAGGTGGATTTATCCGTAATCATCACTGGAACACCATATTTTGTCGCAGCCTCCAGAATATCCTCATCCGGCTCCATTCCTCTGCAATAAACCATACATGGAAACTGCATGGCCATAAGCTTATCATAGATATTCAACCTGTCGTCTCTGTTCATCTGCTTAATAAAGGAGTGCTCCATAAAGCCGATTACCTGTATTCTCTGCCTGTCAAAATATTCAAAATAACCCACCCACGCCAGAGATGGTCTGTTTACATCGGGAACCATAATTTTCACCTTATCTGTATCAATTCCCGGATTACAAAGTTTCAAGTCATAATTTTCAATTAATTTTGATACCGTAACACTATTTGTCATATTTTCCTCCATTTCATGTATATATTTCTCTGATTTTGTATGCGCTGCACCGCATATCAGATAATTTATTAAGTTATCAGTCTTTAACTGATTATATGTTTTACCTATTATATAAAATGGTGCCCGTTATTACAACCCTTTTCTGAAAAACTCATACACCTTTCTTGCAGATGCCTCATTCATGGAAGGCACCTGAGCCAGTTCTTCCACAGAGGCTGTTTTTATTTTGCCGATATCTGAAAAATATTTCATCAGCGCCTTTCTTCTTGCAGGACCAATACTTTCAATATCATCAAGAATGGAATGAACCTGAGTTTTTGCACGAAGGCTCTTATGATACTCTATCGCAAAGCGGTGAGCCTCATCCTGAATCCTTGTAATCAGCCGGAAGCTTTCAGAATGAGTATCAATCGGAAGCTCTTCATTGTTGTATACAAGCGCTCTTGTCCTGTGCCTGTCGTCTTTAACCATGCCACAGACAGGAATATGAATCTTCAGCTCATCCAAAACCTGAAGTGCGATATTCACCTGTCCAAGCCCTCCATCCATCATAATTAAATCCGGAAATCTGGAAAACCTGTCTGTAAGATTTTCTTTTCCCTCTTTTGTGTTTTCCGAGAAATTGTCCTGCTGCTGTTTTTTCTCAGACAGTCCGTGGGTAAATCGTCTGGTCAGCACTTCATACATGCTGCCATAATCGTTTGGTCCCTCCACTGTCTGAATCTTAAACTTTCGATAATCATTTCTCTTCGGCTTTCCGTTTTCATAGACAATCATGGAGCCGACAGACTGAAAGCCTGCGGTATTGGAAATATCATAGGCCTCTATACGGTATTGATTGTGATTTTCAATATTAAGCAGCTCAAAAATATCCCTGACAGCCCCCGTGGTTCGTGCTTCTTCCCGTTTCACCTTATCCCTGTCTATATCCAATACCATTTTTGCATTTTTCTGCGCCAGCTCTATCATTTTTTCCTTTTGCCCTTTTTTCGGATTTAGAATGCTGACTTTACTTCCCCGTCTTCCTGAAAGATATTCCGCAATAATATCCGCTTCCCGAAGCTCCTGTGATACCAGTATTTCCTTAGGAATAAACGGTGTTCCTGAATAATACTGCTTGATAAAGCTTGTCAGAATATCCCCTCCCTCATCCAATGCAATATTTATAAAAAAATGTTCTCTTCCCAAAAGCTTGCCTTCACGGATAAAAAACACCTGCACCACCGCATCATTCCCGTCTGCCGCGTAGGCGATAACATCTCTGTCCAATCCTTCGCCACTGGTAATTTTCTGCTTTTGCGCTAATGCCTTAATATCTGCAATTAAATCTCTGTATTCCGCTGCCACCTCAAAATTCATATCTGCCGAGGCTTCATACATCTTCTGCTCCAGCATTTTTGTAACCTCTTCATAGTTTCCATTCAGAAATTTTAGAGTCTGTTCAATTTTCTTCTGATAGTCTTCCTTTGAGATACAACCCATGCATGGAGCATCACATTGCTTGATATGATAGTTCAGGCATGCTCTTCCATTTCCGATTTCTTTTGGCAGAGAACGGTTGCAGGTACGAATACGGTAAATTCTGCGCAGCAGTTCAATGGTTGACTTTACAGCTCCGCCATTGACATACGGACCAAAGTACTTTGACTTATCCTTTTTCATCTGTCTTGCAATCAGGATTCGGGGATAATCTTCGCCGGTTGTCACCTTAATATAAGGATAGGTTTTGTCATCTTTTAACATGGTGTTGTATTTCGGGCGATGCTCTTTAATCAGGTTACATTCCAGAATCAGGGCTTCCAGCTCTGAATCGGTAACAATATATTCAAAATAGCTGATATGAGATACCATCTGTTCAATTTTCGGAGTACGTTTTCTGCTGCTCTGGAAATACTGACGAACACGGTTTTTCAGACTGATGGCTTTGCCAATATAGATAATTTCCTCTGATGCATCGTGCATAAGATATACACCCGGAGAGGAGGGGAGCTTTTTTAATTCTTCTTCTATATTAAAATCCTGCATGATATATCCTTTACTAAATGGTAGTTGTTTATTTGAGATAGTTATATTATGAGATAAAACTTATCAAGAAATTATTTCACAAACTCTCTGTGATATATGTTATATGTATTTTAACACAGATAAAACAATTTGTGAACCCGAAGTTTTGCTGATTGATTTTGCAGTTAAATATCCAAAATATATAACCGAAGAATTAATATTGCAGCAAAAAATTCATCAGATAAAAAGATTCACTGAAATTTCAATGCTCTATTCTCAATTACTTCATATATTGTTTCATAAATCAAAAGTCAACACCCTTTGTCACCTATCCCTCATCTTCCCATATACTAAAAAGAAAGGATTTTTCTATGAACGAGCATTACCCATTTGTAAATCCTCCTCTTCCCTATCCTTATGATGCACTGGAACCATATATCGACGAAAAAACCATGATGCTTCATCACGACAGGCATCTCCAAACCTATATTGACAATCTGAACAGCACTCTGAAAAACTACCCTCAATATCAGTCACTTTCTCTGGAACAGCTTCTTTTCCACATTGACTGTCTCCCAAAAGAAATTCAGGAATCTGTAAAAAATAACGCCGGTGGTGTTTTTAATCATCTTCTTTATTTTTCCACTTTAAATCATATCGACCAGCCCGACCAACTCCTTGGAAATATCTTAAACACCTTTGGCAGCTTTGAAGAATTTGAAAAACAGTTTACCTCAGCAGCGTTATCTGTATTTGGCTCCGGATATGCATGGCTTGTTTATGACCCTTATGGAAATCTGACAATTTTTACTACAAAAAATCAGGACACTCCTATTCCATTTGGCTTTTATCCGGTTTTAAATCTTGATGTATGGGAACACGCATATTATTTGAAACACTACAATAAACGGGCAGATTATATTCATGACTGGTTTTCACTCTTGAAAAAAAATCTGGATATATCATAATATTCATACTATAATATTTGCACAAAAAAGTTGATTATCTTCTTAAATTATTATATAATTTATCTAACTATATAAGAAAGGACTGAAAGGATGACATCGACCAAAAAAACTTCAGAATCTCGAAAAAAAGTATCAAAACCACTGAAACTAAGCATCCGATTTAAAATACTGATTCCGGTAATCATTATGAATATGATTATCGGAATCATTCTAAGCTCTCTTACCTTAAGCGAATTCAAGGCCCAATGTATCGAAACCGGCGCACAAGGCGCTCTGTCTATTATTACACTGGCAGAGGCGCGTATCAATGGCGAAACCATGCAAAACATCGCAAAAGACGGACCCGATTCTACCAGCTATATGATTGTATATGATTCTATCACAAATATTGTAGACAGTGTAGGCGTAAACCGTATCTATACAATTGGCTATAACGAAAATAATTCACTCTGTTATCTGATTGATATCAACAAAGATGGCAGTGACGGACAGGCTACCGGAGCAGCCGTTGATGAATTTGTATCCTTAAGTGCCAGAGTTGCCATAAATAATGATATTCCATTTGCCTATAAATCTATCCGCACTGAGGGAGATAAAAAAGTCATCGTTGCAGCGGCACCTGTCTCTACCAAAACAGGACAGATTACCGGAGCAGTGTTTATTGAATATGATGCCGCAGCTCTTCAGAAATCCATTTCGGCTACAACAAAACAGGTGATATGGATTGCCGCAGTAATTGTTATTATCTGTTCTATTTTAATGCTTCTTATTATACGCCGGATTCTTACAGGTGTTCGAAATGTCAATAAAAAAATCAGGGATATTGTGGAAACTGATGGCGACCTTACTCAGAAAGTACCTGTCAAATCTTCCGATGAAATCGGCGAAATTGCCGGAAATATCAATTCTCTGTTGGATTACATAAGAACTGTAATTACCAATATTTCAGAAAACACTGCAAAACTTCAAAATTCCGTACATATCAGCAGTAAAAATGCAGAAAACTCCAGCCAGAAAATCAATATTATTTCCGACAATATGCTTCAAATGAGTGCTGCTATGGAGCAGACAATGGCCAGTGTTCAAGAAATGGACAGCTCCATGGGCCGAATGAATCACTATGTGGCAGAGATGGACCGCCGTGTAGAGCAGGGAACCAGTCTTGCGTCTTCTGTGGATAAAAAAGCTTCCTCTCTTGTTGAAAAAACTTTAACAAAAACGGAGCTTGTAAAAAAAGAGGCTGCTCTGATAGAAAAGACATTAAGAGAAAAACTGGAAGAATCCAGAAAAGTAGAAACCATAGGAGAGCTTACTTCGAAAATACTTGAAATTTCCTCACAAACGGAGCTTCTTTCTCTGAATGCCAATATTGAGGCGGCCAAAGCCGGAGACGCCGGTAAGGGCTTTGCCGTAGTGGCAGGTGAAATCGGCAAGCTCTCAAAAGATACAACAGAAAGCGCGCAGGAAATTCAAACCATCAGTGAAATTGTATTATCTACGGTTGCTTCTCTGACCGATGAAGCGGAAAAAATGCTTTCCTTTATGAATGAGCAGACCATCGCCGGATATGGACAATTAATAGAAACCGGAAATCAGTACAGTGACGATGCGGAAAATTTCCATCATATGATGTCTGACTGTATGCAGAAGACTCAACGTCTTCAGGAGGAAATATCCAAAATCAAAGATTCCATGTCTGAAATTTTACATGCAGTAGAGGAAAGTACAAAGAATATTGAAAGTGTTACAGGCAACATTACTGAATTGTCTGACGATTTATTTGAAAATAAAACACAGGCAGAAGGAAATCTGAAAGCAACAGATAATTTAGAGACAGAAGTAAAGAAGTTTATAATCTAAAATGGAGGATAACTACTATGAAAAAGAAACTATTGACGGCTCTTATGTGCAGTCTTGTATTTATCACCACAGGCTGTGGTAATGAAGAAGTTATGGTGCTGACTCCCGACGGTGATGCAGTAATAAGGGAAAATGGAAATTCTTCTGCAAATTCATCCAAAACACCACAAAAGACCAACTATTAAAAGTCAAGTAGATTTTGAAAAAAAATTAAAAAATTTCAGAAATAAAAAACTGCATGACAATAAGGCCTGCACTTCTGCAAACCAAAATCAGTAAAACAAGGCTTTACGCTTTTGGAACGTAAGGCTGGTTATTTTTCAAAACTGCATAGATGATATAGCACAGTTTTCTTGAAACTGCACCAATACAGGTTAAATGATGTTTGCCTTCGGCTTTCTTTTTCTGATAATAAGCACTAAGTACAGGGTCTTTAAAAGCAGCAACCAGTGCCGCCTGGAAAATAGCTTTGCGCAGATATGGTGAACCCCGTTTGCTCATGACATTATGTGTGGCTTCAAATTCACCGGACTGGCTGACAGAAGCATCAATCCCT
The DNA here is from genome assembly GCA_910577835.1 of uncultured Lachnospiraceae bacterium. Lineage (GTDB taxonomy): Bacteria > Bacillota > Clostridia > Lachnospirales > Lachnospiraceae > CAG-303. The sequence continues at coordinate 133,875 of CAJTOU010000002.1, read as the reverse complement.
GCAAAAGCCACCAGCTTTTTTGGACTGTCGAACTTGGAAATATCACCAATCTCACTGATGATTGCAGCTCCTGTAACACTGCCGATACCAGTGATTGTAGTAACAGGTGAGTTCAGTTTTTCCATGAACCTTGAAATTTCAGATTCAGTTTCCTTCACCTGTTTTTCAATAAAGGTAATCTGCTCAATTAATGTTTTGAGCTGGAAAGCAAAGCTGTTTTTGGCAAAGGTAATCCCAAAGGAGCTGGAAGCTGCTGATTTCAATTGTTCCGCTTTGTCAGCGCCGAGTTTCTGCCTGCTTAAGCGTGCAAGGAGTTCAGCCAGTGTTTCAGAGGAAACAGATTCAAAATCAAGAGGCGAGGAAAACTTCAGGAGTATTTCTTTTGAAGTTTTACCAAAAATATCAGAAAAAACAGCCTGATATTCAGGAAAAACCTGGTCAAGGACACAAACGACTTTCCTCTTTAAATCACTGATTGATTCCACGAGATAGGTACGGAACCGGGTAAGTGTTCTTAAAGAAAATAAATCCTCATCCGCAAGACGTGTTTCCACAAACTGTCCATAACGGATTAAATCCGCAATCAGAACAGAATCAATGATGTCATTTTTACGTTTACGGATTTCGGTACCTCTGCGCCATCCATCAGTCTGGATAGGATTTATGACATGCAGAAGGAATCCTTTCTCAAAAAGGAAAGAATAAACAGAAAGCCAGTAATGGCCAGTTGCTTCCATACCAATTTCAAAGCAGGAGGTATCAGAAGAATAGGAAGAAATTTTAGTGAAGAGAGCCTGTCCACCCTCAGAAGTATTCGGGAAAGAAAAAGCTTTGAATATAATCTTGCCGGAATCATCCATCATGGAAGCAACATGATTATTTTTACCAATATCAATGCCAATAAAAAACATAAAAACCACCTCTGAAAAAGATTTTAGATTGTGAGAGCGCTCATCTGATAAACGTCACTACCTTGTGCAAAATACGGAGAAAGGTCAAAGGACCGTCAACATCCAACTCATACGCAAACAGCTTATCAGAGAGAGGGACCAGTCTTTCAAGTACGAGTATGAAAGCCCAAGGAAAAAACGGTCAGCCTCTCAATCTAATAAAACTATTATCTCCTATCAGACAGGAGATGTAAAGAAAAAATAGAAAACATAAAGAATAGGTTTATAGGTTTCCCTATTGAATAACCTAAATACATTATACAAGGAAAAAGAAACTACAAAGAAAACTGTTGAAAAAAATAACGCTTCTTCTGATTTAATTCATGTGGGCTTTGCACAGGTAGGTGCCGAATCTGACTGGAGACTTGCACAGACACAGTCCATGAAACAAACCTTCTCTGAATCAAATGGATACAAACTGGATTTTGTAGACTGCAACAACGACCAGAAAACCCAGATAAATGCAATTCAGGAATTTATTGACAATGGCGTGGAATATATTATTCTTGACCCAATTGTAGAAGATGGGTATGATACTGTGTTGACAAATGCCAAAAATGCAAATATTCCTGTAATTATCGTGGACAGAAACACAAAGGCAGATGAAAGTCTGTATACCTGCTGGGTTGGCTCCGACTTTGTGAAAGAGGGACTGGATGCAGCAGACTGGCTCTCCGGATATCTTGAAGCAAATGGCCGTTCTTCTGAAATAATTAATATTGTGACAATCCAGGGAACTCTGGGTTCTTCCGCACAGTCTGGCAGAACAAAAGGATTTAACGCTTCTCTTTCTTCTCACCCTAACTGGAATATGCTGGATGAACAGTCCGGTGATTTTACAGAGGAAGGCGGATATGCAGTTATGAAAGCATTTATCAATCAGTATCCCGATATTGATGTAGTGATTTGCCAAAACGACAATGAAGCATATGGCGCAATTGACGCCATGAAGGAAAATAATTTAAGTTTTGGGCCAAATGGAGATATTATTGTGATTGCCTTTGATGCCACAAAGGGCGGATTTCAAAGAATGATAGACGGAGAAATTCATGTAGATATTGAGTGCAATCCGCTTGAAGGACCACTGGTAGCAGAGCTTATTCAAAAGCTGAAAAAAGGTGAAAATGTGGATAAGATACAATATGTAAAAGAAGAAGTCTTTCCGGCAGAGACGGCAGCAGATATCATTGACAGCAGAGTTTATTAAAAATCATTTGTTGCACATATATAGATAAACCTTTTATTAAGGGCTGTTGCAAAACAGAAATTTTCTATTTCTTCTTGCAACAGCCCTGTTTTCTATATCTGCGCTGTACTGGCAATTATTTTAATGCCGCTTCAAACACCTCTTTCTCTATCACAAATCTCAGATTTCCTTTTTCCTTCAATGCTGCATCTTCTTTTTCCAGTACAATCACCAAATTTCCCTTCTGATTAAAATAAAACTCCTGATTCTTATCTATTTTACAAAAATATCCCTCAATACCAGAATCTGTCCCATATTCTTTTTGTGGCTTACTTTCCTCCTTTATTTGTTCCTTTATTTTTTCACTGAACACATTTACATAATCAAATTCATGGATAAATAAATCTGACAGTCCAACTATCTGACAGGACTTTTTATCAACATTATAATAATAGCAGGCAATATCCCCTTTTTCTTCCTGAACAATCAACTGTAACGTAAACCACTTCTCTGTATTAGCCACCACTTCACAGTCTGCAACAGGGTTTTTCTGACTTTCCTTCCTGTCCTTTTTAAACTGTGTAAGAATCATATCTGTAAACTCCCTTATTTCAGGATTCCGATAATCAATCATTCTTACCCTTATACTCTCTATCTCTTCAATCTGCGGTTCTTCAACAATTTTTCTACTCTCCGCAACAGTCAGCGAATGATGGACATCAGATTCTATTATTCCATTTTTTTCCTCATCTAAAAAGCCTGTCTTAAAATTCAAAAAAAGAAAAATAACTGCTGCCACAGAAACCAGCATTACACATGCCGAAAAGCATGGCTTTCTTCTTATCTGTTTTGTTTCAATTTTATTTAATGTTTCCTCAAAAAACATTTCCGTCCTGGCAGGTATTTTTGGTACTTCCTGTTTTAACTGCTTTTTCAGTGTTTTATCAAATCTTTTCATACGAAATCCTCCTTATCAAGCAATCCCCGAAGCTTCTCCCTCGCACGGGATAATCTCTTTTTTATCGTATCCGTTGACGCGCCAAGTACCTGTGCAATATCTGAAATACGCATATCTTCATAATAAAATAATACGATGACTGTCCGATAATCCTCCGGCAAAGACTGTATGGTTTCCCATAGAAACATCTTTGTTTCCGAATCGGCATCGAGCCGTGGGGAAGTAATGGTAATTTCATCAATATCCTCATCATATCTTCGCTCACGTAAAATATGATAACATTCATTTGTCAAAATCTTAAAAAGCCATGGCCTGAATTTATCAAAGATACGAAGCTCATCAAGATGCTGATATGCCTGCATAAGTGCATTTTGCATCGCATCCTCTACATCTGCTTCATTTTTTAATATACTTACAGCCAGCACATACATTCCCTGTTTTAAATCACCTGCTTTCCGGCAAAACCATGCTGCCCTTCCTTCGTCCGGCATTTTTTCTCCTCCTATAAATTCCGTGCCGGGTAATCAGCGAATCACCGCCTTTTTTCTGAGCCATTCGCCCCAGTCTGCATAGTACTTTGCCAGAATGTGAACGCCGTCATAGGTAAGGTCCGCTCTAAGATTCCCTTCCCCGTCGTCAAACAGCTCATTTACGTTCACATAAAAAATACTTTTGTTATCCGCCAATTCCTTTGTGTAATTATTAAATTCATCAATATCTTTATTTCTACATTCCTCGTCACTCGCAGACTTTTTGGCGGTGACATGCAGATTAGCTTCAATAAATATAATTGCCTGCGGCTGCATTTGTCGGATATACTCCAGCCATGCCCGATATCTGTCTACTGTTTTCTGTCTGTTATATCCCAGTTCATTCAGCCCCAGCATAAAATAAATTTTACCATAAGAATGATTAGACAGCAATGTTTCTATATCTATATTTTTCTCCCCTGCAACATCAGTCTTCTGTTTTGGAAGATTATATACGCTCATCCCAACTGTTGCAAAAAAATCCGCTTCCTTTAAATTACCATATTCTGCCAGACCGACAGTGCGTGAATCCCCGATAAAAAGTGCATCTTCAAAATATCTCTCAGACGCTTCCGTAAAAATATTATCCGTACCTAATGATATACTATTCTGATTTACTGTATTTATCTCATTTTCAGGAATATCTGATGCTGTTTGTTCGGTTTCATCGATTCTTTCCTTGGACGTCTGCTGTTCGGTCTCCTTTGTTGTTTCTTCAGAAGTTTTCTGATTTTCATTCCTGCTTTTATTTTCCAAAATATCCTGTTTGGTCACCTCTGTTTTGTCCTCCAAAGTCTGCTGTTCGGTTTCCTTTGTTGTTTTTTCCAAAGCATCCTGTACTGTTTTATCTGACTTATCTTCAGGTGTTTGCTGTTTGACCTCTACTGTTTTATCTGACTTATCTTCAAATGTTTCCTGCCCCTTCTTGTTTTCTTTACTTTCCAAAGTTTCCTGTTCTGTCTCTTTTTTATTCTCTCCCTCAAATTCTGCCATATGCTTATCCAGCTCTGCAAAAGCATAAAAAGATTTATTGTTTTTTTCAGCTTCTTTTTCAGATGTCCCGAATATTCTTATCCCCACACCTGCGAAAATAATAGTACATCCTATCGCCGCAGTGACAGAAAAAATATTTCTTCTGTTTTTTTTCTTTTTTTTATCTCTATACATATAATGCTCCTTAAAATCGAAAATATAAAAACGGATTATTCAATCCAAGATATAAATAATATACTGCCCCTGCAAAAATCGCCGCAATAATAAGCCATGAAAACCATTTATCCGAAATCTTTTTATAAATATTTCCCGAAAGCGGTGTGCAGAATAAAAATCCGACAGCCAGTAAAATACCATACAGCTTTACATATTTTATAATATCGCCGGCAAATACATTCTCCCCTCCAAATCCAAACAATCGCTTTATATAAATAATAAATAACGGTATATTGTCAATCGCAAACAAAAGCCATGAAACCGGAATTAAAATTATCATATATAAATGACCAAATACTCTGTGTGTCTCCATCCATTTCCCATATCCGGTCTTTTCCAGACAAAGTACTGCAAACAAAAACAATCCCCAAAAAAGAAAATTCCAGTCTGCTCCATGCCAGAAACCTGTCAAAAGCCATACTACAAGCATATTGAAATATGTACGTGCCTTTCCTCTGCGATTGCCGCCAAGCGGTATGTATACATATTCCCGAAACCATGAACCAAGTGTGATATGCCATCTGCGCCAGAAGTCTGTCATTGTACAGGCGCAGTAGGGAAGACGAAAATTCTGAGGAAAGTGAAATCCTATTATTTTTCCAAGTCCTGATGCCATCAGGGAATATCCATAAAAGTCAAAATAAATCTGAAAACTGAAGGCTGCAATTCCCATCCACGCAAGAGGCGTTGATATAGAATCAAAGCCTATGGTATTAATATCATGCCAAAGTGTTCCGATTCTGTTAGCAAGCAATACCTTAAAACCAAGACCGATAATAAAAATACGTATTCCGTCAGCCGCTTTTTTTACAGAATGCATGCGATGCTTCAATCTCTCTCTGATATCTGAAAACCTTACAATCGGCCCTGCTATTAATTGAGGAAACATCAGAATATATGCTGATAAATCAATCAGGTTCCTTTCTGCTTTTACCTTTCCCCAATATACATCTATTAAATAAGAAGCTATCTGGAAAGTAAAAAAACTGATTCCCACAGGAAGCACAAGTCTGACAGGCGTGAGGGCAAATTTTTCAAGATGAAACCGATTCATCAGATTATTTATAATTTCTATGAAAAAATCAAAATATTTAAAAATAAATAATATTCCGAAATTATAGAACAATCCTGTTACCAGAAACAGCTTTTTATGTCTTTTTTGTACTTCCATACAGCGGGCAATTATATAATTTATTATTGTAGATACTACAATCAGTATGACATAAATCGGATAATCAAGTGAACCGCATAAATAAAAACATATACTGTAAAACGCAATACAAATATTTCTGTATTTTACCGGTAAAATAAAATATACCAGCAGAAAAAATGGTAAAAACCAGAAAAGAAATTCCAAGCTGCTGAAAACCAATTTCTTGTGCCTCCCACGTAATTATTTTTCGCAGGAGAGTGTGGCTCAAAACGGTTGCTCAAATTCCCTGCATTTCTATACATTATTATAGAGAACAAAAACCGCCAAAAGGTGACAGGAATTTTAAAAAATTTTCAAAAAAAGAGAGCCTGTTTTCAAGCTCTCTGATTATCTTTATCTTTATTTTTTTCTTTTGCCATTATAGCTTCCAATTTTGGTTTGTATATTTTTTCCAATTCTGTATATGGTCCATTATATCCCCCATCAAGTGTATTTGAAAATCCATTTGGATGTCGGTCTTCATAGGAAGGGATTTCTTTGATTTTTTCTATCCACTCTTGTAAAATAGTCTTATATTCAAGCTGTTCCTTCTCACTCAAATCTTTATAGTCACGATTTTGCATAATCTTCTTTTCCTCTTCTGTCGGTATGATTTTTAAGCTGTCAATCTATCTTACAATTTCAGCACTTTTGTAATCTCAGCCAAATTAATATGCAAATCTCTATTAAATTTATCGGTCAGTCTTCAATAAATCTACATTCTATCTAAATGGATTCTCTGTCGGGTACATCATCCCTGCCGGCTGATTAAAATTAATCTCCTCCACTGGCACCCCGATATATTTAAACACCTCAAACAGTGCTTTTCCAAAATGTCCAAACGCAACCGCTCCATGATGCGGATAATTTTTCTCAATCAGAACATGCCTGTAAAATCTTCCCATTTCCGGAATCGCAAATACACCAATTGCTCCAAAAGACTTTGTCGCAACCGGAAGCACTTCTCCCTGTGCGGTATAAGCACGAAGCCTATTATTCGAAGTGGACTGAAGGCGGAAAAATGTAATATCTCCCGGCATAATATCTCCCTCCAGAGTTCCATTTGTCACCTCAACCGGAAGGCTTCTTGCCATAATCATCTGATATTTCATCTCACATGCCGACAGCTTCTTTGAGCAGGTATTTCCACAGTGAAATCCCATAAAGGTATCTGTATGCTTATAGGAAAACTGTTTTTCTATTGACTCCTGATACATATCCTTTGGAACAGAATTATTAATATCCAGCAGAGTCACAGCATCCTCACTGACACAGATTCCGATAAACTCGCTAAGCGCTCCGTAAATATCCACCTCACAGGATACCGGAATTCCTCTTCCTGTCAGTCTGCTGTTTACATAACATGGAACAAAGCCAAACTGCGTCTGAAATGCAGGCCAGCATTTTCCCGCAATTGCAATATATTCACGATATCCTTTGTGCTCTTCTATCCAGTCTGTCAGAGTCAGTTCATACTGTGCAAGCTTTGAAAGAATTTCAGGCTTTTTATTTCCCTCTCCAAGCTCCGCTTCCATATCTGCCACAATTTCAGGAATTCTCTTATCACCTTCATGCTTATGATACGCTTCAAACAAATCAAGCTCTGAATTCTCTTCGATTTCCACTCCCAAATTATATAACTGCTGAATCGGCGCATTGCAGGCAAGAAAATTTGTCGGTCTTGGTCCAAAAGAAATAATTTTCAGTTTTGACAATCCAATTACCGCCCTTGCAATCGGAAGAAACTCATGTATCATTTTTGCACAGTCATCAGCGTCTCCTACCGGATATTCAGGAATATATGCATGAACCCCTCTCAGCTTCAGATTATAGCTGGCATTTAACATACCACAATATGCATCTCCGCGTCCCTGTATCAGATTGCCCTGCGTTTCTTCCGCAGCCGCAATAAACATCTTTGGTCCCTCAAAGTGCTTTGCCAGAAGCGTCTCTGAAATCTCCGGCCCGAAATTGCCAAGATATACACATAATGCATTACAGCCCGCCTTTTTTATATCCTCCAAAGCCTGAACCATATGTATTTCACTTTCCACAATACAAATCGGACATTCATAAATATCCTCTGCATCAAACGCTTCGTGATAAGCCTTTACCAGAGCTTCTCTTCTGCCAACTGAAAGAGATTCCGGAAAACAGTCTCTGCTGACTGCCACAATTCCTACCTTTACCTTTGGTATATTTATCATAAATTCCACCATTCCTTTCCAAATATAAGCAAAATACTTTTATATTTCATATTTTGCTCCTATTTAAAGTACAGATAAAAAACATCTGCATATTTTTTCTCACTCAACAATTTTATCAAAAAGCTCTCTGCATGCAGGGTAAATATTCTTAAATTTCTGATAACGCTGTTCATATTTTTCTACGAGCTCTTTCTCCGGCTGCACTGTATCTCGAATACTTACGATTTTTTCCACTGCCTGTGAAACTGAATCAAATTCCCCGCAGGCAACAGCCGCCAGCATTGCTGCGCCCATTGACGGTCCTTCTTCTGTCTGTGGCACATCTATCTGAATATTTAATGTATTTGCAATCACTCTTTTCCACAGTGGACTCTTTGCTCCGCCTCCGCAGATTTTACTTCTCTGAATATCAATGTTAAGACGCCTTGCCACCTCAAGAGAATCTCTGAGTGCAAACGCCACGCCCTCTAAAACTGCCAGTGTCATATCCTGCCTTGCCGTATCTAACGTCATGCCGATAAAGGTGCCCCTTGCATTCGGATGATTGTACGGCGAGCGCTCTCCCATAAGGTACGGAAGAAAATATACATGATTCTCTCCCAGATTTTTAATCTTTTCCTGTTCCGCAGAATATTCACGAGTTCCCAGAATATCCTCCATCCACCACTTATTGCATGATGCCGCACTGAGCATACAGCCCATAAGATGATATGCTCCGCTGGCATCGCAAAAAGCATGCAAAGCATTATTTTTATCTACGCAGAACATATCAGAAGGAATAAAGATTGTTCCGCTGGTTCCAAGTGAAATATTACAGCTTCCAGCGCCTACGGCGCCGACTCCCACAGCGGCAGCGGCATTATCTCCAGCTCCTGCTGCCACCTTTACTCCTTTTGGCACTCCCAACATATCCGCTGTTTCTCTGGTAAGCTCTCCAACACACTCATAGCTCTCATAAAGCTTTGGAAGCACATCAGAGGAAATACCACATATCTGACACATCTTATCTGACCAGCGGCGGTTTTTCACATCCAGAAGCAGCATACCGGAGGCATCGGAGACATCTGTTGCATGTATGCCTGTCATTTTATATACCAGATAATCCTTTGGAAGCATGATTTTTTTAATTTTTGCAAAATTCTCCGGCTCGTGCTCTGCCACCCATAAAAGCTTAGGAGCTGTAAATCCGGTAAAAGATATATTCGCAGTATAGTCAGAAAGTGCTTCTTTGCCGACTGTATCATTCAGATAATCATTTTCCTTTACAGTACGATTATCATTCCAGAGAATTGCAGGACGAATCACTCTATCCTGCTCATCAAGCATAACAAGACCATGCATCTGTCCTCCAAAGCTGATTCCCGCTACTTTACTTCTGTCAAAGTCCTTTAACAGTTCCCTGATTCCCTCAATCGTATTGATATACCAGTCCTCCGGTTTCTGTTCTGACCAGCCGGAATTTGGAAAATACAGCGGATACTCTTTGGAAACAATGTTTTTCACCATACCTTCGCTGTCCATCAGCAGTAATTTTACAGCGGAAGTCCCCAAGTCAATTCCTACATAAAACATATTTTGCCACGTCTTTCCTATCTTTTATTTTCTGCTTTATTCGATAATAATTACAGAAAAGCTGTTTGCAGGAACCTTTATCTTCTTATCTGCAAGACTGCCCTTTGTCTCCTGTAACGCAACCTGCTCCATATCTCCCGTAGTATTAAACGCATCCTTGTCACCAGCCAGATACATCATGGTATATTCTGCATTATCCGCAATATCGACGTCTTCACCCTCCAGAGAAATCTCTCTTTCCTCTTCCAGCGCATTAACCACCTTTATAATAATTCTGCCCTGTTCGTCTTCTACTCCACTTGCATAAAGGGCCTCCTTTAATTCCTCTTCACCTGTAAATCCTGTCTCCACCGACAATGTTTTTACTCCGCGGTAAATACTGAATAACTGCTGCACATAATAGCTTGGTGTCACAAAGGATTTTTCCCCGTTAAACCAGATTAAGTTCGGAGACCACTGTGTATAACTCATTCTTGCAAGAAGCGGTGCATAGCTGGCAAGTGCAATTACATCTGCATTGCGCTCCATTCCGGTCATAAAAGCAGCCTCCGCCAGCGCCGCACCGAGGGTATTTGCCTCCGGCTGATTCATCTGCCCTGCTTTTTCAGGAATATGACATGCATATTCACCTGCAAACACTTTAATGCTTCTGTCATAGTTATCATAAAAATGAACGTTCTTATACATCCATTCCGGTTTTACATAGTAATGCTCATCAATGGCGTACATCAGATTTTCATTTTCCTTAATTGACTTTCTTGCCCATTCCCATGCCTTGTAATAGCTGTCACTCCACACATCCGGTCCTGAGCTGCTGATTAACTTTATTTCAGGATACTTTTGATGAATTGCCTTTTCAAACATTTCATATCTGGCAAAAAAGTTTACTGTTTCTGTCTGCCACTGCTCATTTCCAATACCCAGATATTCCAGGCCAAACGGTTCAGGATGTCCCATCTCTGCTCTTTTTCTGCCCCATTCCGTATCCGTACCGCCGTTTGCAAATTCAATTAAATCAAGCGCATCCTGAATATACTCCTGCATTTCCTCACTTTCAATATCTACCTTTTCCGTAGACATATACTGACATGCCAGACCTACGCTTAAAACTGGAAGAGGCTTTGCTTCAAGATATTCACAAAATGTAAAATATTCATAGTAGCCCACACCATAAGTCTGTCCATAATGTGGATATACGCCTGTATAAGCTCTGTTTGCATCATTATTATGAACCGACCATCTGCTCCAGTTAAACTTGCGCTCCTCCACAGGTGCAATTGTATCCTTCCAGTGATATCTGTTTTCCAGTGTATTTCCCTCTACAATACAGCCTCCCGGAAAACGTAAAAATGATGGCGCAAGAGCCTTAAGCTTTTCTGCAAGGTCCTTTCTGAATACTTTGCAGACTGCATTATCCGGCATCATGGAAAAATAATCAAAAGCTACTTTGCCCTGTCCCTCCAGTGTCACTACAAAATCAGCCTGCTTTACAGACTTATCAGGAGTAAGTGTACACTCATATTTTTTCCAGCTATCTCCCTCTAATGTGATTTTTGCCTCTGCCACAGTCTCACCATATTTTTTAATGGAAACTGTAAGTGTTCTGCTTCCCTCTAAAGCCTTCGCATAAAATGAAACAAAATAATTTCTGCCCTGCTCTGCATAAATTCCATCATATGCTTTATTTCTAAAGGAAGGCGCCTTGCCTTTTCCTGTAAATACCATATAGTCAGGATTTACAGAATTAACAGGCTCTTCATTCATATAAATAAGAGTTGAGCCAAAGCCGTCATCTTCATAAAGCTCCCATCCGTACCCTCCGTCATATACCGTTCCGAAATTATCTTTTTTTCCATATGCAAACATTGCTTCAAAATTCCGGTTTTCCAGCATTTCTGCATGCAGTCCTCCATCGAGATTGTAATTGATATCTTCAAAAAATAAGCCGTACATATCTTTTGATACGGCAACACTGTTTTTTCTTGATATTTTCATGATACTTGTATTCTCCTTAATTATAAATTGAATGTTTTGATACTATAAAGTATTTTTTGCTTTCTGGCAATGATATATCCTATTTTAAATTGATATATTCTGCTTTTTATTTTACATAAAACAGTTTCACTCCTCTTGTAACGCTGCTCTTACAGAACAGTTATGATTGAACAAAGTGCAGGAAGGTTCCGGCAAGTTTATGGTGCCGCAGGCACTTTATTCTAACTCTATATCCAGCTCCACCGGACAATGGTCTGAACCAAAGACATCTGTATGAATTTTTGCATCCTTCAATCTGTCCTTTAAATCCTCTGATACAATAAAATAATCTATCCGCCAGCCATTATTTTTCTCTCTGGCCTTAAAGCGGTATGACCACCATGTATAAAGACCCTCCATATCAGGATATAAATACCGATAACTGTCTATAAACCCAGCCTCCAAAAGCTTGGTCATTTCACCCCTTTCCTCCTCTGTAAATCCTGCGCTTTTTGCATTCGTTTTCGGATTTTTCAAATCAATTTCCTTATGAGCTACATTTAAATCTCCTGTCAGAATCACCGGCTTTTTATTCTTCAGTTTTATAAGATAATTTCTGAAATCTGTTTCCCACTTTACACGATAATCCAGCCTTGTCAGCTCTATCTGAGAATTTGGAGTATAGCAGGTAACAATATAATATTCAGGAAATTCCAGTGTAATGACTCTGCCTTCATGGTCATGTTCTTCCACACCAATACCATAAACTGCATTTACAGCCTTTTCTTTCGTAAAAACAGCGGTTCCCGAATACCCTTTTTTCTCAGCATAATTCCAATACGCATAATACCCTTCTCTGTCCCAGTCTATCTGTCCTTCCTGAAGCTTTATTTCCTGAATGCAGAAAATATCCGCATTCTCTTTATCAAAAAAGTCCATAAATCCCTTCTGCATACATGCACGCAGGCCATTTACATTCCATGATAACAACTTTTTCATTTTTTGTACCATGCCACATATAATGCGGCTCCTTTTTGTTTTCTTCCTTAATTATATATTATAGCTGAATGTGTAAATAATATCAATCAAAATTCTTGGCTCTTAACAAATCAACCTTATGTTTTTTCAAAATATCAACATATTTCCTATTTCGCCTCTCTTCTCCAGTCGATTCAGCCCCTCATACAATCCCTCTACATCCATTTTTATTCCTCCAATTCCTGTATAATAATAAATTCATTATACATCACTCTTTCAATTTTTAAAATATTTTCTCCAGATTTTACCAAAAAAAGACTGCCTTTTGCAGTCTTTTTTCTCCCAACCTTATTCTTCTATTTCTTCTTTCTTTTCAATTTCCATTTCCTCCCCCTTATGCTCTCCATCTCCTCCTTCTGGGTCTCTGTTCTCAAACAACGCCATAAACTGCTTTCCCGAAATATTCTCTTTTTTAAACAAATACATCGCAATCCTGTCCATCGCCTCACGATTTTCCGCCAGCAGTTTCTTCGCCTTTTCATAGCAGCTTCTAAGCAGCTCCTTCACTTCCGCATCTACTTCCGAATACGTACTGTCCGAACAATTCAACACCGTTCTTCCCGACAAATAGGTATCCTGCTCCTTTTCCAGACACATCAGCCCGAACTTCTCCGACATTCCATACTGGGTAATCATCGCCCTTGCCAAATCTGTTGCCTTTTCCATATCATTTGAAGCCCCCGTAGTCACCGTCTCAAACACAAGCTCCTCCGCCGCGCGCCCGCCAAGCAGCGTAACAATACGAGCAAGCAACTCATCCTTGGACATCAGATATTTCTCTTCCTCCGGCACCTGCATAACATACCCCAAAGACCCCATAGTCCTTGGTACAATCGTAATTTTCTGCACAGGCTCCGTCTTTTTCTCCAGCGCTGTAATCAAGGCATGACCAACCTCATGATAAGCAACTGTCTTTTTCTCAACCTCGCTTAAAATCCTGTCTTTCTTTTCCTTACCTGCAATCACGACTTCCACGGCTTCTAACAAATCTGCCTGTGAAATCGCCTGTCTTCCATTCTTCACCGCATTAATCGCAGCCTCATTCACCATATTTGCAAGGTCTGAACCCACGGCACCGGAAGTAGCAAGCGCAATCTCTTCCAAATCAACAGTTTCATCCATCATAACATCCTTGGAATGTACCCGGAGAGTATCCTTACGCCCTTTCATATCCGGCTTATCAACAATAATTCTTCTGTCAAAACGCCCCGGACGAAGCAGCGCCTTATCCAGCACATCCGGCCGGTTTGTTGCCGCCAGAATAATAAGTCCCTTCGACGAATCAAAGCCGTCCATCTCTGAAAGAAGCTGATTTAACGTCTGCTCTCTCTCATCATTTCCACCGCCATATCTCGAATCTCTGCTTTTACCAATAGCATCAATCTCATCAATAAATATAATACATGGTGCCGCCTGCTGCGCCTGCTTGAATAAATCTCTTACTCTCGATGCGCCGACACCCACAAACATTTCCACAAAATCCGAACCGGACAGTGAGAAAAACGGCACTCCCGCCTCACCGGCAACCGCCTTTGCAAGCAATGTCTTACCGGTTCCCGGAGGTCCTACAAGAAGCGCACCCTTTGGAAGCTTCGCGCCGATTTTGGCATATTTTCCCGGATTATGAAGAAAATCAACAATTTCCTTTAAAGACTCCTTTGCCTCTTCCTGTCCCGCTACATCACGGAAGGTTACACCGGTTTTCTTTTGCTCATACATTTTAGCATTGGACTTTCCGACACCCATAATTCCACCGCCGCCCATGCCGCCGGTCATTCGTCTTAAGAAAAATCCCATAATAAAATAGATAAGAACAAACGGAAGTATCCATGATACAATAAATTCCATAATCATGGAATTTGTGCTCTCATCATTCACCTTCCAGTCTACCTCTGAATCTTCCAGTTCCTCCTGCAGCTTTTCAGCGCTTAACGCCATAGTCCAATAGGCAAACTTTTCACCCACCAGTGTATATTTTTTCTCCTTTGGATAAATCAGAATCGTTCCGCTGTTTGTAATCTGGACCTCGTCTACTTCTTTATCTTCAAGCATTTCCAAAAATTCACTGTATTTGATTTCTTTTCTTGAAGAGCTCTGCACTACTGAGCTGAACATAGTAACAAGAAGAAGGGTAATAAGCGCTGCTATTCCAAACGTAATCAGCCTTTGCTTCTTCTTGTTGTCTTCATTTTTCTTATTACCGCCGTTTGACGGTCTGTTTTCATTATTTTCCATTCTGTCCTCTTTCCGTAATAGATTTTATTTCTAATTTTGTTCTATCATATTATACGTATTCTGTTTTCGTATAATATAGAAATAATTTATCTATAATAGTATACTGTTAGTTTGGACAGAAATCAACAATCATATTGTGATTTTTTTGTTAATTGTATAAATTTTTTAGTTTTTTCCTTATAATATTTCTATCCCTCTGATAATGCCCACAAACATTTTATCTGTTTTTTCAATCTGTCAAAGCTCCATGTTTTTTCACTGGTAGAATGTCTATTTGGGTCATTGACATAAAATCCATTTTTGCCATATCCGTGAATCAGTATAAAATGCCCTTCTGTTGTAAAATCTCCCGGCGACATACTGCAAATAATTATCTTTCCTTTGTCAAGACAATTCTTCATAGTTTTTTCATTTAATGAAATTTCCTCCCCTGACAGCCCAAGCTTTGATACGCCTTCTTTCCAAAGACTCCACAGTGTTCCGGCGGAAGTATAATATCCATTTTCATATGCAAATTCCGCCATTACCCTTGGATTTTTATCTGTATCTCCAGTCAGATAAATATATGCCATAGAAAGACAGGTAGGTCCGCAGCCGGCAATGCCTATCATATCATCGCCATAGCTGTCATACCCCCACCGTCTGTCCCACTGCATAAGAAGCGGAACCTCACCTGCTGTATAATCTTTGCTTAAATCAATTGGTTTATTGATATAAGAATCTCTCTCGGCATAACCTATGGCAAAATCCTCTGCTTCGGGATTTTTTTCCAACAGCTCCCGAATTTCTTCAGGATAATTCATATAAAAATTATCTGTTTTTTTATTTTCTGACAAGGCAGTATTGGAAGTTTTAGACGGAAGCACACTTGTATGAATATTTTCCGGCTGACGCCATATAAGATAACAACAGATTCCAAGTGCTGCCACACAGAAAAACAGTACCGATTTTAATATTCTTTTTCTTCTGCGAATTCGTTTTTTTCTGTTTATCCCTGCTATTCTTCTGCTTTTATCTAAATATATTTTTCTGTTTTCTGCATAATGTTCCATAATATAATCTCCTTTTGTTCTTATTAAGAATTAGTATTGCACATAAATCTATTTTACATGAAAAATTTTTTCGTTTTTTATTTTTTCTCTAAAACTTTTCTTATGTTTTTCTTATAAATTCTTACGATTTTTCTATCTTTACATAAAATTCGCAAATTTCCTATTAAAAAGCAAAATTTTGTACAATTTTCCTATTGGCGAATTCTGGTTTCAGTTGTATAATAAAACTTTAAAAGACAGCCTTGTCTATTGGTGCGCAGATTACTTAGTTTGATTTTTACATGAGGAGGATTTAAAATGCCAGTAAAATATGTATTTGTCACAGGCGGTGTTGTTTCGGGTCTTGGAAAAGGCATTACAGCAGCATCGCTTGGACGTTTATTGAAAGCCCGCGGCTATAAAGTTACCATGCAGAAGTTTGACCCATATATTAACATTGACCCGGGTACAATGAACCCGATTCAGCATGGAGAAGTATTCGTCACAGATGATGGCGCTGAAACAGACCTTGACCTTGGGCATTATGAAAGATTTATTGATGAAAGCCTGACGAAAAATTCCAATGTGACCACCGGAAAAATTTACTGGTCGGTATTGCACAAAGAAAGACGTGGAGATTTTGGAGGGGGAACCGTTCAGGTAATCCCGCATATTACGAATGAAATTAAGAGCAGATTTCACAGAAATTATTCCACAAAAGAGACAGAAATTGCCATTATCGAGGTTGGTGGTACGGTGGGAGACATTGAAAGCCAGCCGTTTCTTGAATCAATTCGACAATTTCAGCATGATGTGGGACATGAAAATGCGATTCTGATTCATGTGACACTGATTCCATATCTGCGCTCCTCCGGCGAAATGAAGACAAAACCTACACAGGCAAGCGTAAAAGAGCTTCAGGGAATGGGAATTCAGCCGGATATTATTGTATGCCGCTCCGAGCTTCCGATTACAAAGCATTTAAAGGACAAGATTGCTCTGTTCTGTAATGTTCCAAGCGAACATGTGCTGCAAAATCTCGACGTGGAAGTTTTGTATGAAGCGCCTCTTGCCATGGAGAAAGAACATCTGGCAGAGGTTGCATGTGAATGTCTGAATCTGGAATGTCCAAAACCGGATTTGAATGAATGGACAGATATGGTAAACAGAGCCAAAAATCTGAAAAAAACAGTAGATATCGCGCTGGTCGGAAAATATATTTCTTTGCATGATGCATATATCAGTGTTGTAGAGGCATTAAAACATGCAGGAATTGCAAATAATGCAGAGGTTCATATTAAATGGGTGGATTCTGAAACTGTGACAGAAGAAAATGTCCATGAGATTCTTTCAGATGTTACTGGAATTTTAGTTCCGGGTGGATTCGGCGACAGAGGAATTAACGGAAAGATTATTGCGATTAAGTATGCAAGAGAAAACAGGATTCCATTTCTCGGACTGTGTCTTGGAATGCAGCTTTCTATTGTGGAATATGCAAGAAATGTACTTGGATATGAAGATGCACACAGTGTAGAGCTAAACCCGCAGACTACACACCCTGTTATTCATCTTATGCCGGACCAGGATGGAATTGAAGATATTGGCGGAACGTTAAGGCTTGGTTCTTATCCCTGTGTACTTGATAAAACTTCAAAAGCATACGAGGTATATGGAGAAGAGACAATTCATGAACGTCACAGACATCGCTACGAGGTAAACAATGATTACCGGAATGTACTGACAGAACATGGAGTAAAGTTATCAGGGATTTCACCAGACGGAAGAATTGTGGAAATGATAGAGATTGAAGAACATCCATGGTTTGTGGCCACACAGGCACATCCGGAGTTAAAGTCAAGACCAAATCGACCACATCCTTTGTTTAAGGGATTTGTGCGGGCGGCTGTGGAGCATGAAAAAAGATAGGCTTACAATTAAAAAAAATAAAATATTTAATATAATTATAAATATAACAGGCTGTCGCAAAACAGAAATTCTATTTCTTTTTACAACAGCCTTTTTAGGTTTTTTATTTTTCTTCCAAAATCATTCTTCTCACAGCTTCTACTGCCGTTCGTATTGCACCTGTGGTATCGCTTACCCTGTCATTCTGATATCCTGCCTTATCTCTTTCCTGATTCCAAATCAAAAGAAACACCGCACCACACCTGACATGAAGTACTGAAGCCGTTACAAACAACGCGGCCGTTTCCATCTCTGATGCCAGCACCCCAGCCTGCTTCCATATATTCCATTTATATATCAGCTCTGCTGCTACCGGCATCCTCTCCGGTTCATGCTGTCCATAAAAAGAATCCTTACTTTGAACTATTCCTGCATGATATCTCATATTCAGCTTCTCTGCACTGTGAATAAGCTCTAAAAGCACCTTTGTATCTGCTGCCGCCGGAAATTCCACTGGCATATAATGAAGTCCCGTTCCCTCCTGACGTACCGCTGCAGATGCTATAATAATATCTCCGGGCAGCACTTCCTCACTGATACCCCCACAAGTTCCAACTCTGATAAATGTATCTGCACCACATTTCACCAGTTCCTCCATCGCTATCGCCGCCGACGGACCTCCGATTCCCGTAGAACATACGCTGACCCTGACTCCTTCAAGCTCGCCGGTATATGTGACAAACTCTCTGTTTTCTGCTACTTTTACTGGTGCTGTAAGATAAGCGGCTATTTTTTCCACCCGTCCCGGGTCTCCCGGAAGTATTACATATTTCCCAATGTCTCCCTTTCTGCACTGAATATGCATCATTTTTTCCTGTTCCATAAAAACATCTCCTTCTTGCTCTTATCATTCCCAAAGTGCATAAAGCTGCTGCACTAAGAAACATAATACTTAAACATCAAAGTAATAAATTCCAATATCCGGCATATATTGCCTTTATTTCATATTATATATTTTTTGTTGTCAACGCCCTCGCCGCATTTAATACTGCTATTACCATTACTCCCACATCCGCAAAAATTGCAAGCCACATATTTGCGATTCCAAGTGCTCCAAGAATCAAACATAAAAACTTGACTGCCAGTGCAAAGACAATGTTTTCGTATACAATACCAAGCGTCTTTTTTGATATCTTCATCGCAAGCGCAATTTTTGCCGGGTCATCGTCCATAAGTACGATATCCGCTGCCTCAATCGCTGCATCCGAACCCATGGCCCCCATTGCAATTCCAATATCTGCTCTTGACAGTACCGGTGCATCGTTAATTCCATCTCCCACAAATGCAAGCATTTCCTTTGGAAGTTTTTCTGCCAGAAGTGCTTCAATTTTTTCTACTTTATCTCCCGGCAACAGTTCACTGTGGACCTCATCCACACCAAGCTCTGATGCCACACTGTCAGCCACTCTTTTTGAGTCACCAGTCAGCATAACCGTCTTTTTAATCCCTGCTTCCTTCAGTCCTTTTATCGCTGCTTTTGAATTTTTCTTAATAATATCAGAAATAAGTATATATCCTTTATAGCTGCCGTTTACCGCCACATGAATCACTGTTCCGGAATCCTTTGGCTGCATGGCTTCAAGACCTTCTCTGTCCATCAGTTTTTTATTTCCCGCAAACACAAGATGACCTTCTACCACAGCGCTCACCCCATGTCCGCTTATTTCCTGCACATCATTCACAAGTGTGTTATCAATATCTTTGCCATATGCCTCCTTTAGACTTTTGCTAATCGGATGTGTGGAGTAGCTTTCTGCATATGCCGCATATCTTAACAGCTCTTCCTTCTCTATTCCCTGAGGACATATTTGTGTTACCTGAAATACACCCTCCGTCAGTGTTCCTGTTTTATCAAATACAATATATTTTGATTTCGATAAAAATTCCAGATAATTTGAACCCTTTACAAGAATCCCTCTTGCAGAAGCGCCTCCGATTCCTCCAAAAAAGCTGAGTGGAATTGAAATCACAAGAGCACATGGGCAGCTTATAACCAGAAAGGTCAGTGCCCTGCCAATCCATTCTGCAAATTCATTGCCATTTCCCATAAGTATATTTACAACCGGCGGAACAAGTGCAAGTGCAAGCGCCGCATAGCATACTGCCGGAGTATAATATCTGGCAAATCTTGTAATAAAATTCTCCGCCTTTGCTTTCTTCATGCTGGAATTTTCCACAAGGTCAAGAATCTTTGCCACGGTAGATTCTTCAAATATTTTCGTTGTACGTATTTTTATCATACCAGAAAGATTTACGCATCCACTGATAATTTCATCGCCTTTTTCCACATTCCGTGGCACGCTTTCCCCTGTCAGTGCACTGGTATTTAAAGTGGAACTGCCCTGTTCTACCACCCCGTCTAACGGAACTTTTTCTCCCGGCTGTATTACAATTATACTTCCAATTTCCACTTCATCCGGGTCCACCTGCTCCAGCTTTCCATCCACTTCAATATTTGCATAATCCGGCCGGATATCCATCAGTGCAGAAATATTTTTTCTGCTCTTTCCCACTGCATAGCTCTGAAATAATTCCCCTATCTGATAAAACAGCATAACTGCCACACCTTCTGCATATTCCCCCAGACACATTGCACCGATAGTTGCAACTGCCATTAAAAAATTTTCGTCAAATACTTCTCCATGAATTACTCCCAAAACCGCCTTGCGCAAAATATCATATCCTATTACGAGATATGGTATAAGAAACAAAACCGCTTTTAAAACTCCATCAAATGGAAGCAATAAAACTACTGCCATTAATACCGCGGAGAGAATAATTCTATATAAGACTTTTTTCTGTTTTTTCGTCATAAGCTCCTCATTTCCGGATATTTTATATCCTGATTCAGTTATGGAAAATCTATGAAGAAGATTTTCTATGAAATACAAATCTCACAGTCCGGCTCAACCTTTTTGCATGCCTTTAATACCTGTTTCATTACTTTCTCTTCCTCGGCTCCTTCTGCGAACTCCACCTTCATTTTCTGTGTCATAAAGCTTACAGTTGCCGCTTCGACTCCCTGTGTACTCTTTGCTGCCTCTTCCATCTTTAATGCACATGCTGCGCAGTCTACCTCGATTTTATATGTCTTTTTCATTTTCATTACCTGACCTTTCTTTTTGATTTTATATACTTCATATTACTGTATTTGTTTATATGATATATGGTTGCTTTATTTTCCTGTTTTTCCTATTCTTCTACATGTTCCATACCCATATTAATAATATTTCTTACATGGTCGTCATCCAGTGCATAAAATATAATTTTTCCTTCCCTGCGAAATCTAACCAGCTTGGAGTCCTTCAGTATTCTGAGCTGATGACTCACTGACGATTGGCTGAGATTTAAAAGCTGTGCAATATCATTGACGCACAATTCACTCTCCGAAAGCGCATATAAGATTTTTATTCTGGTAGAATCACCAAATATCTTAAACAGCTCTGCCAAATCATATAAAATTTCATCATCTGGCTGCTGCTCCAGCACTTTTTTTACTACCTCTTCTCTCGCTGCAAGAAAATCCGTGTTTTTTTCTTCCATAATTCTCCTTTCTCAAACACATTTTCATATGTTCATTTTTTCATATGTTCATAATACACCCATATGTAAGATATGTCAACCGCTTTTTTCAAAAAATAATAATTATTTAGAGTAAAATGCCCACAACAATATAAGAAACAAAAAAACTGCCACACCGACAATATCTATTGTCAGCACGACAGTATCTTTTTTCTCCGCTCTATTCAAGATAATTACTAACTACCGCAATCAGCGAATCAATCATTTCCTCCAGCTTCTTTTTCTCCCTGAAATTCACCTCGGAAAACAACTGATTTAATTCATAATCAATCAGCGTATCCTTATTTTTTACCACATCACTCATAAGAAGTGATACAGGAATCTGAAGAACCGATGCAATACGAACATAATTCTCTATGGTTGTTCCATTTGAACCATTTTCAATATTCTGATAAGTAGTCTTTTTGACATTCAGGTTTTTGCACATTGTTTCCACAGATACATTCTTTTCAATGCGAAGCCTGCGAATACGCTCGGCAATCTTCTGCTTTCTCCATTCATGGTCCAAATCAAGATAAGGGTCCTCTTCCTTTCTGCGACTTACCTTCACAGTATCCATCACCAGATTTACCAGCGCCACTCTCAAATCGCTGTCAAGCCCCTGAAATCTTTCTCTGTCCTCCGGCTTAAGATTTTCATTTACTATGCTTTCTTCTGTTACATAATCATCTATACAATAATCATTTTCATTCAGAAGCTGTAATGTTTTATCGACAGAAAAGGTTGATTTCTGCCTTTTTACATTTGATATATGCGCTGCCGTACATTCCAGATTTACACTGAGCATCTCCTGACTCTTTGACGACTTCTTCTGAACGTCTTTAATCAGCTTCGTATAATCAAACAGTCTTTTCTCTTGTTTACTCATAATTATAGATTCCTCCTTCTATGATATCTATAATCCATTTTAATAAATGAGAAAATTTTTATGAACATTATTAAAAATGTATTTCACTTTGAATTTATTTTATGTATTTTTCTTATATGTTTTTTCAAAAAATTAGTGTTATACATATATTTTAATGTTTCAAAATATATTCGACTTAACGAAGTACTGATTGGGTTAATATTTCCTGCCTGTTTTATTAAATTTTACATCCTTTTTCAAGCCACTCCTCAAAATCAAACCATTTTTCCGGCTCCGCTTTTCCAATAGCATCAACCTCCAAAAACGTTGCCTGACATGCATTCTGCTCCGCCTTTATCAACAGTTCGGTTTTTCCGTTATTACTTCCGATGCTCAGATATTTGGGCGCACACTTTTCAAAACCAATCTGTTTGTATGCTTCCACAATTTCTTCTACGCTGTACAATGCCAAATCATCTACATATGCCCCATCTGTAACATGCAAAAGCAGCTTATACACATCAGGTATCGCATGTCCAATTTCCTTTTCTGCGGAAATAATTTTTTCCTCTGCGGCCGGTTCATACCACTCCAGAAGACCGATTCTTTCCATAACATCTGAATATCTGCTTGCCAGTTCTCCTGCAAAGAAAGTATTCCCTTCCAGCGCAGCCGCATCTATTTTTCTTAACTCCTCCTCCAGTTCACGCATTTGTCGTATGGAATAATTGCTGTTTATATAACTCCACATATCGTTTTCATTTACTTTATCCACAAATTTTCTATAACAGATAATACTTTCCAGCAATGCCGTTAAAGAACTGTTTATCAGCACTGCCTTTTCGTCTTCTTCCTCATGGTCCAAATATACAACCCTTCCTCCTGCCTTTTCCAGACAGATAAAATCCCCGCTTCCTGTAAATCCGATATTATAATAAATTTCCTCTTTCTCTTGTGCCTTATCCACTTCAAAATTTAAATAAGGGGCTGCTCCCTTTGGCAGCCCGCACTTGGAAAGCAGATTTGCATCCTGCTCTGAAATACCAAGTTTTTTTAAACTTGAATAATTATATTTTATAATTTCTTTTCCCTTCCAATATTTCTTTAATATATTTTCCATAAGGTTCTCCTTCTATAAAAAATCCTGTATTTCACTCAATGCTTATCACTTTTAAACCTGTACGTCCGGAATCTTTTTATCTGTATAAAGAATATGGTTAATCAGCCATCCCAGTAAATATTCTATCAGAGTTTCCATATATTCCTGAGGATTTTTTTCAATATCTTCTATCTTTATATCTGCTATCTTCTCTATAAACGCAGCATGCGCCCTTTTCTGTGCTGCCAGCCCCTCATAATGAATACTTTCCATATACTCCTCTTCATCTTTAAAATGAAATTCTGTATATGCCTTGAGCTCGCCTAGAACATTCATAACCTCCTCATAATCTTCCTCTGTAATCTGCTCATGCACCATTCTGTTTACTTTATCAATAATCCGAAAAAGCTCCTTGTGCTCTTTGTCAATCAGATAAATTCCAGTTTTATAGTCATCTGTAAATTCACATGGATTTTCCCGTATCATCCACTCCTCTAATGGTGGAAGTTTTCCTATCATAATATCACTCCCGATAATATGATGATACAGCCACCTTACCAAAAAATTCAGCAGCTCATCAAGTACCTTTTCCTGCTCTTCCATCTCATCAATATTGGTAAAATACCAGTTTCTGATTTTTTCTTTAAAAACCATATGCTGTGAACGCTGAAGAATTAATTCCGGGTCACGCAGCCTTTCCATATAAGCCTCTTCATGTGCAAAGTGCTGGTCTGCATAGCTCTCCAGCTCTCTTAACAGAGCCTTGATATCTTCATATCTGTCTGGAAGATAATTGTTATGAAGCATATCCAGTCCCTCGTTTAAAAGCTCAAACAAATGCCTGTGTTCGTTGTCAATTTCTTCCACTCCAATAATACAATCGCTTGTCAATGTAAACATTTTAAATATTCCCTTCTTTCTTTTCCAAAAATCAACAGCCAGCCGCCAAAAGATATGTATAATAAGGGCTTTGTGTTTTCATAAATTATAACATGGTAAATTGGGAATTGTAAATATGGATTTTGCGGGATAACAAATATTTTAAAAATAACTGTTTATTAAAAATATTGGCATGCAGAGCACAAAAGAGCAGAATACATCTTGCAAAAAGAATATTCTGCCCTTCTTCCGTTTTCATATATTTTAATTTGCCCACGCAATCTGCTGCGCTTTGACTATTTCAAATTCCTTTAAACATTGCTCATCCAAATTCTCATGATTCATATTTACTGCAGTAATTTGACTGTTGTAATAAGTCTTATAATAAAAAATTCCCTTATCTACATTTACACAGCAGGAATATGTAGTATAATAAGGACCATTACCCTCTGTCGCAATACTTCCATTTACAACTGAAACTGAATCTAATATCCGAAAAAACTGAGAAACACTCTCTTTTTCCTCATTGTCACATACTGAATTCAGACGCAGATATGCGGCCTTTACAAAACGGGATGCCGGTGAGAAATCACCCGGAAGTCCAAAACTTCCCAGACCTTTTCCAAATGGAAGCACACTGGCGGATTTGCTGAAACAATTTTGAGGAGAATCCACCGTCAGATTCAGATACTGCCCAAGATTTGTCATCTGAAATTCAAATGGCGGATTGTTAGTCATAACCTGCACAGGATTATCATAAACATGTATGCCATTTTTCATTGCTTCCAGTACAATCGAGCCGTTTTTGTCAGCAATATGCCAATGCAGAGGCGCTACGGGCATATCTGATTTAAATGGTATATCAATCAGGCATGTAATATTAAGAAGCCTTTTTGCCTCTTCAACACTGCTGCATTTTCCAAGTATCCATGGAATCAGTTCAAATTGTGATATATTTTCCTTGCCGCACTGAGCCTGTTTTGGATAATATGCATTATCTGGAAAATTTAAGCCGGCCATACAAAGCCCTTTTTCATTGACAGCCTCGGCATACAATGGATAATTTTCTTCCACTGTTGCCATTCCAATCATGGCATAGTGTTTTTTTAACATACCTGCTCTCCGAAATTGAAAAGGATAATTTCGCGGGGTAATTACAACATGCTCACCGAACTGATAATCCAAATCCATGTTGCGTCCAAAATAGAAATCTTTTGTGGTCATGGCAATACTTGTACACATAGCTTTCCTCCTTATAATCTGATATGCCAGATAAACTTATTAAAGTATGTAATATAATGTGATTTTTAATATTTTATACACTATCCTTCTGAAATATTCAAAAAAATAGAATTAAACTGCCGTATTAAGAGGGATAACTTAATACGACAGTTTAATTCTATTATTATTTCACTTTTACTCCAAACATACAGAGATTTACTTTTTTATCTGGAATTATAAGAACCCCGTCTTCAACAAGCGTTTCCATAATATAAGCCATTATATTTGACTGATGATGAATACATGCAAGCTGACCACATATGTTTTTCAATGCTTTTGGCACATAATCTGTGAGTGTTTCTGCGGCGCAGTTACAGATTTTTTCCATGCACTGATAAGTTTCCATAACAGCGGACTCCAGTTTTTCATATATATTTTCAAATACTGACTGAGTAAATACTGGAAATTCCGGCGACAAATGACCATTATTAGAAGAAATAAATCCTTCCTCTATCATGCGAACAACTTCTTCATTTTCCTCATCTACATTTTTTGACAATATCGCATCCGTCAGCGCAGAAATTGTTTTTTCACTTCTCAATTTAAACCACTGGCATTTTTCAATCATACAATAATTTTCCACTGATACCCACGCAGTTTTTTCATTGTTGACAAGGCTTCCATATATGCCATTCAAATAATGATTGCTGTTATCGTTATCATAACCAAAAATAAAACCATTTGAACCATTGGAGAGCAGCGGATAATCTCCAAACTTTTCTTTGTTTGCATTTTCACATTTTATCAATGCCCAAAACATTACAAGATTGGAAAATATCCATTTCAAGCGGTTTTCATCATAATGATTTCCATAAAACTCCAGATTTTTCAATGCTGGAAGAATACTTTCAATCTTATGATAAACCAGTTTCGCCGCTTCTTGATAAATGGATTGAAACTTTTCAAGCACCCGTTTTTCATAATCTTCTGTAAAAATAATAATATTTGTCTGATACTTATCGCCAGTTTTTTTGATAAGCTCATGCATTTCCAAAATCTGCACTTCATCTTCCAGATAAACGACTGCCACGCCCAGTTCAACGGAAAGCTCCGTAATAGTTACAGGTTTATCATATGCGGCCAGCAAAATATTTCCAGGCAGCCTGCGCTCAAACAGTTTCCAGTAAATGCTGTTTCCAAAATCAACGGTCCAGTTTCCCCAATAATCCATCCGAAACGTCTGCGGATTATAGCTCTTTTCACCAAATTCTCTTGTCATACCAATACCTTCTTTCAGAATTTTGCGCGTTTTAAAAAGATAGTATTTTACCATCTCTATGCTGATATTCAACTCGGCGGAAATTTCAGAACAGGTTTTATCATAAATATAATATCTGACAGTCACTTCCCGATACTGCGTTGACAAAAGAGAAAGCTCACGCCGTAAAAGCTGAATCTGTTCGGATTGAATCATTTCTTCCTCTGGTGTGGCAAAATAAAAACCACAGCATTTATCATCCAGTTCAAGATTTTCCGGCCGTTTCTTTCTAAGATGCATCCGAAAAATATTTTCCGCTGTTTTCCAGAGATAACCGAAAAACGCCTCATCCTGTTCCAGACGGTCCACGGATTTTAACACAGCGCAGATAATATCCTGCGCCAAATCTTCCGCCTCTGTTTTGTCATATAAACGAGACAAACACCATGCAAAAATCGTATGAAGATTCTCTTCTATCAGCTTTGTAGCCTTTTCTCTGTTCAAATTTCCCACCTCGTGTGTTTATAATTTTTGAAAGCTTTCATTTATATAGTGTCGGATTATGACAGATGGTTAATCAGAATTTTTATTTTTTTATTGCAAATCGGTCAGTTTATATGGGGTGATATCAAAGGAACCATCCTTTTTCAGTGTAATCAATGTTGCTCCTCTCTGCTCTGTATCTTTGTCTATTCCCGGCATGGCAAGATAATCAATGCTATAACCATAAGTCATCCGAATGCCTTTATATTCAAGCGACTGATTGTTATAGTGGTCATGACCGAAAAATATCGCCTGCGTACTGCCTAGCTCCACAGCGGTATCAAAGAGCCTGCTGTCATATTTTGAACAGCAAATCTTATCTATCATCTTTTCACCCAGTACCCCATAATAATAAACGACTTCATTGCTTCCATTCTCATATAAATCATTTGCCTCTTTATATTCTCTAAGAGGAATATGTGTAAATATCATGGAAGGAACTATTTCTCCTTCTTTCTCTGAAAGATTTAACACCATTCGTTTATACCACTCTACCTGATTATCATGTATATAATCATATTCATTTATTCCTCCTGCTTCAATATAATCATTGGAATCTATTAAAAAAAGCGCCTGCATTAAACTTCCGTCTGTATGTCTGATTTCAATCATCTGGTTACTTCTGCCATAAATATCAGGCTGAACATATGGATAAAGTAAATTTTTGGAACTTTTATAGGACAATGATTTCATCAGAGCATCAACCTCAGCCCGATTAAGCGTCGCCAGGGCCTCCGTATCATGATTGCCGTAAGTAAAAGCCCATGGAATACCAGTATTGCGCATAAAATTTGCAAACTGCATAACCGGAGCATTATTATTAAATGAAAATGACATAATTCCAAGAGGAAATACAAGGTCCCCCGTTACTATGACAAAATCCGGACGGGTTGCACTAATTAGCTGATAACATGCCTTTAAAGCCTTCATATCCTCCGAGACAGACATAATACTTCCACCTAGATGAATATCTGTCAATTGTAATATTTTGAAATTGTCCTCCTTTGTTACAAGTGTATATATACCGGTATCTTCGTCATAGGAAATATCATAAGAATTATGTTCCACAGCCGCCACTGTATTAATATATGGCTGAAGCAGATATAAATCCAGTTTCATGATATTGTAAGCAAACAGAGAGATTACTGCCAAAGTATAACAAACAATCTTTTTTATATTAATAACTATATTTTTGCTGGTAAAATTTTGTCTTCTTGTAAAATTATAAAAAACTGCAAGTATAAAATATAAAATAATAACTGCTATTGCAAATGAAAAACTGTTTTCGGTTTTATTCCGAAAAAGAATCAGCAGGATTAAAAGAAAAAAATAATAACCTGCTGAACATATAGTGACACGTCGCAATTCATACAAATATTTCTCTGTCTTTTCTTTTGCAAAAAAATCCGCAAATATTTTTCGGCAGAGAAAATTTTTCAGAAATAAATAAACAGATAACTGAATCAAGGTAAGATAAAACACAACTGTATTTAAAACATCTTTTAACGAAAACCGGAATGAGGTAACAGAAAGCAAAACAGAAAAAACAAGAAGAAATACAAGTGAAAAAATACCAAAGATTGTATTTGTCAGTTTTTTCGTATATAAATCATAGTTCTTCTCTGCTGTTTTTCGGCAACCATTCTCAAAGGACGCAGAAAAAAAATGATATTCTTTTATCAGGCATTTTTGTTTTTTTACAATTACATACAAAAACATACTTAAAACAGTCCAGATAATTACAGTAAAGATAATCCCCGAAGCTGAAATATTTTGAAAAGAACTTACACCAGAACTGATTATGCCAGAAAAAAGAAAGGATAAAATATATATATTTTTTCGAAGTTTTTTTACTATTTTCAAAAATATATCTTCGGTTAATATTTTCTCCGATTTTTGAACAGGAATGGAAGCTTCCATATCTAAATAAGAACACAAATCCTCCACACTGGCACAATGAATCAAAATCTTTCCCGCCGCCTCTGCCGGACAAATACCTTTATCCAGCTCATTATTAAATTTTTGATATGCAAAAGATAATATTTTTTCTTTTTGCTGTTCCTTTTCTCTTGAAAAAGAAAGCGTTTCAAAAAGCTTATCTATTGCTGTTTTTATGGAATTTTTCATAACAGACTCCTTTTTAACTGAATACATTTTATGACATGTCCTGTATTTCTCTTACCCGAATATAGAGTGCTATCAGAAAAATTACTTTCCAGAGATAAACAATACAAGTCATTTTCATAGCCGGAAAGAGACATATATTTATTCAATTTAAAACAATTCATCCAGTAAAATATAATAACGTATTTTTTCCCAATTCGGTTCTATATCCAGTTCATGAAATAACAATAAATTATCATAGCCGGAATATGTTTTTTTTGAGTATCTTCCGCTGTAATTATGGGATATGCTGCGGTAACACAGCGCAATATCACACCATTTATCTGCAATGCCCGTCTTTCCCAAATCTATATAACCCGTTATTTTCTCCTGAATCCCGAATATATTGGGAAGACAATAGTCTCCATGAGAGAGCACCAGCTCTTCTTCGGGTCTGTTTTTATAAAGCCACTCCAATAATTTAGAAGGATTTTCAAATCCATGTTCGCCGAATGTATCCGGCTCTGTATTTTCCAAATCCACTAAATTATTTTTCACATTATATTCTGCCTGAGCAAGCTTTTCGGACAATCCCTGTCTGGAAGGGCAATCTGAAATTTCTGTGCTCCATAGCTGTTTTAATCCCTGTGCCAGAAGTCTGTATTGTATTTCAGAGTGATTCATATACTCATCTGAACATGCCATCTGACCATTGCACTTGCTCATCAGCAAATAAGACTTGCCGTCTGATATTTCATATGCATATATTTTGGGTACAGGAAGTTTTCCATATAAATACTGCAACATTTGATATTCATTTTCAGCCTCGCTGCTGCAGCTTTGAATTTTTAAAACCTTATCCTTATATATCTGAACAGATGCCAAGGACATACCAATATTATCTGTTTCATAATCATCCTCTTTTATTAGCCTGTATATTTTTTCAGGTAATTTCATTTTTATCTTATTCCTTTCTTCTTTTGTGCCATTCATTCCAGAAAGCATAATAACAATCTCTCTCATATTCATTTGACAGATTTTTGGGACTGCATTCTTTATAAAAATCTTCTATCTTATCTGCAAACCGGAATACTTCCTTTTGATATTCGTCTAAGCTGATTACAGTTTCTCTGCCGCTTTCCGTAATTAATTTAATATTATCTCCATCATGCAGAACTGTCCAATCTATGCCGTTTGGGCAGCCGTAGATATCTACATTTGTCAAATCATCATTTGGAATCATAAAATGCCCGCAGCAGGGAAGCATTTGATTTTCTTCATTAATTATATGGTCCTGTGTCAGAGTTTTCAGCAAATACAATGCGGTTGCACTGACTGTTGCGCTGTATTCAAAAATTTCTTCTCCAATTTTTGCAACAGCATCTCCATGAAGGCATAAATCATTTGGATCATCTTTCTCTCCATTTATCCATTCGAGATTTTCTACCATTATTTTAAATACATCCATATTTTTTGCACCTCCATCAACGATTATATCATTTCACTACTTTTCTTTCTTCTTCTCAAACTCCTTCTGAAACTGCTGCAAATCCTGTCCCTTTAGGGCCCGTTCCAAAAGCGCCGGCAACATCTGAGGATTACATGCAAAACAGGGTATATGCATCGCTGCAATCTTCTGCGCCATCTGCGCATCATAATAGGGCCTTCCACCATCAGCCAGCGCCAAAAGACATACCAGCGTAACACCAGATTCCTTGATTTCCTGCATCCTCCGAAGAAACGCTGCCCGATTTCCACCCTCTTCAAGGTCAGAAATCAAAAAAAACAATGTTTTCGCCGGATTTTCAATAAACTTCTGACAATAAGCCACAGACCTGTCTATGTCTGTACCGCCGCCAAGCTGAAATCCAAACAGCAAATCCACAGGGTCGTCACTTTTCTCCGTCAAATCTACAATATTTGTATCAAAAGCCACAATTCTTGTCGTAAGACTTGCCATACTTGCCAGAATACAGCTTATAATAGAAGAATAGATAACCGATTCTCCCATGGAGCCGCTCTGGTCAACATCCAGAATCACAGTCCATTTATTTGCCGCTGTCGTGCTTGTTCTGTCAAAAAAGTAAAAATGCTCTGGCACAATTGTATGCAGCTCCTGATTATAATGCTTTAAATTCCTTGAAATTGTCGTTTTATAATCCAGCGCAGCAGCAGATGGAATCGGAGAATGTTTCCGGCGGTTGACTGCCGCTGTTACCGCTCTTTTAATATCCTGTTCCAACAGACGGTTGATTTCTTCCACAATTTTCTGAATAAACGCTCTTACACTTTCCTTTGAACGCTTTGGAATCTGGTCCTTTAACATAAGAATTGTAGATGCCAGATTAACATCCGGCTCCAGATTTTCCAAAAGCTCCGGCTCAAAAATCAACTGCTTTAGACCACATCTGGTCATAGCATCCCCCTGAATGACTGTTACCAAATCTTTATCAAACAGACTCCTTACATCTCCAAGCCAGCGGGTGATTTGTGGATTCGACGGACCTTTTCCGGCTCCTCTTCCCCCTGCGCCAAAGCCTCCCGACTCCTGTCTGTTATAAATTGCTGCCAGTGCCTGGTCCATCAAATCCTGCTGCTCTGAGAGTCCGACATCCCCCATCTGACCAAACCTGCTGCCACTCTCCTGTCCGAGAATCAGCCGCCATCTTTGTATATGTGTAGTTTCATCCATTTTTTACACCTAACTTTCCTAAAAATCAAAATCAAAGCCGTCCAGACTTTCCACAATAATCTGCTGCTCCTCTTCTTTCAAATCTGCATTTATGACTTCACTGACCTGCTGTCCGTTCAGTCCCCAGATTTCACCAAGATTTTCCGCTATCTCATCTTTTTCCACAGCAGAAAAATCAGCAAACGCTCTGCGCAAAAATACCAGTGCTCTCTTAAATTCCTCATCATTCAAGGTATCAAGATAATTGTCCAGACTTTCCCACAGTGACAATCTCGCTATCAAAGCATAGTGGTTTTTCATCGCCAGACCTTCAAACCAGCCTGCACCAAGCTCCGCGGGCATTCCCTTTGAAAGCCTTCTCTGCACCTCAAGATGAAGCTTCTCAGTATCCACGCAGCCTCTCTCCAACAGCACCGCCATGGCATACCCTGAAATCTTTGTATTTAAATCGTCTCTCTCTGCAATTTCCTTCAAGGTACCAAGCCACGAAGCACTGTCAAGAAAATCATGTGCCAATGCGGCGCTGTTTAAATGTTCCATTGCCTCAATAATATTTTTTCCCGCAGCATCGTCACACACACATTCTGCTGGAAGAATCAGGCAGGCACGATAAAAAATCTGCTGTAAAATCGGCACCAGCGGCTCCCAGTCAAGCAGCCGTATATTTCCATACTGTACCACCACTGAAAGTCTGTGCGCAGTAGAAGCAAGTTCCTGCACAGATGCGGCATCTACTGCCATAGCCTGCAGCCCCGCAGTTGCATAGTTTACCGCAGCAGCCATACCACAGGTAAAAGCATCTTCGATAACCAGTGCGATTTCACTTATATTCTCGGCTTCCTCCACCCGCTCCTTCATGGCAAAGGAAGCTGCCTGCATAACTGTATCTCCTTTTAAAGCTGCCTCTACCAGCTCAATCTCCGCCTCTGGTGTCCAGCGGACCACCCATTGCTCTGCCCATGTAGCGCTCTCCTGATTTACCACCTCCTGATTGGCAAAGCTTACATTTAAAACTCTGAGCTGATGGAGAAAAAATGAACGATGCAAATCCAAAAATGCGGATTTTTGTGAAGAAACTCTGCGGTTTTCACGCAAATCAAGCGTCAAATCCTGTATGGTAATATCCCTGTATTTTTCAAGCTTTAATTCCTTTAATTTACGATAGAAATCCTCCTGAATACTGGTACGGCTCACACCATCAGGAAGTGCACCGATTCCAGTTCCAATTTCAGTATTTGCCACTGCAAGACTAATCGCAGAAAAACTTCCCTCCCCAAGACAGGTAACCGCAGCGTCTCTCAAATCACGAAGCGCAGGAACCGAACTTCCCCGAAGCTGCGCCAGAGATATGGCAAGCCTGACTGCCTCTATTACCTGAGCCGAGGAAACTGGTGTGCCATGTATTCTTTGAAATCCTGCGATTCTTGATAAAAAGCTCCTTGCAGTAAAATTCAAGTCTTCCCTGCAAAGTCCTTCCCACAGCAGCGCATAATATGCAGGTGCCTTATTTCCCGCTCCATAGCCTGAACGGGTGGAAAGACGGTAATTGGAATATGGCATTAAGGTATGATTTGCTGGAGACTTTGGAAGCGAATGAAACTCCTCATCTGTCATTGGCTGTGCTTCCTCGTCCAAAAGCCCCGCCACATGATAAGCTCCGGTCACTACCACAATTTCCTCCGGCAGATATCCCTGTTTATAAGCCTCCTCTATTTTTCGGCGCATAAACGCCTCTCTTACCAGAATTTCCGGCCAGTCGCTTTCACTGCCTTTCGTTATTTCGCGAAGACTGATTCCAAAGGTATTTGTTCCCTTGTGATATTCTTCTGTATTTCCCGCATGCTCAATCACACGTTCCCAAAAAGTCTCATGACCGTCTTCCCCTGTCTGCAAATCGAGCTTTTCATAAACGCTCATATGCCCCTCTTCCCCTTTTGTATCTAAATTCTTTTCTGAAGGCAGCCCCAAAAACACCTCCGAAGGCAAATCAATAAACTGACATTTTCTATGATTTGATTTACACCAGAGAATGGCCTGATATTCAGGAGAATATTCTGCAAACGGGTATAATATTGTTTTTACAGGTGCCTCTTTTGTATAAGCCAATATGGCAATCGGCGGTTTTGTATCCTTATGAGTGATATTTTTCAATTGTTCATCAAAATCCTCTGGCCCTTCAACCAGCACCAGCTTCGGATTCTTTTCTTCAAGAAAGCGGAGCAAATGCCATGCGCCTGCCGGTGATAAATGCCGAATACCAAAAATATATGGATGTTTCATAATTGTGCTACTCCATTTTCAAAAATCTGCTCCTATCATAAGTTTCTCTTATCATATAACAGGTTTTCTTCTTATAATTTTTTTACAATAAAATCTCTTGATATATTTCCTTAATAATTTTTTACAGTAAATTTTTCTATCATAAATTTACCTGTCATATTCTCTTATAACAAGTTTTCTACAACAATTCCCGACAAGCTTTATATAATCCGCTCCATTTCATGCCGCGTTTTTTCATCACATTTTCCAGATATTCCTTCCAAGCCACATTATCTTTTTCTTCCTCTTTGATAATTGCGCCCTGAAGTCCCGCTGCAAGGTCTTCTTCGCTTATAGTTCCATTTCCAAAGCTCCCTGCCAGCGCCATACTGTTACACAAAAGAGAAATGGCCTCGGCAGTGGATAATACACCGCTGGTACTCTTTACTTTCTGACTGCGGTCACAGGTTTCTCCATTTCTCAATTCTCTGAAAATAGTGCATACTCTTTCCACTACATTATCTTCCGGAAGTTCAGCATTCAAATCCAGACCTGCTGAAAGCTGTGCCACTCTGGTACGCACAATTTCCATCTCTGACTCCAAATCCGCCGGCGCCGGAAGTACCACAATATTAAAACGTCTCTTCAAGGCCGCAGACATTTCATTTACACCCTTATCTCTGGTATTTGCCGTTGCAATCACAGAAAAACCTTTCTGTGCGGCTACTTCCATATTAAGCTCCGGTACTGAAATTCTCTTTTCTGATAAAATCGAAATCAATGCGTCCTGAACCTCGGAAGCACATCTTGAAATCTCTTCCATTCTGGCGATTGTACCTGTTTCCATTGCATGAAATACAGGACTTTTGAGCATTGCTTCCTGAGACGGTCCTTGTGCAATCAGCATAGCATAGTTCCATGAATAACGAATCTGTTCTTCTGTCGTTCCGGCTGTTCCCTGAATTACCTTTGTAGAATCTCCGTTAATAGCGGCAGTCAAATGCTCAGACAGCCAGCTCTTGGCAGTACCTGGCTCACCGATTAAAAGCAGTGCTCTGTCTGTTACCAGTGTGGCAATTGCGATTTCCACCAGTCTTTCATGTCCGATATATTTTGGAGTAATTACTGTTTTTCCAACCTTTCCTCCACAGATATAAGTACGCACAGAACGAGGCGACATTTTCCAGCCCGTAGGTATCGGGTCATGTTCCGCCGCAATCAGTGCATCGATTTCCTTCTGAAACAACTGCTCCGCAGGCAGTCTTAATATTTGTTCTTTCATTTTCCTTCACCTGTTTAGGTATGCTTTACCTGAATTTATCCTTTCTCTTTTTCTCTCATAATTTTAAACCATATAAAATATATTTTTAAAAACTTCATTTTCTTTAAAACACTCCAGCCTTGAGCTTATTAATTATTCCAATATACCATTCTTCATTCCAGCCGCCAGTCACTCTTGCCTTTTCTTTGTGAATCAGCTCCAGCGCCTTTGTCAATTCCTCTGCTTTCATCTCATTTGTTCCCGGCATATTCTCTACAATCGTTGTAATCTCCCAGTACGCTACGCGCCTGCTGTTTACCAGATAATTTTGAAACAGTCCCTCGCACTTATTACAGCCGCATTGCTTTAACGCACGAAAATAGCTGTTAAGATATACTGGTCTTATTTCTCTTAATGCTTTTACATAAAAATATTTCTCCAGTTTTTGACATCCCTCTTTATCCTCTGGATTTACACAATTGCACAGAACAGTGTCTATATTTGCTTTCTGACATTCCATTAAAACATCCATAAACCTTCCGTTGAATTTCTGTCTGAACGGATGACTGTAACGGCACTCTTCATTATTTGCGGCATTAAAAATCTCT
Source organism: uncultured Lachnospiraceae bacterium (assembly GCA_910577835.1). GTDB lineage: Bacteria > Bacillota > Clostridia > Lachnospirales > Lachnospiraceae > CAG-303. Next base: position 97,476 of record CAJTOU010000002.1, on the reverse strand, counting down.
GTCTCCAGCACATACTGCCGCTTCTCTGTATCATAAGAAAGCCTTATCAGTCCCCGGTATAAATTATTCTCTTTTACCTGCAATTCTTCACAAAGCCAGTCGCAGCAGTCCTCCTCTGAAAGAAGCTTTGCTGTCAGGGCAGCCGGAAAATATTCTGTTTTTCGTTTCTTTATATCTCCATTTTCATACAGCTCTACCGCTAGTTCGCCAAGCCTTTTATCCGGATTTACAAACAGAGAAAGCTGCAGATAATATGGAAACGCATTGTCAAGAAGCAACTCGCATAATTTCCTTGTCTTAATCGCAGTTCCCTTTGTAGATGTTCTATTATAAATTTCTACCAGAGGATATGACATGATTGAGCTTTCTTTTGGTCCAAAATTATAAGAATAATTATGGTGGCTCTTTTCCTCCAGCGGCAGATTCAAACGTGGACCAAGCTCTGCTGCCATGCGATACACTTCCATAATCTCATCTCCGCTTTTTCCTATCAGAGCCTTTAAAGCTTTATCCCAGAAATCTGCCTGTTTATTTGTTATGCAAAAATCTGGCTTGTCTCTTTCTTCCTTTAACACTGACAATTGTTCCTTTAAGCTCTCCGCCACCAGCTTGGATGCCCACTCTGTATCAGATAAAAATACATATTCCATTACATCCTGAGCTTTTTTTTCACACATTTTTTTAAAAAATCCACCCGAACGCTCGTCTTTCATATGCACAAGCGCAAAACAAGCCATTTTCTTCGCGTTGCCTTTCTCTGTCTTTGTCATTTCCATAAGCAGCTCCAGATTATCAGGACTGTGCCGGAGTGCATAAATCAACGCCTGACGCACTTCCTTTTCCGCTCCGTCAAGCTGTTTTATGTAAAAATCATTTGCCTTTGCTCCGGCAATTGCCTCAATCACATGCACACGCCGTACCATTTCCTTTTTCCCTTTTGGATTAAAATCTTTCTCCAAAAGCGGAAGAATTTCCTCGCCTTCTTTTTTCAGCCAGTCTGCCACTCTATCTGCAAGCTCCACATATCCTGCACCCAATGCCTGAACCATAGCCGTTTTTATTCGATAATCTGCAAACAATTCCGGATGCAGTTGATGTGTGTCCAATACATAGGAATAATGCCCGCTTCCAGAGCTGGTCAGCGCATCCAAAAGTGTCTTTACCACAGAATACGGTGCGTTTGTCACCGCTGTTCCCAAGTGATTTTCATTGATTTCTTCTATTTCGCCAGAAATACCTACCATTCCCTGCGTACAAAGCACCGCATCCAACAGAGTAATCACCTGAAGCAGTGCATCTACTTTATCCGTCTGCTCTGGTGCGATAAGACTTCTGCCAAGCTCTCCTATCTTTGCAAATACAGGAGCTGCTTTTTCCAAAGGCTGCACAGCCTCTACTGCCCGTTTCAAACGAAAATCATCCGATAAAAGATTGGTTCCGGCAATCATGGCAGTCCGTAAACGGTTTCTTAATTCATATAACGGTGTAATATCCATTTTTTATTCCTCCAAAAATTCTATCATTCCAATTAATATAACAGCCTTACAACATCTGTATTTGTCAAAATACTTAACGGCTGCAATTTTAACCGCCGTTCTTTTGCATCATAATAAAACGCACCCACTAATACCTGATTTTTCAGCAGATTTCCGTCTGGCAGCAGACCGATTCTGTTCGTAGTTTCTTCCATTCCCGGAACATTTCCAAGAACAATAGTTTCTCCCCCTTCATTCTTCAATACATACTGCTCCCCGCTTTTTCCAATTGTCTGAAAAGAAATCAAACGAATCAGCACAGGCTGAGTCAGTGCATTTTTCAGTATATTTTTTATATTTTTTGTTTCAGCCACAAGTCCGGTTACTGCCATACTGCGAAGCTTTGCCACATCCTCCTGCTCAACCGGACGAATCTGTGCACTGTTCCACCGGATACGCACATTTCCCTGTCCCGGATAACAAACAGCCGAGGAAGTATGGACTACTCCAAATACTGTATCATCCTGTTTCACATATTTTAACGCTTTTATCGGGCGGTAATTATATGTCATAAATATTTCACCGGTTTTCAAATCCGCCCAGCAGCCGGTATCAATATATTCTTTTCTTGCTTCGTCATAAGTTACCCAGAAAGAAAGCTGCATAAAATCCGCATCCTTTTTACTTCTTCCAAGTGCTTCCAGCTCGTCCAGCTTCCAGATGCCTCCCAGTTCTTCATAAAGCTCGCTGTCATCCTGCGCCACATTGTCCTGCTCCAGCTTTTCTGATAAATATTTCTGCGATTTTTTTATCAGTGTCCACAGTTTTTCCAAAATGGCAATTGCCTTTTCATAATGCTCCTCATTTCCATCCTTCTGGAATGCGACAACCTCTATAATCAATCCGTTTAACAGCCGCTGCGGACCCGGCAGATAGTAATCTCCAAGCTGTTTGGAAAGCTGTTCATAGGTTTTAATCGCAGTTCCGCCCATTGTTCCAAGCCCTGCCTTTATCAAATCCTGTACCAGTTTCTGTGTAAGCTCCAGCCCTTCAAGCTGTTTTTTTATTTTCTTTGTTTTTGCAGCTTTTGATGTCTTTGCTGAAGCAGCTTTTTTCTTTGCCGTGGTTTCTTTTGACTCACCAGAAGTCTCATCATCGCCCTTTTCCTTTGCAGCCTTTTTGGCCCGCTTTTTTAAAATATCTTCTGGTATCTCACAGATTTTGAAAGTCTTTTTTGACATAATTTCATATAGAAGGGCCAGACCATGCTTGCATGGAAACTGTCTGCTTGGACAGGAGCAACGGCACATAGGTGCCTCGGAATCAACAAAGTCTACCGAAGTAATATAATTGCTCTTTCCACTGCCGCTGCACTCTCCCATATAAAATGTATCATCTTCGGAGCGTTCCAGCCGCACAAAACCTCCCTTCTGAGATATTTTCTTCCCATTGGACGCGGCCGCCGGATTTGGAGCCATCGCCAATATCTGCTGTTCTGTAACCGTCTGCATAATAAACCTCTCTTTCTTTCATTTATATAGCGTATAATACGCCTTATATAATAGTTTGCTTTATAAAAATTTGTTCCCTGTAATAATATATTACTTATTAAAGTATATATCAGAAACAAAACATACTTTCTATTCTAAATTAAATTATAACACGAACTTTCATATATTCAAGGATATTTTTAGTAATTTTACCCATAAAATCAATACTTTTTTTGCTCTCATAAAATATTTAAATGACTCTATAATATTTCATTATTCTTTTCTTTCTCTGCACTGGTTGTCACAACTAAAATCCATGTATATGCTATTTAACATAAAAAAATAGATATTATATATGTTATTCCGGCTTATTAAAACTAAATTACAATTTATTCCTTTGTATTTTGGCAACTCAGGTTAGAAAAACGGCAACATATTATCAAAGCACTTGAAGTATATAAAATATTTGATAAGATATAGTCTGTTAGGAGGTGCATGATTTGCAAATCAATATTGAAATACAGGATGACATTTCTGATACTATTATTACAATAAAATGCAGAGAACAGGATATTTTTATTGAACGGTTAATTGCAGCACTTCAGATTATTGATAGGCAAATAATGGTTAGGTATAATGAAAATATAATTGCATTAAATTTAGAGGAAATCTTATATATAGAATCGGTAGATAAAAAATGTTTTATTTACACCGCAGACAAAGTATACGAATCTTTTAATAAGCTCTATGAATTACAGCAGCAATTGGAGCAATATCTATTTGTCCGCATTAATAAGTCGTGCATTGTAAATTTAAACAATATTTCTTCAATAAAAACCTACATCGACAGACGTCTGTTAATTACATTATCAAATAATGAACAGCTAATTGCATCGAGACAATATGCAAATGGAATAAAAGCTTTGTTAGGAGTGAAATGATGGAAGAAAAAAAACATTTATTAGATTATTTAGCTCAGATTATTCAGATTTTTGGAATCACCATATTAGTGATTACTGTTATTTGTCACTTTACAGGAGATGAGGCCAGACACTATTCCACAATGTTTGTTCTGGGCAGTAAAGGTATACCAATAAATACTATTTTACAATTTTTATTATCCTCTGTCTGCGTTACAGGGATTCGCTTTCTGTTTTTTTCAGATAAAATATTCAAAAAAATGGCAATTGCTAAAAGAACAATGGCAATGTTGATTTCAGTAATTGCTTTAACCGGAATATTTGCTTATCTTTTTGGCTGGTTTCCAGTGAATCAGGCAATATGCTGGATTAGCTTTTTTATTTGTTTTGGAATCTGTTTTATAATCAGCGCAGTTGTTTCATATCTGAAAGAAACCATGGATAATAAACAGCTTGAAGAGGCTTTAAAACGCTTAAAGGAGGAGCAGAATGGCAGTATTAATAGAAGTAAATAACCTGTCTTTTTCTTTTGGTGAGAAACAAATTTTAAAAGATATTTCGCTGACAGTTGAAAAAGAAGATATTATAGGTTTACTGGGACCGTCGGGCGCTGGAAAAACAACGCTGGTAAATATATTAACCGGACAGCTGAAGCTCCAGAATGGCGTTATAAAAACATTTCATAACAGGAATTTAATATCAGGAATTATGATGGACAGCTTTGGTTTGTATGACCGGTTAACAGTTTGGGATAATTTAAAAATATTTGCAGATATCTATCAGGTTCCACATAGTCGGATAGAAACGCTTCTGAATAGAGCAGAATTAATCAATGACAAAAAAACAATTGTAAATCATTTGTCAAAAGGTATGCGTAACCGTGTAAATTTTTGCAGAGCATTGTTAAAGGATATGGACATATTGTATTTAGATGAACCAACCTCCGGCTTGGACCCTGCTACCACAGATAAAATACACAAATTAATTGAAGAAGAAAGAAAAACCGGAACCACTATATTTCTAACGACGCACAACATGCATGAAGCGGAAAAGCTGTGCAATAAGATTATTTTATTAAATGAAGGAACAGTGATTGAACAGGGCATACCAGAAGAGATTTGCATGAAATACAATATTGAAAACACACTGGAATTGGTCCTGAAAAATGGGGAGAAACACATACTTCAAAATAACAAAGAAAATGCAGCTATTCTTTTTGAAATGATGAAGGATGAAAAAATAATAAGCATACACTCATCAGAACCGGACTTGGAAAAAGTGTTTTTATATTTGACAGGAAGGAAGTTGAACGAATAATGAAACACATTATTACAATTATACAAAAGCAGTTAAAGGATACATTAAAAAACAAACCAATCCTTATTCAGTTTATTATGTTTCCATTATTCAGTATTGTTATGACACATGCAATACAAATTCAGGAAATGCCGGAAAACTTTTTTGTAAATCTGTTTGCAACGATGTATATTGGAATGGCACCGCTGGTCAGTATTTCAGCAATTATATCAGAAGAAAAAGAAAAAAATACTTTAAGGGTTTTATTAATGGCAGATGTTTCGCCAGTACAATATTTAATCGGGATAGGAAGCTATGTCTTTTTTATGTGTATAATCGGAGGAGTGATTTTCTGTTGTCTGCTGAATAATGTTACAAATACACAGAGAATTTTTTTTCTGCTGATTATGAGTATTGGTATTATTGCTTCTATTGTAACAGGGGCTTCTATTGGTGTGGGAAGTAAAAATCAAATGACTGCAACATCTGTCACGATTCCAGTGATGATGATTTTTTCTTTTGCGCCAATGCTGTCAATGTTTAATGATAAAATAGAAAAAATATCTAAAATAATATACTCTGAACAAATTAGAAACTTAATAAACAATCTGGAAAATGGTGGAGATTGTATGCAAAATATAACTGTTATTCTTCTTAATATTATTGTGTTTGGAACTTTGTTTTCAGTATTATATAAAAAACGGGGGCTTACATAAGAATAGACAAAGAAAATATTCTGCAATAAATATTGTATAGCAATTAACCTTCCAGTTTTATTTAAGCCGTATTCACTATTATTTTTAAACAGTAATGTTTCTTAATATTTTTAAATATTTTATGGAAAAAATTAATTTCACCACTTCTCACAAAAGAAAAATAGCAAAATTTATTTACTTTATATTCATGAAACCAATTCAGTTTACAATTAATTTTTAACGAGGTATTATTATGAAAATAGCTACTTACAATATCTGGAACAGTGAAGCAGGTATGCCTTTCCGCCTTCAGCAGATTACAAATGAAATCAAAAAGATACAGGCAGATATTATCTGCCTGCAGGAAGTTGCAAACCATGAACAGCATAATCATCTTACTTCTGCTTGTGAATATGTCTGCTCTTATTATCAGATACAAACAGGACTTTCTATTTTAAGCAGACTGCCAATTTATAAAATGGAGGATTTTGAGTTTGGAACAATGGCAAGTATAAAATTTGGAACCAAAACAATTCTTATTGTCAATGTTCATCTGCCGTGGGAGAGCGCATATTCAAGGGAAAAAACAATTGTAAATATTGTAAAAAAAGCACAATCTCAAAAGGATGATTTTACTTTTTTAATGGGAGATTTCAACAGTTCAGCAGATTCATCTGTCCATCGGTTTTTGACAAATAATCAGTCGCTTTTAGAAAGTGATGCCTATTTCTATGATTTGGCAGAAGCCTTTTCAGAAATAACACAAACAAAAATCCCTCCGACTTTGAATTTTCGTAAAAATCCACGTTGGGGCGTGATACAGCCCAAGAATACAATTGAAGTAAATGAACGGTTTGACTGGATTATGCTGAAAAATCCTTATCCGCTTGAATTTCCTGTTCTGAAGGAGTGCAGATTATTTGGCACAGAAATTTCAGAAAAAACCGGACTTGCAGCAAGCGACCATTATGGCGTATGGATTGAAATAGAAATTTAAGAAGAATTACCGTGAAGCTAATCGATGATTGACAAAAAACGGCTGGCAGGTCTTTTTGCCGGTGCTGTGATAACATCTGCTATCCTTATCATAAACACAGAAAATTTACTTTGAAATGGAAAAGGACAGGGGGACAGACTCAATAGTAAAAATCTGGATTCCAATTGAAAAATTATCATAAATCAAAGAAAACTGAATGAAAAGAAGAGTTTTTGTTAAAGACAAACATAATCTATAACAAAGGCTCTTCTTAAATTTCAACAGTCTACTAACAATTCTATTATTTACCAAAACCAATACTTCTTTTTCATTATAGTATATATTACAGCCAATATCACTACGATTGCTCCTCCTGTTCCGGCTGCAATTAAACTGATTGGGATATTCCTTATTATCTCCGTGGTCAATTTATACTTTCCTGCAATATCAATATATATACTCTCCATATTATGAACATCAATCTGCTCATATTTTTCTTCTGTCTCATTATACAAATACATATACTTATATTTATCAGAATCCTTTATTGATAACTTTATTTTTCCCGGAAAATTTTTTCCATTATTTAAGACAACTTCCATATCTTTTTCTGTTTCTTCTATTTTCACAGGAAGATACAATTCATTCTGATAATTTACAATATCCTTTCCGGAAAGTGTAATAATATAAGTATCATCTTCTATAATCAGTGATTTTTTACTGTCATAAAGTTCCTTTAAAATATCCCTGTCTATCACTTCATAATCTGATGCCCGAATTAGCGCTGTATCCTGCTTCGAAAGAATTTCAAGAATCACTTTAGCTGTTTCGCTGATTTTTTCTCCGCCCTCTGTCGGGGAAATATTTTCACTGCTATTTGTATTTTCTTCCTCATTTACTATAACAGTAACTGCATTACTCATATCCTTTCCAGATACAATAATAGTGGTGCTTCCTGTTGAATTTGCAAAAATTTCTCCCGTATCTGAAACTGTTGCCACATCTGTATTTGCCGATTTATAAGAAATACTCTGGTCTGCATTATCCGGCACCACCTTTGTATTCAGCAAAAAGGATTCTCCCTTTTTCAATATTACATAGGTGCTGTTTACCTGAATCGCTTCTGTTTTTACTTTCACTCTTAATGAAATATCTTTTGAAATCCCGCCTGCTGTCAGTGTAATTGTTACCTGTCCCGGCGCTATTCCTTTTATTTCTCCCGTAGAACTGATTGTGGCTATATTAATATCACTTGAACTGTAAGAAACTGTTGTATCTGTCGCAGTAGATGGCAAAACAGTTACCGATAATGTCATTGTCTTATCTACCTCCAGTTCTTTCTCATAATCGGCCACTTCAATTGCTGTAACCGGTATTTTTGTTTCATGCTCTGTCTGTTCTTCCGGTTCTTTCACTGTCAGAACAAACCGTTCTGTCACTGTTCCACATTGTACAATAATTGTGGCAGTACCTGCCGAAAGCGCAGTAATTCTCCCCATACCATTTATTGCAGCAACAGCAGAGTTATCAGATGTATAAGTAATATTTTTTTCTGTAACAGTTTCTGGTAAAACTGTAACATACAAAAGCTGTTTTTCTCCTACTGTCATAGTTTCTACATAATCGCCCAAATCCAGTTCTGTTGGCAGAACAGTTTCTTCCTCTATATCTTCAGATGATATTTCCTCTATTGTTGAATCTAATATATCTTCTGCCTGCTCTCCATAATAAATCTTTTGTCCACTCATAAATAACAACAGCCATGATGTTATCCAAAATACCGGCCATACCCTTCTTTTTTCTGTTTTTCTCATCTGGTTAATACCCCCAATGCTTCCAGTATATAATTGAAATATGTGATTTCATCATATTGTATTCTTGTTTCCACTGCCATACCATTTGAAAGATTTGCCTTATTTCCAGCTTTACTTATCAGATATTTATTATCTGGTTTAATATGTACCTTAAAATATGAATTGCCTTCTCCTTCATCTGAAGTTTGAGCAGTTGTAATATCAGTATCTATGGATACTACTTTACCAGATATGGTTCCATACACAGACTGTGTCAATCCCGCCACCGCAATATCTGCTTTATTTCCAATCTGAGTTTTTGCTGCATCTTCCGCACTGACATATGCTATAATAGAATACTCATCCTGTTCAGAGGCAATACTACCTACTGCTGATGCTGCCTGTACTACCATTCCAATGTCATAATCAGATATCATATGAACAGTTCCAGACTGAGAAGCTGTAATGATATATTCACTTTGTCCCTGATTCAGAGCCAATAACTGTGCATCTATGGCAGCTATCTGTGTCTGAGCCTCTAATATAGCATTTTCTGCTGACTGAATGGCTGAAAAATAAATCTCCGTAATCTTTGCCTGATTAATCAGCATTTGACTTTCTATCTGTTCCTGTGTATAGCCATACGCCTGATAGGTACTCGTATCTAATTGATTTTGTGCTACCTGACTTTTATATGCTTCATACTGACTATAATACAGGCTATCTTCCTTCTTTGTAATATCAAAATAATTTTTATTATCCCGAATTGATTTTACCAGTTTTTCACACTGGGCAATTCTTTCCTCATAAGATTTTTTCTGCTCCTCCATCTGTGTTACCTGAAGATTTATATCTGTACTTTTTACTTTAAACAACACATCGCCTTGCTCCACAACTGTACCTTCAGAAATATACATTTCAGAAATTTCACCGGTATATGGAGACATAATATAAGTTTTATTGCTGCTTTCTACTATACCAGAAGAACGGATTACATATGTTTTTGGTGTTTTTATACTCCAGATAATTGTTATTACAAGAAGCAATGTTATACTTAAAAGAATCATATATCCAAAGGCCGGCGGCTTTCTGTCATATAAAATACGGCTGTCCCTTAACTGCTCTAGGGTTTTTATCTGTCTGCTCATTACCTTACCTCTATTCCTTACTGTTCTTCTCTTGGAACAAATACATCTGCTATAATACTTCCTTCTTCTTCATTTTGGTCAACAAAAATGGTATAATTATCCTGTTTTAATGAAATATCATTCTCAAATGCTTCGAGATAGATTTTATCATAAGCAAATTTTAATTTATCCTCTGGTCCTGTGTATCGACAATAGAGGCAATTTGGTATACGCAGCACAGATTCCATGAAATAAGGTGATTCTACACTGTGAAGGAAATGATTGCATTGAAGCATCATGACAATATCCATATTCAACTCACCCTCTTCATCTAAAAAGGTTCTGGTATATTGAATCAAAGGTCCCACCTGAACAGCTCCCTTTATTTTTATATAGGACTGCATTTTTTGAATCTCAGCATCAAAATTAAAATCTTCTGCATTGATAAGAAGCTTATACTTCAATACATTTGTTAATTTTAATATTTTTTTATCATTAAATTGTAATTTACCCATTTTTTCACCTCTATAAATTATTTGATTTATTCTCTTTCTCTAAATATGATATCATTCCCAACATACTTTTCTCAATTGATTTTATCATTTGAATATAAACAAGAACACCCACTATAAAATCAAAGACAAACAAAAAATAAATTTTTGTCATATAATCAATTGAGAAAAAACAGATACAGATATTAGTGATATTTGATATTGCTAAATATCCAATTCCCCTTATTGAATTTTCCTTTTTATATTTCTGAATCAAATAGTTTACTTTTTTTATATGTTCAATAAATAAAAAAATAATTATAATGTTCAGTATAAATATAAACAGACTGATTTTTGCATAATCTGGAAAGCTTAATATAAAATTATAGGAAAAATTAGCAATTATAAGCAAACAGCCAATTGCATATAAATCCTCAACTTTATTTTTTTCTTCTTCTGTACAGACAATGGGTTTATGCTTTTTATTATATCTTACAAGAGTTTCTTTCTTACTACGAACTATCTTTGAAATATATTTTATTATATAAAAACTTATAACTATATCACAGAAAATAATAATAAACTGTAAAAAATAACATATCTTTTTATACTCTGTCGGATATAACCATATAATATAAATTATTGCTAAAATAGCTGATAAAAATTTTATACAAATATTCAGGTAAAAAAGAATTACCTGCTTTCTGCTCATATATTCCCCAATGCAGTCTTTTCCTACCATAGTATAAGAACATAAAATAAGAAAATAAATACATAAAAAAATAACAGAAGAAGATTCCCATATCGCATACAAATCTATTAAATTTTTACCTGCTAAAAAAATCATTTGCAATATATTATTTAAATTAATTAATGCCGCTACTGTAAATAAAATTATAAATTTTGCCATTGCTTTCCTCGTATATCAGAGTGACAAAATAAATATTTGCCACTCTGATATTTGTTAAATTATGTCAATTGTTTTTATTAAATGCTTTTTTAGTTGTTTGTTAATTTTTTAGCATTATAATATAAAAATATTAACCTTTTAATATTTTTTTTACATATACCGCCGTAAATATAGCTGCTAAAATACCAACTAATATACATTGTATAATTTTATTATCAGGAGCAAAAACATTTGTAATTACAATAGCTATAATTACATACACAATAAAAAATAATATTCCTAATACTATTTTTTTTCCCATTTTAAAATCCTATCTTTCTTTAAATAAATATTACACTTTTATGCAATATTATAAGTTTTTGACTTAATAAAAGGTATCCAAATTTTAAGCGTAGCTCCATCTTTTATATTTGAACGTGCTATACTGCCTCCTATAATCCAGCCTAATGCCGCACCTATGCCACATCCAATAATACATCCTACAGATCCTCCCACAGCAGTACCGATAATACCGCAAACAATACCTGTTACTCCCGATAATGTAGCTGTTAAACAATCACGAAGAAAATCACGAGAAAAATTTAATTTAATTGTTCCTCCTCCTTCTACATAAGTCATTTCTTCCTCATCCATTGCTACATAATTGCTTGGCATCACTAATGCCCCGTCATAACACATCTCCATTTTTTGTATCCTCCTTTTTCTTCCTTTACTTCCAGTCGTCACTTTCCATAAATTTATTTTTATATTTCTGACTGTATGCATCCAGTCTTTTTTCACTCATTAGAGTGAAATTTATATAAACTAATCTTATGATTTAAATTATACTTTTCATAAAATCAGCATATATCTTATTTACTTTTAATTATAACTCATTTCTCCTTCCTCTGACATCGCTACATAATCAACAGTTGTTTCTTCTTTTTTCTCTTCTCTCACAAAATTTCCCTGCTGCATCTCCCATAATCTGTAATAATGCCCTTTTTTCTTCAACAACTCCTCATGATTTCCCTGTTCAACAATCTCTCCCTCTTTCAGCACTATAATCTCATCACAGTTCTTTATTGTCGCAAGTCTGTGTGCAATAATCAGCATGGATTTTTTATGAAATTTATGATAAATCATATCAAAAATAATATTTTCTGTTCCAAAGTCTAGATTACTTGTGCTCTCATCTAATATATAAAACTGATTATCCTTAAGAAACGCTCTTGCCAATGCAATTCTCTGCTTTTCTCCACCACTTAATCCATTTCCCGCTTCTTCCAGATAAGTATAATACTGCATAGGCAATTTTTTAATAAATTCATGGGCATCCGCCGCTTTGGCTGCTTCTTTTACCTCTTCTAATGATGCATTCATTCGACTTACTCTGATATTATCATAAATACTTTTAGAAAATAATTCGATTGTCTGTGGTACATAAGAGATTGCTTTTCTAAGTGACTGATTATCATACTCCCCTACATCTATTCCATCTATTAATATTTCTCCGTTTTCCGGCTCATAATACTTTAGCAACAGCTTGGCAATTGTTGATTTTCCACTGCCACTGGCCCCCACAAGCGCCACTTTTTTACCTTTGGGAACAGTAAAACTGACATTTTTTAATACCGGTTTTCTGTTTCCATAACGAAAAGTAACATTTCTGACTTCGACATCTCCTTCCACTTTTTTAAGCTTCTGATATACCTTATCCCTATCCCATTTCTGGTTCATCATCAACATAACAGAAAGATTGTCTTCCTTATCAATATTTCCTCCAACACATGACTGCTCTCTTTCATATTCTAAAATTTCTGTCATTCGTTTCATGGATATTCCTGCTTCCTGTATTTGAAGCTGTAATCCCACCAGTCTCCCCACTGGGTCCATAAAATATCCTGACAATGTCATAAATGCCATAAAACTGCCTAATGTACTATCTCCATTTATGACCTGCATAATTCCAAAATACATTAATATTAAATTTCCAGCAGTTGATACTAAATTTGATATAGAACCCTGAATATTTGATAACATTCCTTCTTTAAAGGCAATTCGTAAAGATTTTATATATTCTTTTTCAATTCCTTCAAGCTCTGTTTCTTCATTCGCATTTCCCTTAATCGTTTCTACCGCTCTAAGTCCCTCGATAATCTGTGAATTCAAAATAGACCCCTGCTGCATTTGTTCTTCATTAATTTTCTTATATGGCTGTTTAAATAAAAATACCAGAAGAATACTGATAACTGTCATAAACAAAATAATAACAAATAATGCAGGACTCATCTTAAACAAAATAGTTCCTGTTATAAATGCCATTGCCACATCCATAATCAGCGTTAATGCAATATTAGTAAAAATATCCTTAATTGTAAATGCATCTGAAAATCTGGTAATAATATCTCCTGTCTTTCTTGTAGAAAAAAATTTCATGGGAAGTTTGTAAATATGCTCAAAATATCCAAGCATTAATGGAATATCTATCTTCTGTGACAAATACAGCATAAGCCACTGTCGTACAAAATCAATGACAGATTGAGTAATTGCTATAACTGCAAATATAATCAGCACTAAAAGCAGCGTGTTTTTTAACTTATATGGAAGGATTTCATCCATGATAATTTTGTTGAAGAGAGAGGATACAATTCCCAGTATTGTAAGCAATATGGAAGCAAGAATAGAATAGGCAAACAGTTTCTTTTGTGGAAGCAGCAGCTTTATAAACCGCTCCATCATTTTTTGTCCCTTTACTTTTCCGCCACTAAAACCATTGCTCGGTTTTAATATCAACATGGCACCGGTAAAATTTTTATAAAACTCTTCTGTCTCCATTCTCATTAAATCCTTTGCCGGGTCTCCAACTACCACATACTTTTCACTGACTTTAAAAACAACCACAAAGTGACTTAATCCTTCCTTTGTCACCACATTGGCAATAGCTGGAAGTGAATACCTGCTTAAAAATCCCTCTCGGTCTACTCTGACAGCCTGACAGACAAATCCAAGACTTTCTGCACAACGGCTAAGCCCAATTAAATTTGTTCCCTTTAAATCTGTCCCCATCATATCTCTCAGTCGGGTAATCGTAGTTTCCTTTTTATAATGCAGGCATATCATAGCAAGACATGCAGCCGCACAGTCTGTAATATCATGTTGCTTGACAAATGTGTATCTCATGAGTATCCTCTCTGTTTTTTGTTTCCTTTTTAATTTTTTTAGTTATTATTAACCAAACAATTTTTTTAAAAATTGAACAAAATTAAAATAACAAAACATTTTAAATTCTCCTTTACTTTTGATATATTTATTTTTTTCATTTTTATCATAAACAGAAAAAATAAAAAAATCAAGCAGTTATGGACGAACAACATTTTTTTTGACGAACGACATAAAAACCTGATTTTCTACAATTTACTAACATTTTTCTATATTAATATTTCAGCCTGAAACCATCCATCTTCATATTGATATTCCAGACTTCCCTGATACTTCTTTACAGCCTCTTTTACATTCTGACTTCCCCATCCATGATTTTTCTTATCTGTTTTTATCGTATTCAATTTGTTATCTTTTATTTCCACTTTATGTGCCACAGTATTTTTTACTAAAATATATATTTGTTCATTTTGTGATAACATATGAATCTTTATCGTTTTCGCTTTATCATTCTCTATCTCTTCACAGGCTTCAATTGCATTTTTTATTAGATTTGACATAATTGTACATAAATCAAATACTGATACTGTAAAATTTTTTGCCAGTATTCCTTCAAATATTACTTGAATACGTTTTATCTCTGCTTCTTCCACAAGCTGTCGTATTACTGCATCCAAAGCGACATTTCCGGTATATTTTTTAACTATAAATATAGCAGAAGATTTTATCGCTTCATTGTAATATTTCTCCAGTCCTTCAAAATCATGATTTTTATAATAAGATTTCATCGCTGTAAAATGTGCTTTCATATCATGTTGATATCTTCTCATTTCTTTATCATTTAATATAATTGTATGAATTCTTTCTTCTTGCATTTTCATATATTCTTCATATAATTTCGCCTGCTGCCTGTGCCTTATTTCTCTACTATAAATCATTCCCTGCCATAAACTCATAATTACAAATATCATACATATAAGCGCAATAGAAAGTCCATACATATTTCTCATTTGAACAGACATTTTTGTGTTATCACTTAACGCCTGCACACAGCCTAAAATAACAAATGCACAAATAACCCCTGTATATAAAATAATATATTGACGCTTTGTAATTTCAATTTCCCACTTTTCATGTTTGATAAATTTTTGATATATGTATATAATTAACAACATAAATATAGTAGTACTTTCACACATTAACATCACTGTCCTGTTTTCCAGTAAATCAAGTTCGGACTTGTTCAAAATAATTCCTGCCACAAAACTACTGCTGACAACAATTTCTGAAGTCCCTATAAACACAACCGGATACAGCAGAAACCATCTACGTTCTGGCTTTTTCAATAAAAATAACGGAATCAATATTCCTAAAATAAAACTGTATGTTTCCATAACATCTACCCCCGCAAAAATAGAAACTGTAAATCCTATTCCCAAAATCATTAAAATAGCTAATACAAAAAATATTTTTCTTTCCTGTAACTTTGCATGAAAAATTATCAAATATGCAGATAAATAATTTAAAATTTCTAATGAAATATATAAAAAAGTATATACCAAATCCTCTTTCATACACGCCTCCTTACTTTATCTTTTATATAATTCATATACTTTGTCCTTGCTTTATCCCTATAAGTTCTTCCCACTGGAATTATAATTTTATTATCCCGTAATTTAACTTCTTTTGAAATATTTACCACATGCTGTAAATTCACAATAAAAGACTTATGTACACGCACAAAGAAAAGACCTTTTAATTTTTCTTCCCAATACTTCATATTCTGTGGTGTCAAAATATTCTCTGTCTGACCATGCAGATACAAAACACTGTAATTTCTGTCCGCCTGTATATATTCAATCTGTTCAATTTCTACACACTCTCTTCTCTGAAACCCTTCATAAACAATCGTTATATTTTCCTGTTGTTCTCTTAAAATTTCTTCCAGCCATTTCCCGATTTGCTCATAAGATACAGGTTTTTCCGCAAATCCCATAACTTTTAACCCAAAAGCCATGCGTATACTCTCTCCATGATTGGTAATAAAAATAATCCGTTTGACAGAATCTTCTGTTTTTAACTCATCTCGAACTGAAAGGCCGTCTATCTCTCCCATTTCCATATCCAGAAATAAAATATCTATACTTTCTTTTTTCTTCCTGTTACAATACTTCAGAAGTTCTTCCCCTGAAGAAAAATGCAGATACTCATACTCTGTCTTTACTTCTTTCAAATAAACTTCACAAAACTTCTCCATTTGTTCCCTGTCTGATAAACTGTCATCACATATCCCTATTCTCAACATAACCCTTATTCCTTTACCTATTGTACTTTAAAGTTTACAAAATGAAATCTCCCTATCTTTCTTTTGGAATACTTTTTATCCCTCGCACAATATTCTCCTCATACCACTCTGCTGCCGGTCCTCCAGAATAATAAGCCCTGTCAAGCAGCCTGTAAACCTCTGCATATCCAATATGAAACCGAATCAGCTCCTTTAATTCTGAAGTCTGCATCGGCAGTATTTTCATTCCCTGAATATACTCTGTTCCGGCTGAATTATAATATTCCATATACCGACGTCCTCTGAAGTCAGAAATTACATTTGGATGCAGAAAAGGAGCAGAAAAAATACAGTACGCTTCTATTTCAGGATTTGCAAGCCTGTAATCCCCCAGATGCCTTGATACCGGCTCCATTTCCATTCTCCTCTGATTTCCTTTATCCGCAAGCGTTGCCTCTATCAAAAGCGTATGCGCCGGATATTCCCCTGTTTTCTCATACTTCCACACAATATCTGCCTCACCCCCTCCGGCATGCGTCTTTGGCAGCAAATCTGCCTCCAGCGAAAGATTCATATATTCCAGCACATCTCCCCTCCTGCCGCTTATGATATACCATGCAATACCAAGCACATACTCAAAAATCGTAGGAATATCTGCATTATCCGTCACCCGCATACGAATTTCATCATCTTTTCTCTCCTCAAAACAGCTAAGCAAATCAATCAATTTATCAGCAGAAAATTTCTCCTCAATCAGCTTATTCAGTCTTACATACCGCTCATTCCAGATTACCTGCCTTGCCGAACCCGTATCTCTTACCTCTCTGCCGAATAATTCACCCAGTTTACAATACAATATATCCGCCTTTACATTTAAACATGGATGTATTTCCTCCAGACTGGCATTCCTTTCCAGCAAATCAGTTGCCTCAAATGCAAATTCGCCAAGTGTATCTTTTATGCATTCCACATAACAGCCCGGCAGTACATCCAGCTTTACTTTATCATCTTCAAATAAAACAGTATCCGTAATTTTAAAATATCGCCTGTTTAAATCAAAATAATCTGACAGCGTTGCCTTTGCTTTAAATAAATGCATAATTTTAAAAAATTCTTCACGAAAAATTTTTTCATCCTGTGCCTGAAGTATTGGAACCTGATTTAATACATCCCTTCCCTTTTTCTTCATTACGCTTCTCGCCGTGCTTTGAAAAAAATATTTGCGCCATGAGCTTCCCACCTTACTATTTGGAATTTTATTTGTCGCGTTATAAAATTCAATCACCAAATCGCTGTTTTCAAAAACAATCTCTCTTAAAATTGTGTAAAGCACATAATACTGCTTATCATAATTTGCACTTTTTCGATTCATTCCTATATTGCAGATTAATTTTTCGCTAATAGGTTCCGTTTGCAGCAAATACAGCGCATACCTATAATTCTGCATATCCATAAGAACAGACAGTATAATATCCTCATAACATATCATACTGTTTCTTGAAGAAAGAATTTTATCTATAATTTTATCCGTTGTTTTTTTATCCACACACAGCGGCAAAAGATAAGTAAATTCATGATAAGTCAGATACTTTGTTCTGCTTATCACATACAAAAATACCACAAACGGCCGTACTTTTTTTCCATCTACATCATTGCAGGTTTTTATCATCTGCCGAAAGTATACAAAGCTGTCTCTTGGAATCTCTAATAAATTATCCGCCGAAAAATCTCCTGCTTCTGCAATCGCAAGCAATTCCTCCCCTGCCTTTGTCAGATTTCTCTCATCATCAAGCAGTCCAATATCCCGCAAACCCGAAGTTTTTTCCCTGGCATCCTTATCCGGTCTTGGCGCATCTCCCTTTACAAATCCCTTTGCCTTTAGAAAAAAATAATACTCTGCCTGAAATGCATTATTCCCAATCCATGTCTTTCCTGCATTTTCAGGCAGATTTCTAAATTCCTTCATATATCCAAGCTGCTTTTCAATATTCATATTAAACTTATCTGTCCGATAGCTGGTCGTTCCCACCGACCAGCAATAACTTTTAAAACCTGTTTCATTTGCCATAACTGCTCCTCACTCATAATTCACCACAAGAACTTCTCTTGTCACACTTTCACGCTGTTTTGTATGATAATTAGAATTGGAATAGCTGTAATTCAAAGGAATCGCCTTAAATTTCTTATTCTTTTCTATCCATTCGCTTAGAATCTCATTCTTTTTCCCCTTGCTTTCCAAAACATTTGACAAAGCAAATCGTATTCCTTTTTTATCCAGTTTCTCCAAAAATTCAAGTAAATCCTTTTCATCTTCTTCCGTCCACCCCGCCTGCTCATTGTATGTCGCACAGGTAATCAGATACGGCGGGTCCGCATAAAAAAAGCTTTTCTCTGTAAAATTTTCCAAATCAATTTCTCTGAAATCCAGATTCGTAAACTGATAGTCGCCGCTTTTTATTCTGTCCAAAAACGCTCCCAGCTTGGCCTGCATTTTTACATTAAAATCCCTCTTTCCAACCGGCAGATTAAACTCTCCCTTTCGGTTAAACCTTATCTGATTATTAAATGAATATACAATTAAAAGATACAACATCAAATAATATTCATCGTCTTTTTCCTCTTTATTGTTAAAATCATCTCTAAGTCTGTTAAAACCCGCCTTATTATACGAACCAAGTCCCGAAGAGCTTTCGCAGTGATAATATTCATACCCGTTTTCGCTTACCAGTGATAGCCCGTATTTTTTAATCGCATGAAACACCCAGTTTAAAATTTGTTCTTTTGACAGCCTTTTCATCATACCAAGCAATCCTATCAGACAGGAATTGGAATCATTAAACTGTACCTTGCTGCAATTTACATTTATGCCCACATTACAGCCGCCGCAGAACAAATCCACCACCTTGTCCGCATCCTTTGGAAACAACGGAAGTATCTGTGGAAGAAGCTTATATTTTCCTCCTGTATAATTTAATGCAGACGGAATAATTTCTTTTTCATTTTCATAACATTTACACAAAAATAATCTCTCCTGATTCTTCTTTATATCTGACTTTCCGGCAGAAAACACCTTATAATCCTCGGCAAACACTTTTACCTCTCCTTTTTTCTCCAGAATCCTCATAATATCCTCATCACTGATTTTGGCATTGGACCTGTCATTTCCTTTTTCTGCCATATTATTATAGGATAAAAGAATATATTTCGCATGAACAGAATCAATTAACTGCTCAAAGGCCTTTGCCGCACGCTGGGTACAATATTTACTTTTCAGCTTTGTCCTGTCCATTTTTCTTGCAACTCCAAATACCTCCGGTTTTTCCCATCTGGCAATATTTTCCAGCAAATGATAAGCATCGCAGTACTGCCTTGAATTATACGGTGGGTCAATATATACCAAATCTGCTTCAATTTCCGACATCAGCTTATTGCTGTCTGTATTATAACAGATATTATTTTCATTTAAATGCTGCTCCGGTGTAGGTACGGACATTTCCAAATGCTTCTCAAATACAATTCCTTGACGATAGGCATCATAATGCCCGCAGGTATTTGCAATTTTATCCATTGCATATAAAAGCGAGGTAATCAACAGCGCCCTTTCTCTTGCATTAATCTGTTTTTTCTGATATCTCTGTTCAATATCCTCTCTGATATATCCTATTTTACGACAGTCCTCCAGTGAAAAATAAGTATCCGCAAAGCAGGTACTCATATAATTGTCTTCTTTTACTGTCATCTGATTATATTTCATAATAAGTTTTACAATCTTCTGTTCAGAATACGGTTCGCTGTCAAACCATGCTACATGGCAGATATAATTGCTGTACATAATATCATTTGTAATAATTTTTTTATCAATAAATGCGGATGCAACTGCCCCTGTTCCCGCAAACACATCTGCAATTGTATTGATATTTTCACATTCCTCCTCTACTACCTTTGTGATAAAAGGAAGCAGCTTATATTTGCTGCCCAGATACCGTCGATTATTAATTTTTGTCGTTTTATACAATGGCTGAGTATTATCTGCTTCCTCTGTGCGGTGATTTTTTTTAATATATTCAAATAACTGGTTATAAACGGATTCTGTCCATATCGGTTTTCCGTTTTCATTTTTTTCTATTTCCACCACACCAGCTTCTTTCAGATAATACAGATAAGACCTTGATATGTCTAATTTTTTGGCCATTTCCGTTGCCGTATATCTCATATTTGTTCTCTCCATTTTATGCAACATTTTTCTTTATCTATTGGACACTTTCCTATTAATTATACCATTTTTTTTGTTATTTTCAATAGAAATCTGGAAATTTGAAGTAAAAAACGGATGCAGTATTCTACTTTTATAGTATAATTATCTGCATCCATTTTTAGAACGTATATGCGTTTTTTCAGGCAACCAAATACTTTGTTTATGCGCTCTTTCACCCCTTTGGCTGTTCTTTTTAAGGTATTCTTTTTTGTTATAGATTGAATATAATTTTCTTTTTATTTATAATTATATATGTATATCCTGTATTGATTAATATTACATTTTCTCCGTTCTCATTTTTATATTTTACTTATTCTAAAACTAATGCTTTCTTAGGACAAAAATTAGAACATTTTCCACATTTAATACATATACCCTCATCAACCACCGGAGCATGAAAGCCATCCTGTGTCAGAGCACCCACAGGACAGATTTTCACTGACGGACAGACATGATTTTGTGGACAGTTATCAATAATTACCTTTAATCTTTTTTCCATTTATTATTTCTCCTATTCATTGTTTTATTAAATTCCAGCAAGAATACTCCTGCTTCTTTAAGTGGCGGGCAGTTCACTCTATAAATTTATATCATATCTGCAATTTACTCTTTCGAAGATAAACAGAACCGTTTTTTTGTTGAATTAAGGGGATTTTGTTTTGTAATTTCGTGCAATTCATCATAGATAATTTGAGGAACTCCCTGTTCAAATTGTATCAAACTAAGTTCATGATGTCCCCTCATAGCCGACTCAGTCGGTCGTGTATGAAAAGCATTAAAAAAACACAAAATTTTTGCATGACATTTCTGTATAAAAACCTCTGGCAGATTATAATCCTCAATAAATGAAAGTTCTTCGTATTCCTGTCCAATCGGAATATCACTTTCTGCATATCCGTGATGAAAATATATGCTGTTTTCTGCAAATTTATTCTTTTGAAAAATTTCATAAGCGGTCTGTGAGAGTACTCCATATTGCTTGCAGTTCTTTTCTATCTCAGGTATCAGCCAGTCAGTCACAAACTCGGAAGAATACCAGCCCCATAAATAAAGTTTTCTCATAATTTTACCTCACACTGCCAACTCACACCAACTGCTCCTATCTGGCTTCTCTTCTCCACTTCTTTTCAAATACTTATCATAAAGATTATCATAAATTCCATAAAAGTACAGTTTTAGAAAACTCTCAAAATCCGGCAACAATTTGTCTCCGGTAACTGTTCCGTCTTTATCAATATACGCCGCTTCTTCCCAGTCAAACTCCTCATGGTCAAACCAGCATATCTGCCATGTATCAGAATCCTTCCAATCCAAACTTTCTTCTTTCCTGTTTACATCAAAACATAAAGCGCCTGCTCCCTCCCAGTCTGCAAACGGCACAAACTGCTTTATATCTTCAAGAGTTACTCCATTGTCTTCCAGATAATCGACAATTTCTCGAAATCCCTCCATACTATCCCTGTAATAGCTTAACGGGTCCTTTTCCGGTATCGGCAATATTCCACACCACCATGCTCCCAGATATGGTTCTTCGTCTTCCTCAATCTCTCCTATTTCCTGTGGGGACATTGATTGTATTTGATGCATAACACTGTTGTATGATGAAGCTAAATCATCCATCGGAATTGGTGCTCGAAGCGAACAAATATTATGACAGTACGTCTTTAAATAAGTACGCAGAATAGACGGCAGTTTTACATCAAATTCCTGCTCAAATTCCTCCAGCATTTCATCAGTAACAGTAGAAGGTGACAACATATCCTCTGTTATCACTCCCCGTTCAATTAATGCCTGATATGCTGCTTTAATAAAATTCTCTTCTTCTACATGTGTCATAACAAGTACCTCCTCTATTTCTTCTTTTAATCCCTTTTATTATTTCCTTTATTTTTTGTATTCATTTACAGTTTTCATTTTATAATAAACACACCCATTTTTGAACATCTATTTTTTTCTCAATCCTCCTGTCTGCAAACAAATATAATTCTCCATTTTCCCATTTTCTAAAATCAATATCATCATACAGCTCATAATCAGGGTCCACGATTTCATGCATACTGACAAGTTCCGGCGAAAAATTCATAGGGTCCGAAAAATCCCCCACCATTACATCATTTGTTCCAGCCCAATAGCAGCCCTCATACGCGATTTTATCTGTCTTTGAATCATAATGAATATCTGTGATAATGAAAGATTCTCCTAAAACATATTCATAATGATGCTGTAATCCTTCCGGTATGTAATAAAATACACTTTTACCTTCTATATCATATATATTTAACCCATATAAGTCTGATTTAAACAAAAAATATTTCTTTCCGTTTCGATGATGAATGATTTCTGCCGTGATACGGGGCATCCGATAGATAGATTCATACTCAAATATTGTTTTATTCTGATACATCAGACAGCATTTTTGAATAAATAATCTCCCATATTCTATATTATTTTCCACATGACTTTTTGTTGCGTAGGAATCCGCCTTTACAGTATATCCATCTTTCAAATCCTTATATTCTGTTTCTAAAAAATTGTTTTTCTTATATGCACTTCGCATTTTTCGAAAACTCAACTGATACTGCGAATCATAGTACACATTTTGATAAGACATGCCTTTATACTTATAGAAATCACATTTAATACTTGTACATGAAAATTCTATTGCTGCAAAATTACCAAACTCTATATCAATCATTATTTTGACATGATATTCCGATTCAAAAGGAATTATTTTTATTTCTATAAGACTGCTTTCCTTATAATCTTTCTCTTCTGTGGACAAATTTTTTACTCCTGAAAACCAAAAACAATAATAAGAACATCCACTGTTCTCTGTACGCTCCCACTCTGGAAATTCTCCCCTTAAATTGAAAAATTTTGTATTTAAATCCCAATTCACAGTTTCTATGACCGAATCATGAAATTCATGCTTTTTTAAAATATCGACATCAAACATTTTTTCCTCTTTCTATCTTCCTGTGTATGACCTTTCAAAAACAACTTAAATATTCTATCTAATACCATTACTCAAAAACTATGAGCAGAATCCTTTCAACCTCTTTCATATATTTTTCATATTGTAACAAAAAAGTTCTACACATACAAGACCAGTTTACATAATACTTTCTATCTCTTTTACTGCCGCATGAAATATCTGATAAAATAACTGATTTCCTGACAAACTGTGTCCTCCATGAATTTTCCACACCTTTGCTGATTTTATAATCTGCTCTGTATAAGCAGGCGATAATACATTATCTTCCATACCAAGAATCATATAAACCGGCTGAAAATGATCAGAATATTCAGACATGAAAGAAACAAGTTCATCTGTAAATGCATATTCCTCTACGAGAAATGGAATATATTTTTGAGGAGGTATACACGGATTCACAAGCAGACATGGAATTTTACATATATTACTTAGAATATAGGCATAAAATCCACCAAACGAATTCCCCACAACATAATCAATATTTTTATATGCTTTCAAATTGTTTAAAATCTCTATGGGAGATGTTTTCATATAATCAATCTGAGGAGATAAAAGGTTATCTTCTGAATATAATTTTAAAAGCAATTTATAATTTGTATTATTTGCGCCTCCGTTAAGACCATGTAAATTCAGTATCATAAATATCTCCTGTCAAATATTTTTCTTATCTTTCAAACTGTTTAATGCATCAAATACTTTATGATAAACCATCTGATTCGGATAATAACGATAATCTGCAAATATAGAAATACCATTATGATAAAAATACTCTGATATTGCCGCTGCACAGGCGGCACTTCTGCTTTGCCCGTATTCACACTGACATATCATATCCAATCCTTCACTGTAAGCAGCATAAATAAATTCTGCCAGCCTGTCAACCTCTGGAAAATAAGTATCATATGTCAAACCATAATCCGAAAGAATTTCTATATCAATATCGTGTATTGCAACTGAAAAGACACGACTTGTTTTATGTGAGTAATCCACAGGCTTGTCTTTTTCACCTGTTCTTGGATTGACAGGGTCATAAAAACTTATTACCGCTACATCTTCTGGAAAATTATTTTCCAATAATTTTTCAATAGATTCTCTTGAATAAATTTCAATCTTCATGTTTATTCTCCACAATACATACAGGCAGTACGAAATGTTATTTATATCAAGTATTATTCACATTTGATATTATCCATACGAAATACTATCTGTATTGAATACTATCCAGATTAAATACTGCCGTCTTCCTTCGCCCATCCATATGCATACTTTACAGCTCTATTCCAGCCTTTCACTTTTTTCTTTCTGTCTGCCTCTTCAATCAAAGATTTAAACGTACAGTCACTTGCCCAGTTTTTCATAACTTCTTCCTTATCTGCCCAATATCCCACTGCAAGCCCTGCCAGATAAGCGGCTCCCATTGCAGTTGTCTCCACGCAATTCGGCCGAATGACCGGCACATTTACAATATCCGCCTGTGTCTGCATAAGAAAATCATTCGCACTTGCACCGCCGTCAACCTTCAGCGCTGCTATTTTTATCTGTGAATCTGCTTCCATTGCCATCAAAACATCATTTACCTGATATGCGATTGATTCCAAGGTTGCGCGGATAATATGATATTTATTTACTCCCCGCGTAATCCCGACAATCGTTCCTCTTGCATACTGGTCCCAATGTGGTGCTCCAAGACCTGTAAATGCCGGAACAACATAACAGCCGTTAGTATCTTTTACTTTTCCTGCCATATATTCAGAATCTGCCGCTGAATCAATTATTTTTAATTCATCACGCAGCCATTGTATAGCCGCGCCTGCCACAAAAATAGACCCCTCCAGAGCATAGTTTACTCTCCCGTCCAGTCCCCATGCAATCGTTGTCACCAGACCATGTTTTGAAAACACTGGCTTTTCTCCCGTATTCATAAGCAGAAAACATCCGGTTCCATAAGTATTTTTCACCTCACCCGCAGTAAAGCAGGTTTGTCCAAATAACGCTGCCTGCTGGTCTCCCGCTGCCCCCGCAATCGGTATTGAACCGCCAAAAAAGAGGCATCCGTCTCTCCATAAATACAGCTTGAAGGCATTATCCCTGGAAGCATACACTTTGGTATATGAAATTCAGCAAGAATTTCATCATCCCATTCCAGTGTATTAATATTAAACAGCATGGTACGGGAAGCATTTGAATAATCGGTAATATGAACCCTGCCCTTTGTCAGTTTCCAGATAATCCATGTTTCGACTGTGCCAAATAACAGCTCGCCATTTTCTGCTCTCTGCCTCGCACCTGACACATTGTCCAATATCCATTTCACCTTTGTTGCTGAAAAATACGCATCCAATACAAGCCCTGTTTTTTGCTGAAATCGTTCGGTAAGTCCTCTTTCCTTCAAGGCATCACATTCCTTTGATGTCCGTCTACACTGCCATACAATTGCATGATAAACAGGCGCCCCTGTATGCTTATCCCATACAATCACTGTTTCTCTCTGATTTGTAATACCAATTGCAGCGATATCTTTTGCGGCAGCTCCTATCATATTCATCGCTTCAACAGCTACTCCAAGCTGGCTTGCCCAGATTTCATCTGCATCATGCTCTACCCATCCGGGCTGCGGGAAATATTGCGTAAATTCTCTCTGGGCGGTGCTGCACACCTCGCCTTTTTCATTAAATAAAATACATCGGTTGCTTGTCGTACCTGCATCCAATGCCATAATATACTTTGCCATATATATCTCCTGTCCTGTTAAATCTTCACTGTTTTTTAGCATTCTATATTGATTTCCAATCTTTTCTTATGATACAGTATACTACAAAATCAAATATATTTTCAAGACAAAATAAATTTATTATTTTATCAAAATTCAGGCAGAAAAGGAAAGCTGTCCTTTTTGCTAAAACATGTATTTTGAAATAATGTGGCCGCAATCCCATTAGCTTTAGATGATGGGTTAAGGCCACAAAACTAACGGTTGCCATAACATGGATTCCCTGCTATAATTTATCCATACATGGACATTGATAACTGTATATATGAGGTTGTGCTGAGAAATACGATGTGAAAACCAAGCTTTCCTTCAGCACGTAAAATATACAAGGTACTTTAGGTCATACATCTTCGATGTATGACATGATGTATAGTATAAACCGTTATAGGGCTGGTACAGTCCGAATTTACGCCTGTGGAATAGGGTAGCAGCTCCTTTGGAGTTGCCATTAGATAGTAGGTTACGAGGTCGATGAAGCAGGAAGCCCATTGGCTTTAGACAATGGGTAGTTCACTAAAACATATAGACAATTTGGTTAATATATGACATAATATTGATATACAGGAATAAACATTCTAAATTTAAGAAAAAAAGAAATACTGTGTATCTAACAGTGAAACAGAAAGTCAAACACCTGTCAAAACAGGAGTACAGCGTTTTCAGGGAATTATTCCAAAATCGAAAATAAATGAAGAAAATATTTGGAGAACAAATAATGAAGAACCATAATGTGATAAATAATCTTAAATTCGTGTTTGGCCATATCAAGAAGAATGAAAAAAAATTAATTGTAATGAGCATTTTATCAGCGGTGATTTATGCATTAAGCGCTTATATTATGCCCATCCTATCTAAAATTATTATAGATAGTGTAATCGCTGAAAAAAGTGTTAAATTCCTTATTGTATCAATTATTATAATGCTTGTTGTTCAGGTATTAATTTCAGATGTTTCTGAGTATATATTTTTTCAATCCTGGTGGAGAATTATTCGTGCCAGATATTCTTTTGAGCCTTTACGTCTTAATCAAATATTATCCATAAGATATGATAAATTGGAAAAACAGGAAACACTGAATTTAGCACAAAAAGCGGCTGCGGCAACAGAGAATAATTCTAATGGAATCGAGAGCTTTTTGAGAAATCTGCAAGCTTTTTTGACATCTGGTTTTCAATTGGTAATTGCGATGTTTCTTATTGTTTCCTTAAATCCGATTGTTGTTTTATTAATGCTTATATTTGCATATATCGGCTATCGTATTACTGGAAATGCAAGAAAAAAAGACAAAGAACTTATGTGGGATATTCTTCCGCAATACGAACGAGGAAGAGATTATTACAAAAACATATCAAAAGACTTTTCTTATGGTAAGGATATAAGACTATTCAATATGCAAAAGTTCATATTGAATAAAGAGAAAAAAGAAGCGAAAATGGTTCATCAGATTATGAAAAAGAGTAACAATCGGTGGATTAAATATAGTACTATAAATTACTTTTATTTTCTGATGAATGAAATCGTTATGTATGCTTGGCTTGTATACGCTGTACTACAAGGTCAAATAGGAATTGGTGATTTTTCATTATATCTGATGACCATGAAAACCTTTTTCGAATCCGTCAGCGCATTTTTAGATTCTATATCAAAAATAAAGAAGGATTCTTACGAGGTTTCAGATTTTAGGAGATTTATTGAACTCCCCGAAGATAATAATGGGAAATGCTTGATATTGGAAAAAGATATACCTGTAAAAATAGAATTTAAAAATGTCTCATTTCGATATCCTGATCAGGAAGAGAATATTATAAATGATATTTCTTTCCAGATAAATGAATCAGACAGAATTGCCATTGTAGGCTATAATGGAGCAGGTAAGTCAACAATTATTAAACTGCTCTGCAGATTGTATGACCCCACAGATGGCAAAATATTAATTAATGGCGAGGATATAAAACAATATAAAAGAAGCGACTGTTTTCGGTTATTTTCGCCGGTATTTCAAGATGTTAATTTGTTTGCCTTTTCAGTTACGGAAAATGTTACTATGAAAAAGCAAGAAGAGACTGACCATAAACGATTAGTAAACGCATTTACAAAAGCAGATGTAACTTCTTTGATTGACAAATTACCGAAGGGTCCGGATACCCTGTTATTTAAAATAATGGATAAAAATGGTGTTAATTTATCCGGTGGAGAGAAACAGAAGCTTTCCGTAGCACGTTCCATATATAAGGATGCCGAAATTTTTATTTTCGACGAACCAACTGCTTCGTTAGATCCTATTGCAGAAAAGGAATTTTATGAATCCATAGACGAAAAGGTTAGTAGAAAACCGGTTATTTATATTTCTCATAGACTATCCTCTACAAAATTTTGTAACAAGATTTTTTTATTAGAACATGGAAAAATTATTGAACGAGGAACCCATGAAGAACTTATGAATTATAATGGAGAATATGCGAAAATTTATACACTTCAAGCAGGATATTACAAGAGTAACAAAGTGAGTGGAGGTGAACAAGAAAGTGAACAAGCATAGGGTTATTGCAAAAACACTACGGTATCTTTTTCCGTTAGCATATCGCTACAAAAAATCATATAGTTATTTGCTTTTTTGCGACTTGTTGCTTGGTATAATCCAACCCATTGCAAATGTTGTCTGTCCTAAGTTTTTGATTGATGAACTGATGACAGATAGAAATGTTGAAAACTTGATTTTATATACAGGTTTCATTATTATAAGTAATATAGGTATATCAGCAATAAGAAGAATAATTTTAGAAAATCTGGAAAAATATAATGATTTATATGATAATTATTTTTCGATGTTATTGTCTGAAAAAACCATGAATATGGACTTCTATAAAACTGAGGATACATCTGTTTTAGAGAGTTTGCACAGAGCGGATATTGGAATTGGATGGTATTCTGGCGGCTTTACAGGGATAATGAGCAGCATCGAATCTACAATTTTATCATTTGTTGTAACGGTTGAAGCAGTAATAATCATTGCATGGAAGGCTCCATTTCTTTTTATTACCATAGCAGTTTTTGTCATATTGGGAAATATATTTAGTGCAAAAGAGAATAAAATTTCAGAAAAGTATTATGGACAATTATCAGATATTAACCGTAAGCTTGATTATGTTTATAGTGAATTGTCAAATGTGAAATATGGAAAAGATTATAGATTGTATGATAGTAAGGAATTATTATTAAACCGAGCAGAAAAATGTTCCAATGATGTTATAGATACTTTTAAGAAACAATCAAATGAGATGATTAAGCTCCGGATTTTTAAGAACTTGTTTGAAAACCTTGCTAATGCAGTGGCATATGCTTACTTAGGTATACTCACGCTAAATCGTTTTATAACTGTTGGTGATTTTACCATGTTACTTTCTGGTTCTTTAACCATGATTTCCAATGCTAATGGTATTGCTTCTGGATATCAGGAGTTGAAGAAAAAATGTGATTATATAAACAATTACATATCTTTTATGAC
This sequence comes from uncultured Lachnospiraceae bacterium, assembly GCA_910577835.1. Classification (GTDB taxonomy): domain Bacteria; phylum Bacillota; class Clostridia; order Lachnospirales; family Lachnospiraceae; genus CAG-303. The sequence goes on along the minus strand of CAJTOU010000002.1, from coordinate 67,353 downwards.
AACAAACGAGTCAGTATATACATCAAGAAATGGAAACATGAATGGAGATAAAGCAAATTATAAAGAGATTAATTGTATTGAATTTAAAAATATTTTCTTTAAATATCCCGGTTCACAAGATTACATCTTTGAGGATTTCAACTTCAAAATAAATGCAGGCGAAAAACTGGCAATTGTGGGGAAAAATGGCGCTGGCAAAACAACATTTATCAAAATCTTGACAGGACTGTACAAAATAGAAAAGGGCGAAATTCTGATTGATGGAAGAAACATATACGATATGGATTATGATGAATATGTCAAATTATTTTCAGTAGTGTTTCAGGATTATAAACTTTTATCGGCACCTATACTGGAAAATATTCTGATTAATGAACATCCGTCTTATGAGAATGATAAGATTGTGAGAAAGTTTTGTGAGAAAATGGGGATATTGAAAAAATTAAACCAGTTGAAAAAGGGAATTCATACAAATCTATATAAAAATTTTGATGATGAAGGCTTTGTACCGTCCGGTGGAGAAGAACAAAAGATTGCTATTATCAGAGCGCTTTGCAAAAATGGCAGTTTCGCTGTTTTAGATGAGCCTACGGCTGCTCTTGACCCCAAAACGGAATATGAGATTAATACTGAATTTAGTGAAATTGATGATAGAATTTTCATGATTTTTATTTCACATAGATTGTCATCTTGTCTGCTATGTGATAAAATTGCTGTATTCGATAAAGGGAAAGTCGTTGAGTATGGTTCACATGATGAACTTATGTGTCAGGAAAATGGCTTATATAATAAAATGTTTACAATACAGGCAGATAATTATGCCTGATAGATTTGTATTGCAGAGCGGCAAAATGTTGGTTAGTATGAAAAATAATATTGAAAAAGTATTTATCGGATTTTAGCTTAAATAAATAAGGAAATAGTATAAAACGGGAGAAGTCTGTTTGCTGGTTTCTCTCGTTCCTTTCAATTATTATATAAGAATGACAAACAAATATACAAAATGAGGTTATGTTTCATTCAGAGAATTCGATAATGGATTTTATATAAATCAGAGAGGAAAAAATAAAATGAAAGTAATTGTTGCTGTTGATTCATTCAAAGGCAGCCTTTCATCTTTGGAGGCTGGAAATATCATAAAACAGGGAATAAAAAAGGCAATATGTGATGCAAAGGTTTCTGTTCATCCGCTTGCAGACGGAGGTGAAGGGACAGTTGAAGCATTAACCTTTGGAATGGGTGGAAAACTGGAACATATCACAGTAACAGGTCCATTGGGAAAGCCTGTGAAATGTATGTTTGGAATTATTGAAAAAACCAGAACTGCGATTATTGAAATGTCCGGCGCAGCAGGAATTACCCTTGTTGCAGAAAACGACAGAAATCCTCTTAACACTACTACTTATGGTGTAGGTCAGATAATAAAAGAGGCTGTTTGCAGAGGATGTCGGCATTTTATTGTTGGTATTGGGGGAAGCGCTACAAACGACGGAGGAATCGGTATGCTTCAGGCATTAGGCTATGGTATGCTTGATAAAAATAAAAATCAGGTTCCGTTCGGCGCAAAAGGATTAAAGGAACTTGATAAGATTACAGATGAAAATGTATTTCCAGGTCTTCGGGAATGCACCTTTCGAGTAGCATGTGATGTGACAAATGTTTTGTGTGGAGAACAGGGATGCAGCGCTGTCTTTGGACCGCAAAAAGGCGCAACCTCTGATATGATTACACAGATGGATAAATGGCTTGCTCACTATGCAGAACTTACCACAAAAAAATATCCTCACGCAAATGCAAATCAGGCTGGAACAGGAGCCGCCGGAGGTCTGGGTTTTGCCTTTCTTTCTTATACAAATGCGATGCTGGAACCCGGAATTAAAATTGTTTTGGAGGAAACAAAACTGGAGCAGGATATAAAATCAGCGGATATTGTAGTCACCGGCGAAGGCTGCTTTGATGGACAGACTATATTTGGAAAAGCACCAATCGGCGTAGCAGAAATTGCCAAAAAGTATAATAAAACAGTAATTGCCTTTTCAGGCTGTGTCACAGAGGAGGCAGTAATATGTAATCAATATGGTATTGACGCATTTTTTCCAATTCTTCGAAACGTACAAACCCTGCAAGAAGCAATGAATTCAGAAAATGCAGAAAAAAATATGCTTTTTACAGTAGAGCAGGTATTTCGGCTGATAAAAAATATTTGACTAATGCTATCGAAAATTTCTTAAAGCAATGGACTCAATCATGCAATCAACACAAGTGTTGGTTGCATGTTTGCACAAATTACAGGTTGCTATAATCTAAATTCTATGGTATGATATGAAAACAAACATATATTCACTCATAAAAACTTAGTTAAAACCATGATACAAGGAGAAAACTTAATATGGACTTTTCTACAATAACTGCCTGCGGTGAATCCTGTACTGGCTGCAAAAAAAGAAGTGACGGAATATGTAAAGGATGTATTGAAGCAGACGGATATGTTCCAGAATGGGCAGACTCCGGCAGATGTAAAATACATGCATGTACAAGAAATCATAATGTGCAATTCTGCGGTATATGTGATAATTTCCCTTGTCAGCATCTAACTGACTACATACACTGGAATCCAAATATTGTAGAACATTTAACTATACTTGCCAGTCAATATCACAAACAAAATTTAAAAGGAGAAAAAAATGTATATTGAAGATAAGTATTGGAATAATTATATCGGCGACACTGATGACAGCTTGACGCTTGTGGAATATCTGGCAACAAAACAAAAAAAAGAAAGTTCTGTTGGAGAAATATTTAAGGATTTTGAACTGGACACACTAAATGGCAACTTTAAAAATCAGGAAACTTCTCTGATGTTTGTAGATTCTTGGAAATATATGGAGATTTGCTACGCCATTGACCTTATTATTGACCTTGCCGCTTTGCTGTTAGAATGTAAAGTAAACAAAATTGTTAATTTATGTGAATTATTTGGAGGTGATTTAGAGGAAATCACTATCCCTGATGTTTCTATTACAGCTACGTCAAAGGAACATGAAATAATAAATAAGGTTCTTATGGATTTTGTTGCTGCGCCGCTTACTTATGATTTAAACGAAATGGTTCCCCAAAAAGATATGCTGGAGATGGCTGCGGTTTGTAAAAATTTAAGAAAAGAATTATATGAATAATATAGGTTATTCAAGAGATGAACGCCCAAATTTTCAAATCACCATGAAATTGTATGAGACAGATATACATACATTACAGGAATTTATTGCAAATGAAAGTATAGACGGAGCATTTTCTGAAAAATATTTAATTTTATATAATTTTGTTACAGATTGTATATATTCAGAAGATATTCAGCCGGAATTAATCAGATATTTACTGCCATTTTATTTAAAGTCTATGGAACAGGCTGTTATATATGAAAACCATGATTATCTGCAAAAAACAGCGATGGATATTTACTTTGAATTTAATGACGCAATGTTTTTTAATCAAAAAAATTTCAAATATGCTGTCGGAGAAAAAAACTATCAGTATATTATGGAATATTATATTTCACAGACATTAAAGAAGATGGAAATACAGAATTGTTATATGCTTGAATGGGTGTCTTTATTTAATACTACTGCTGCACTTGACAATAATAATATTCGCCGTTTATTTCACGAAATTTTTAAAGGCTCATTAAAAATAAAATATTCATTTTTTCAATATCTTTCTGTTCTTCTTTTTAAAGAAAGCGATAATTTACTTGCTGTCAACGAATCACAACTATTTTGGTCAAGCGATATATGGAATTTTGATGAAGGCTGTGTGACGCGTCATATTTTCTGGAATGATGAAGTTGTGAAATTTGTTGACAAAAAAATAAACAGAGGACAGATTGAGGCTTTATTTAAAGAGATAAAGCCATTTATATACAGTATTCTTGAGCCGGAATTTGTTGAGCTTCTCTGTGAAGAAATGGAAAAAAGTTTTGCTGAGGGTATATTTTATAGACGAAAAGCTGAATATTTAAAAAAAATAAATCATATATCAGACCATATATACTGGGATATTACCTTTTAAACATCGCAGCCAGCAAAAACAAAATATCAATAATAAATAAAAGTTACATAAATATCCATAAAGCACAGGAAACAGTCAATTTTTATAGATTTTCTGTCTCATTTTTTTAAGACCATTAAAAAGAGGAAATATAAAAGAAAGAGGGATAATTATAATGGAATTTAGCAACATAAAATTAATAGAGCCAACAATAGAATATGAGAAAGATATCTGGCAATTCCGACAGGAAATAATTTCATCAAATGATATGGATAAATTTGCCGGATGTGGAAATCTTGAGAAATGTTTTTCTGCCAAGGAATGGATTGACACAATAAAACTTCATAAGACAGTAGAAACCTGCCCAAAAGATAAAGTTCCTTCCATGATTTACATTGCAGTACGTGAAACAGACAACCGAATTGTCGGAATAATAGATTTGCGTTATCACATTAATACCCCTATTTTGAGCACATGGGGCGGACATATGGGATATTATGTACGTCCAAATGAAAGGAAGAAAGGGTATGCAAAAGAAATGGTAAGACAAAACCTGCAAAATTGCAAAGCCTTAAATATTAAGAAAGTAATGATTACCTGTGATGCGAATAATTCGGCCAGCGAAAGAACAATTCTTTCAAATGGCGGTGTTTTTGAAAAAAATGTAGAAGTGGACGGCTGTATCATTAAAAGATATTGGATAACTCTAAAATAATGACTGTATAATTTTTTATGTAAAGGGAGTGTCGCAAAATAGCCATTATATACAATATATGGTACTTAGACCTTATGAGTCTCAGCATATATTATATATAAGCTGCATTTTGCAACAGTCCCTTTTTACACCAATATAAATATTCTTTTCTATTTCTCTATCCTGTAAAATCCTGCTGACTGCGCCGGAACCTTTATGGTAGTTCCATCAGCAGAAATCTTTCCTCCGAAATTATAAATGCACTCCGTCGGCAAATACTTACATTCAAAAGTTTTTTCCTCCGCTGCCGGATTAATAACTACAACTATCGTTTCCTGTTTCCCACTTCTTAAATATGCAAGAGGATAACCAACATTTACAAATTCTATTTCACCCCTGCTCTGCAAAGCCTCATGGGACATACGTACAGCAATCAGCCGTTTAATTTCATGGTAAAGAGAATTTTCATCCTGTATCTGCTCTTCTGCTGTCGGTCTGTCAGAACTTTCATCCTGCGGAATATACAGTCTGTCTTTTGCTGCGCTGCTAAAGCCCATATTCAGCGAATTATCCCACTGCATAGGCGAACGTGAACCTGTTCTGTTATATCCTCCTTCCACAGAGGTAAGGTTTTCCACATATCTCATTCCAATCTCATCACCATAATAGATAAACGGAGCGCCGGGCATAGAAAGCAGAAATGCAAACGCCACCTTAAGCTCATCGCCATGAATACTTCTTGCCAGCCGGTCCATATCATGATTTCCTGACGGAATACAGATTAATCCTTTTCTTTCACTCTTTTCATAGCTTTCTTTATATTTATTTACAAAATCTACAATCGTTCCTTCACCTTTTGATGAAAAATAAGGCTTGTCACACCGGAATAAATCATTATAATGAGATGGACCAAAATGCAGGGTAAAATCCATATGAAAGCCTCCCTGCAAGGATTTGTCCGGCTCACCCCACTCGGAAACCATAGCCGCATTTGGAAATTCACTGTCCAGAAAAGCTCTCACACTCTGCCAAAGCCGAATGGTTCCTTTTCCTTCCTCGTCATGTTTCACAAGCGAGCCTGCCATATCTACACGGAAACCGTCTGCACCCATATTCAGCCAGAAACGCATAATATTTTTCAATTCCTCCAGCGTAGCTTTTGGACCTTCATCGTCCATAGACTGCTGCCAAGGGCGGTCCGGCTTGTAAAATCCATAATTAAGCGCAGGCTGATGTGAAAAAAAATTTACCGCACAGGAACCGTCTCTGTCAGAAATTCCCCGCAGTGAACCCATTCCCCACACTTCTTCCCATATACTGTCTGTCCAGACATATCGGTCTGTATACTCATTTTTTTCCGCTTTCATAGACTCCTGAAACCATTTGTGGTTAATGGAAGTATGTCCTGGCACAAGGTCCAGAAGAATATGCATATCACGTTTATGAACTTCTTCAAACAGACGTTTTAAATCTTCATTTGTTCCATATCTTGGCGCGGTTTTATAATAATCAGAAACATCATAGCCTGCATCTCCAAATGGCGACTCAAAACATGGATTCATCCAGATTGCTGTACAGCCAAGCTCTTTAATATAATCAAGTTTTTCAATAATTCCCTGAAAATCTCCGATGCCATCGGCATTGGAATCTTTAAAGGATTGTGGATAAATTTCATAAAACACGGCATTATCAAGCCATTTTGGTTGTGTACTCATAATAATAAATCCTTTCTAAAAAATAAAAACTGTTTCAAATGTTCATTTATTGTATCATTTTCATAGTGATTTGGCAATATAGTATTTAAATTATGCAGCGATAGAAAAGAGGCAAAGATGAAATTTCTTTGACATATATTGCATAACTGGTGAAGGCTATTCCACTTCTCAAAGTAACAAAATGAAAAAGGAAGAACTGCTGCAAACATAGATAACTTATCTATCCAAACAGCAGCTTTTCCTTTTTTATTTTAATCGTCAATATCCCAATCTAAAAATGTACCTGTCACTGCATCAATTTCAAATTCATATTCTATACCCTGATAGTAAATGGAGCCCTCATAAATTGCTCTCCCGTCATCATAATCCAAATGTATCTGAATATTATTTTCTGAAGCTCCTGAAACCTTTGCAAGCGCAAGCGCTTTGGCATCGGCCTCTGAAATATAATTGCCCTGTGCTGGAAGCTGGTAAAAATCATCCTCTATATCCATATCTTTCTTTCGGATTGTTCCTGATGCCGCATCGATTTCATAGTCATATTCTGTGCTTCCCACATAAAATTCAACCTCATACTCCCATATACCATCATCCATTTCAAGCTTTATCCGCTGGCTTAATACCTGACTTTCCGAAACACCTGCATCGCCAAACGCGATTTGTTTTGCCTGTTCCTCTGTGATAAGCCCCTCCTGTAAAACAGAGTTATTAGAAGGTTGTGTTTGTACCGGTGCAGAACTGGTCTGCGGCTGTGTTGGAACCTCCGGCACTGCATGATTTGATACATCCTTGCTGCGGACTGCTCCTGATATGGCATCTATATCATAATCATATTCTGTATTTTCCACATAAAACTCAATTTCATATTCCCAAATGCCATCATCGGACTCCATTTTAATACTCATATTAGATACATTACTATTATCTATTCCCGCATCGTCAAAGGCAATTTTTTTTGCCTCTTCCTCTGAAATAAATTTATCCTGCGAATCCTGCCGGCTTTCATTTTGACTATTTGTTTTTGTATCCGTTTCTGACTGTGAGCTGTCTGTTTCCTTTATCTGTGTCTGTTCCTCAGATTTTCCAGTCGATAAATCAGAGTTATTTTCACATCCACAGATAAGCATGGTAACTGCCATAATACCAAAAACATTTCTTATTATTTGTTTTATGGTTCTAATCTTTGTAACTGCCATATTCTCCTCCTAAAATCTTTATTTTATGATTCTTTTTCTGTCTCAAATTTCAAAATCAATATTTATCTGTTTCATATCTGATGTTAAAACTGCTCAAAGTCATATTCTATAATTGCTCCTGACACAGCGTCTATCTTATATTCATATTCTATTTTTTCATAGTAAAACTCAATCTCATACACAGTTCTTCCATCATCATTTTCCAGTTTTGCTTTTGAAAAAACAATTTCATTCTCAGCAATCTTTGCATGCTCTGCGGCAATACTCTTTGCCTGGTCCACTCCAATATATTTATCCGAATTTCCGGAATTATTAGAGTCAATATGATATGCTTTTGTTTCCATACTTACAACTTCGCCGTTTGTGGCATTGATTTCATATTCGTATTCCGCCTGTGTGGAATAAAATTCAATTTTATATATTAATATGCCGTCGTCTCTGTCAAGCTTTGTTTTTGTAAATGTTATGTCTGTTTCTGATAATCCTGCACTTTGCAAAGCTTTCTCCTTTGCCGAATCAAGAGAGATTGTATTGTTATCTGCCGATGGCTGCGTCTGTTGATTATTCTGCAACTGTTGATTTTGTAACGAATCCTGCGCGGATTTATGATAATCTGTATCTTTGGAAATAATTTCTCCACTCTTTCCATCTATTGTATATTCATACTCATTTCCTTTTGAATAAAACTCAACTTCATATTCAAAACTTCCATGGTCAAAATCTAAATCAATCCAAATCTTTGAAACATCATCAGCAGAAATTCCTGCATCTGCCAAAGCTATTCTCTTTGCTTCTTTTTTACCTATAAGAACCTTATTTAAAATTGCGCTGCCGGCGAAAAAAACAATGCCGCATATTACGAAAAGTACAATAACAGAAAGAATTACTTTCTTTGGATTGTTAAAATATTCTTTTATCTTTTTCATAAAGATGCTCCTTTCTTGTAGCCGCCCAAAAGGCTGTATTGTTGTTTACATCTGTATTATATTTTACAAAAATTAAAAAAACATTAGAAGAATGAAATTTTTCTGTTTTTAATAATTTTTTTCAATAAAGTGCAGAATGTATTATCAGGCAGCTTCATCTATTGCATATTAAAGCAGCAGGTCAGATATGACCTGCTGTTTTCTTTTATTTGATATTAAATTTTATATACTTTTCAAAACAGGTAAGCTAACTGTAAATATGCTTCCTTTATCAGACTCGGAAGAAACCATTATCTCTCCTCCATGAAACTGTACAATCTCCCTCACCATCGCCAGTCCCAGTCCGCTTCCTTCCAAAGTACGCGAGACATCTGCGCGGTAAAAACGCTCAAAGATTTTTTTCTGCTGCTCTTTTGAAATACCAATCCCATTATCCTTAACAGTAATTAAAATCTTTTCTTTTTGATTTAGGCCAACAAAAATACTTCCATTTTGATTTCCGTAGCGATAAGCATTACTGATTAAATTTGTCAGAAGTCTTGTTATTAAAAGACGGTTTCCCTCAAAGAAAATATCCGGCTCAAGCTCCCATGTCAGAGTAATTTCTTTATCCCTCAAAAGAGCCATATCCTGACAAATATCCTCTATAAGCTCCGACAGGTTAAGAGATTCTTTTGGATAGCTTTCATTCTTCTGCTCCATTCGGGTAAAAACAAGCATATCATCTATCAATCTTGACATTTTCCTGCCCTGTCTTTGTATCACATAAAACGCTTCCTCATATTCCTCCACACTTCTTGTTTCGCTTAAAATATATTCGCATTGAGCCATAATAACAGCCATAGGCGTGCGAAGCTCATGAGATGCATCCGAAGTAAAACGTCTTTCTGTCTGAAAAGCTGCCTCTAACCGTGCAAACATATCATCAAATACCGCCGCAAGCTGATGAAGTTCATCACCTCCCCTGCCAAGAGCAATCCTTTTTTGCAAATCACTGCCCTGACTAATCTGTGCCGCTGCTTCTGTAATTTGATTTACCGGCCTTAACATTCTTTTTGCCACCGAATATCCGCCAAATACTGCCATAACAAGCAATACTGGAAGCGCAATTAACGAAATATGCACAACTGCGGTAACTCTTTCCATATCCTCATTTTCCGAAACAATTCCGCGCAGCCAGAGCCCGTCTAATTTTCTTCCTTCCAGTTTACGGTCAAAAATATAATAACCCGTGCCTTCATAAGAAATTTTCTGCAATTTTTCATCTTCAAAATGGATTTTTGATGTTTGCTTTATCAGTCGATTCTCTCCCTGAACCTCCTACGACTAAAGTTGCAGGGTTCTAAAAACAGTTAATCATTCACTGTTTTATTTAAGAAGTTTGGTATTTCATACAGCCAATCCGAAGGATTGACTGTCGAATATTCTGCCTGATTTCTCAGGCAACCCTTATTCTTATCGGTGTGTCCAGTTCACCTCTATCGTATAATCCCCTAAGAGATACAACATTACTTTTTTTCAAAATATTTAATGCTCCGTTTACATCTGCATTTAAAGTCTTTCCATTGGCACATTGATATAAGCCGCGCTTTACTCTTTTTCCACTAAATGTGTAGTTTTGTGGATTATCTGCATGATATATTGGAATTTCATCCTTATCAAAGAAACTTGCTTTCGATGTATAACTTTCTTCCTGTTCTACATAATGAATTCCATATAACCTACATAAATACTCCAGCTTCTCTCTTAACTTTCCAAATGGGATATTTACAAAATTTTGATTATTCTGCTTTCCCATACCACTATTTTTTTTGAATGGTTTGTTATATCCACATACGAATGTACCAATCTTATTTTTTAAACAGTAATCAATAATAATTCTTGCACTCTTTGACATATAATCATTCACTTTATTATTTCGGTTTCTTCTGATTTGTTCCTGCTTATTTGTACAGCCTTTACCAAAATTCTGTTTATCTTTTATGCTCTGTAACCTTGCATTTTCTTTGTGAAACCATTGATTGACAGATTTTAACCTTTTCCCATCTATTATGAAAGATTTGCCTTCGCTTGTGACACAGGTTGCAAGATTATCTATCCCGAAATCGACTGCAAGTGCATGGTTTATATCTAAATTACTTTGAATTTCCTCTGTTTCATATACATACTGAATTTCAAAGAACCTTGCTTTTGATTTTGGGATTATTTTTATTTCTTTCACCTTTTTACCAACAAGTTTCGGTGGAATATTGATTGTGATTCCTTTATGTTCTTTCTTATATTTTTGGGAATATGGAATGGTAAGCTGATTTTCTTTTAATCTTACAAATCCTATGACTAATGTTGCAAAACCGTCTTTCGGAAGATATTTCGGCAGTTTCGTATCTTTAAAAGAATACCTGCCTTTCTTAGCGAGTTTTATAAGTCCGAAAAATGATTGAAACATTCCGTCCACTTCTTTTAAAATCTGTTGAGCCATGTTGGAATTTAATGTTTTATAATTTTCTGATGTTTTCAGTAAAGCGTAATTTTTTTCATAGTTTAAATAGTTACTTTCTTTGAAATAATACTGCCTTACATTGTATATCGCTTCATTTGTAAGATTTTTCGCTATATGACACAACTCTCTAAGATTTTTATAATCTTCTTTTGATAACTGTTTTACCTGTTGTTTCATAGTGAAATACATTTATAATCACCTCTTTTCTACAAGGTAATTATAGCATATTTTACTATAAAATGAAATATTGTTTTAAAAATAATGTTGTTTTTTATACGATAGATGAAAATACACATTAGAACCCTGTTCGTTTCATCGTATCAGAGGTTGTCGTTCATACAGGAACGCTACTTCCCATACAGTTCTCTTATGAACTTCTTATGCTTTCACATAAGCACAGACTATATCTTATCCATATCTTATCTCTAAGACTTAGGCGAAACCACTTCCAACACCCATCGCTTGTGCTGTACTTCCCTCAAGAGGAATAGTCGTTGAAGTTTCTCTTTCGAGCTTACCTGCTGATTTGCCATTTTAAAGGTGTTTAGGATTTAACCCTGCACTATCTAATTCATTTTTTCTGCTTTCGCCACGTTCACGTTTATACCATATTGAATGTCATCAACTTAGGTATTGCGTTGTAGTTGAATTAGCTTTAGGCATTGTTCCAGCAGTTCAGTTTCTTAGTTGCGCAGTGTAGACTGCGGCTACATACAGATTTCTCTATATGCTTACTATATCATGGCAATTTATCTCATGGCTAAAGCCACGAGTATTTTTGACACTTCTAATAAAGCAGGGTTCCGTTTTCGGAATACAATGCTGTAATTATCCCGTTAACCTTATCTAAAAAATCATCATCTATTTCCAGAAGTCCGTCTTTATAAGAAATATAAATATCCCCGTCATAATCTATGGAATCTTCATTTAAGCTGTCAAAAAATTCTACTTCGTCTACATTATCCTCTACCGTCTTTATCAAGTTATCTTTTATATTTTTTTGCATTACGGAGCGGTTAATCCAAAAAATCGTCGTAAATGTAATCCCGACTACCAGAACCAGTATTGCAGAAAACCATATTGTAATTTTCAGCCTGATAGATAAATTTTTCATGATTTTTCCCTCAGTACATACCCGCTCCCCCGAATGGTATGAATCAGTTTATTTTCAGAATCACTGTCTATTTTCTTTCTGAGATAACTGATATAAACATCCACCACATTTGTACCTCCCTCATATTCAAAATTCCAGATATGATTTTCTATCTTTTCCCTTGATAAAACAATTCCGCGGTTTCTCATCAGATATTCCAAGAGATGATATTCCTTTGCTGACAGTGTAATTTCCCTGTCTCCCCGTTTGACGGTATGTGAGGCAGTATCAACCACCAAATCTGCAACTGTCAGAAGATTATCTGTCATACCGAATTTTTTTCTTGTCATCGCCCGCAGTCTTGCCCCAAGCTCCTCGAAGGAAAAAGGCTTGATTAAATAATCATCTGCGCCGCTGTCTAACCCCTTTACACGGTCTGAAACCGCATCGCGTGCGGTCAGAAACAGTACCGGCGTATCCTTTTTCTGCTGCCGCAGATGTCGCAGAACAGCAAAACCATCAACCTTTGGCATCATAATATCCAGTATTACCGCATCATAATCTGCTGAATTCAGATACTCAATAGCTTCTTCGCCATCAAAACAGCTATCCACAGAGTAGCCGTCTGCGGACAGTTTTTGAGTAATAATTTTATTTAAATCTTTTTCATCTTCTGCCAATAAAATACGCATAGCTATAATCCCTTCTTATAAATATTGTTATTTAGAAATCGTTTATTGACAGTATCATTCCGAAAAATATTCGCTGAGCAGAATAGAATAACATACTTTGTCAATTATTCCATTATTACATCGGCCCGCCTGTCTGAGCGTACCCTCATACACCATATTACATTTCTGCATAACTCTTCCGGAAGCAGGATTTCCACCCGCATGATACGCATATATACGATTGAATCCTACTTCACGAAAAAAGAAATCTATCACCTTTTTTGTTGCCTCTGTCATAAGCCCCTTGTTCCACCATTCTTTTCCCATTTCATAAGCCAATTCCACCTGACTTACTTTATCATCGGGATTCATGCCAAAATATCTGCCGATTACTTCGCCGCTCTCTTTTAGCTGAATCGCCCAACTGTATCGATTTGGCCTCTGATATGCGCCCAGCCAGTTTTCTGTAAACATATTAGCGGTATTTATCACATCCTCCACACTGTTCATAGGAACATAATTTGTCCATTTCCATACATCTTTATCACTCCAGCAGTTATAATAAATCTGTTCTAAATCCTCCATACAAAAAGGTCTTAAAATAAGACGTTTTGTTTCAAGTACAACAGTTCCTTTATGTTCCATAAATAACCTCCAATCCTTTATAGTCATCTTCTATATAGCACATCTGCTTACAAAAACAGCACACTGAAAAATTTCTGAAAAGTTTTAAAATCCCTCAAAAAGTTCTGATATTCTGTTGAAAAACTGTTTCAAAAATTAATGATTTATTATATCATTTTCACAGTTATATTGCAATATACTTTCTGTTGATATTTTATCTGACATAAGCTATCACAAATATTAATTACAATTTTTTGAATAACACACAAAAATTTCATGACAAATATAAAGAAGTCTTCCCTGATTATACTTCTTTCAGAGAAGGCTTCTGAATATCCGCCCATTTTTTTAATTTTCATTATCTGAAAATGTTCCTGAAACAGCAAACTGTCTGCCGGCATATAACATTTGTTATTGCTTATAAATAGTTTCTATCAGCCATTTTTCTGCCCCTTCTGCCAGCTCTTGTGCCGTCAGCTCCGGCTGTTTTCTCAATTCACGCTCTACAAACTCAATCAGCTTTACAAGATGAATCATTGTATTTCCTCTGCTAACAAAATATTTTAAAATCTCCAGAAGCAGGCTGTAAGATATTTTCTCCGGTACAATACCTTCAATCTGCGCCGGATATGAAATTTTTAAATTATCAGTCAATATTTTTACAATCTGAGCATTTAAAACATGTGCATAATTTTCTTTCACTACACTTCCAAGCTTTTCTATGATTTCCCTGCCGGTATTTTCCGTAATTTCCGCTATTATTTCTTTATAAAGAACTTTGTGGTAAGAAACAATCTGTATTTCATTTTTATTCAATCTTAACTGGTCCATAACTTTCACTGTCGGAAGCAGAAATCCTTCTACTGCAAGATGATTCCGCTGTTCTACAACGTATTCTTTCCATGTATTTTGCATAAAAAGTTCTAAAAATCCTTCTCCAAACTGCAGGCTGACCGGTTCATCGCAGCTTCTCAAAATTGCCATAACCTGATGAAATACTTCGGTATCATAATTCTCTGATATCTGTGCACTTTCAATATTCAGCAGGTAATCCGCGCTGATATTTAATATTCTGCATATATCCTGAAGTATGGTAATATCCGGCAGACTCTGATTTCTTTCCCAACGTGAAACCGCCTGCGGTGTCACACAAAGCTTTGCTGCAAACTCCTCCTGTGTCATGTTTTGATTTTGACGGCATTTGGATATTTTTTCTCCAAAATCTGTAATATTCATATATACATCTCCTTTTATCAATTATTTACTAATACATCTACAATAGGATTTTCAAAATAAAATATGATATCCTTTTTATTTCTGTATTGTATGAAATTATTTTAATCCAAAACCGGAGAATTGTAAAACAATCAGTAATTGAATATCTTTTCAACTACAATAAAAAGCAATCAGACAGGAAAATTGTTCTCCTGCCCGATTGTGTAATAATTTACAGATTTAAATATTTACAGATTTAAATATTTACAGATTTAAATATTTACAGATTTGAATTATCAGTTTTCAGTCCATTTTTTACACTGCTCTATTCTTAGTCCGTTATCTCCCTGCTCTTTATCATAAGCAAAGCTGTGTAATGCAGAACAGACAAAATCCTCACATTCTCCGCAATGATTTTTCTTCTTTTTCTCACAGCACGATTTTACAGAACAACTGTCTCCCCAAAATGGCTTGTCTATATTTATACAACCCTTACACCCCATTGTTTCACGATAACCACATTCGCTGCACAGTATTCCACATCTTGATTCAACCATCATCTTAAGACCTCCTGATTTTGTTTATACTATCCCATTTATATTAGTTCAATGGAACAATACACAGACTAACACAGCAAACATGACATCTGTATGTCTTGTTTTTATTTTTTTGTATTATGTGTTTCTGATGTTTTCGCTTTTTATAATATTTTCTGCCTGTCTTCTTCTGTCTTCCAAAAGCTGAACCGGTTCAATAACAGCAACCTTATCTCCAAAGCTGAATATCCATGACCTCATATTTTCATAGCTTACAAAGTCACGCTCTAAAAGAAGCTCTCCGGTGTCTGTGATATCATAGCTGTCAACTCCATATTCTTCAATCAAACGATACTTTTCACTTGGCGAAAACAGCGCCTTGAGATGAATTGAGCCTGATGAAAAATAATCATCAAACTGCAATGCTTGTTCTGGTATTTTACGGAGTGTAAAACTTTTTTCTAAAAAACAGATATTCCACAAACGATTTAACTTAAAAAGCCGATATGCTTCTCTGTCAAGACAATATCCAAATACATACCACGAGGACCACCTGAATATCAGATGATATGGCTCAATCTGTCTGATACCCTCCCCCTTTATATAATAATATTGAAAGGAAATACATTGTCTGTGCTGGATTGCGGTTTTAATA
Source organism: uncultured Lachnospiraceae bacterium (assembly GCA_910577835.1). Classification (GTDB taxonomy): domain Bacteria; phylum Bacillota; class Clostridia; order Lachnospirales; family Lachnospiraceae; genus CAG-303. Next base: position 51,484 of record CAJTOU010000002.1, on the reverse strand, counting down.
AATTCTATTTTCTGTGTCAAAGGCTTCTGATAGTGAGAAGCAAGGTCTATGATAATAGTATTATCTATCTCGATATGATTCTGCCTGCTTGATAATTTTTCAGTCATTCTTGTCAGATATGAGTTTTTTGATATACTGTCAATGCCTTTTAAGCCGGAAAAAACAGCTTGCAGTTCATCGTTATTCAGAAGAGCCTTATCTATTTTATAACTGTCGGAAATAGAAATGCCACCTTTACTTCCCTGTACAGTGATAATTGGAATACCTGCTTTGCAGATATCATCAATATCTCTGTTAATCGTACGTCTTGATACCTCAAAACGTTCTGCCAGTTCAGGGGCCGTGACTTTATCCTTTTGCAGTAAAATCATTATAATGCCAATTAAGCGGTCTATTTTCATATTTGTCCTCTCTTTTGTAAACTGCTTCACTAAAAAATGGATGATTCTTTTCTGTTCGTTTCTATGGTGAATATACTTTTTACTGTGAATATATGATAACATAGAAATCAGATTATAACAACTTATAGTGTATGCCGATTTATCTTACACCTGTAAAGATGGGGATAAACCGGCACAATGAATAAAATATTATATAAATATAACAGGAGACTGCTCGCACCAGCTTTTCAGCCATTTTAACTGTTCATCAATAAAATGATTGTCAATACAGTCTATTCCATATACTTCAACAATCGTAGCCTGAAGCTGAAAATGCCGGATAGCTGCCCAATACTGAAAAGAAGATTGTTCTACTTCTGATAAATAATTTTCGGAAACATAGCCTGTCAAAAAATTTTTATAAACCTTTGCTGTTGTTTTAATATCATCAGATTTCAGATGAAAATAATCTGTTATATCACACATGGTTACTATATCAAACATACGCGGAGCAATACACACAGTATCAAAATCAATTAGATAAAGTTTTCCACCTGCTGTTTCCAGCAGATTTCCCCGATGAAAATCCCCATGACAAACACCCATTGGAGAATCTTTAACATGTTCCCAGAGCTTCTTACCAAGGTCAGCATAGTCATTGATTCTGGAATATTCTTTTTCGCGCAGTATGTCTATATAACGTTCGATAAAAAAGTGAAATTCACGTTTTACCAAATCGCCTTTATAGTCACAGAGCAGCTTATGAAGCTGCCCTGCGAGTTGCCCTGCTTTTTTTGCATATAGAGTAAGTTCGGGCTCTTTGCCCTGAATATATTCGTATAAAATAAACAAATATTTCTCTTTTTCCTTTGAAATTTCCAGTATGGGTGTTCCAGCTTTTGTTTTTATCACAGCAGGAACAGGAAAATTATTTTCGAAAAGATAGCATATGACCTTTACAGATTGCAGAATCGTATCCTGAAAAGCTTTTTTTGTAATTTTCAGTAAAAATTTCTGCTCTGTACTGTTTACAATATAAACAATTCCTCCACTATCTCTTAAAAACTCGATATCTGTTATTTTATAATCATAATTTTCTTGTAATATTGATAAAATTCTGTCTTTTTCCATTTCAAACTTTCCTGCTCCTACATTCTTTTTTATTTCACAGGAAATTATACCACATTTTCTATTTTTGGACCTTACAATCTGCTATCTAATGAAATTGTAACCATACTCTTAATAGTTTTGTCCCATATAAGCCTTACGGCTCAACAGCAATATATATGTCCATATGCCATCCGTCTTTGTCATATTCCTTTTCAAAACATGATAGAATTCCTTTTTCTCTTTTTTCTTTCATTCCATTTACTTCTATATAATATTGAAGTGTTTTATATGCATTGGGAATTATAATAAATGAATCCTTTGAAGATTCTCCGATAGTAATAGCTGCATACCTCTGTTTCTCCTGCATATATACTTCCAAATCTGTTTTATCAAAATCCTCTGGTAAAATGCACGCCGCTTCATACCCATGCATATGAAATACATTTACCTGTTCTTGTGATAAATATGGAAAATTCCATCCGATGATTTCTGGCTTATTGATTCCTGCAGATATCGCCCATTCCTGTAGATGCCTAATTGCATCCTCTTCTGGCTCTTTGCTGAATACGGCATATTTTACATACTTCAGCGGGCCAATATCTTCTACCCTGATATCTGTATATGCCTCATCATCATAGTAATTCATATCCTTCAGCATTAAATCGTCCAAGGAACAAGAAAATAATATGCAAAGCTGTATCGCCTTTTCCATTTCTGGAAAAGCTGTTTCTAATTCCCATTTTGATATTGTCTGTCTGGAAACATTCATTTTTTCCGCCAGTTCTTCCTGCGTGATTTTTCCATACAATCTTCTTAAAAACTGTATATTCTTTCCAAATCCCATATTTTTTACCTCCTTTTTGATTTCAAACGAAGTATATCAGATATGAAAATTAAAATACACCATTTCAGAGTTGCTCTTTCAGACTCTTTGGCAACCTGAGGTTGCTGATATTCCAAAAAATATAATATATTATAGCAATCATCTTATATGATAGCAACTATTAGTTTTGCAATTTGAAAAATCTTAAAGCAAATTATAACAGCTTGCATCCTTTATGGACCTATTCCGTATAATACTGTGCCTGCGCTCGCCACAGTTCATAATATTTCCCTTCTTCATCTTCCACCAGCTTTTCATGGCTTCCCTGCTGTACAATTTCTCCGTTATCAAAAACCGCAATCTCATCGCAAAACTGGCATGAAGACAACCTGTGGCTGATATATATCGCTGTCTTATCCCCCACCACCTCATTAAACCTTGTATAAATATCCGCTTCCGCAACTGGGTCCAACGCCGCCGTAGGCTCGTCTAGTATAATAAATGGCGAATCCTTATACAGTGAACGGGCAAGCGCGATTTTCTGAGCCTCTCCGCCTGAAATATCAACTCCATTCTCGCTGAAATCCTTATACAAATATGTCTCTGTACCGTCTGGCAGCTCTGAAAGCCTCTCTCCAAATCCAGCCTTTTGCAGACTGCTTATCACCTGTTCTTTATCATAGGAACAGCTTGCGGCAACATTTTGCCCAAGCGGGAACGAAAATAGTTTAAAATCCTGAAATACCACAGAAAATATAGACAGATAGTCCAGATAATTATATTTTCGGATATTAATTCCGTTTAAAAGGATTTCGCCCTCTGTTGGGTCATACAGCCGGCAGAGCAGCTTGATAAAGGTAGTTTTTCCGCTTCCGTTTCTTCCTACCACTGCAAGACGCTCCCCGATACGAAACTTCATACTGACATTTTTAAGCGCATAGCTTGTGCTCCCCGGATATTGAAAGGAAACATTGCGAAATTCCACCTCATAATCCCTGTCTCTTCTTTTTTCCACAGTCAGACTTCCCTGATACATAGGATTTGGAATATCAAGAAATTCAAAGGTCTTTTCCAGAAAGAAAGTATTATTTCTCATAGTTCCGGCTATTTCTATCAGAGAAGATAAACCGGATGCCGCCTTTGTTACAGATGCAGCATACTGTGTCACAGAACCGATTCCAAAGGCTCCTGCCCATGCTTTCAGACAGACAAATAAATAAATCACTCCAGTAAACAAAACGGAAACCGCTGCCGACGCCGCATTGTAAAATCCCATCGGTCCTCTGGCATATCCTGCAAATAATCCCTTAGACTCAAATACTCCCGTTTTAAGAACCATATTTTTCGCTCCTATCAAATCCTGACGATAGATGCGCACATCAGCCGCAATTTCGGGTCTATGACCAAAAAATGAATAGAAACGAAATATCCGATTTTCCTGATTGTGCTTATCCGCATTCTTAGCCCAATATTCTCCTGCTTTTGTTGCCAGTACAGGCGACAGCCATGTAACAGCAAGCATAACAAAAATAATCAGCGCTATAAAGAGCGGATGATTCAGCATTTGATATGCTCCTGCGCTCTCTGGTACTGTGCTTGTAAAAAGCGATACGGTTAACGTAATACCGCCTAAAAATGTAAATACAGAAGAAAGAACCACTTCATAGCATCTTATGAGCGAAATCAATCCCCATCCCCCTCCATTTTGATACTGCTCTATGGAAGAGAGCATTTCATGTGTTTTCTCCTCATCAATCTTAACAAAATCCATATCCAGCAGCTTCTTCGTAAATATCTGCTGAATTTGGAAATACTGGTACATACCTCCGCCTTCCGAATTCTGCCATTTTAATAAAAGGGCAGATACAAAGGCAATAGCCGCTTCTATAATCAGTGTAAAGAGGACAAGCTCTGCAAGCTTCCCTGCATCCTTCCCGCCTGCAAGCTCTCCGATAATTAATGCCGAACAATAAATCCCCACATATGGCGTAAGTGCTGTCCAGACAGTGTAAATCAGACGTGAAAGCACCATTTTAGGATAATGCGTATAAATCAACTTAATTGCGCGCTGATTGGCTTTATATACCCTTTTCCATGTAAGTTCCTTTTTTCCTTTCCTTCTCATAGTTTTCTCCTTCTGATAACATTTATTCCGAATCTTCCTCATGGCTCTTTCCCTTTTGATAATATTTACTCTGAACCAGGAAGAGCCTGGCATATTGTCCTCCCTGCTTTAACAATTCTTCATGTGTTCCGGTTTCTGAAATCCCGCCGTTTTCAATCAATATAATCCGGTCACAGAAACGGGTAGAGGCAAGTCTGTGGGAAATATAAACCGAAGACTTCCCTGCAGTCATTTCATCGTATTTCTGATACATATCCGCCTCTGCAATCGCGTCTAATGCTGCTGTAGGCTCATCCAGCACAATGACTGGCGCGTCTTTATATAATGCCCTTGCAAGCATTAAACGCTGCATTTCCCCTCCTGACAGCATAACGGCTTCCTCAAACACCTCGCGGTTCATCAGGGTTTCATACTGAGCCGGCAGTGATTCAATTTTTGAACAAAGACCTGCTTTTTCTGCACACTGCTTTACTTTTGATAAATCTATGTTCGTAGTTGACTGCGCAATATTCTCTGCGATAGAAGCCGGAAGCAGCGAAAAATTTTGGAATACTGCCGAAAACATACAATAATAATCCCTGCGGTTGTATTCTCTGATATCCCTGCCGTCAAGCAGAATCCGCCCGTCTGTTGGGTCTAACAGCCCGCAGAGCAGTTTGACAAAGGTTGTTTTTCCGGCTCCGTTTAAGCCTACTATCGCAAGCTTTTCCCTTGGATGAAGCGTAACATTTATATTTGACAATATATCGCTGTCCGCCCCTAGATAACGAAAGGAAACATTTTCAAATCGTATTTCGCAGTTTTTATGGCTGCTGCATATTAGTTCTTCTCCCTCCTCAAAACGGAAGCGTTCCGGATATTCCAGACATTCCCGTACAGTGCATATATCCAGACTTTGCCTGTGCAGCGTAACCAGATTGTCAAGAATTCCGTACACCCATGCAGTAAAGCCTCCTACTGCAGTAAAATATAGCAAAAACTGAGAGGCTGTCAGCTCATCCGCCAGCACAAGTCTTATCAGATACAGATACGCCACACCATTTCTAAGAAAGCTAAGAACAAGGTCTGTAATTCTGGACCAGATATAAATACCTTCTGCTCTACGCCAGAATGAGAGATAGGAATTCAAAGCTTTTTCATAAAGCTCCTCCAGCCATGGGCGGATTCCAAAGATACGGATATCCTTTGCTGCGCTGTAATCCTTTGCCCTGTCTCTGATATAGCACACTTTATTTTCATATTCTGCGACTTCATCGCGATGATGATACTCATAGCTGTTTACATATTTACTTACAAAATAGCCGGTGAGCGTGGTTGCCAGAATAACTGTTATCATTGCAAAATTGACAGAAGACAGAAGAAAAATATAGATAAGAAATCCTATGCTGTTTTGCAGGAGCTGAGTGAGTGTATCCCATATCGCTTCTGACGATGCGCTGTTACTGCCTACTATGCTTCTCGTTTTTGCACACAGACGGATAAATTCCTGATTATCTACATTTGAATAAGATGTTGTAGCTGCTTTTTTATTTAGTTTCTGCGCAACAGCCGTACGCACAGTCATCCTCCCATATAATGCGTTCGTATTGATATAGGCAAGAAGCGCGGAACAAAGCATCATAACTGCTGCAAAAAACAAAATCGTTATAAGCAGCCTGGATATGGAGTTTCTTTGTTCCACGATTCCTAATATCACAGGGGATATGTAAAGATTTATAAGATTGCTTATAACAGTAAATCCTGCCAGAAGCAAACAGATGACAGGCACCTTTTTTTCTTTTTCCTTACATGCCAGCGCGATAAAATAGCAGGTATTTTGTAACATATTGTATTTTGGTTTCTTTGGAGTTTTTGTATTCTTTTTGTCAGAATTCAAATTCAGCACCTTCCTTTCTGAAAAAGTTTGTTTTTAAACAACGCCTTTCTTTTCTATGAAATCATGATGCAGCCAACATTTGTGTTGATTGCCAAAATGAATTACTCAGACAACTGCAGTTGTCTGAGTAATAGTATCACAATTTTTCGTATTTTTATTTTTCAGGGACGAATAGTTAAATACAGGGGATAAATAGAACAACTATTTTTGTGGAAGAAGAATTTCTGTGGTAAAAGCGCCCTCCTCACTGTTGCGGGATAAGTATCCGCCATAGCGCTCTATGATATCATCAATTCTTACAAGACCGAAACCGTGTCCCATTCCTTTACTTGTATGGAAGATATTGCCTTTCTTTTTTAATTTTCCTGATGCGGTAAAATTTGTAAAAGACATGTAGAGCTGTGTGTTTTTCATATCCATATATACCCGTATCATACGTTTGTCCTCCGGCAGTGCAAGACTGGCCTCTATCGCATTGTCAAACAGATTGCCGATAATAATACACAAATCAATTTCAGAGGTAGTCAGTGAAACAGGAATATGCGCATCGGCCTTCACTTTAATATTTTTTGCTCTGGCAAGAGAAATTTTGCTGTTTATAATTGCGTCAGTCATTTTATTGCCCGTTTTTATCACAGTATCTACCATAGAAAGGTCTGTGTCCAGCTTTTCAAGATATTTAATAACAGACTGTAAATCTCCTGCGGCGGCATAGGCTTTCATAGCCTGAATATGACTGCGGTAATCATGCCGCCAGCCCCGCATCTGCCGGTACATATTTTCTACCTCGGCATAGTGTGTTTCTATCAATTCATGCTGATAGGCTCCAATACATTTATCTATATATTTTGAAAAAAATGACATATAGCTTCTCCTCTAAAATTACTGTAATACTTGTTGTAAAATAGCTTTTAAAAAGAAAATATAAACTTTATCTCCTGCAGTATAATTTAAGAGTAAATAAATCGGTATTTATTAGCCCCATTTATAGATTTAATCTACATAATAATTCAATATTTTTTTATAAAGAAAACATACTTGTTCTTCGTCTGCATATGTTAATGAGTCATCTGCATAAGAAAGAGTCCAAAAAGGTTCTTCATTTTGAATATAGCTGGGAAGGCTTGTCCATAAAGAATACATTTTATTTGCAAATATATTGATATCTTGACAATTATCATAGTATTCTTTTAGATTGCTCATTAAAATTTTTCCAAATATTTTATAATTAAAATTTTGATAATCCATATTCGCTCTAGCATAAATAAGTGCCCTTTTAATATCTGTTTCCCATTCTAAATTTAAAAGAATTTCATTATCAGGACTTTCCATAAAAAGCAAATCTAATTTTTTTTGATATAAATCATATGTTATTATTTTTTCATAAGACAAAATTAAATATACTAATAACTCTTCCATAAAAAACTGCCCTATAACCTTTGATTTTTCTATTATTTTTAATTGAAAATTGTTTATAAAACTGCTTGTTAAAATATACAGTAAATTCAAATTTTATAAATAAACCGCCAAGTATTTAGTGTTGTCAAGCAATCAAATAAATTCTAAGTTTTACTATTACATATCTGACATCCCAGAAAAGTGAGCAGTGTATCATGTTTTTTACAGTGAGGAAATCCACAATTAACAGGGTCATTTCTTTCTGCCGCATTTAACCACTCACTAATCGCATTGTTATCAATATCCTCTTCAGTCATTTTTTCAATATGCTTTCTGAATTTTTGTAGATTCGGCAAAATAAACTCAGGCATATAATCAAGTTTTTCCCAACCAAGTTTATTTTCAGCAGCCTTAATTACATTTAATAAAAATATTTTATCATTTGAAAAGGTTTCCTTTTTCCAAGGCATCTCAACAATATCAAATCCAACTGTTCCAAGACCAGCAAATTTTTGGTCTTTTTCTGCCAGCCACACAATTAACTGCTTTTCTTCTACTGTTTCTGCCAGTACAGAACCACTTAATAAAAGCACATTTATAAAAACATCGGTTGCCATATTAGACATACATATCCAATCATCAACAGGTGTATTTTCATTAAAACATATTATATTTCCCATTATGACACCTCTCCATAAATTTCGATGTTTACGAATACTTTAAAAATAATCAATAAAAGCCCTGTTAAGTGATTCATAGTACCCTCTGGAAATCGGAACTGCTGTGTTATCTTCTAAAATCACATCTCTTTTTGTCACTTTCCGGATATATTTCATATTTACAATATAAGAACGCCCTATCCGGAAAAATCTGTCATCCAGCTCTTGCTCCAAAGCAGAAAGTGTGGTTTTTATAGTAACCTTCTCTTCTCCGTAAACCGTCACATAATTTGCACGAACTTCCATATAACGAATTTCATAAAAAGGGATTCTTACCATACCTTCAGGCAGATGAAGAAACAGCGCAGCTTCTTCTTTTTTCAGTCTTTCACATGCGCGAGAAAGAACTTCATATAATTTTTCTTTATAAACAGGCTTTAAAATATAGTGAAGCGCTTCTACATCATATCCATCGGAAATATAATCATTATAACCTGTAATAAAAATAATCTGTACTTCTTTATTTTTTATACGAATTTTCTTTGCAAGCTCAACACCGTTTATTTTTCCCATTTCAATATCAAGAAGTAATATATGATAGCTTTTGTCTTCTTCATAATGAAACAAAAATTCCTCTGCTGACTGGAAAATTTTGAGTTTCACTATATTCTTAGAGCTGTCTGCCCACTCCTTCACAAGAGAGCTTATATAATCTGTATCTGGTTTGTTGTCATCGCAAATTGCTATTTTATATATCATGTTTCCTCCACAAATATATTTCGTTGGCGGTTAAATATCAAAGCTTTTAACTAATTAAATTTCCAGTTTACTGTAATTTTGCGTAGAAATCCTCTATCCAGTCAAATCTTTTTCCGGCTTATCTCTGTGTCAACATATTTTTTACTACATTCCAAATATCCCTTATCTGCCAACTCTCTAAAAGCTGCTTTTGTTTGAAAGGTTACTAATTTCATAATATATACTTCCCTTTCTGGAATCATTATCCTCTGAACAATAACTTTTATCTTTTATATTCCACTTCTCCAAGCTGTATCGGTTCTGTATTCTGCGCTACCCATTTTACTGCCAGTTCCATCAATCTCTCTGGTTCATCGTCCGCCTCTCCCGAATGAGAAATCAGCTTTCCTATGTACTGTGCCTCTTTTAACTCCTTCTCTGTCAGCAGATTTCCTTCTGCAAAGCAGTCCAGAAGATATTTCAACATTTTTCTATACTCATTGTCCCAGTTCATTCCTCCATTATCCATAACTTCACGGGCAACTCTTCCCGAAATACGAATTACTTCTCCCTGCACAGTATTGGCCTGTCCCCTGCCCGGAACCAGAAGCTCCCAAAGGGCATTATGCTGTTTTGGCCATGTACCGTTTATCACTGTGATTTTGGAAATTCCATTATGTCGTTTTAATGGCGGCACTGGAGACACAGAAAATAACTGATATAATTTATTTAATCCCTGTTCTGTTACCTCCAGATAATCAGGATTAAAATCTGCTTTGTAAAACTCAAAATTTTTTCCAATCCGCTGAACCTGTTCTTTCATTTTATTGTTGATTTTCATACCTTGGTTTAAAAATATTTCAGCAATGTCGGCAACCTTCTCAATATCCATATTAGGGCAGGAGCGCAGCATTGCTTCTAATGGATTATTTCTCTGCCAATTTTTGGCGTTTATCTTCGCGCCGTGTGCAATCAACGTTTTTACTGCATCTACATGATGTCTGTACGATGCTACATGGAGAGGCGTTTCTTTGTCTGTCTTTGTCACTGCGTCCATATTGGCGCCCAGTTCAATAAATAATTCCAGATTTTTACTTCCATATTCCGCCTGTTTGTGCAATGGTGTTGTTCCATATATGTCCGGATGGTTGATTTTCATTCCCTTTTCCTGTACCAGATAACGTACCAGTTCGTCAGGAATATTAGGGAAAAATAATGCTGTCTTTTTACTGTATCCGCTGTAAGCGTATAATTCACATTTTTCCAAAACAGCTTTTAACTCATCTATATCACCTTGATTTAATAACTCTTCAAAATTTTTTGGTAATGTTTTTCTTAATCTTGCCATGTTTTTCCCTCTTAATAATATGAATTTAATTCTGGTTCATAAATGTTTGTTTTTGGCATTTGTAACACCTTCCGTTTCTTTTATTGAATATATCATTTATTTCCTGTTTGGTGTTACAACTTTATTATACCACATCAATTACCTATATTCGAAAAAATTTATTTAATACCTACGGCAAAATACCCTTTTCCTCCCGTACTGAACAGCAGGTTATAAGAAGGATATTCCCTGTCAAAAACACGAAGAAGCTGTTCAAAGGTCAACATATCATTTTTTTCAAGCTGATATTCATCTTCCGAAATAAAATGTGTCCCGATACGTTCCACAAATTTCTGTGATAAAACTTTAATTGTATAAGCTACGGTTTTGTCAACTGTTTTTACTTCTCTTCCAAGCATTCCGCCAAGTGTAGACAATACTAGTCTCTGTTCATAACTTAAAAAAATCTGATGCTGTTCTTTAGAAGAAATATACTTCATACGATAGCAAAGTGTATTTCCAAAAGAAAAATCTTCGCCGCTATAATGTTCACTGACCACCTGTGCATCCAGACGAAACATATCTTTTGCTGTCTGAATTATCGCCTTTTTTACAGAAGCGGCTGTATTGTCAGAGGAATGATGCACCCACCTGCTCGAAGCTCTTCCTACAATGGCAGGGTCTTCAATCATAGTATGAGCATTGAGCCAGCCGATACAAATACCTAAAAAGTGCCGAACAGATTCTCTGGAATAGTTCTGTCTTTCCAGTTCGCTTTCAAGTGCTGGAAGCGTATTATTGCGCATATTGTCATGTAATTGTTTATGTATATCATATCCCTCATAGCCAATAGATTTCATATAAGCCTCTTCTTCAGCAAAATGTTTTATGGCATAGCTTTTTAAATACTTAATTCCCTCACAACAGGCATGCTGCTGCTTTGTTTCATCTTCATTTAAAGCAACCAGCTTCCCCACAATTGAAAAAAGCTTTTGATGTGCTTTATCAATCACGTCTACCCCAATATTAAAACGATTGCTCCACTTTACTTCTTTCATGATTTTGTCACCTTTCTTATAAATTTGTATCACATATATTTTCAAACTGAAAATTATTTTATCACGTCCGTTTTTCTTAAATTACATATTCACAAGCTCCGGCTTTTGCCCTTTTGCTTTTCTTATAAGCAGCTCTTTATTTTTCCATGGCACTTTTAATTCAAATGTTTTTATACTTTCTGGTATATGCGGAGTCCATTGATATCCCTGAGGCATTTTCGGCTCCGGCTTTATTCCTGCGATTTGCTCAATAATAATACTAATCGGAGCCGTTGCCCATGGATGACACAGACTGGTATTCCACTTCTGCTCCTTTCCCCATGCCTCAAAACAGGTCGTTGCATTTTCCCGAAGCATATTTACCCACCCATGCTCACTCTGATTGACAACAAGCTGATATACTTCCCTATATCTTCCAGCCTGCGCCAAGGCATTCAACATATAATAGCTTAGCATAACTCCACAGCAAAAACCTTTTTTTACAAGAAAATCTGCTACTGTTTCCACATGCTTTTCTGGAACCAGTCCAAAATATAATGCATAAATATTGGAATGTACCGAAGCATGACAGCTTTTTTCACTGTCTGCAAATACGCCGGCTTTCTCTCTGAAAAACATTTTGCAATATGCATCCCGAAGCTCTGTCCAGTTTCTTGCGGGATATCCCAGTATTTCTTCTATATAAGAAACTGTTTTTACTGCGCCTGCATACAGCGCATTTATTACATTATGATATCCTGAATTTACAATCGGGCGAGTCAGCGAAAAATCATAGTTATCTCTCAGATTTTCCGGCCAGTCTACCAGATTCCATTTTTCCGCTACTTGATTTAACAGTCCGTTTTTTCCCGCATATTTACTGAAATAATTTAATATTTTCTCTGCAACGGGATAATATTTTGCAAGAAATTTTTTATCGCCGGTAAACAAATAATCTGTCATTAAAAGTTCCGGCCATAAAAGAGAAAAATCCGCAATTTCCTGCATGGTAGAACCGGGCGCTACTGCTAACAGTCCGGAACATACCGCAGAAGTCTGTGAAAACTGGTCGATACATTTACGAAGCATCTCGGTACTTCCGGTAAGCCATACCTGTGACCTTGCGGTAATAACTGCATCTCCTAAATACTGTCCTTTTTCTCTGGTAGGACAGTCAAGATAAGCCTCCTGAGTTCCGTATTTTACTGTATTTTTGCACATCAGAAAAATTCTGTTCAGCCAGATATTGTCTGTTTTTAACATACATAAGGATTCATTCAGCGGATAATGACGAAGGCTTAACTGTATTTCTTTAACAATGACTCCCTTCTCTGCTTCCAGCAAGGCATAGCGAAACCCTTTATAGTCAAAAGGCTCAAGTTCACATTCTCCATCTGCAAGAGTCCATATTTCTTCATATTTACAGCCACATCTCATGTCATATCGTACTTTTCCTTCTTCTGTAAGTTCTTCTCCACATAAAATCCTTATCTTTTGTCCAGCCTTTCCCTCTGCTCTAAGATACAGACCACCGGTTACCTCTTCTCCTGCATCTATAAACCAAGTATTTTCTGTCGGCTGTTTTACAAGCGCCGGCCTTTTTTGATAAACCAAAAGCTGCTTTGTCGGCTGAGGCACGACCTTATAATCTGCCCAGACAGCTCTCTCCAGCCCCCACAGCACCGCTCCTTTTGATTCAACTGCCTTTGCTTCCAGTCTTTATCCCACAAACGACTGTCAAAATTTTCAAGAAACTGTGTGTCATAACCGATTCTGTCCCCTGTATAAGCTTCTGATTTTTTATAGCTCCACAGAAGAGAAGTTTGTAATATTTCCTTATATAATATTTCCTTGTATGGTATTTCCAAAATCTCTGCTGCCAGCGCCATTCTTCCCTCACCGCTGTTCCATACACGGTTGACAAGCCCCTGATAATAAAGATGAACTGCAATAAGATTGGGAACATCACCAGCACTTAATTCTTTTGTAATATCATAGGTATTATAATAATATTTTTCGGGATAAGCCGGCGCGGGTCCCTGACCGATATATTTTCCATTTATATATACTTTGTAATAATCATCTGCTGTAATTCTTAGAAGATATTTTTGTCCTTTGTGTTCCTCTGATAAAATAAAATATTCTGACCGAGCCAGAATATGAAGATTTAATATCCGGCTGCCGTGAAGAGGACTGGGCTCATATTCCTTATGATAAGGCTGCTGTGGCGTCTGTTCTGAAAATTCCGGTATGGTATACCAATGCGGCTGAAAAGGATAATCTTTTTCGTTCATTTTTATATTACGCTGCAAGGTATATGTCATTTATATTGAATCTTACAGTTTCTATCCTTTCTATATTTTTATATTTATAAGCTTTATTAGTTATGTATTATTATTTTTAAATTAATCTTTTTGAATTCAGGATTTAAATCTCTTTCTTCTGTCATTTCCAGATACGGATAGCCGTTTGCCGCCCAGTGTACTCTGCGTATTCCCATATGACGTCCCAGAGTTTTTCCATTCTTGTCATGAGGCACTGCATGATAAATAAGAAGGTCGTCTCCATTGTCAGGGTCTTTGATAAAGCTGTTATGTCCCGGTCCATATTCTCCGGCAACACTTTCCTTTGTTAAAATCGGATATGGCAGCCAATCCCAGCTCTTTGGCAAAAGCAGATTGTCTGTCTGTTTTGCATGAAGCAGCCCAAGGCAATAAAGGTCCGCTAGGCCGGTGCTTGAACCGGAGATAGTTACAAATAAATCTTCACCATGCCGGAGCAGATATGGTCCTTCGTCCACCTCAGTTTCATAGCGGTCCCATCCATATATTGGGCGCAGAATACATACCGGTTCTGAAGTAAGCTGCCACGGCCTGTCAGGGTCAATCGTTGCGATATAGATATCTGCGGAATCCGCAATGACACGTTTTTCAGAACGCTCTGCAAATTTACGGTCTGACCACATTACATAATGAATTTCATTGATACAAAAATATGTCATATCCAAAGAAATTCCCTCCGGCTGAAGCTCTGTACCGTCAGGTCTGACTACTAACCGCGGAGCTTCCCAGTCAGCAGGATTTTCAGGATTTCCATTGCATCGGAGGATATGACTTCGCACTGTATACCATTCTCTTTCTCCCACAGTTGTAAATACATATGGAATCCCATGAATAATATGCATTTCCTGTGCCCACATATTTGCATGTGTTTTATCAGTTTCAGGCATAGTATAAACATTTACTGGCTCTGCGGATGCAAGTCCCTCCAATGTATCACTGATATGAAAAGTTACACTTCGCTGTCCTGACGCTGAAAGAAAAAACCTGCCCTGATACCAGCAGACACAGGGGTCTGACATACCTGTCTTTAAAAAAGGAAATGGATAATGCTTTTGACAGATTTCTCCGCTGATTTCATATTCTCCTGATTTTGTAAAATCAATCTTTTCAAATGCCTCTTTGTCCCACCAGACTGATTTTTCATGAACAGAACCGTCATTATAAAGACATACTGCCTTTGGAAGATTTTCAAATTCCGGTTTTTCTCCTGCTGCGACGTTTATCTGTATATCTTTTACACCGATATTTTTAATCTCTCCAAGGTACATTTCTATTTTCTTTGCTTCTTTTTCGCTTATTTCAAGAACATTTCCAAAATCAGCCTCTTTGATACTGTCTATATCTGCTGCCTTTAATAAAGTTTCTCTGCATATCTGTACATTTTCAATATCCAAAAAATCCTTTGTGTAGCCGCTGTATGTTCCCAAAGAGGTTTCCCATTCCATATAATAGCTGTTTTTTCCAGCATCCCATTGACAGCGCGGATGCCGGATTTCCTCATCGGAGAGTTTAAAAAAACTCGCTTCACGAAAACGTATGAAATCTTCTGATTGAAACAGCATCGTATGACCTGTTGTTTTTGGGTCTGGTTCATTTTCATTCCACCTGACTGCGCAAATACCAAAACTCCCATCCTGATATCTGAATGCCCAAGGGTCGCGCAGAGTTTTTGTGACTCCTCCAATCATTCCCTGTGGAGTTTCTTCTGAAAACTCTGCTTTTGGAAATAAAATTCCTGTATTATTTCTCATAGGAATAAAGTTCATTCCATCATAACTCAACGCCAGATGTACAGCGTGAAATACATCACAGTTTTTTGCAATAAGTCCTTTATAATTTTCACTGTTACCGCTGTTGTAATAGTCTTCACCTGTTCTGGTGTATACCACTGCATATGCCATATCGTATCCTCCTGTAAACTTTTATATTAATATCTCAAGTATACAAAACTGACGCTCTTTTTTCAAGATACTATCAAACTTAATTTGAATTTTGTCCTGCTATCTATTGTGCTTATTTTGTGATATCCAGAATTTCCTGTAATTTCTGCAAGAACTTCTCCACTGCCTTTGTAAATACCTGATATTTTTTCCACAAAATACTCATATTAGATTCTGCCTTTGGTTCAAGAGGCCGAAAACATAAATTACTGCTGCCAGAAACATTAATAATCTTATCAAAGCTTATCGCATATCCTATTCCCTCATCTACCATCAGCGAACCATTAAACAGCAGATTATAAGTCGCAACAATATTCAGCTTATTTTGTTCACATGAAAAAAACTCACGCAATTCATGATTGTGGAATGCCTGTCTGGAAATAATCAAAGGCTTATCCATCAAATCCTCTGCCGTAATCGTTTCCTTTTGAGCAAGCGGAGAATCCCGGCGCATAATCACACCCCATGTATCTTTATAAGGAACCTTTATACACTCATATTTTGAAGTTTCAATATCTCCAAAAACAAGACCAAAATCAATTAATCCCCTGTCTAGCTGTTCCATTATCGCCGCCTTGTCTCCACTGATAATATGCAGATGTATCAATGGATAATGTCTTTGGAGCTCCCTCACAGCTTTTGCCAGAAAACGCACACCGTCTGTTTCACCTGTCCCGACAGTAATATCTCCAGCTATAATATCATCTGACAAAGTAATTTCATCCTCCGCTTTTTTTACAAGCTCCATAATCTCCTCTGCACGTTTTCGAAGAATCATCCCCTCTTCTGTTAAAGTAATGCGTCTGTTCCCCCGAATCATAAGCTCCTTGCCCAATTCCTCCTCCAAGTCTCTCAACTGTCTTGAAAGAGTAGGCTGTGACAAATGCAGTGATTCGGCAGCACCGGAAATGCTCTGTTCTCTTGTCACTGCAAGAAAATATTGTAAGACTCTAAGTTCCATAAAAGTTCCTCCTTATTAATAACATAATATATTAAAAATTTTATCACAGACATAAAAATTGCCCGTGCTCTTTATTAAGATATCACGAACAGATATAGCTGTAAAGCATATTTATCTATGAACTATAAGTATTTGTTATCTCTTTAAATACCTGCTATACTCTCAATAAATCAACAGATAAAAGCAGCTTATGGAATCATATTTCCTGTAATGCAACTGTTATGGAACACCTGTTGTTAAACGAAGTGCAGGAATATTTTCACAGACCTGCGATGTTACAGAGCACTTATTTTAAATAAAAAAATATTGTAAAGGAGAGTTTCAAGATGAAAAAGAAAGTGTTTCTATTTTTATTCTTAATACTTACATTTCTATCCCTTGTAGCTGGATGCAGTAAAAAAGAAAACAAAAAAAATACCAGAAACGAAAACAGACAACAGGAAAACAGCAACGTTTTGCAGAAAAACGCTAATCAAGACAACCGCTATCTGACATTAACTTCAGAAATTACAGAACTTACAGACGGCTTATCCGCAGTAAAATATGAAGGAGATTACGGCTTTGACGAATTTTTGATTCAGGGCGGCGCTTCTTCTGACACAGAGGTTGTTTCTTATTTGACAGAAAATGTTCTCTCTGATGCCGCTGACTTTTCTTTTGGCAAAATACCATTTGGATGCAGCACAATATCTGTTACAGATGAAAATGGAAGTTCTTTATTTGGCAGAAACTTTGACTGGAATACCTGTAACGCCATGATTGTACAAAGCACTCCGGAAAACGGATATGCCTCCATATCCACAGTAAACACTGATTTTATCAATATGAGCGGTCTTCGGCTGTCTGCCCTTCCGGCTGATATACAGGCTGTGATTTGTCTGTACGCTCCATTAGATGGAATGAATGAAAAAGGACTCGCTGTTTCTGTCAACATGATTCAGGATAGCGATACAATTTCCCAAAACACAGACAAACCGGATATCACCACAACCACAGCCATTCGTCTTCTGCTTGACAAAGCGGCGACTACCCAAGAGGCAGTTGAGCTTCTTGAGCAATATGATATGCATGCTTCTATGGGATATATGATGCATCTTGCAATTTCAGACCGCGGGAATAACAGCGTTGTTATTGAATATGTAAATAATGAAATGATTGTTGTTGAAACATTTGTTGTTACTAATTTTTATCTTGCCAAGGGAGAAAAAAATGGTATTGGAACACAGCAGTCTCATGAGCGTTATGATATTTTAATGAATATTCTGACTGATAATAAAACAATGAATATAAATAAGGTCAAAAATGCACTGGACAGTGTAAGCAAAAAGAATTTCGGCGAGTTTGAATCCACAGAATGGAGCGTTATATTTAATCAAAGTACAGGTGAAGTCTGGTATTATCACAGAGAAAATTATGACAAAAGCTACTGTTTTTCTCTGAACAATAAATGAGCTGTCTCCTATCCGCATTTTTTATAATTTATCCAAAACAATAAGGAGGTTTACCATTGAAGTATATAAAAATGTTAAAGAATTTATATCAGCTAAAAAGGAATACAAAAAAGGCACCGAGACAAATTCAGAAATTACAGAAGGAAAAACTTCAATCTCTGCTTGCTTATTCTTATAAACACTCCTGCTATTATCGCAGGACTTTTGAAGAGGCAAGCATCACAGCAGAAAATATCGGTTGTACACCGCTTTCCTCATTTCCAACAATAGATAAAGCGCAGCTTTTCAAACATTTTGACGAGCTTGTTACTGTTTCAGATTTAAACCAGAAGGAACTGCGTCGGTTTGATACAGAAGAATCTATTGACAAGAAAGCATTTAAAGGAAAGTATCATATCGTTCATTCTTCTGGAAGCACAGGCAGACCCGCTTATTTTGTCTATGATGAACAGGCATGGCAGACTATGCTGCTTGGCATTATCCGCGGAGCGCTCTGGGATATGTCTATGCCGCAGATTATAAAGCTTCTTGCCCGTGGCCCGCATATTGTATATATTGCCGCCACAGACGGGCGTTATGGCGGAGCTATGGCAGTAGGTGACGGAATCGACGGGGTTGGTGCAAAACAAATGTATCTGGATGTCAAAACACCTCTTAGCGAATGGATTCGTCAGATTCGGGAATTTCGTCCCAATATTGTGATTGGATATCCTTCTGCAATAAAAATCCTTGCTGAACTGCTGGAAAACGGAGAAATAGAAATGAAAGTCTTTCGGGTGATTTCCTGTGGCGAGCCTCTTGGCAGCAGTCTGCGCGGATATCTGGAAACTGTATTTCATACGCCGGTTATCAATATTTATGGAGCCAGCGAATCTCTTTCTCTTGGCGTCGAAACCAATCCCAAAGAAGGAATGTACCTGTTTGATGATATGAATATTATTGAAATTGTAGACGGAAAAATGTATCTTACCTGCCTTTACAACTTTACACAGCCATTAATCCGTTATCGTCTTTCTGACAGCCTTACTTTACAGGAACCAAATCCAGACAGCCGATATCCATTTACAAAGGCAGTCGGGCTTCTGGGCCGAAACGAAGATTTGCTGTGGTTTGAAGACAAAGCGGGCAATCGTGAATTTCTGCACCCGCTTGCTATTGAGGGCTTTTGTATAGAGGGACTTTTAGACTACCAGTTCCGGCAGCTTTCCAAAGATTCCTTTGAAATGCTGGCAGAAATTTCAGAAGGCGCATCCGAATTTTCTATCCGCAAAGAAATGTTGATACAGATGAAGAAAATTTTAAATGAAAAGGGACTTGAATATGTAAAATTTTTAATAAATTTCGTCGATAAAATTGCGCCTAATCCAAAGACGGGCAAAAAGCAGCTCATTCTTCCAAATTTGCCAAAAGAAAGAGAGGCTGTATGAAAAATATATTAATACAGGCATGTCAGGTCTGCAAAACATTCTCCGGAAACGGTCAGGAAACAGAAGTATTAAAATCTGTAAATACAACCGTCTATAAGGATGATTTTACTGTTATCATGGGTTCTTCCGGTACGGGAAAATCCACTCTGCTCTATGCTCTGAGCGGTATGGACAGCATTACAGACGGAAGTGTAACCTTTCTTGGAAAAGAAATGCATACGCTTTCTGAAAAGAAAATGTCCAAGCTTCGTGCAAAAGAATTTGGCTTTATCTTCCAGCAGACGCATCTTGTCAGCAATCTGACTCTGTTTGAAAATATTGCAGTAGCTGGGTATGCGGCAGGAATTGGGACTGAAAAGGAAATAAAAGAAAAAGCGGAAGCGCTGATTATAAAAATGAATATACACAATGCCAAAAACCGCCTGCCATCTCAGGTATCGGGCGGAGAAGCACAGAGAGCGGCAATTGCCAGAGCTGTCATAGGAAATCCAAAGCTGATTTTCGCAGATGAACCAACAGGAGCATTAAATAAAGCAAACAGTGAAGAAGTTCTGAAACTCCTGACAGAACTGAATAATGACGGACAGAGTATTGTGATGGTAACACACGACATCAGAGCAGCTCTGCATGGGAATCGTATTTTATATCTTGAAGATGGAAAAATTCTTGACGAACTTCTTCTTATACATTATGGACAGGATAATTTAAAAGAAAGAGAAGGAAGAGTGAGCCGATGGCTTTCTTCTCTGCAATGGTAAGGAGGATTCTTTATGGAGATAAAAACCTTATTAAAAGCTGGTTTAAAAAAACATATGGGAAGCCTTACAGGTATCTTTGTTTTAACCTTTCTGGCTGCCGCCGCTCTTGCCACAGTTCTGACAGTATGGACAAATTCCAATAGATATATCCGCAGTGAAATAGAGCGGGCAGGCTTTGGAGAAATAACAGCATGGATTTCCGGTGCTGAAGATACTGCCAGACTTGCAGAAAATATGGAATCACTTTCCGAAATAGAACGAGTGGAAGTTCAAAGCCTTATTTATTCTGATTATATGGTAAACGGGCAGGAATCTGACAGCGAAGGACAGCTTATCACTTATATTCCGCAGGAACATCGATATCGATTTTTTATGGATAATTTTTCTGCTTATTCAGATGAGCCAAAGGAAATTTTACAGGGTGAAGTATATGTTTCTCCTTCTATGATTTCCATGTTTGGAGTGAATATTGGTGACGAAATTACCTTTCCCATAGCAAGAGCCGGAAAAAATCTTATACTTACTGTAAAAGGTTTTTATGAAGACCCATTTATGGGAAGCTCCATGATTGGCATGAAAGGATTTCTTATCAGCGAAGCAGATAGAGCGGCTGCGCTTTCGATTCTTCAAAATGCAGGAATCAATGCCCTTGCCCGTGACGGAGCCATGCTCCATATCTTTCCTGATGTCAATTTTCCGACTGTCAAAAGCGCATTGACTGCTTCTGAATTAAACAGTCTTTTAAACGAACAGACTTCGCTTGCTGAATATACAGAAAATGTTCACAGCAAAGAGGCTGTGACAGGCTTTATGCTGGTTTTGGAAAATGCCTTTTGTGGACTGCTTATTGCTTTTGTAGTGGTACTGCTCTTTGTAACAATGGTTGTATTAAGTCATAATATAAGCGCTGGCATAGCAGCCGACTATGTAAATATGGGAATTCTTAAAACAATAGGTCTTACAACAGGAAAGCTTCGCTTAATAGAGCTTTTGAAATATTTTATCAGTATTCTGTCTGGACTGATTGTCGGATTTATAGCCGCAATTTTTTTAAGCCGTGTGATTTCTGATGCAACACTGACAACAACAGGCGTTTTTATTCCAACCACACCTCCAATCCTTTGCAATTTGGCGGCGTTTGCGGCCCTTTTACTGCTCCTTGGAGGATTTATCCTGCTAAAGACAGAAAAAATCAGAAAAATTTCGCCGATGAAAGCCATACGGGGTGAAGTAAATAGTAAGAATGACAGAATAATAAAAATTCCCGCTGCATTTGGAAAATGGATACAGCTTCGACTAGCTTTCCGTCAGCTTGCGAGTCAAAGAAAACAATATATCGGCGCACTTACTACTGCTGTTCTGCTTGTATTCTTCGCTTCACTTGTAAGCAGGATGAACACATGGCTTGGAAGTGATGGAAAAGGAATGATGGACGCTTTCAATCCTGCTGACCATGATATTGGAGTCCAGTCATTTGGTGAACTGACACAGGAGGAATTTGAAAATACAATCCGGTCCTATACTGATATCACAGACACCTATATGCTGGCAATGCCCAGTGTTGTTGTAAATGGGGTTGATTATACGGCAAATGTAATTGACCAGCCGGAAAGATTTCATATCTTAGAAGGACATACCGCTGCTGCGGACAATGAAATTGTACTGACTGAATTTGTCGCTGCGCATTTTGGGGTCTCAATCGGTGATACAGTAACAGTGCAGGGAGATGCTGGCAGTGAAGAATATGTGGTATCCGGTATTTACTCCTGCGCCAATGATATGGGTGACAACATTGGCATGAGCCGTGAAGGATATTTAAAAATCGGCATGAATCATCCAAACCTCTGGTGCTGGCATTATTTTCTCGCTGATACTTCGCAAAAAACAGAGATTGCGAAGGCTCTGGAAAGCGCTTACGGCGGAGACATTCATGTGCATGAAAACACATGGCCGGGATTGTCCGGTATTATTTCTGCCATGCATATACTGCTTGTATTTATGTATGGAATGGTTCTTGTTTTTATTCTGATTGTTACTGTTATGACAGGAAGTAAAATTCTTTCAATGGAACAGAAGGATTTGGGAATTTACAAAGCGATTGGCTTTCAGACAAATCATCTGCGTCTTACCTTTGCTTTGAGATTTGGGATTGTCTCTGTAACTGGTTCTCTCATCGGAACAGTCGCAGCGGGATTTTTTACGAATTTTCTGGTGTCAATGATAATGAAGCTTGCCGGTATCAGTAATTTTACTTCTGCATTATCTGTTGGAAATACAGTTCTTCCAGTGGGAATTGTAGTATTGTTATTTACTGGCTTTGCTTATCTGGCAGCAGGCAAAATAAAAAAGACAACTATGACAGTATTGGTTTCTGCGGAATAAAAATAGCATTAGATATGCTTATAAGCTATAACTATATATGTATTATAAGTATTTGCTATATTTTAAAAGGCATATTATAATATAAAAAGGTTAAGAAATCAGTTTAATATTTAATTTGCGCTGAAATATCAGCGCAGGAAAGGAACAGACATGAAAAAGAATAACCTAAAAACAAAATCTCTTATACTTACCTGTACCTTTGTACTTTCGCTTGCACTGACAGGATGCAGCAGTTCAGATAATAAACAGGAAGCAGATAATCATTCTTCCATAACAGAAAATCAGAATTCTGGTACTCAAAGTTCTGATAACAGAAATAACACAGATAATAGTAATACATCCAGAGCTTCTTCTTTGGAAGTCTGCTTTGGAGACGACGGCACCCCGTTTACTCTGCATTTGTATGACAATGAAACAGCCGCAGCAATTGCCCGTCATGTAGGAACATCAGACTGGAGACTTCCGATTTATCACTATGATGATTATGACAACTGGGAAGTAATGCAGTATTATGATATTCCTTCCAGATATGATATTCCTTCCAGCCCTGAAACCATAACTTCAGAAAAAGCAGGCGAGGTATATTATTCAGCCCCGAATCGCATTGTTCTCTTTTATGGAGATGCAGAGGTGACTAATGAATATACTAAAGTGGGTTACTTTGATTTTACGGAGGAATTTCAGAGTGCAGTTAAAGACAATCCTGTGCTTACGGGTTGGGGAAATAAAATTGTACTGATTAACAGTGCTAGTTAAAATTAATAAAAAGAGAAAATAGAAAAAAGGAAAATCAAAATGAATAATGACAATGATGAAAACCATATCATTCAAAATTTAAAGGATGCCGGCTGTGACCATGATACTATTACAGCTTTTGGCAATACACAGACGAACACTTCTGGATAACCTTCATAAAGAACAAAAGCAGATTGATTGTCTGGATTATCTGATTTATCAAATCGAAAAAGAAAATAAAAATATATAAAATATAAACATATAACTGAAATATATGCCGAATTTTTATGAGAGGAGACTGCTATGAACATAATTGCAAATAAAACATTTGATGAAGAGAGAGCACTTTATAATGCAAAAAATCTTACTGTAAAGGATTGTTCCTTTGATGGTCCTGCTGATGGAGAAAGCGCTTTTAAGGAAGGAAACTCTATTGTGGTTGAAAATTGCCTTTTTAACCTCCGTTATCCGTTCTGGCATGATGATGAGCTTAAAATTACAGGCTCAGAAATGACAGAGCTTTGCAGAGCAGCTTTGTGGTATTCAAATAATATTATTATCACTGATACTAAACTTCATGGAATTAAGGCGCTTCGTGAGTGCAGCCATGTGACAATGCAGGGCTGTGATGTAATATCACCTGAATTTGGCTGGTCAGTATGCGGGATTACAATGGAGGATTGTACTGTTGAAAGCGAATACTTTATGATGCGCTCTGAACGTTTAAACTTTCAAAATGTGCGCATGAAAGGAAAATATTCTTTCCAGTATATCACGGATTCCGTATTTGAAAATTGTATTTTTGATACCAAGGACGCTTTCTGGCATGGAAAAAATATTACAGTCAGAAACAGTGTGGTAAAGGGTGAATATCTGGCATGGTACAGCGAAAATATGACCTTTGAAAACTGTAAAATTATTGGCACACAGCCGCTTTGCTACTGTAAAAATCTTCGTTTGATTGACTGTGAAATGATTGAAACCGATTTAAGCTTTGAACGTTCCGAAGTGGAAGCGGTTCTTACAGCTCCGATTATCAGTATTAAAAATCCTTTGTCTGGTCATATTCATGTACCGAAAGTCGAAGAAATTATTATGGATATTGACGAAGCAAAGGGAGAAATCATTGTGTCAAACCACTGCTGCTGTGCTTAAAATCTGATAACAGGATAATAAAATGGAAAGCTATCTAATCAAAGGAATTTTAATCGGGCTGATTTTTGGTATGCCGGTCGGAGCAGTAGGCACAATGACTGTGCAGAGAACCTTTCGTTATGGTTTTCAGGCCGGACTTATGACAGGACTGGGTTCTTCTGTTGCCGATTGTCTGTATGCCTGTGTTGGAGTGTTTGGACTGACATTTATTTCGGATTTTCTGTTTAAATATCAAATGCTTATTAATATTTCAGGAGGTACATTTGTTTTGATTATGGGAATCCGGCTGATACTTGGCAGTTCAAAAACGAATACACTGCAAGCTGGAACTGTATATGGAATTAAAATGTTTCTTTCTTCCTTTGTGGTAGGTATTACAAATCCAGCGGCTATTCTGACATTTTTGTTTGCCTTTTCCTATTTTGGAATTTCTGGTGAAAGCGGAATTTTCCAGGGAATACAGCTTGTCTGCGGGGTATTTATTGGAACTTATATCTGGTGGAGCGGACTGTCGGCTGCTGTCTGTATTATCAGAAAAAAAACACAAAATTACAATCTATATTATATAAATAAAATTTTTGGAGCACTATTAATTTTATTTGCAACCATCGTTTTTTTGAAAATCTTTTTACAGTTTTAACAGAACTGTTTATCACTCTGACCGATAAAAAATTCAGATTTTTCAAAAGAACAGGAATTACAAAAAGGAGGATACAATGAAACGAGTAATCTGCCTTCTCTTTTCTCTTATTCTGCTGTATTCTATAAATGCCTGTGGTACTTTGGAAAATAATACTTCGAAAAGTAATACTTCAGAAAATAATACTTTAGAAAATAAGGAGGACAATAATATGCTTGATATTGAAATTATTGTTGGAAATCAGACTTTTTCTGCTTTTTTGTATGACAATGAAACAGCAAGGGCTTTTCTTCATCAGCTTCCTATAACATTGGATATGAGTGAATTAAATGGCAATGAAAAATATTATTATCTGTCAGAAAGCCTGCCCACAGATTCAAGCAGGCCATCTCATATTCATACTGGAGATTTAATGCTGTATGGTGATAATTGTCTGGTACTGTTTTATAAAAATTTTTCTACTTCGTACAGCTATACACCGCTTGGGCGCATTGACAACAGCGAAGAACTTGAAGATGCACTTGGAAAGAGAAATATAAAGATTACATTTCAATCTAAATAATTTTTCAGATATAAAATGCCGTCCAAAGCAGAACTGTATTTTTTCATTTTCAAATCTGAAATTTTTTGCCAACAGTTTAATTGCATAAACAGGCCTGAAGGTTTTTATATAAACTTTCAGGCTTTCTGCTTATCAACTTATTTCCCAGCGTCCAACACGGTTTTTTTATAAATAATCAAAGCTGCCACAGCCGTTATCCCTTCTGCTGCCCAAAATGCATGCCATACACCCACAGCACCAAATATTCTGCTTAACAAAAACGCAGCCGGAATAATAATCACTATATATCTCATCAGTGAAATCATCAGCGATGGAAGCCCTTTTCCAAGCCCTTCCAAAGCCCCGCAGGCAATAACTGACACAGAGGAAACAATAAATCCCATACTGATAATTCGAAGCGCCGTCTGACCTGTCTGTATGGTTTCTGTATTCTCTGTAAATAATTCCATTAAATGATTTGCACAAGTCAGACAAATCACCATGCCAACCGCCATTACAACGCCAGTCAATGCAAGCGCCGCCTGAAATATTTTCCGAACTCTTCCATATTCTCCTGCGCCGTAATTATATCCAATTATCGGACGTATTCCCTGTACAATTCCGTTCGCAGTCAGATAGATAAATGTCTGAAGCTTAAAATAAATTCCAAGTACAAGTACATATATCTGTGAAAAAGATGCAAGTATTCCATTTAAAACGGTAATCAAAACAGAAGGAAGCGCCATATTAAACGCCGCCGGAATTCCAACTGCATATATTTGCCGACACAGTTTTCCATCTATCATATGCCTTTTAAATCTGAGTTTTAACGGAAGAGGTTTTTTGAAATAAATAACAAGATAAATAATAAGTGAAACTACCTGACCGATTCCTGTTGCTGCTGCGGCTCCTTTAATTCCCATTGCCGGAATAAATCCAGCTCCAAATATCATTACAGGGTCCAGAATAATATTTATTATACATCCGCATAACATGCTTATCATGGAAACTGTCATCTGTCCTTCCGCCTGAAATATTTTTTCAAATGTAATTCCTGCCATAAGAGGAAGTGAAAATAAAAATACAATATAGGAATAATCCGTGCCATATCTGATAATTGTCTGGTCCTCGGTAAAAGCAGAAAGAAAATGAGAAATTCCCGTAAGACATAAAACAGTCAGTAAAACTCCATGCAGAATACTAAATAAAAGTCCCAGTGACACTGCATTGTCAGCCCTGTCCTTTTGCTGTGCGCCCAGATAATATGCAGCGACAGCATTGATTCCTATTCCAAATCCCACAGCTACCGAATTTACCAAGATTTGAACCGGATACACAAGAGAAAGCGCTGTCATCGCCTCCTCACTGATTTTGGCAATAAAATAACTGTCTACAATATTATATAATGAATTTACCAGCATGGATAAAACCATTGGCAAAGACATACTTAAAACCAATGGAAATATTGGTTTTTCCTTCATAAAATTCTGATTCATATAAGCCTCCATTCCACTGCCCGACCTGTGGCATAACATACAGCAATGTCTGTATTGGCCGGTTCAATAACAGGTTAAAAATATTATACTTATTCTGTTATTTATCTGTCACTCTTTTTTGAAAAGTAAATAGAGCTGCTGAGATATTATTATACTGCCGGCAGTCTTGTAAATCAATAACATTATCAGAAAATTTGATGTTTTGATTGCCTCAACACCAGTTTCTTGTTATACTTTTATTTATATCAAAAACGATAAACACTGAATTATAAGGAGGAGCAAATATGCCAATTTATAAGCCAAAAGATTATGAGAACGTGATTAAACGCATACAGCAAAAAGTAATCGAGAATAATATTAAAATGGGGGAATGTCTCTCAGAGGAAGCAATTATAGAATTTGAAGAAAGTTGTAACATTCAGCTTCCAGAAGCATACCGCATATTTTTGAAAAATATTGGAAACGGCTGTGATGACTGTTGCCTCAACCGATTAGAAGATATAGAGCGAAAAGATTTATCCCATCCTTTTATGCTTGAAGAATTCTGGCTTTGGGAAGAGGACGACAGAGATGCAGATATTATTCAGCAGGAAATGGAAGCGAATGTTTATCAAGGAGAAATTGAACTGGCAGACATGGGATGCGGCATGAGTTATAATTTAATTGTAACCGGAAAATGCAGGGGCGAGGTTTGGAATTTTACAGATGTAGGAGTTCAGCCCTGCTGTGAACGGCAGGATTTTTTAGGGTGGTTTGAGCTGTGGTTAGATGAACAGGACGAAGTTGACTATTTCAAAGATTATGTGTATGAATAAACTGCCATTTTTATTTGTTTAGAATATAACAAAGTTCTAAAACAGCTTTCTTATCATGAAAATGTTGTTACTTTTTCCGTCAGCAACAGCATTTTCACAGCAATATAGAACCTGTTTCCAGTCTCTGTGCCGTTCCCTGTAAAATTGATTTAAAAGTGGTAAAATTCAGGACAAACTGCTTTATCTTCTCTTCTCATAATAAACAGTCCCGTGTTCTCTTTTCTTTTCACAGTATCCAAGTTTTTTATAAAAGCTGTTTGTTCGCACATTCCACATTGGAGTATCTAACATCCACGTGGAAACATCAGGATATATTTTTTCTATTTCTTCCATTATGGCAATTCCATATCCCTTTCGAAACTCCGAAGGGTCAACAAAAATTCTGCCAATATACATAAACCAACTATTATTTTCATCCAGAAAAATAATGATTCCACCCACGATTTTACCATTCTGAAATGCCGTAAACAAATGTCCTTCCTTCATCATTTTAATATGCCAGTCTACATTATCATATTTCGGAGGACCGCCTGCCTCTGTTGCTCCAACCAGCACATCACTGTCAAATGCTTCTTTAGATATTCTAACCAGCTCCTTTATATCCCCTTCCTTTGCTCTAATCAGTTCCATTCTATTTCCTCCATTCCTTATAGCTCAATATTTTTTCAAATTCATATTTTGGGGTATACAATTACGAAATCACGCCTATTCCCTCTTTGCCAGTTCATCAATAATTTTGTCTACATTTGCCCGTGTTCCGTCTATAAAATTCATGGCTACAGGCCGATGTCTTGCTCCTGAAATTAAAGACAAGTGAAACTCATGTAATAATCTATCTATCAAAATCATTTTTTCACTATACTCTTTTGCCTTTTCCCATTCTACAATAAAAGTATCAAAGATTTTTGCCACTGAACCAGTAGGCATATTATTTCTTCGAAAGCTCCTTCGATATTCTCTATAAGAATACTGATATCCACACCTGCATTGCCTGAAATCGCCTTGTCCGCCAATATCTTTTTCACAGTTATGGCATCGGATAATAAATTTATCCATACGTTCCACATCTTCTTTTCCATATTTACAGCGCAGATATAGCGTTAGACCAATCTCATTTACAAGCAGCTCATCCTGAATTCCTTTCGCATCCAATATATACAATTTTTTCAGTTTATATATATCTATTTTAGGCGGCCAGTGAAACACATTGTATTTTTCTGGAATAATCTTATCCTGAAGAGCAAGAAGCTCCTTACGTTCTCTTATCACCCGTGCCTTGTTTCTCTGAGCCTGTCTTGCATTTACTTCTGAAATTTTCTTGTGAAACTCATATTTATGCTGCTCATAAATATTCCTTACATGTTCCAGGCTCATGGCATAGCTTTTTTGGTCGTTTACAAAAATTTCATCTACTGTAAATCCATTTTTCTCTATTCGTATTCCTTTTATAAGATATACACCTGATTTTCCAATACGATATGTCCATCCGTTTTTTTCAGTCCATAGCGCGATTCCAAACCTTAAATCATAATTTTGCAGTATATATTCTGCAAAATCGTGAAACAAAATTTCCACACCATTATCCCAAAACCTTTCTAACTCATCAATCTCTGGTCTGTGAGTTTTTGGAAAAGTTTCTTTAAAGCTGCTCATGTACATAGCCTCTTGAACCATTTTACTTCCCATTTATTCACCTCCTTTATCATTGATAGGCTTATTATAAATAATTAGTGAACGTATTTCTACCACCTTACCAGTTCTCTTTTTCATAAAAACGCAACTTAAAGTTGCAAAATCCAGTTTTCTTTCTTTAAAATCAATCCAATCATTTGTAAAAAGTCTCTCTGTCACAGCTGTTTTGCTTTACAAGTGAAAATACAGCAAAAGCTTTCTATAAAAATATAACAGGAAAGGTGCAGCGAGTTTATTTTTACACTCTCTACACCTTCCCTGTTATATTTTTTAAATGTTATTAAATAATAATTTTATCTGTTCATATGCCATAGTATCTTCGAACTTCGCAGTGTCAATCAGTTTTCCAATTTTTTCCCTGACAGATTTGCTTGCAAAGTTTTCCAACATATTTTCCATATTGTTCCAATCACCTATCAGAGACATCATTTCTTCTACAATACCACTTACCTTGCGAAAATGTTTTGCTATTTCCTGACACATCGCTTTCTC
>CAJTOU010000002.1:0-20699 GCA_910577835.1 uncultured Lachnospiraceae bacterium | reverse complement strand
ATATTTTTCTGATAATTCTTCAAAATATTTTGCTCCCCACTTTCGCCCGTCACAGATACATACCATGGCATCATTTTGAACCAGAAGCTTCGAAAACAAATAATCAAATCCTGCGCCATTTTCAAACCATTTTTCATCTAATAGCATGGATTTCCATGCATCATAGGCATAAATTCCTTTTGCATATGTGTCTTCATTCCTCGCCTCCATAATGTCTGATGCCATCTTTACAATTTCCTTATCACTGCAAGGATTATCTGACACTGCACCAATACACATAGCCGCCTGTGTATCCATATTTTCCCACCACACATCAGACCGAAAATATCCATTATCCATCAGGCTTATTTCTGATGAAAATTCAGCATCATTTTGAAAGAAATTCCACCCCATAACAACATCTTTTGATGCCTCATATCCTGCAATAATACATGGTTCCGGCGGACCAATAATTCCAAGTGCAATAACCGGAAACCCATTTGCTATTTTCGATTTTATAAATGCGACAAAATCTTCCTTCTTTGTATCCTTATCTCTCCCTATAAAATCAAATTCCCTTCCCAATGCCTTTGCGCCATACTTATATATTTCATTGGATTCCTTAAGGGTATGATAAATATCAATATTACTTAAATCCCATGTTGCGCGATTCCAGACAAGTCGAAACGCTGCTCCTGTTGCTGCCATAATGTAAGCATATGAAACATCATCGCCTAAATATTCTGATACTGCCTTAATACAAATCGGAAACATTGTATTACTTCCATATGCTCCCTGTTCAATTTTTCTTATACCATATAATATTGTTTCATTATTGTCTTGTTCCATCATAAATTCATCGCTCCTTTTCTCTTTGCTGACAAGTTTCTCCAACCCAAACACACCTGTAACCAACAGTTTTCTTCCGATTAATGGTCTGTCAATCCGAAATCTGCTTGGCGGCATACCAAAAATTTTTTGAAAAGCTCTTGTATACGATTCATGATTAGAAAATCCACTTTCAAAAGCGATATCAACTATCTTCTTGTCCGAATGTAATATTTCAAAAGCAGATACAATCATCCGCCTCCTCTTATAATATTGCATAATAGGCATATTTACATTCTTCAAAAATAATTCTCTGAGATAGATTTCCGAAAAACCAAAGCTCCTTGACATTTCTTTGATATCAAAGTTTTCCAGATGGCTTTCCATATAACTAATCAACGCATGCGCCATAGTTGAATAACTCATATTTCTTCTTTCCTTCTTTCCATCGCGATGTATTATTAGTATAGCAGGTCTTTTTGATAATGTCTTGACTTTATTATGGTTATCTGCAGTTAAATTTTTTTGATATCTCAAAATACTAATTTCATAAATCAATAATGCTATTATAATAAAGGTTGACGCAGCCAGCCTTCGATTGTTTATCCGCGCGGCAGTAGTTTTTCTATATTATCCATTCGCAAACCGCTTCCCACAAAGAAAACCATCTCGTGATGATTACAGGTAATCATCCATTGATATTTTTTATCCACAATATAATAATCCTGAAGAAAAAATTCCTTGTAAATCATTTCACTAATCCGGTTAAGAGTTCCCTCAAATATCCAAAATTTATTTCCTTCTTCCACAAGATAATATGCCTGCTTATCTGAGTTTTCTACAAACTCCCGAAGATTTAATATCCAGTCCCAGTTATCCCTGCTGTCATAGGAATATTGAATTTCTTTTTCTTTTCGAAAATAACAGTTAATATTCAGCCAGTGAAGCCCTTGTTTGTAATATGTTGTTTTATCTACAAACTCATCTACTATTTTATTATAAATATCTTCCCATTGATAAATAGAAACCGGCCGAAACTCACTTTCCTTTATATTTTTTTCTTCACAGTATTTTAAAATATCCTCTCTAACGGCTCCCTTAAAAATATTAAATATTCCTTTTTTCTTCATAATATTTCTCCACAATAACTGTTTTATAATAATTCCTGTATAACAAACTATTTTACCAATTACAAAACTGTTTTTATTATCTTTATCGCCGTTTTCAAAGCTGACCTCATAATTCTATCTTCTTTGTATTTTTCCTGCATCCATATATAGGTATCCAGAAGTTTCTGTGATTTTATACCTACCAGCATAACGATATCCAGTGCTCCAAGAGCTACTTTATAAGAGTTTCCTCTCATAATCTGTATCAGCTCTTCCAAAAAATCAAATTTGTCATCCGAATCCTTTACAGCCCACAAAGCTATATACCGATCCTCCTCATCCTGTCTCTCGTCCATTGCAAAATTTATAATATCACGTGCTCTCAGCAAACTGCAACTCATAAGATAATAAATAATTTTATATTTATCACATTGTTTTTCCCTATACAGCAGCTTTACCATTCTTTCATAATATTTATCTTTTTGCTCTTTTGGTACCAAACACGCACATTCCAATGCCGCCGATGTATTTTTTCCAGCCAGCAGCTTCTCAAATAAAACCAAGCCTCTGTCAAAATCAAAATCGAAAAGTAACTTTGTTCTTATATCGTCCAGTCTTTTATCTTTTATTTGTTCAAAAAAGTTCAGAGTTTCTTCTTCCACTCTTTTAAATTTATAAAAGCCTTTCATAAGCTCTTTCTTTTCTTTCAGGCTTAAATTTGGTTTGTAGGAATTTCTAAGCTCCTCTTCTGATTTCAGACTATAATAACCATAAGCCCCTACATCATGGTCGGCAATAATTTCTCTAAAATATGTTTCATACCACTCCAAAAATCCCATTCCAGTAAAATATGGAAACACTTCAAACTCGAAAGCCCAATTAAAATACACAATTTTTCCCTGCTCGCTTCCCTTGCACATTAAAACATTATCGTTGACCTCGTTCTGCGTTCCAATAATCAGTAGTCCTTCCCTCATATCATTCATCAAATTTTCATCCGTATCCACTTCTATTGACATAATATCCCATGCATCTTTTGTTAAATTTTTATCAATAAAAGCAGGAACACCTTCCCTGCAAATATTTTTATTATTATGTAATTTCATTTCATCCAAAGAATACATTCCATAATCAGGACCAGCGCCGCCATTTCCAACTTTTGTCAGAAAAAATATATATTCCTCTGGCAGTTCCACATGATACTCCTCTTCAAACTGCTGTACTTCCTTCAACGATACAACCGGATTTAACTGATATTGATGTTGAAATGCTCCAAGAATATTACGATGAGTGTCTGCCATTCCCGCTTGTTTCACTAAATCCCGAATATATTCTGCATGTTCCTCTGAAAGATAATCAAATTTTGTATTTATTTCACATCATCCTTTCATTTTTTCAAAATTTTTTCTACCATAGAGAAGAAATAATATGCCATCTTTTATCAGATACACATTTGGCATATCTTCTTGCTTGATTTCAAATTTATCGAATTGCCAATCTCATTATTTGCTATATACGCACACCCATTTCAGTTAAATTCCTCTTAAACTTTTTTTATATTATTTTGAACAATCATCATCAAACAAAAAATCAACTACAAAACTATTTTCTTACAAAACAGTTTTCATCGTATCCATTCCGACTTTCAGATTGGACATCATAATACTGTCGTTTTGATATTTTTCAGCCATCCATGTATAAGTATCAAGAAGCTTTTGTGATTTTATCTTTTTTCTCATCACTATCTGCAACGCTTCAAGAGCCAATTTGTATGATTCTCCTCTCATAAGCTGCATCAGTTCTTCCAAAAAATCCAATTTGTCCTGGCAGCGACTTATAACCCACAGCGCGTTTTTTCTGACCGACTCTTCCTGACTTTCATCTACGATAAAATTTATCACATCACTTGCTTTGAGGCAGGTACATCTATTAAGATAAAAAACAATTGAGGATTTGCTGCATTCATTCTTTTCATACAAAAGCTCTATCATTCTCTTATAATATTTATCTGTCTGTGAATCTGGTATGCTGCGGGCGCACTCTGTGGCTGCCCACGTATTTTTTCCAGATAACAAAAGCTCAAACACAGCCTGACCTCTTTCAAAATCAAACCTCAAAAGCAGCTCTGTTCTTATTGCATCTAATCTGTCATCCTTTATCTGCTCAAGAAAATCCAGCGTTTCCTCTTGTGCCTTACGAAACTTACAAAACCCCTTCAGAATTTCTGCCTTTTCTTCCAAACTCAAATCTTCGCTATAAGAGCTTCGAAGCTCCTCCTCTGATTTCAGGCTGTAATAGCCATACCAGTGTATCTTGTGACCGGCAATAATTTCTTTGAAATAAGATTCATACCAGTCCAGAAATGTCATTCCGGTCAAATATGGATAAAGTTCAGGTTCCAGATTCCAGTCAATATAAACCAGTTTCCCTTGCTCGCTTCCCTTGCACATCAATAGCATATCGTAGGTGCAGCCCTGCGTTCCAATCACCAGCACGCCCTCAAGCATATCGGCTTCCAGAGCATCATATTTTTCATCATCCTCCATTTTCTCCATCATCTCATCCCATGCTTCTTTTGTCAAATTTTTATCAAAAAAGGCAGGCACGCCTTCACGGCAAATCACCTGACCAGTACGAAGCTTTGGTATATTCAGAGAATATATTCCATAATAAGGACCAGCGCCGCCGTTTCCGACCTTTGTCAGAAAAAATACATATTCCTCTGGCAGCTTTACATGATACTCTTTTTCAAACTGGCGGACTTCTTTTTCAGATAAAACCTGATTTAACTGGTATTTATGCTTGGAAGCGCCAAAAACCTCACAATTTTTATCCGCTATTGCCGCTTTTTTTACCAAATCCCGAATATATTCTGCATGTTCATCTGACAGATAATCAAATTCCATTTCTATCCAGTCTCCTTTCCTGTTTTTCTTTTATTATTTCTCACAAATTACATACTTTAAATCCCATTCAATTTTCTTTTTCAGTTCTTTTGGTATTCTGTCCCTCATAACTTCAAAGGCGTGACGGATTTCCTCCGCCTGCTGCCTGCTGACCTTTGCGTACATATTGCGATTCGATATTTTTTCAAAAATTTTATATTCCATAACCGGATTTTCTGTCTCACTGTCAAAAAGCAAAAGCAGAAAAGGAAGTCTTGACCATGAGGGTTCTTTTAACAAAAGATTTAGAAAGTATTTTCTTTCGTCAAACTCTCTGTTTTTTTGATATGCCTCATATAGCATGGCAGCGCCGTAATGAATGTCCAGCTTGTCAACTATCAGATACGCCTGTTTCGCAACTCCCGGCCGCCTGTCAGATAAGTATTTCCAATACAGTCCTTCATTCTTTGCGCCGATAAGATATCCGCAGGATATTAAAGCTGCTTTTGTAATCCTTGCGTCTGTGGATTCCAAAAAAGGAAGAAGAAGCTTGCTCTCTTTTATAGTTCCATGCTCTCCCACTCCAAGAATCGGAATAACCGCCGGCCCTGTCTCCAGCTTTTGGACATAAAAATTCAGAATAGGAAAATCTGTATGTTTTTCTATGATATAGCTTACATCTTCTCTGATTTTTTTTGATTTATCAAGCAGAAGTTCCTCTATTCCCTGCCATGCATCACCAAGCCTTCCATAAAGCTTTTCCAGTGCGCTTCTTCTGACAATCACACTTTTGTTATGCAGATATTCCTTTAATTTATTGTCGCTGCATTCATAATTTTTTAAAATCCCCTGTATCAACACGCGCTTTCCATAGCTGTCCTTTGAACTGTCAACTAACTGCTCCATTTTCTCTATTTCAAGAACTGCGATTCTGCTTATATAACGGTAAATAGAGTTTCGCACAAAAATTTCATATTGATTGATTTTATCAATGTTTATCTGACGGATGGTTTTTTCAAGAAAATATTCGATTTCTTTTTCCAGATAAGTTATGTATTCGGACTTTCTACGCTGTGAATTTTGAACTTTTCCAAAGCAGGGCAGGGATAAAATAATTTCCTCTGGCGGGCATTGTTTTAATCTGTTCTGTACCAGAAGAAACGCTTTCTCCCGAATAACCTCTACCCAGTCGTTGAGCCGAAGCATTAAAAACGGCAGAGAGCCGTCATATTCTGCGGCGGCTTCCATGCATTTTTCGCGGAAATAGCCGTTGTAATGAAAAGTACCAAGCTTTAAAACTGTGATATACTCCTCCATACTTAGATGCTTAAAATGTTTTCTTGAAATATCTGCATTCTTCCAGTCAATACCCAGCCGTATGCCAAAGCCGTACGGGTCATTCCAGTCAACATTTTCTGACAGCCAGATAACCTGTTTAATTGTAATGGAACCAAACATATCCGTCAGTTTCTTTGCGGCTTCCCACTGATAATGTTCATTATTTTCAAGACCAAAAATATTATATAACGCGCCAATGCCGAATAATTTATCAGAAGAAAATTCAGGAAGGGCAGATACGGAAAAATAAGATAAATAATAGGTTTGTTCAGATGAAAATTGTTGTGATGCGGACATTTTACCTCCTTGTGAAAAAACTTTTCTTCAATTAAAATTGTTTCGTAAACATTTTATTTAATTTGTTGCTAAAATAACATCTGTAATCCAGTTGTGATTTTATAAACTTATTTTCTACAAATAAACATTCCATATTCCTTTGGTATATTCAAAATACCATTTACCATCTTTCTCTCCAAAATCTCTTTTAAATCTTTTCTTTTCAGCTCTGCAATAGATGTAATATTAGTCAATGAATAAAGATAATCTAATATATCATTAATATCCGTAACAGCAAGCGAATCCTCATAATCCAGCCTTTTCACATCCGAAAAGTGCTTTTTCAAAATCTTATACCCATTCTGTAAAGTAAAATTCTTATTTGTTATATCTTTCACTCCATACTCTTTTAATAATCCTGCAATAAACGGAACGATTCCATTCTCTCCATAGGTTGCGCAGTAAAAATATCCGTCATCCGACAATACACGTTTTACTTCTGATAATCCTTTATGCAAGTCTGGTACATGGTACAACATCATATTGGCAATCACTTTGTCAAAACGATTATTTTTATAAGGAATATTTTCAATATTTACGATATTGTATGATATATTTTTGCAAGCTTCAAAAGTCTTTTTACCTCTGAAATCATACCTTCTGAAAAATCAGTTAAAAGTAATTGAACTCCTGCATCTAATACATGCAAATTTGTTTTCCATATATCGCCTGTACCGCAGCCAAGCTCTAATATCTTGATATTAGGCGAAATATCATAGTAAGAAAACAGCCAATTACCGAACCCTAATTTATTAGTAGAATATTTTGCATGAATAGAAATCCTTGTATTCAAATTATCTGCTGTTTTATACTGCTCCTGCACAGCTTTGTGCGAATTTATTGTTTCCATCAATACTTTCCTTTGCAATAAAATTTTAAATAGCCATAGTACAACTTTCTCTTTTTTCTTTTTGTTCTTTCAAAATATCTTTGATAACCAAGTCATATGCATCGATTATAAAAAGATTATTAGGGCAATTCGAATACTCATATGTATCAATAAAATCCAAATGAGTTCGTATCAAAATCATATAAATACATTTTTTTGTCTTACTAGATTTACACAATTTACTTACCGCTTCATCTAATGTTTCATTATCTTTTTGAATTTTAACAGAAACAGGTCTATCGTCTATAAATTCAGTCAAAAATCCGTCAATTCCACTATTGCGCTGAACAGGAGTTGCATTTATACTTTTTAATATATTCATTTGATTTTCTGACAAATTTCTATAAGCACTCTTTCCTTTTTTCAACAAATAAGAATCTGTTTTTATCAAAGAATTCAGCCGCATCTCAGCTAATTTTACTGCCTTCTCTGATATATCGATTCCTATATACCTACGATTTAACATTTTTGCAGCAACAAGAGTTGTTCCAGAACCCATAAATGGGTCAAAAACAATATCATTTTCATCTGTTACTAATTTTATAATCCGCTCAAGCAAAATTATTGGTTTCTGAGTTGGATATCCTACTCGCTCTTTTGCTTTTGGATTTAGATATGGAATATCCCATACATCTGATAATGGAACTCCTTTTTTGCTTTTTCCCAGTACAGCTTCACCATTTTCATCATATTTATATACAGATTTCCCTTTTTCATCCCTAATCCGCTCTTGTAATATTTGATCAATATTTGTTGTTTCAGAGTATTCTGTAAATATTTTGTTAAACTTAAAATTTGAACTTTTACTATAAAAAAGGATTATTTGATGATTATTTAAAAGTCCTTTTTTAGAATTTGACCAACGTTTATAGCACCATACAATTTCACTTTGAAAATTTTCAATTCCAAATATCTCATCTAGTAATACTTTTAAATAATGTGAAGCATTCCTATCACAATGCACAAACATATTTCCTGTATCTTTAAGTATCCTTTTACATTCATATAAGCGAATTTTCATATAGTTCAAATAATCTTTCATGCAATTCCACTTATCTGAAAAGCTATACTCCTCTTCACTTTCACGTGATACCAGTTTTTGTATGTCTTGTGTATAAAACGGTGGATCTAAATATATTAGATCTATTTTGTTATTATCCATCTTTTTCATCACGCTTAGTGAATCGTCAAAAATAAGGGTATTCTCTAACATATTATCACTCCTTCAATTTTTCAAATAACTTTTTTAAATCAATTCCTGTTTCCTTCTTTAAATATTTCCATGCATCTTCACCAGAATAGTATTCTCCTCCAATATCCTTATAAAGTTTTCTAAGTTTTTCTTGAATTTTTATTGCTTGGTCACGATTTGGGTAAAAAAACATAATTCTTATAGGAATATACCCAGCTTCCTTAATTATTTGAACTCGTTTGTGTTCTTTCTTTATATGGTCACCATCCGTGGTTGCATCCTTCCACTTTATTTCATAAGCTTTATTTCCTATCAGACAATCAATTTCTACAGTTTTAGGACTTCTATCAATCGTGTTAGGCAGCTTCACCTTTATCTCTGCATTCGGATATGCATCTTTCATACATTTTATTGCTAATTCTTCCAATAATGAACCTGCATACTTATATAAAAATCTTCCTACATTTTGTTGATAGTCAATTTGATATCCTTCTTTGCTTGTAAACCCCAACGCATTATAAATTAGATAATGCTCATTATTATCTTTTTGCATCTCTTTCTCGCGTTCTTTAATCTTTTTATGCAGTTCATCTCTATAATGCGAAATTATTTTCAGTAACTTTTCATCATTTGCCATACTTCTTTCTCCTTTTAAAATTTATTAATTACATAAAGAGTTACGCTTCCGGATAAACCCTCCTACATTCCTCCGCTTCCGCAGTTTCCTTCTCAGAAATAAGAATTTCCGCTGTCTGCGACAAATCATTCTTTAAAAATTTCTCTTTTTTTATCAGTTCAATTACTTCTTTCACATCTTCTTCGGCATTGTCTGTCTCCAGCCATATTCCAAGAACAGTATCGCTCAGGTAATCATATCCATTGTCTGAAATTCTTCCCTTTGTCACTTCTTCAATTCTGTCCGGCAGATTATAGCGGATATCCAAATCTGGATTTTCCATTTTCTGTGCATCTAATTTTACAATAATTGTCTGTTTACTCATTTTCTACAATCCCTTCTTTATCTATTTCTATTCTATTTTTGTTCCATCGGGCAATATAATATCCCCGCTACTGCCGCTGACATCAAAGAAACCAACTTTATGCTTTCCCGCCAGCTCTCTCATTGTTTCATAAGCTTCCTCTGCCACTGACCATGCAAATCCTGCGTAAATCACATCATATCCAATCGAATAATCCGTCAGATAGCTTTCCAGATTTTCATTTTCCAAAAATGCGTTGTTATCTGGCGCAAATTCCCCGTTCATCGGCGGAAATGTTTTTATCATTTCCATAAAAAATTCCTTTAAGGCAGGAGACGTCACATTCACACTTTGATAATTATGCTCTTCCTCCCACATTGTCTGTTTGTCATACCATTTCATAAATTCTTTTCTTGTCTTTGGCGCCTTTGTTTTTTCAAAAACCATTAAATCATAACTCATATAATTTCCTTTAATCCTTTCCTTTTATTATCCTTTTACCAAATTCACCTATTGCCTTAGCGGTTCTTGTAAAGGCTCATATATAATTTATTGAGCTTTTTTACAAGAACACCTGACACCCTGCTGGTAAAAGGTTTAATTTATTTTCATTATTTGTTTATACAATAAAATATACTTTTCCAATATCTGCCTGTCCTCATGATAATGTCCGAAAAACCATTTCTGAAAATCTGCCTTTTCTGCAATTTCATCAAAATATACAGTCAAAATATCCTTTGAATATCCTTTATTTAAAAAATCTGATTCTATCCTTCTCGGACAGCAATGTGAAATAATATAATCCACCTGATAGCAGTTTCTTTCCAAATTTTTCAAACCATGCTCTAACTCTTCCTGTGTCGGCAGTTCTGTTTCCCACCATGTTAAATTCTTAATACGATAACAATTCTTCCCTATCCGCTTATAGTGTTTTTCCTTCTGTCTCCATTTCCCTTCTTTATCCATGGTAATAATTCCGTCTTCAATATCATGAGAGGACGCACCTCCAAAGGTAAAAAATTTTTTCTGATTTAATGTAAATATTTCTCCCCGCATAAGATGCAGCACAGAAGGTCTCAGTTTATGTACTTTCCCTCCATTCCATTCCTCTACCGGAAAATGATAAAAACGCCCAAAATTTTCATGATTGCCGTCTACAAAAAGTGTAGTATAGCTCTTTTTCTCCAGCCAGTTCAGCCAGTATTCCTCTTCTTTATGATACTCTGAATCTTCTGAATACCAGATTCCTCCAAAATCTCCGCAGATAATTATATAATCATTTTTTGTCAGTTTCTTCTGTTCCGGAAAATTTTTAGAAGAAAACTTCCGAAAATCACTATGGCAGTCTCCTGTAACAAAAATCATTTTATCTCCTACTTGTTTTTTATTTATCCTAATTTATATTTCGAAAACTTCGCCAAACAGCTCCAAATATATTCTCACCAAAATTACATAGCATCTGATATGCTCACTATATAAAAGCAATCCTGTGCTTTCATAAAATACCAGACCGTTTCATCTCCGCCATGCTTGTTCATTCGCACTACCTCGCGATTAGGGGTATTCTGTTCAAGATATTCCAAAACAGCTTTATATTTAGGATAATTTACCTTCATAGTCTCTATGTATTCGGGACTGTTACCGTGATACCCCTGATATCTTGTGCAAGATTTCTTCAGGAAACCTGTTATTTCTTCAAGCCACTGCTCTCGTGTTAAACTTGTATAGCCTGATTCTTCAAAATAGTCATGGGCCCACAGACCTATTGAAAAACTGTTGTACTCATTTCCACATTCTACTGCCCTATTCCGAGACTCTGTATCTTTCCAGCTAATGACAGCCAGTAACGTCATATGATATAGATATTTTGTCCAATCTTTGCATCTCTTTTCAGGCAGGCGCAGTCTATATGCAGCTATGCTCAAATTCCATCCACTGATACCATCTATATAGGTTCTTTCTTCCCACAATAGATATTTTTTTCTCCAATATTCACACTTTTCAAACAATCTGAACCATCTGGTACTGTCATCTTTGCAGCCGGCAAGTTCTTTTTTCAGCAAAAAATCCATAATCTTTTTTTGAGGGTTATCACCATATCCAAATGCACGTTTAATTTTTGCTTTTAATGTCATTTTACTTCTCCAATCTACAATATATGATTTCGGTGGTTAAAAATTATACTCCATATCATAATAACCAAAGTAATATAATACCTTTACCAAAAACATAAATATGAATTGAAACTAAGCGCTTTTCATACTCTCATATATTAGCAATTCTTTATCAAGAATACAAAAGCGAATTAGAACTCTTACACTTTCGATGTGTGTAAAGACAGCACAAATTTTCTTTTTATTGCTGTTTTTCACTGTTTTCAAGCCTTTCCCAAATTTTTGGAAACTTTTTCCGTACAAACTCTGCATAGGAACATTCCGGCGTATCAAGCATTTTCTTTTCCTTAATATAGTCATATATCTGCTGATACCATCTTTCCATTTCCTGCGATGATTTATCCTGATAACGGCAGATATGAAATACTCCCGCTGCTTCCTGTTCCAACAGCCATTTATAACAATCACTGATTTCTCTGCAGCTCTCTGTTCGCATAGGCGCTGTTCCCAGTCTGGCATATGGAATATTTTTAAATGGCAGCACATCTTTTTCCTCTGCGTTTACAGTGTAAATATAACCTTTGCGCCCCTGCGCTGCCTCCTTCAGAGCGTTTGGAAATAATTCATGATATTCTATTCCATTTCTGCCAAATCCGTATGGAAACCAGTAATATGGTCTTTCGACTGCGTTAATCAGATAAAATCCCGCTACGATTTCCAATGTTGTCAGATAGATATACGGTCTGTCATGGTCTGCCTGCCTTGGTTCTAAAATCTTTATATTTTCTGTATTACTCCCGTGAAATAAAATCATTTTCTGCCTCCTTTTATTTTGTTTTACTATATCATATTCCATAATTTTCTACAAGCCGCATTATACCAAATATTTTATTTGCCATGGCTATATTATGCGCTAATTTATTTATAGAAGGATGCCGCTGAACAAACTATATTCTTAATACTACGAAATCCTATCTTCTTTGCTTTGCCAAGCAAAACCGGAAACAGTCATTCAAATCTGGTTGCTCATATTCCAAAAATGCAGCCAACTTTCATGTTGACTGCATTTTTTCAAAATTCACTCCATATTTTTAAGCGCCGAATCCATTGGAATTCTCTTAATTCTTCTGTAATCAAAAAACATCACCAGCAAATATCCAATCAAAATAAACACAAATATTTTTGCATATCCAAGCGGAGCAATCATAAAAGGAAACCATCCGCTGTAACTCGCCATAATCGCTTTCCATGCCTGCGCCATAACAAGAGAGCCCAAACCTGTGCTTAAAACGTCCGCCATTACCAGCATTATCGTGGTGGACAGCAGATACAAACTGGCTATTTCTTTATTCTCATATCCTAAAATCTTGGTCATGGATATTGCGTTTTCGTTCTTCTCAATAATAATTTTCGTAAGCAGATAAATAAGTACCGCCGACAGAAGAATACACAAAATTTGAAAATACTCCATATAAGACCCCATAGAATGGTCAAGCTGGTCACACATTTTCGTAATATCAAATTCTGTAATAACAGTTGCAATCTTTTCTTCTGGAATATCTGTAATTTCTGAGTCGGACAAATAGCCGCCGAAGTTCTCTTCTTCTAAATCAAACAAAGAGCGAAATTTCTGTATTGGCATAAACGCCGCAATACTCTGGCATTTATCATAAATCCCTGCCACCTTAAAAGAATAACGTTTGTTCTCGTATTTTTCATCAAGAATAACGCTGCTGCCAACCGAAAGATTATATTTATCTGCAAAGGAAGAGGAAATATATACTTCATTTTCAGCAAGATTATTTAGACCGTCAATCTTTACATAGCGGCTCTTATCTTCAACACCGTATATTGAAACCTCCTCATCAATCGTATTCCCTTTTTTCTGCAGAGAATACATACCGAATTTCTCAGCATCTTTATTTTCTGTACAAATCATATTTCCCTCATCATTTTCAGAGGAATTCAATACATACTGATATTTTGAAAACATCATATTCTCGGCATTTTCCTTATAAAATTTAAGGGTGTCGGGCATCCCCACTGCCATTGAAAGCATTACGGAAATAAAGAAAATCCCGCAAAAAAGAATGACATAATTCGGTATATTCTGCAGAATAATACGCAGACGAAATCTGCCTAAAAAGCTCCATTTTGGAAGCTTCATTGCTTTTTTTCGCCGTTCTTTCTTTAAATCATGACGTAAAAATTGCAAAGGCGTATGCTGCATC
The DNA here is from genome assembly GCA_910577835.1 of uncultured Lachnospiraceae bacterium. GTDB lineage: Bacteria > Bacillota > Clostridia > Lachnospirales > Lachnospiraceae > CAG-303. The sequence goes on along the minus strand of CAJTOU010000002.1, from coordinate 6,818 downwards.
ATCTTTATGATAATGCCAAGATTTACAACAAACATCAGCGCTGCCGGAACCAAAGTTGTCTTTAAAAATGCTTCCGGGTTCCATATAGTTTCATAGCCAGGCAGACTATAACTGTTATAGTACATGGATACCACAACATTTTTAAACACAGAATATCCCAGAATATTTCCAATCACAGCAGAAATAAGCGTTACGATTACAGGCATGGAAAGATAATGCCTGATAAGCTCTTCCTTACTGTACCCCAAAGCACGCAAAGTTCCGATGGCAGAAGCCTCCTTTATAATGGTGTTGCTGATAGTTACGGCAAAAATAAACGCTATAATCACAATTAAAATATCAAGCAGAACGCCTCCCATTGCCTTGTCAGAGCCCATATCATCCGTCGCAAAATGAATCGCCGGATTTGCATAGGCAGGCATATAATCCTGAAGTTCATACCCGCCTGCCACTGCCTGTGTAAGCAATGCTTTCATAAAATCGTCGGAAAGACTTTTTTCCTCCTTTTCATTTGACGGTTCGTTTCGATACTGCCACGCATATGCATAATGAATAGTGCTGTTTAAGCGGTCAAAACCGCCGGCTGTCACCATTGCAACATCAAATTTTAACGCGTCAAACATAAGGTCTGTGCTTTTTTCATGCAGAGTGGAATAATTTACATAGGCAAGCAATCCTGAAACCTTATATTGCAGACCGCTGACAGTAATCATATCTCCAACCTTAATTTCCATGTTATCGGCATGCATACGGTCAATTGCAATTTCATCATCTGATTCCGGAAAACTGCCGTCCATAAGGCATGCCAAATTGACATCATCTGTTTTTGCATATATCCGAATTGTACCATCGGCTATACCATCATTATTGTTGTCCTCGTCCTCATTTCTGTAAAAATTTTCATATATTGTTACAGGAGTGGCTTTAAAATCAGGGTCATTTAACTCATACTTTTCTTCTGCATCGGCATAATTTTTATCAATTTCGTTTTGAATCTCCTCCCATGTCTCATCATACGCCTTTTCATATGCCTCGGTGTATGCTCTGTCAATATAATATTGTTTTATATCTGCCTTTTCCCCTGTACAGATTGCAGACAGCAATTCATCATCTGCTTTGTGATTCAGTTCAAAATGACCGTCCTCCATCTTGTACTTGCTTTTGCCCTCATCTGCCGCCTTCATCATACTTCCATTTGCAACATACATTCCAGATACAAATCCGATTGTGAGAATTAAGAACAGGCTTACCACGATATACTTTTTCCAATCGCCCAGTAATTCCCGCGGAATGCGTTTTATAAGCGGATTTTTTATTTTTCTGCTTTTCATCTTTTTCTCCATTCCTTTCCAAAACACAAATAAATTGTAAAAACTTTCTTCAATTTTTTACTCTTATCAAGCTCCTTACCATTCTAAATCTGCTGCGGAAATTTTATTTGCGTTGATATCGTTATGACGGATACAGCCGTCGCGAAGCTTAATGACATGGTCGGCCATATTTTTAATCGACTCATTGTGTGTTACCATAATAACGGTATTTCCGTATTTTTTATTTACGTCCTCAATAAGCTTCAATATTTCCTTTGATGTGCTGTAATCCAATGCGCCCGTAGGCTCATCACAGAGTAAAATATCAGGATTTTTGATAATCGCACGTCCAATGGACGTCCGCTGCTGCTGTCCGCCGGAAAGCTGATTCGGTAGCTTGTATCTGTGCTCATAAAGTCCAAGAATATTCAAAAGTTCATCAATATCAAGCGGATTATTTGATAAATATGCGCCAACTTCGATATTTTCCTTCACATTTAAATTTGCAATCAGATTGTACATCTGAAAGACATATCCCAAATGCTTTCTGCGGTACTGCGTCAGTTTCTTTTCTCCCATATCCTCCAATTTATCGCCATTTATGGATATGTATCCCGAATCGGCACTGTCTATACCGCCGATAATATTGAGCAATGTGGACTTACCGGAGCCGGAAGGTCCAAGGAGTACACAGATTTCCCCTTTCGCTACTGAAAAGTTCATTCCCCGAAGGACCTCCTGACGGGTCTCTCCGCTGCCAAAACCTTTCTTTAAATTCACAATCTCCAAAAATTTTCTTTCTTGTTCTGACATAATTTTATTCCTTTCATCTATTATATAAATTCGTCTATTCCAACTACTGTCAATAAAAAATACGGAATATCATATTTCTAATATTAGTTAGTTTATACTAACTTATAATTTTAATAAATGCGGCCGTCTATATATTAGCAGCCGCTAACTTAGTTAAGTATACCTCTTACCACACACTTTTGTCAATAAAATTCAGAATTTTGTTATCTCTCAATTTTATATATTTCCTCAAATTCTCTCAGAACTCTTATTAAACCGCTGTCCAAAAATCGAAGACCATTATAATAAAGCTCCTCTGGTATTCTTTTATAATATGCCTGTGCAATGCCTCCTGTTATACATGCTATGGTATCACTGTCTCCACCAATGGAAATAGCCTTTCGTATAGCGTCCTCATAAGAAACAGACTCAAAAAATGCCTCCAAAGCCGGCGGTACGGAATAAGAGGTTCTGCTGTCAAACACATAAGTATCTCTGATTTCATTTAATGTAAAATCAAACTTCCATGAAAAATGTTTTGTCAAATACTCTCTGATTTCTTCTTTATCATAATTTCTTTTTGCCAGAAATATAGCAGCGGCAACTGCCTGTGCACCTCTAATTGCTTCTCTGTGATAATGTGTATAATAGCAGCAATCTTTCACTTCTTTTATTAACTCCTGCATGGAAGCACTTGAAAATCCAATCGCAGATACACGCATGGCGGCTCCATTTCCAAAACTGCGCTGTTTGTACAAATTTTTTGATAATGCCCATTTTGAAAACATCTGTCCAAAACCGGCATTTGGATATCTCCGGTAATATTGTTTCAGCCACATGGCATAGCTTTTGCGCGAATTTAATACAGAGTATTTTTCGTTTAATATTTTCTCAGCAACCGCTACGGATAATACAGTATCATCTGTGAAATGACTTTCTGATGAAAATAACGGAAATTTTTCTGTTTTTATATTGTGCAGTTCGTATATTGAACCAATAACATCTCCAAATACAGCTCCATACATAAAACTCTCCCTGTTTTTGTCTTGCTTTACTAACTATATCATACTGTGCAAATTACGACAAGACACATTTTGAAATCAACACCGCTTAAGTTTTCTAAATATGAACTAAGATTTGAAAAACTAGAAAATATATAACAACTTGAACGACTCATATTTTTTTATAAAAAAACTTAAGGTATTTATTTGTTCTGATATTTGTTAAACTATAAATCAAATCATTCAAAAAAGGAGAAATATTTTTATGACTACACCAGTTTACTTTGCATAGCGTGGCTATTGCAAATAAAATAAACAAGTTCATGTAATAGCCTGCGCATCAAACCAGAAATAAAAGGAGATGCAAATGAGCTATTTAAAAAAAATAGAGTATGAAATTGCGGTAAATGAATCTTTTTCTGTGATTCGAAGCTGCGCGGGATGTGGCAGAAAAACACATTTTAAAAACACAAAAAAATTCCGCGTCAATGCGAATGGCAACAGACTGGATATCTGGCTGATTTATCAATGTGAGAAATGCAAACATACCCTTAATCTTGCGATTTATGAAAGGGAAAGAATTTCCTCCATAGCAAAGGAAGAATATATATGTTTTTTAAATAATGATGAACAGCTTGCAGAGATATATGGTAAAAATATTCAATTATTCAGAAAAAATAAAGCGGATATTGATTTTGAAAGAGTAAATTATGAATATGTGAAATTGTGTGAAACAGAAGAAAAAAGTGATGATTTAAAAGAGAAAATCATACTTAAAATACACAATTCTTTTGAATTAAAAATTCGTCCTGAAAAACAAATTGCTGAGGTTTTGGGATTGTCAAGAAATCAGGTTAAAAAAATGATACAACAAAAAGACATCCGGCTGGAAAATACTTCACCGCGATTTATTTCTGCTTATGTGGATAATTATATTTTTGATTAACCATTACAATTTGGACTTATGTTGATTGTCTAAATTATGTAACCAACGCTTGCGTTGATTGCTCAATAAAAGGCTATGCTCCTGCCTTTACAGGTTTAGCAGCATAGCCGATATGAACAGCTTATCAGACTTTAAAATATTGACAATATAGAATTTTAACAATATAAATTTCTAAATATATAATTCATTTTCTTTTCGTATTGAACATGCCTTTTTTATTGCTAATGCCGCAATCGAAACCATAGCGCCATTTACTTTACGGGCTGATTGTGGGCATTGCGCGACACACCGCATACAGGAAATACATTTTTTACTGTCTGTAACCTTTACATTTTCTTTCTTTATCGCCTGTGCCGGACATTTTTGGGCACAAAGGCCGCAATTCGTACATTTATTATCCGCTTTTGGTACTAATCCGGCTTTGCCAGCTCTTTTATACGGGCGGTTTCCCGGAATTTGTGATATAGAAATATCTGTAACATCACGATTGATTTTTTCTAAAATTTTTTCGGCAAAGCTGTGTAATTCTTCTTTATCTTTAAAATCAGGTCTGCCTGACGCATATTGATTCATAATAGAATGTTTTGCAATAGCTGCAATGGCAGCAATTACTTTGAAGCCCCTTTTTTCCGCAATATCATTCAATTCAATCAAAGTGTCCTCATATGCGCGATTGCCATATACACAGACAATAATGCAGCGCATCTGGTTGCCATGAATTTTTGAAATTCTTTCTGTGGCTAAAGCAGGTACACGGCCGCCATAAGAAGGTACCGCAATAACTGCAATATCGTCTTTTTCCAGATTAAGTGCAGAATAATCAATTTCCGCATTAGATAAATCAATTTTATTGACAGGCATTCTCCACTTTTCTGTTATGATATCCGCAACCTGCTCAGTTCCTCCAGTCGGGCTAAAAATCATCTGTAAAACCTTCATATTTAATTCTCCTGTAATTTTTAAATTTACACCATTATAGCAAGTATGAAATGTAATGTCAAGATTTACAGCTCAATATATTTATGTTACAATGTATTTATGGAAAGGGGAATCACTATGCAAATCAGTACAAAATGTTCCGTTGCTATTCATTGCCTTATTTTTATTTATGAATATGGAGAAAATCAAAAAGTAACTAGTAATCTTTTATCATTATCCACTGGAAGTAATCCTGTTACAATTCGGAATATTATAAGTTCATTGAAAAAAGATGGCGTAATATCCGTTAAATTTGGAACAGGTGGCGCAACACTGAACTGTCCGTTAAATGAAATAACTATATACCGCATATGCAAAGCAATAGAGCCGGATTTTATTTCTAAATTGATTGGTGTTCACTCGTTGCCTTCACCATTATGTCCGATAGGCAAAAATATTCATAATGTACTGGATTGCTCCTATCAGAAAATCCAGAATGATTTATGTGACAGTTTAAAAAATATTACATTGGAAGATATTATTTCTGATTTTCATTCTATTCAGCAGAAAACGGATTAAATTATATTTACACTACTTTACAAGTTACCACAGACAAAATAACATTAATATCTGTTCCTGTTGTCAATTATGAAACAGCCTTCTTGTATAATTTTTCTAAATAATTAGAATACAAAGTATTGAGATTGTCATTATCTTTATTCACTTACTTTATTGATTTTCCCCTTAATATCTGCTATTATTTAAGAGAAAGAACGGTAACTAAGGAAATGAGAACATTCAATTACTCAGCTATCAAGAAACAAAAATGGGATTCTGATTTTCTGGGATATGTGTCCTTTTTTGAGTATCAGTTCTATTGAAGGTTCTTTGAAAAAAATGGTGAATGCCGGCGAACTGAAACGCGAGGGAGCCAGAAAATCGACTTGCTACATTCGGTTGAAATAATCTCTTACAAAACAAAAGAAAGCTATTATGGCTGCATTATTAACAGGAGGAAACTATATGTCAAGGTTAGCTATGCTTTATGCGCTGGAAGACAGCGAAGTAGAAAAACTCCGTTCTATGCCTATGGAGGAACGGTATACTTATATGTTAAACGAAATTGAAGAAAAGTTATTTGATACTCCTCGTGGCTGCGAATTGAACAAAGCATGGGAAGCTATCCAATATTGTCTGGGCGGCGGAAAATGGAATGATGAAAATGAGATTCCAACAAATATTATATTTGGCGGGGAATTTTTAGTAGATGAAGATGATGATGTAATTACTTTAAAAACCAGAAGTGATATAGAGGAAATTGTTGCGTATCTTCATCAGAATAATTTACAGGAATTAATAAAAAAGAATTTTTGGAATATTGAGGATGAAAATTTTCAGTATAAAGATGATAATGATGAATTAGACTTTGCTTTGGGCTGGAGTGAGGGTATTTTTGCTTTTTATGAAAATGCGCTAAAAGAAAATTATCAAGTGATTTTTACTGTGGATTTCTAAATAATATATTTTTGTTTATCAGCCAGATAAGGCAAAACAATTCTTTCCATATTCCAAAGAACATCCTGCAAAAAAATAATAGAAAGATAATTGTAAAACCGCCAGCCAAGTACAATGACAAGGCTGCGCGGTTTTTAGTTTAATTCTTCATCATAACCAGGATGAATCAGCAGTGTTTTTTGTCAAAATTTTAGCTTCTTCTCCATTTCTTTTAACGTCTGTTCTGTTTGGTTTCAGTTGTCTTTTGCTAAAATTTCAGTAACCTCAAATATGTGAACTACCCATTGTCTAAAGCCAATGGGCTTCCTGCTTCATCGACCTCGCAACCTACTATCT
>CAJTOU010000001.1:108327-193150 GCA_910577835.1 uncultured Lachnospiraceae bacterium | reverse complement strand
AATGTAGATACAAAAGATTTATCTGTAAGGAGATGGATATGTCCAAAATGCGGAGCAGAACATGACAGAGATATCAATGCTGCGAAGAATATTTTAGCGGAAGGCTTGCGGCAGACAGCATAAAAACAAGAAACGTATATAGGGCAGGAACTGTCCGAATTAACGCCTGTGGAACAGGGTAGCAGCTTCGCTGTTATGCCGCAAAGCGGCACAGCTCCAAAGGAGCTACCATTAGATAGTAGGTTGCGAGGTCGATGAAGCAGGAAGCCCATTGGCTTTAGACAATGGGTAGTTCACATATTGGTTGAATTTGTCTGAGAAACAGTTTGAATATTGTTTTAATTTTTTAAGAGGATGATATGGATATTTTAAGTATGTTTATTATCGCCGTTTTGAGTGTATGGTTTGTATCAGGGATTATTTTTATGTATAAAAAAAGAGGAAAGGGCTGCGGCTCGTGTGGAATGAATTGTACAGACTGCATGGGCTGCGGCCGGAGGAAAGAATATGAAAAAGCATATCGAAAAAAAGATAAAAAATAATATTTTTATGATTGGTTTATGTTTCATATGTTTTCTTGTAATTCCTGTGATTTTAATGCAGTTTGAAGACGGGGGAGATGGCTGGTTTGGCATAGTGGAATTTTTGGAATTTGTGTTCTGGCCTATGGCGGGAATGGGGATTTCAGCGTTTTATACAATTTCGGTAAAGAATAAAAAAGGTTGGATACTGGTGCCGGTTTGTACAGTAATTTGTTTTGGAGCGATGAAGGTTGTGGAAGATAAAATTTCTTTTTGGGGAATTTTAATTTGTTTGATTTTTGAGGTGATATGGTATAAAGTTATTTATTTTTGGAGGAAGATAGAAGAATAAGTTTGATATTAACATTGACCCTCTTGTCAATAATAAATGAGCAGCAATATTATTATTGACAAGAGGGTTTTTATTTTATTATACAGAATTTGAGTGTTTTTATTTTTTAATATGAAATTATATAAAATCAAATATTCTACTGTATTTCTGGTATTATAATTATTTTATTCTATATTGGCACAGGTATATTTTTCTATATTCTACCAATTTTACCAGAAAATATATCAGATTTATCAAACTTTCATTCCATTTTCTGTGCAATTAATGTATTCATACAGTGTTTATGTGGTATGCCACCACTGTTACAGTCAAAGATTTCTTCTTTGCAGATATGAAACATCCAGTCATGATAATAGTGAAACAGCTCCCCTGAACACTAGGGATGTCTTTTACTCTCATCTCTTGTTTTATCCGGTGCACGGGTAATAAAAGGCTTTTTGACAAACACGTTCAATGCATTTATTCCATTTTTTTTGGTATGTGCTTTCAAGACGGAACAAATTTCATTTCGTTTATCATCTGGAAGAAAATGAAATACCCCACTGCTGAATATAATATCAAACTCGGTATCAGGGCGGTAATCCAAGATATCAGCCTTAAAAAAATTGATTTCAACTTTATTATGCTCGGCCAGTCTTTTTGCTTTTTCAATTCCCTGTTCAGATATATCAAATGCAGTTATGTCATATCCGCATTTGGCAAAGAAAACAGCATCTTTGCCCTCGCCGCAGCCTATATCCAATACACGATATGGTTTTACTGGAGGGATAATTTTCATAATATCATAACAGATACGATTTGGCATAAGTCCCCAATAATACCCTTCATTTCTGTATCTTTCGTCATAATCTGTAACCACACTGGTATAACCAAGCAGTGCGTCAACTGTTGTGTGAAGTGCTGCTGCCAGCTTTGGAAGAATCACAATATCAGGACATGTCGTACTGTTTTCCCATTTTGATACTGCCTGAAATGAAATATTGAGCAGTTTAGCAAGCTGATTTTGAGTAAGACCTGCTTCCTTGCGTTTTTTACTTATTATTTCACCTATTTTTAAATTCTCCATTTATTCTTTCCTCTTTTCCTGAATGATACAGTCAATACGTATTGTAACAGTATTTATTCTGTTTTAATTTTATTATCACCCGCTGCGTTGTGTAATTTGATATTAATATAATCAAAAAGAGATTACAATAACGCAAAAAGAGAATTTAATAAACCAATTCAACCAGTAGTTGACAATATTTATAGGCAGTCAAAATATTCAATTATTACAAAAGCTATAATTACCATTTAACAAAAAATGAAATGGGGCTGTCGCACTGACAATAAAAATTTTAAAATCTCTGATATTCAAAATTCTTAAAATCAACATATCCGCCTGTTTCCTTTGATGCATAATTAAAAATACCAATTCTGTACCCCATAAAATGGTCCAGAGTATACAGCATTTTAAGTTCTCTGCCAGTTTTTATAAAATTTACTCCATCAACAGAGTAGAAAAATTCTGCAATATCACGACTGTCCTCATAATCAAAATGGATTCTCAGATATACAACGTTATTTTCAAATTCCAGACATTCCTGTTCGCCGTTTTTCGTTGTGATAATCATATATTTTTTTCCATTTTCCGCTTTTATTCCAACAGTTCCATAATTGCTCTGCAGTGCAATCAGTCCGCAGAAGTCACCGTCTTTCATACCGGAAAGCTCCGCTGTTACAGTAGCCTGACAGGAAGGACCCTCTGTTCTTTGTGTCAGTGTATTTCTTGCAAATAATACATCATCTCTGAGACTTCCTGTTGTCAGCCTTAAATATCCCGGCCTTTCTGTAAAGGACCAGAACTTGTTATCCGGCGCATGATTCCATTGCCACTGATTTGCAAGCGAATTTTCCGAATGGTTAAAATCATCACTGATAACCATATCAAAATGAGCGGATTCTTCAAACGGAACCTCCCATTCAAGAGGAACTTTTCCGTCAATGCCAAACACCGGCCAGCCGTCTTCCCATGTAACAGGCATAATACACGGAATACGTCCTACGGCATCATGGTCCTGAAACAGCATGGAATACCAGTTTCCATTTTCATCATCAAAGATAGCACCCTGTGCAACGCCCTTATTATGATATCCCATATCATCATCCATCACAACTTTTCTCTCATAAGGTCCAAGCAGCTCTTTGGAACGGTAGCATACTTCACGCCGTCTTTTATTTCCGTCTTTCGGCCATTCAATAAATATCAGATAATAATATCCGTTTATTTTATATGCGTGACACCCTTCGCAGCGAAGCCCCATATTTACCTTAGGCGTGGAGAACAGAGGCTGATTTATGCCTCCTTCCTTTATGCCTGAAGCATCTGGATTTAATTCTGTAATTTTTATATCTCCACAGTTATAAAAGATAAAAAGCCGACCGTCATCAAACAGCAGAGAAGGGTCGTGATAAATTCCGTCCAAAATATGCCTGTCCCAATTACCGGATTCAATATCCTTTGTGTAATAAATATAAGTTTTTTTCATTTCATTGCAGACAAAGCAGGCATAAAATACACCGTCATGAAATCTCAGGCTTGTTGCCCACTGACCTCTGCCGTAAACACCATTTGAATTTTTATTTTCCAGCCGATACATGGAATTGTCATCTACGCAGTCAAAAATATAAGACTGAATTTCCCAGTTTACAAGGTCTGTGGATTTCATAATCGGACAGCCGGGAAGTACATGCATGGTAGTGCTTACCATATAAAAATTGCTGCCATGTCGCAGTACATCTACATCAGGAACGTCTGACCAAAAAATTGGATTTTTAAGTGTTGTGCTCATAATTAACCTCTTTTCTTTTTTCATTAAAAATTGTTATTTCCATTTTTCAGAAATGCATTTTGTATGAAAAACAATTTCGTTTTTCATACAAAATTACTGTCTATAATATATAATTTACAGACAAAGTACAAAAAATATTGGCAGATAATTTGAGTGCCACAAATACTCTTCTTAATAATACAGTTGAAAAATGAAATAAAATTTTGTATGATAGTTCTTATAGTTATAAGAATATAGTATAAATCGAAAATTTGCAATGACAAATTTGGTTTGCAATTTGATAATTTCTGCTTTTGTTACAGAACAAAAGGTATACTTACTCATATAATGATAATAATGTAAGTAATGGAGGTGCATAAAAAATGTTGCTAGGAATTATGATACCGTTTATAGGAACAACGCTTGGTGCTGCCTGCGTATTTTTTATGCAGAAGGCCATGAATATAACATTACAGAAAATACTATCAGGCTTTGCCGCAGGTGTAATGGTTGCCGCCTCTGTCTGGTCACTGCTGATTCCGTCTATGGATATGGCAGAAAATTTGGGAAAGCTTGCTTTTCTGCCAGCGGCGGCGGGAATGATGTTTGGGATTGCATTTTTACTGTTTTTGGACAGATTAATTCCACATTTACATGTAAATGAAGAAAAGCCGGAGGGTCCAAAGACTTCATTGAAAAAATCTTCCATGCTGATACTGGCTGTCACGCTCCACAATATTCCGGAAGGAATGGCAGTAGGGGCAGTTTTTGCGGGAATGCTGGCAGACAGTGAACTGATTACTGTTATGGGAGCATTTGCGCTTTCGATTGGAATTGCCATACAAAACCTTCCGGAGGGAGCTATTATTTCAATGCCTGTATGTGCAGCGGGATTAAGCAAGAAAAAGGCTTTTATGTATGGAATGTTGTCCGGTGTGGTAGAGCCTGTCGGAGCAGTGCTCACTATCTGGCTGTCAGGCTTTTTAATACCTCTGCTGCCCTATCTGCTTTCGTTTGCTGCTGGAGCCATGATTTATGTAGTGGTAGAGGAATTAATACCTGAAGCAGTGGAAGGAGAACATACCAATATTGGAACAATCAGCTTCGCTGTGGGATTTGTACTTATGATGGCATTGGATGTGGCACTTGGATAAAAGCAAGCAGGCAATACAGATAGTGAAACGGAAGAAACTATTAAAGCAGGAGAAACAATGAGACAGAAGAAAATAATAATACAAACAAGGATAGTCAGAATAATTATATTTATAATAGCTGTATTTTATATTACAGGCTGTAAAAATAAATCTGTATATATATCAGATGATACAAAATACAAAAGAGATTTTTTTGCTATGGATACTTATATGGAATTTACCGCATATGGAAAAAATGCAGAAGAAGGGCTTGAAAAGGCCATAAAGACAGTAGGGGAAATTGAAAAGACATTCTCTGTTACTGATAAGAACAGTGAAGTTTATGCAGTGAATAACCGGACAGAAAATACAATACAGGTTTCTCAAAGATTGATGGATATGCTTGAATATACATTGAAAATCAGCAAAAATACTGAGGGTGCATTTGACATATCCATCTATCCGGTTCTGCGGGCATGGGGCTTTACTACAAGCAACTATTATATACCATCACAGGAGGAAATAACAGAGCTGTTAAAAAAGACAGGATATAATAAGATACAAATCGAAAACAGTGAAAACAAAGTGACATTGCAGGAGGGAATGGAAATTGATTTCGGGGGAATTGCAAAAGGGTATTCTGGCGATGAAGCAATACAGGTATTAAAAGAATGTGGAGTAAACAGTGCAATTTTAAGTCTTGGAGGAAATATACAGGCACTTGGCAGCAAGCCTGACGGGAGCGCATGGAACATCGCAGTCAAAAATCCAGATAATACAGACAGTTATATGGGAATATTACAGATAAGAAATAAGGCAGTGGTAACTTCAGGTGGATATGAGAGATTTTTTAAGGGAGACAATGGAGAAATATACTGGCATATTTTAAATCCGGCAACAGGACAGCCGGCAAAGCAGGGATTGATTTCTGTAACAATTATAGGAGATAGTGGAAGGGAATGTGATGCGCTGTCCACAGCGTTATTTGTAAAGGGACTTGACGGCGCGGCAGAGTATTGGAAGAAATACGGGGGATTTGAGGCGATTTTTGTTACTGAGGAGAGGGAGATATATATTACAGAAGGGATTTCAAAAACATTCGTGCCGGAGGGAGAATATAAAGAGAAGAAGATAAAGGTAATTGAGAAATCATGATACCTGTTAATCTTGTATTGATATTTTTTCTCATTTACAGCTCTTGCATTTTTTCTTTCTATCATGTATAGTTATTATATGATTAGTCATAACTAACTACATGCAAAAAATTATAAATTTTCAATATAGAAAGGATTTCATTTATGAGTTTGGCGATTATCGGCGGTAACGAATGTATGGAAGGAAAATATAAAGAAATCTGTAAGGAATATGGACATAAAGTGAAAGTATTTACAAAATCAAATGGTATGATTAAGAAAAAAATAGGCACACCTGACCTTGTAATTATGTTTACCAATACAGTTTCGCATAAAATGGTTCAATCCGCTTCTAAAGAAGCAAAAAGAGGCGGTATTCCAGTACAATATCTAAAAAGCAGCAGCAGTTCTGCACTGGCAGCCCTGCTTAATAATTATCAATAGAATATATTAATAAATTTAACATAGCAATCTGTTCTGCCGGAACTGAACCTTTGAAAAATACCTCTGAAGTAACAGGTTGTACCAAAATATCAAGGATAGCAGCACCTATAATAATAAAATTTGCATGTTTTATCATAATATTTCACCTTCTTTTATTTACGAAACCTTCTGTAATTTTGATTGTAATATGAAAAACAGATTTGTCAAGAATTGCCAAAAATTATAAGCTCCGATTATAAAGCAGTAAAATTTTTCCCAATTTTTCCAACCTCATTGACTTTCTTTTCTCTCTGTGCTATTCTAACCGTATCATGAATTAAAATAAATAATAAACGGAGGTAATTATGGGCAAATTAGATGGAAAAACAGCCATTATTACAGGCGGTGGAAAAGGCATAGGTTTTGGCCTTGCAAGAGCATTTGCAAAAGAAGGAGCCAATCTGGTCCTTACTGGAAGAACAGAATCAAGGCTTTTAAATGCAAAAGAAGTACTTGAAAAAGAATTTAAAATAGAAGTTCTTCCTGTTACAGCAGACGGCGGAAATGAAGAAGCTGTGGAAAATGTTGTAAAAAAAGCCGTAGAAAAATTCGGTCATATTGACACATTAGTAAACAATGCACAGGTCTCAAAATCAGGAGTTATGCTGGCAGACCATACAAAAGAAGATTTTGACCTTGCTGTTTATTCTGGTTTATATGCGGTATTTTTCTATATGAGAACATGTTATCCATATCTCAAGGAATCAAAAGGTTCTGTAATCAATTTCGCTTCCGGTGCAGGATTATTTGGAAAACTTGGCCAGTCATCTTATGCGGCCGCAAAAGAAGGCATCCGTGGACTGTCAAGAGTAGCCGCAGCAGAATGGGGACCAGACGGAATTAATGTAAATGTAATTTGTCCTCTTGCCATGACAGAAAGCCTTGAACAATGGAAACAGGCATATCCTGATTTGTATGACAAGACCATTCAGGGAATTCCGCTTGGACATTTTGCCGACCCGGAAAATGATATTGGAAAGGTATGTGTATTTCTTGCATCGGATGATGCCTCTTATATTACAGGAGAAACAATTACTTTGCAGGGCGGAAGCGGATTAAGACCATAAAAGTTATAAGAATACAGTGGAATGATTACAGTGGAATCATTATAGAAAAAAATAATGCATAGATAAAGAAAAATAACAGAATGGAGAAATCGTGAGTTATGTATATTATGTCGCAGGATAAAAAGATTATCTGTAATTGCAATAAGATAAATGTAACAAAAAATTTTGGAGGTGGAAAATCGCAAAAATATATAATTCAGGGAGCAACAGACCTTGAAGGAATTATTCCTCTTGGATTCTTTGAGGAAGAAAAACTGGCAATCGCAGAATTACAAAATATTTTTGATGCGCTGGCAGATGATGAAAGAGTTTATACTGTGAAAACATACAGTTAATATGTGCCATATAATAAACCAGAATTTAATTATGCTGACTATTAAAAAGAAACAGCCAAGAATAGAAAGATACAGATTTACTATTTATTTTACAGAAGTAAATTTGTATTTTTTTCTTATATTTCATATCTTTTTTATTTATTGTGGTATCTGAAAAAGCAACAAAACTGCTAAAATTATTTTATATTTCCTTACAGTAATAGCAAATATTTACAGACATTTTTCTGCTAAAATAAAACATTTACAAAATATATAGCTTATGATATGATATGAAAATAATTCATTAACAAAACAATAGATAAGATATAACAGGAAAGGATAAAAGAATGAGCAGACAGACAATAATGCTTGGAAATGCGGCAATTGCAAGGGGCGCCTACGAAGCGGGAGTAAAGGTTTCCTCTGCCTATCCGGGAACTCCAAGCACGGAAATCAGTGAAAATATAGCGAAATATGATGAAATATATGCAGAATGGGCACCAAATGAAAAGGTGGCTATGGAAGTAGCTATCGGCGCATCAAAATCAGGAGTACGGGCTGTGGCATCCATGAAGCATGTAGGTGTAAATGTAGCGGCAGACCCTTTGTATTCTGTTTCATACAGCGGTGTAAATGGAGGGCTTGTTCTTATAGCTGCTGATGACCCCGGACTGTACAGTTCTCAAAACGAACAAGATTCACGTATGGTGGCAAGAGCAGCAGTTGTTCCTGTTCTGGAACCGTCAGACAGTGAGGAAGCAAGAATTTTTACAAAGCTTGCGTTTGACATCAGCGAAAAATATGATACAGTTGTTATGGTGCGTTCTACTACAAGGCTTGCACATTCACAGGGAATTGTCAATCTCGAAGAGAGAATGGAAATCAAGGATAAACCATATATACGTGATATATCCAAAAATGTAATGATGCCGGGTATGGCAAAAAAACGTCATATTATCGTAGAACAGATGATGAACCAGCTTGCTAAAGATGCATCAGAAATGGAAATCAATAAAACAGAATATTCAGATACCTCCATTGGTGTTATTACCAGCGGTATACCATATCAGTATGTAAAAGAAGCACTTCCAAACGCTTCCGTTTTAAAACTTGGACTTGTTCATCCGCTTCCAAAAAAATTAATTCAGGATTTTGCCGCCAAGGTAGATAAATTATATATTGTGGAAGAATTGGAGCCTGTAATTGAAGAACAGGTGAAATCATGGGGCATTTCCTGTATTGGAAAGGAAATCTTTACCATTCAGGGAGAATACAGCGCAAATATGATAAGACAGGCTGTTCTGGGACAAACACCAGAGTATGCCAGTGCTGCCGAAGTACCTGCAAGACCGCCGATTCTCTGTCCGGGCTGTCCGCATAGAAGCGTATTTTCAGTTCTTAAAAAGCTGAAAATTCACGGCGCAGGAGATATTGGATGCTATACACTTGGAGCCGTTGAACCACTTGGCGTTATGGATATCAATGTCTGTATGGGAGCAAGTATTTCCACTCTTCATGGAATGGAAATGGCGAAAGGAAAGGATTTTATCAAAAACTGGGTCGCATTAATTGGAGATTCCACATTTTTACATACCGGAGTTAATTCTCTGATGAATATGGTATATAATAAAGCGACGGGAACCGTTATGATTCTGGATAATTCTACCACAGGAATGACTGGACATCAGGACCATCCGGCAACCGGAAAAACCCTGAAAGGGGAAACCACCTACGCAATTAATATTTATCAGCTGTGCAAAGCAATGGGAATTGAGCATGTATATGAGGTGGACGCCTTTGATATTGATGAATTGGAGAAGATAATTAAAAGAGAAACCGCAAGAGAAGATGTTTCTGTGATTATTACAAAAAGTCCATGCGCGTTATTAAAATCCTTTGTTCCAAAAGGAACCTGTGTTGTAGATACAGAAAAATGCAGAAAATGTGGTATGTGCATGAATTCCGGATGTCCGGCAATGTCGAAAACAGAGGACGGAACAGTAAAAATAGATGAAGTGATGTGTAATGGATGCGGATTATGTCAGAAGAATTGTAAATTTGATGCAATTTCTCTGCTGCCGAATCAGAAATAAAAGAGAAGTAATAGTGAAAAAATCGTCGATTGTATGATTTAGACAGAGAAAGGGAAAAGCAATATGGAAACAGTAAATATTATGATTGCCGGCGTTGGTGGACAGGGAACACTTCTTACCAGCCGTATTCTTGGGGGAATTGCCATTCAGGAAGGATTTGATGTAAAAATATCAGAGGTTCACGGCATGGCGCAGAGAGGCGGAAGTGTCGTTACATATGTGCGATATGGCGAGAAGGTGGCTGAGCCTGTTGTAGAAGAAGGCTGCGCAGATGTGCTGATTGCATTTGAACGGTTGGAGGCAATGAGATATGCACATTTTTTGAAAAGAGATGGAGTAATTATCTGCAATAATCAAAGAATTGACCCAATGACGGTTACTACGGGAAAAGCAGCTTATCCTCGACATATTATTGAAAATTTAAGTAAAAAATATAAAGTAGTGTCTCTTGATGCAATGGAAGAAGCAAAAAAACTGGGAAATGCAAAGGTATTTAATACAATTATTATCGGTGTCGCAGCAAAGCATATGAAATTTCAGAAGGAAAAATGGGAAGAGGTAATCAAAAATACCGTACCGCCAAAGACGATAGAAATAAATTTAAAAGCATTTCAGACAGGATATGAATGGAGTAAATAGGAAATTTATTATAAAAATGTAAAAAGAAAAGAATTGATATTATGAGGTTGTATAATGGAAATGGAGTTGGTCATAATATGACAAATCTTAAAGATAAAAATATTGATTATGAAATCCGAGATGAAATAGAAAAAATTATAAAGGAACAAAAAATTGACAGAGAAAAATTTCATGAGGTTTCCAAATTCAAATACGAAGGTGTTATACAAAAACTTTATTATTCTTTCTTTAACTATCAAAAATATCCTGAAATACAGTTTGGCTATATGTGGGTACGGCTTCGCGACAGTTTAAATTCCACGTCTCCTGTATTTACAAGCTGGGATGACTGGGAAGAATATATTGATTATCTGGACCATTTAATTCCTGTAAATAATTCTTTTGTATTTTATTATCTGCTTGTTGATGGTGGATGGGTATATGAAGGAACACTTCCGGAAATCAAAAAAGTATTATATGAATATCCAGATTGGATGGATGATTTTTATCTCTTTTCAAAAAAATATGAATGGCTGATTATTCACTGTGAAGATGGTGCTTCCATGATTAAAGTATGGTAGAAATAAAAGCTTTTTCTGAAATAATACAACAAGTCAGTACTGTTTTGTAACTTTATTTGTAAGTGTTATTAATTATTATCGTAAGTATATCAAGGGCATCCTTTCTATATTATAGGATGCCCTTGTTTTTATTTGGGCAATCAACACAAGCGTTAGTTGGGTTGCATCATTTATCTGGTTGTATATTATCTTGTATTTTCTGTCGCAATTAATTTATCTGCCTGATATCGTTCTCTTAATTTTGGTTTTTCAATTTTTCCGGTAGGATTTCTTGGAATCTCATCGAAGAAAATCTTTCTCGGTCTTTTATATCTTGGCAGTGCAAGGCAGAATTCATTCATTTCTTCTTCCGTACAAATATAGCCTTCCTTTAATTCAATAATCGCTGCGGCAATTTCACCCAGACGATTATCCGGCAGGCCAATTACCGCCACATCATGTACACAGTCATTTGTACGGATAAAATCTTCAATCTGAACAGGATAGAGGTTTTCACCGCCGCTGATAATCACATCCTTTTTCCTGTCCACCAGATAATAAAAACCATCTTTATCCTGCATCGCCATATCTCCGGTAGAAAGCCATCCATTCTTTAAAACTTCATCTGTTGCCGCAGAGTCATTATAATAACAGGTCATAACGCCGGGACCTTTTAAGCAGAGCTCTCCAACCTCTCCCTGTGCGACTTCTCCACCATTTTCATTTATAATTTTTACCTGCCATCCAAAGCCCGGAACACCGATTGCTCCCACTTTATGTATATTTTCCACTCCCAGATGAACAGCTCCGGGACCGATGGATTCACTTAAACCATAATTGGTATCATATTGATGCCTTGGAAAATAATCATGCCAGTGTTTGATAAGAGAAGGAGGAACTGGCTGCGCGCCAATATGCATAAGCCGCCACTGCTCAAGCTGATAGTCAGAAAGTTTGACTTTTCCACTATCAAGTGCATCCAGAATATCCTGCGCCCATGGTACCAAAAGCCATACAATGGTACAATGTTCCTGTGATACTGCATTTAAAATATATTCCGGTTTTGTTCCTCTTAATAACACTGCCTTGCTGCCGGAAAGCAGACTTCCGAACCAGTGCATTTTTGCGCCGGTATGATAAAGCGGCGGAATACATAAAAATACATCATCTCGCGCCTGTCCATGGTGCTTTTGTTCTACACGGCAGGAATGTATCAGACTTTCGTGATTATGTAAAATCGCCTTTGGAAATCCGGTAGTACCAGAGGAGAAATAAATCGCCGCATCGTCTTTTTCAGTCAAAACAATATCCGGTGACTGACTTGAACAGTTTGAAGTCAGATTTTTATAATCCTCTGCAAAAGTAGGGCAGCCCTCCCCAACATAAAAAAGAAGCCGGTTTCTGCTGATTTTCTCTGCGATTTCCTCTACACGTCCGATAAATTCAGGACCAAAAACAAGAATATCCACTTCGGCAAGCTTGATACAGTATTCGATTTCTGAAGCAGTATAGCGGAAATTTAATGGTACGGCAAGGGCACCTGTTTTTAAAATGCCAAAATAAATTGGCAGCCATTCCAGACCGTTCATTAAAAGAATGGCTACTTTATCCCCCTTTTTTATTCCGCGGTCGAGCAAAAGATTGGCAAAACGGTTTGCTTTTTCGTTAAATACGTTCCATGAAATTTCACGGCGATAATGAGCAGTTGGATTTGGCTCTATTAATTCAAATTCACGCCACGTCACGCGTCTGGTTTCTTTTACTTCGGGATTGATTTCTACAAGACAGACCTCGTCCCCGAATTCTTTGCAGTTGTTTTCTAATACTTCTGTAATTGTCATTACAATATAAGTCCTTTCCATAAGTAGTTTAATATGATAAAAATAACAGTTTTTAAGAGAAATGTCAATGTGAAAATAGGAATCAATGGCAAAAGAATGAATAAAGTAATCTTAAAAAATATCAATTTGAAATGTAGAATACTTTTGATATTGATTTAAAATATGTTTTGTTATATAATATTTTATATTAATTTGGTCTTTTTTATTTGGAAAATAATAGTAAATTAAAACGGGAATTTGAAGGAGATATTCAGTTGGAAATCAGATATATACTGCCAAAAGATAATTTATATGAGATAAGTAATGTATATGAACAAAGCTGGAAATATGCATATAAAGACATAATACCTGAAAATTATTTAAATAGTATTCCGTCTGGTACTTGGGCAGATAATATAAATAAAAATGGCGCTAAAAATATTGTTATACTGGAAAAGGATATTATTATTGGAACGTTAAGTTTCAGTAAGTCAAGGTGGGAAAAATATCATGATTATGGAGAAATAATATCTATTTATTTTTTGCCTCAATATATCGGAAAAGGCCATGGCAAAGTCTTACTTGACATGGCAATAAAAGAGTTGAAGAGCCTTGGATTCACACAAATACTTTTATGGGTTCTTGAGGAAAATCACAGGGCAAGAAATTTCTATGAAAAATACGGATTTATTTTTTGTGGGGAATATAAAAACGATGATATTGGTGGGAAAGTGTTAAAAGAAATGATGTATGAATATCAGATAAACGAATTAATATTGTAAAATAATATGGAGAATAATATGTCACAGTTAAAATTTATTTCAAAAGAACCAATAAACAAAGGCTGGTCGCATGATAAAAAATATTGCGCGATAACTGCGGATGGTACAAAGTATTTTTTAAGAGTAATACCTGAAAAAAATTCAAATCCGAAGGATATGTTTGATATTCAACAAAAAGTTGCATCTCTTGATATATCTGTAAGTAAACCTGTTGAATTTGGAATATATAAAGATAATGCTTATATTGTAGAAAAGTGGATAAATGGCAGAGACGCAAGCGAAGTTATTCCTGCTCTTCCTGATTCACAGCAGTATACATATGGTCTCTGGGCAGGCAGAATATTGAAAAAAATTCATTCTATTCCTGCACCTGGGACACAGCCTGAATGGGAGTCTCGTTTTAACGCAAAAATAAACCGCAATATTAACATGTATAAAGAGTGTCCCATCCAATTTGAAAGAATCAAATATTTTATAGACTACATAAAAACAAATCGCTCACTGCTTGCAAACCGTCCTCAGACTTTTCAGCATGGAGATTATCATATCGGTAATATGATGATTGAAGATAACAAAATCATAATTATTGATTTTAATCGCTATGATTTTGGGGACCCGTGGGAGGAATTTAACCGTATTGTATGGTGTGCGCAGATTTCCCCTCTGTTTGCCTCTGGTATGGTAAACGGATATTTTGACAATAAAGTTCCTGATTTATTCTGGAAGCTGCTTGCACTTTATATCAGCAGCAATACGCTTGGTTCCATTCCATGGGCAGTTCCGTTTGGAAAAGATGAAATAAATACAATGCTTCATCAGGCGGAACAGGTACTTGACTGGTATGATAATATGAAAAATCCTGTTCCAAAATGGTATTTTACGGAAGATTCTCTCTAAAATAGAATCTTCTTACTATTTTGAGTTTATAAATAATAAGAATCAACATCCAGCAGTCTATCAGATAATTTGTAAAAAAAGGAAACCACAATATAAAGATATAATACTACATTTATATAAGTATATTATAATTATAGCACGAAATCAAATTAGATTTCAAATTTATTTACTATTCTGTTGACAAACTAATGATATTAGTTTATACTGATGCTAATATCATTAGTTTTCAATGGTTTTTTTATTTTGGCAATCAACGCAGGCGTTGGTTACATCATTTATCAGAAAATTGATTTGTACCTATTCAAAAAATAAGACTGTACAGGCAAATACAGGTATGATTTATCTGATTGAAAACAATGGATATATGCGGAATAAAAAATAAAAACAGGAGGAACAGCAATATGGCTAAATTAAATGTAAAATCAGAACAAAGACGTTTTTCAACAGAACCATCTTTATATGGTTTGTTTTTTGAGGACATCAACAGAGCAGGAGACGGAGGTCTTTATCCAGAGCTTCTACGAAACAGAACTTTTGAGGACAGTTTATATCCAAACGACCTGACAGAAGTAGAAGATGATTTGAAAAATTCCACAGGATGGAAATTTGAATATCAGAAAGGCGAGGGACTCAAACGCTGGAAACAATATAATGCACCTACGGATATTCCGGCATGGTACAGTGAAAATGCAGACATGTCTCTGATTTTGGAAAATACTCTAAATCAAAAAAGAAAGGCAGCTTTAAATGTAGATTTTCATTCGGAAAGTTCTTCTCAAAGTATGATATATAACACTGGCTTTTGTGGTGTTCCTGTCAGAGAAAACGCCGTATATCACCTGATTTTTTTTGCCAAAACAGAAGTGACAGCAGAGCTCGACATTTCATTAAGGTCTGGTGATGAAATACTGGCCTGTGACCAGATAATACTTGGGGGAAACGGCTTTATCCGCTATGAAATGTCCTTAATTTCCAAAAAGACAGAAAAAGAAGCAAGATTTTGTATTTCTTCAAAAAAGGCATGTAATGTTATCTTTGGATATATTTCCCTGATGCCTGCCGATACATATCACGGACATGGATTGAGAAAAGATTTGTGCGAAAAACTGGAAGGACTTCATCCTGCGTTTCTGCGTTTTCCGGGTGGCTGTATTGTAGAAGGATTTTCCAAATCTACTGTAAAACGTTTTAAAAATATGGTGGGTCCTGCATGGGAACGCCCGTCTCTGCTGAACCTGTGGAGTTATAATTCCACAGAAGGATTAGGTTTCCATGAATATTTGCAGCTCTGCGAAGATTTAGATGTAGATGCGCTTTATGTGTGCAACTGTGGCATGACCTGTCAGGCACGCAACTGTATTTTATTGGATGAAGAAGAAATCGACGATTTATTAGACGATGCTCTCTGCGCTTTGGAATATGCTATGGGAGACGAAACAACCAAATGGGGAGCATTACGTGCAGCTATGGGACATCCTGCTCCGTTTAAAATCCGTTATCTGGAAATCGGAAATGAAAATAACGGTGAAGAATATGAAATTCGCTATGAGAAATTTCGTAAAGCTGTTTTGAAAAAATATCCGGATATCACAATTATCGCGAATACTCACGTAGAAAAATCCGGACTGTTACTGGATATTGCAGACGAGCATTTTTATGACAAGCCGGAATGGTTTGCCCAGAACACTCATTTTTATGATAATTATGACAGAAAAGGTCCGGGAATCTTTGTAGGAGAATTTGCAGTTGTTGCAGGTGCTATCCGTACTTTATATGCCGCGGTGGCAGAGGCGATGTTTATGGTTGGCATGGAAAGAAATCAGGATATTGTAAAGCTCGCTGCCTATGCGCCGTTATTTGAAAATGTAAAATATGCCGCATGGGAGCCAAACTTAATTGCCTTTGACGGGCTGGATAATTATGCAATTCCATCTTATTATGTATGGCGTCTGTTTGGCAAAAATAAAGGAAATTATGTATTAGAAAGCAGTCAGGAATGTGGAAAAGTGTATGCACCTTACCTGAAAGGTGGCCCGTGTCTGGTTGGTTCTATGGGAATGCATTATAAAAATGCATATTGGAAAGGCAGCGAAGTAAAAGCAGAAAGATTCTTGTTTGGCAATGTAAAAGACTGTGGCGACGGAAGTTTTGTGACAACTTCTGTCAATGATTCCGAGCAGGCGGAACAGGCAAAGCGCTTTAACATGGAAAATACTGTACTGATTACCATGGGAGATGATTTAACTTCCAAAGAAGGTGCTTTTGAAATTGAAATATTAGCAGAACCGGAAACAGAAATAGGTATAGGAATGTTCGCTACTCCTTACGGCGAGGCAAGAAACAGCGAAGACAGCCCATGGAATCTGTTTGCGGTACAGCCTATCCGCTGGACAATCAAAGAAGGTACAAGCAGGCTGGAAATAGGTGTAGGCTTCCGCAAATACAGTCTGTTAGAACCAGTAAAAATAGAGCTGGAAACAGGCCGCTATCATCAGTTCTGTATGGAATCAGACGGTCAAATGCTGTACTGCAAAATAGACGGAAAGAGCGTTATGGAAATTGAGCTGCCTCATTATGACGAAATACAGACAATCGCTTTGGAAGATGAAAAAGAAATTATTTTAAAAGTTGTAAATATCGCAGAGGAAGAATGTCCGCTTGAAATCTGTCTGGACACCCCGATAGAATCTGGCTATACAACAGGCGTAATTACTGGAAATCCATCAGATAAAAACAGTTTGGAAAAGCCGGAAACAGTTACAGAAAAGTATTCGTACTGCACAGGAGCAGACACCTGTTTTACTTATTCTGTTCCTGCAAATTCAGTAAATGTACTGCGTTTAAAAAAGAAGGGATAATTTAGGAATTTTTATCAGCAGTTTAAAGATAAAAACACGAAAAGAACAGGAGTAATATTTATAAATACAATTTAAAAAACAGGAAGGAGGAAAATATGGGACTTGTAATGGATAAAACATTTTATAAACAGGCAGTAGCAATCGCCATTCCAATATCCATACAAAGCATGATTACAATAGGGGTAAATTTAATGGATAATATTATGGTCGGGTCTCTGGGAGAAACCGTATTATCCGGTACTTCTCTGGCAAATCAGTATGTCAGTATTTTCCATATTTGTTGTATGGGAATTGGTATGGGTACCAGTGTACTGACAGCGCGATTCTGGGGTATGAGAGATATGGAAGCGCTGAAAAAATCTGTTACACTGATGCTTAGATTCTGTATTGGCCTTGCGATGCTGTTTACGATTCCAGCTATTTTTCTTTCTTCCATGTTGATGAGAATGTATACACCAGACAATACTGTAATTGCTCAGGGAATATTATATTATCGCTGGATTTGGCCATGCTTTCTCTTGCAGGGACTGTCGCTGACCTGTACTATTGTTCTGCGAAGTGTAGGGCAGGTAAAACTTCCATTATACAGCTCTATTGGAGCGTTTTTTGTAAATATATTTTTTAATTATATTTTTATTTTTGGAAAATTTGGCATGCCCAGAATGGAAATTCAGGGAGCTGCGATTGGAACATTAATAGCAAGGCTTTTTGAATTTGGTGTAATCTGTGGATATTTTTTCCTGAAAGATACAAAAATCTCTTATCGAATCAGGGACCTTCAAAAAAAATGCGGCGACCTGTTTTCTGAGTATATCAATATTGGCGTTCCGGTATTTGTTTCAGATGCTCTTCTGGCACTTGGAAGCTCAGCAGTAGCTATGATTATGGGAAGAATCGGCAAGGAATTTGTTTCTGCAAATTCTATTACTTTTGTTACGCAGCAACTCAGTACTGTAATGATTCAGGGTGTTTGTCAGGCAGGCTGTATTGTGACAGGACATACACTAGGAAGAGGTGAACGGAAAAAAGCACAGGAACAGGCATGGACTTTTTTGATATTGGGAATTTTAATAGGTGCCGCTGCTGGTGTTGTTATACTGTTTATCAATGAGGCAGTAATTGGTTGCTATAATATAAAAGAAGAAACCAAAGAGATTGCGAGGCAGCTTATGAGTGCCATTTCCATTATTGTTATTTTTCAGTCTACAAACAGTATTATGATGAAAGGAGTCCTGCGGGGCGGAGGAGATACAAAGTTTCTTATGGTGGCAGATATCTTATTTTTATGGGTGGTGTCTGTCCCTCTGGGAGCGCTGGCAGGGCTTTACTGGCATTTATCGGCATTTTGGATATACTTTTTCTTAAAAATTGACCAGGTATTAAAAGCATTTTGGTGTGTTTTCCGGTTAAAGAGCGGGAAATGGATGAAAGGAATCAGTGGTTCAATGAAATCAGCAATAAATGAATAACCAAAAGGAAAGGATGAAAAAATATGCTTAGAAAAGTTAAAACGGAAGAAGGAATTGTACAGGGACTTGTAGGAAAAGACCCCAGAATTACCGTTTTTCGCGGAGTTCCTTATGCAAAGCCGCCAATGGGGGAACTGCGCTGGAAGGCACCGCAGCCGGCCGAAAAGTGGGAAGGCGTGCGCAAATGTTATGAATATGGTGATATGCCAATGATGCGTGTACACCCGGGAACAGATGACAGCTTTTATAAAAGAGAGCTGCATCCTGTATCGGCAGATTTTGGAATGAGTGAGGACTGTCTTTATTTAAATATTTTCTCACCGGCTGAACAGGCAGATGAAAAACTTCCAGTATTTTGTTATATTCACGGCGGCGGTTTGCAGGACGGATATAATTATGAAGTGGAATTTGACGGTGAGCGCGTGGCGCGCCGTGGTGTTATTGTAGTTATGATTAGCTATCGTCTTGGGCTTTTCGGCTTTCTGGCGCATCCAGAAATTACAGCGGAAACAGGAGAAAATGAAGTCATTTCTAATTTCGGTATGCAAGACCAGTCTATGGCACTGCACTGGATAGCAAGAAATATTGAAAACTTTGGCGGGGACCCTTATAAAATCGTGATTTGCGGCCAAAGCGCAGGCGCGGGCAGCGTACAGACACAGCTTTGCAGTCCTATGAATCGGGGAATTATTGCCGGCGCTATCTGTCAGTCAGCGGTTTCATTCTGTTTTGGAGATGAAGGAGTGCCCGTTGGAGGCATGACGCTTTCAGAAGCGGAGAAATATGGCAGCGATTTCTTTCAAAAGATTGGAGTAAAGGATTTAAAAGAAGCCCGTGCTATGGATGCGGCAGAACTTATGCGGCGTTTAGACAGCGTGTCTCCAGAAGGCGCAATGTTTGGCCTGCCATTTGGAACCTGTATTGACGGTAAGTTTGTAAAGGAACCAGTTGAACTTTCCTATTATAATGACCGCCTTCCTGATGTGCCAATGATAGTGGGCGTATGTATGGGAGAAACACAGGGAATGTTTGGAAGAGGAGAGCTTACTTATGAGGAGCTTTTGAAAAAGGCAGAAGGCTATGCAGACAAAAAAGAAGAATTTTTAAAGATTGTCGATGTAAGCAATGACGAAGAAGCGGCAGAACTGACAAAAACAGATGCCTTTAACAGATTTTTAGGTGCAAGCAGGGGATTTTGTGAGCTGCGTTCTGGTATCGGAAAGAAAGTATATTATTATATTTTTGACCCTGATATTCCGGGAGACGATGCAGGCTCCTTCCATGGCTCTGATTTGTGGTTTACATTTGATTCTCTAGGAAACAGCTGGAGGCCTTTTGAAGGCAGGCATTATGACTTGGCGCGTCAGATATGCTCTTACTGGACAAATTTTGTGAAAACAGGAGACCCAAACGGCCTTGATTATAATGGCAATCCACTGCCGGAATGGAAACCATATAATACGCAGGAAAAAAATGTAATGAAATTTTTAGATATATCAAGGCCAGATAAATTAGAAGACTGCCCTGTGGCGGACTTCCGTCTGGCGTTTGGAAAACAGACTTTAACTGATAACAAGTAAAATTATTGAATACTTCCATAAATAAAAGTTTCCCGTTCAAGAATAACAACGTACCAGCCTATTTTGGCACATATGAATCAGCAGCAAGTTTCATCTGGTACGCATTATGGTATTTCTGATGGAAACTCATCTGTCAAAAATAATATCTTTTATTGACAAATAAAGGGAATTCATTTAGACTAATATGATTAGTTTAGAATGGAGGATTTTTATGCCAAGAATGGGACTTAACAGACAGGCGGTAGTGAATGCTGCTATTCAGTTAATAGAAGAGAGAGGATATCAAAATTTTTCGATGCGGGAACTTGCAGATAGCTTACAGATAAAAACGGCTTCTTTGTATAATCATGTGGAAAGTATAGAAGCACTTTATCTGGAGATTGGACATTATGCAATTTCTGAATTAAATCAAATACAATTATCAGCAATTACAGATAAAAAAAGAGATGAAGCTGTTCAGGCATTAGCGGCTTCTTATTATGGATTTGCAAAAGAACATCCGGAGCTTTATAAGGTTATTATGTCATTTCCAATATTAAAAGACAGCTCTTTGCTGAATGCTGCCGGCAATATTGTAAATTTGATAATAGCCGTATTGTCTGATTATGAACTGAATTTGGAACAAAAAAGGCATTTACAGCGTGTGCTTAGAAGTATCATGCATGGTTTTATTTCTCAGGAAGACAGGGGCTGCTTTAAACATTTTCCAGTTGATGTTTCAAAAAGTTTTTGTATTGCCATAGATTGTTTTTTGTATGGACTTCATAATATGGAGCAGGAAAATATGAAAAAGTGATAAATATGAAAAGTGATATGCATATATAATATATATTTACAAAATATACCTAAAAATATACTGATTATATCAAAGATATTTTTCTCTTATGCTTTATTTGTTATGATAATCAAGTTAAAATACATAAAGTAACAGTGGATGTGATAAAAAATGTTGGTTTTTATCTGAAAATTCTGCAATAATAATGAAGCAGATGAAAGAACTGTTTCAATTCAGTGAGTTTTAAATGGGAACTTGGATTCTTTTCAGGTATAAAATATAGAAATAGTAAAAAACAACGTCTTTATTAAAAAACAGACGTTGTTTTTTTATGCATTCATCCAAAATAATGAATTATATTTTCTGATTTAAGGATTCTTTAATAATTTTTCTGATATACTAAGAAAAACATGAAAGGAGAATCTTATGTATTTCAATATTTTAAAGAAAGATTTAAAACGAAAAAAAACAATGAATCTTATTTTACTGCTTTTTATTATTCTGGCTTCAACCTTTATTGCCGGAAGCGTTAATAATATAATTGCAGTAGCAACAGCTCTGGACAATTATTTTGCAAAAGCAAATGTTCCAGACTATTGGATTTGCACAAATGAAAAAGAAGAAGCAAATAAAATTGAAAGCTTTATAAAATCAGAACAGCTTTCATTTATGCGTCAGGACCTTTTGCAGATTGACCCGAATCAAATTCTTGTAAACGGTGAGGAATTTGACTATGCAAACCTTGTGCTATTATCTGATTTGAATCATACAATTCATATCTTTGATTCGCAAAACCAGAAAATAGATAAAATTTCGGATGGTGAATTATACATATCAGCAGAAATTTATAATCAGTATCATCTAAAAATCGGTGATAAAATTACTCTGACAAATAATAATAAATCAAAAACCTATACCCTGAAAGGAAGTACCAAGGATGCGATGTTTGGCTCTACTATGATAGGTATGACACGTTTTCTTGTGAGCGAACATGATTATCAGGAGCTTGCCAGTGAAGAAAATCTACTACAATCTATTGGCATATTTACAAACAATGTGGAAGAATTTGCAGATAAGATAAATCAAATAGGATTTCGCTGTCTTTTTACTGAAGCGAAAAGTACATTAAAAATGATGTATATTATGGATATGGTGATTGCTGCCTGCATGCTGGTTGTAAGTATATGTTTAATACTTATTTCCCTTGTTATGCTTCGCTTTACGATTCATTTTACTATAAGTGAAGAATTTCGTGAAATTGGCGTAATGAAGGCAATTGGTATTCCCTGTTATAAAATCCGCGGACTATATCTTGTAAAATATTTTATCATTGCTTTAGCAGGGGGAATTACAGGTTTGATGATTAGTATTCCGTTTGGAAAAATGCTGCTTTTGGGAACATCAAAAAATATTGTTATTACAAATGAGGCAAATCCATTGATTAATATTTTGTCAATAACAGCAATTATTGGTATTGTAGTGCTATTTGGATATCTATGCACTAGAAAAATCAAAAAATTTACGCCGGTTTCCGCTATTAGAAACGGAGAAAGCGGGGAAAGATACAGACAAAGAAATATCATAAAATTAAACAAAATACGTATAGCTCCTGTTATTTTTATGTCTTTGAATGATATTTTCAGTGGTTTTCAAAGATTTGCAGTTATGCTTGTCATTTTTATACTTGGAATTCTGCTGATTATTATCCCTGTAAATACAATTAACACTCTGCAATCTGATAAACTGATTGTAAATTTCAGCGCGGCAGAATGTGACCATATAATTGTAAAAGAAACCCCGTTAAACAGTAAGGAATCCCGTCGTGAACTGACAGAACAGAAGCTTCTTGATATAAAAGAACGTTTGGCAGAACATGATGTATCAGCAGATATTTTTCAGGAAAAAGTGTTTAGTGTGCATATATCAAAAGAAAATAAGAAATGTTTCTCGCAAGCATTTCAGGGCGTGGGAGATGTTACCACAGAGCAGTACAGTTATCTTTTGGGAACACCTCCGCAAAATATACATGAAGTAGGGATTTCACATATTATTTCAGATAATATCGATGCCAACATTGGAGATACAGTAACAATTAATACTGGCAGTGAAGAAAAAAAATATACAGTGACAGCGATTTTTCAGACCATGAATAATCTGGGAAAGGGGATTCGTTTTTTTCAGGAAGAAACGCTTGATTACAACAATGCGGCTGGATCCTTTGGAATACAGATAAAATATACAGATTCTCCAGATAAAAAAGAGCTGCAAAATAGAAAAGAGCTGTTAGAGGAACTGTTTTCGGACTGCAAAATATATACCGCTGGAGAATATATCGGCTATATGATTGGAGATGTGGCAGAACAGATACAGAGTGTAAAACAGCTAATTCTTATCATTGTTATTTGTATTAATGTACTGGTGACTGTCCTTATGGTAAAAAGCTTTCTTACAAAAGAAAAGGGTGAAATTGCCATGTTAAAAGCGCTTGGTTTTCGCAGTCAAAACCTTGTCATATGGCAGTTATTTAGAATTGGTATCATTTTATTTCTGGCAGTTTTGACAGGAATTCTTATTTCATCACCGATTTCAAAAATAACGATAGGAAATGTTTTTCAGATGATGGGATTACAGACGATTGAATTTGATATTGTATTTTTTGAAATATTTGTAGTATATCCATTTATTTTATTTATTTGTACAGTATTTGCCGCATTTTTAACAGCATTGGGTATCCGAAAAATCTCGGCTTTTCAGGTTTCAAATATTGAATAAAGGACGGAGTAATTTCTTAATTCAAATAAAAAAGGAGAAATAATCATGGAAAAAATATTAGAAGTGAAAGATTTATGTAAAACATATATTGTAAATAAAAGACAGAATAATGTGCTGAAAAATGTGAATTTTGACATCAGAAAAGGTGAGATGGTAGGAGTTATGGGACCTTCAGGCTCTGGAAAATCTACTCTTCTATATGCAGTTTCCGGTATGGACAGCATTACAGCAGGAAATGTAATTTTTTCTGGAAAAAGCATTACGGCATTAAAGGAAAAAGAGCTTGCCGATTTACGTCTAAATGAAATGGGGTTTATTTTTCAGCAAATGTATATGATGAAAAATCTTACCATACTTGACAATATTATTCTTCCGGCATGTCAGTCAAAAAAAAATACTGCCTCCAAAAAGGAAAAAGTGGAATATGGGCAGGATTTAATGAGAAAGCTTGGAATTATTGATGTGGCAGACCAAGATATAAATGAAGTTTCAGGCGGCCAGCTTCAGCGTGCCTGTATCTGCCGGAGCATAATAAACCATCCGAAAATGATTTTCGCTGACGAACCAACAGGAGCATTGAACCGCGCTTCTTCTGATGAAGTTATGACTGAACTTGGAAAGCTGAACAAAGAAGGAACCACGATTATGCTTGTCACACATGATGTGAAGGTTGCAGCAAAATGCTCAAGAGTGATATATATTGTTGACGGAAATATAAAGGGAGAGTATAATTTGAATCAAGCGGAAAATAATGAACACCCTCGTGAAAAAGAACGGATTTTAAATAACTGGCTGATGGAGATGGGATGGTAAAGTGACAGATATATTAATAATAGAAGATAATAAAGAAATCGCAGATATTCTCTGTGATTTCCTGAGGGTAGAAGGATATTCTGTGAAAGTATGTGATACAGGGGAACAGGGGATTATATTTTTTGAACAGGAAAAAGCAAAACTTGTGATTCTTGATATTATGCTGCCGAACATTGACGGTTTTTCTGTATGTAAGAAGATACGGGAACATTCAAATACACCAATTTTGATTATCAGTGCAAAAACAGAAAAAGAAGATAAACTGAGCGGATTAATTCTCGGCGCAGATGATTATATAGAAAAACCCTTTGACATCGATATTCTGACAGCGAAAATACAGGGCATCTTTAAACGCAGATATCAGAGCAGTGAACTGGTATCAGGAGATATCAGGCTGGATAAACAGAGAAGAATCGTTTATCGAAAGGGAAAAACAATAACAATGACTGTAAAAGAATTTGATTTGCTTCAGTTTTTTATGGAAAACAGTGGAAAGACTCTTTCAAAGGAATTGATTTTTAATAAAATCTGGGGATTTGACAGCTTTTCCGAGCTGCAGACATTGACAGTTCATATTAAATGGCTAAGAGAAAAAATAGAAGAACAGCCAAAAGCGCCAAAGCATATTTTGACAGTATGGGGAGTGGGTTATCGATTTGAGGAAGGTTGAGAGAAAGAAATTATGAAATCATTTTATGGAATTTTTACGGCTATGCTTTTGATGTTTGTTTTGATATTTGTTGTAATTAATACGTTCTTTTTTCATATAACAGAAAACAGGGGAAAAGAATATCGGGTAGAAGCAGAACGGGCGGCATGGCAGATTCAGGAAAATGGAATGGAAAATCTGGATTTATCTCATTTTCCTATGATTTATCAGATAAAGCAACTCGACACTTTCAGCAGTGAAAAAGAAAAGGCAGAATTTTTTGAAGGCGAAGCATATGATTATCTTGTAAAAAATATAAATGGAATATATTATCGATTTGATTATATTGCAGATAACAGTCAGAAAAAAACAATATCTCTTGTCAATGTTATAGTTCTTGTTATAGCTGTTTTTATGATTGCAGTGCTGCAATTCTTTCGTATTCGTTTGTTAAAGCCTTTTTATCAGCTTCGTGAGGTTCCTTTTGAGCTTTCCAAAGGGAATCTCACAATTCCTTTAAAGGAACATAAAAGCCATTTTTTTGGCCGGTTTATCTGGGGAATGGATTTGCTGCGTGAAAATCTGGAACAGAAAAAAGAAATGGAATTAAAGCTGCAAAAGGAAAAGAAAACTCTGATTTTATCTATTTCTCATGATATAAAAACGCCGCTTTCCGCCATAAAATTATACGCGAAGGCATTGGAAAAAAATCTTTATGACAATCCGGAAAAACAAAGAGAAATCGCAGGCAGGATTAATAAAAAAGCAGATGACATAGAGGCGTTTGTTTCACAGGTTATTTCTGCATGTAATGAAGATTTTTTGAATTTCACTGTTCAGAAAGGAGAATTCTATCTATCACAGGCAATAGAGCAGATTTTGAAATATTATACGGAAAAACTGGAGCTGCTGAAAACAGATTTCAAAGTTTCTGATTATAGAGATTGTATTTTAAAAGGTGATTTGGACCGGATAGTAGAGGTTTTGCAGAATATTATGGAAAATGCCATAAAATATGGAGATGGACATTCGGTTGTAATTACATTTTCCAGCGAGGAAGACTGTCAGTTGATTACTGTTTCTAACAGTGGCTGTACATTGGGAGATACAGAACTTGTGCATATTTTTGAGAGCTTCTGGAGAGGCTCCAATGCTTTGAAATGCCGTGGAAGCGGGCTTGGATTGTATATTTGCAGGCAGCTTATGAATAAAATGGGAGGGGAAGTTTTTGCGGAGTGCCAAGAAGGAGAAATGAAGGTAACAGTTGTTATTCTGCGAGCGTAAATATTTGACTTTGTTTTATTCCTATGCTAAAATAAAACGCAGAAAATATAATTTATTTATTGTGTTTTATTTCAGTGTTAAAGATAGCTTTTACAGAAAAATAATAAACAG
This sequence comes from uncultured Lachnospiraceae bacterium, assembly GCA_910577835.1. GTDB lineage: Bacteria > Bacillota > Clostridia > Lachnospirales > Lachnospiraceae > CAG-303. The sequence goes on along the minus strand of CAJTOU010000001.1, from coordinate 166,256 downwards.
AGGAGTTGATTTTTAAAATGAGCAGAATTACTTGTGACAAAGAATTTCTAAAAGATGCCATAGACAGGCTGGTGGCCCGCACCAAGCGCATGGACATGCCTTGGGACTGGCCATGCGGCGTGGCTTATTATGGAATCGCAGAAGCCTATGAAGCAACCGGCAGAAAAGAATACTTGGAATTTTTAAAGGAACGGACCCACGAACTGATTTCACTTGGTCTTCCCGCATGGACAGTAAATACCTGCGCTATGGGGCACTGCCTGATTACGTTATATCAAGCCACAAATGAAGAAACCTATTTAAATCTTATTCAGTCAAAGCTGCAATATCTTCAGAACAATGCGCTTCGCTTCGGCGACCATGTTTTACAGCACACAGTTTCAACAAACAATGACTTTCCGGAACAATGTTGGGCAGATACTCTTTTTATGGCGGCGTTTTTTATGCTGCGTGCAGGTATTTTATTAAATGACAATGTGCTGATTGAAGATGCGTTAAATCAATATTACTGGCATATTCAATATTTACAAGATGAAAATACCGGACTTTGGTATCATGGTTATAATAATATAGAAAAAAATCATATGTCCGGATTTTTCTGGGGAAGAGCAAACTGTTGGGCTGCCTATACCATGAGCAAGGTAGGAAATATTTTGCCGGAATGTTATCTGTACCCGCAGTATCTTGAAATCGCCGGAAGCTTAGATGAACAGCTTTCTGCATTAAAGCAGCTTCAGACGGACAATGGATTATGGAGGACTATTTTAGATGATGAGGACAGCTATGAGGAGCTTTCCGCATCTGCGGGAATTGCTGCTGCAATGACTTTAAAGGCAAATCCTCTTCATGCGAAATATGTTCAGAAATCCTTACAGGGTGTGCTTAACCATGTTTCCGATGATGGAAGGCTTACGGATGTATCAGGTGGAACTGCGGTTATGAAGGATAGAGAAGGATATCGAAATATATCAAAAAAATGGATACAGGGCTGGGGTCAGGGAATGGCGCTGGCATTTTTCAGTGCAGTTTTGAATTATGAGAAAGAAATATAAATAGATAAAAAATATCAAAACTAAAAAACATAAAAGATATAAAAATATAAACTGCAACTGTAAACGATACATAAATAATAACAATGGAGGAAAGCAACATTTGAAATAAAATTATAAAAAGTTATAAAATATCTATTGACTTTTGTGATATAGTATACTATACATGAAATGACAGAAATATTAGGTGTAACGGCCCAAACTTTAAGGAACTGAGAAAAATAAAAAAGAAATTCCATTAATACTGCCAATTCCAAGACATTTGCTTAAAATATTTCATCCGGATTTAAAGCGCTGTGACGAATATAATCTAAATGGAAGTATTTGCTGTGACTGCGGCTGTGCTGCATTCCATATAAAATTATTTGCAGACTTTGATAATAAAAATATCCCTCATGCCCGCAGATACAAAAATGGCTGGAGCCTTGTCATTCAAGCAGTTTGTAAGGACTGTGGACAGAAGTGGACAGTATTTGACGATTCAAAACATGGATATAACGGATATGTCTGTCATCAGGCGATTTCTGTACCGGATTCAGAATTAAAGAATTTTGTCTGTTCTGACTGCAAAGATTCTGTTTTTAAAATCAGTATCAGTATTGAAACCGAGGATAAAGAACAGTTTTTAGAAGAAGTAGTTGCCTATGAAGAAGATAAATTTTCAGAAGATGATTATGTGGATGCCTTTAATGGTATTGGGATAGATATTGAATGTCTGCATTGCGGTAAAAAAGAGCCTGGCTGGATAGCTTATGAAACCGCGTAATTACTGTAAAATAGAGTGTACCTGAAAATATCTGTTATTTTTAGGTACACTCTATTTTACAGTATACAATATTTTTTAATACAAGTCTAGCAAAATTTTTATTTTTTGATAAAATATTTTTATTAGCGGATAGATGCAACCAACGCTTACGCTGATTACTTAATAAAATAAAATTATATTTATTATCAAAGGAGGATTTATTAAAAATGAAGGAAAAGAATGAAAATTTGGCTGAAATCTGGGACTTGTATGATAAAAACAGAATCCCCACCGGCAAAACTCACAAAAGAGGGGAACCTATGAAAAAAGAAGATTATCATCTGGCGGTTCATGTCTGTATTTTTAACAGCAAAAATGAGCTTTTGATTCAACAGAGGCAGCCATTTAAGGAGGGCTGGCCAAATATGTGGGATTTGACCGTAGGTGGTTCTGCCACAAGCGGAGATACCAGTCAGAGCGCGGCAGAAAGAGAGGTATTTGAAGAAATAGGACTAAAACTCGACTTGTCGGATATCAGACCCGTATTTACTATTAATTTTCCTGACGGCTTTGATGATTATTATCTGATAGAACAGGATGTTGACCTTTCAAAATTAAAACTTCAAGAAACAGAGGTTCAGAGAGTAAAGTGGGCAGGGAAAGAAGAAGTTCTGAAAATGGAAGAGGAAGGTTTAATGATTCCTTACTGGTTTTTAGAAAGATTATTTGAAATTAAAAACTATAATATAAATCGCCATACATTAAGAATAAAAGATGCAGAAATAAAAAACCTGCCTTCTTGGATGAGTCTTGTGGAAATTGTAAGAGAGTCATTTCCAGGGCTTGAAACTGAGAAAGATATGGAAGAATACAGAAAAACTGTTATTAAATTTATTGAACAGAAACGTGCCATTTGTGCAGTAGATGGAAATATGGTAACAGGAATTCTTTTATATTCCAAAACACGAAATATGCTTTGTTGTATGGCGGTACATCCAGAATACAGAAGACAGAAAATTGGAAGCAAAATGATACAAAGAATGCTGCAAAATCTGGATACAAAGAAGGATATTGTAGTGGAAACTTTCCGTGAAGAAGATGAAAAAGGAAAAGGAACAAGAGAATTTTATAAATCACTTGGATTTGAAGAGGGAGAACTTTGCTATTCTGATAGTCAGTATCCAGTACAAAAGTTTGTTTTAAAAGGAATGAAAGATAGTGAAAAAATATAGTAAAAATCATCTTTATTTGTTATAATAAATCTTGAAAATATAGAAAAACACGAAAAAATATGTCAGTTCACATATATGGGAAAGGATAATCATGTCTATCAGATTTAAAAAGATAAGAAAAACCTGCAATTCTTATAAAGAGGTAAAGAAACTATATCACACAGCATTTCCAGCAGATGAAAGAATCCCTTTCTGGTTTCTTATGACAAAATCAAAAAAGGATTATGTACAGTTTTACAGTGTATATGAAAAAGATAAATGGGTAGGTTTTGTCTATTTTATCTACTATCAGGATATTCTTTATATTTATTATCTTGCAGTCAGTGAGAAGGAAAGAGGAGCCGGATATGGAAGTAAAATCCTAAAAAAAATCACCACAAAACATCAAAATAAGCGCATAATTTTATTTATTGAACCCGTAGATAAAAGGGCGAAAAATTATGAAGAGAGAGTGAATCGGAAAAAATTTTATGAAAAAAACGGATTTCGAGATTTAAATTATCTGGCTGTTGAAAAAAATGTCATTTATTCCGTGCTTGGCTATGGAAACAGCGTATCAAAAAAAGAGTATCTTTCACTGATGAAAAATTATTTCGGAAAAATATTATTTACTCTTTACTATAAAAAGGAAGCTGACTTGAAGAAAGAGTGATAAAACATAGAAGGAATATAAAATGGAAAGAGAATCATTGACAGCATTAAGTATATCAACCTTTTTCCGGGCTGGCATATGGCTGAAAAAGCAATGGAGAAATTTGAATGATGAATCAAAAGAAAATAAAAATAGACCCGCATTTATTAACCTATATTTACGAATCGCTGCATCGCTATCCGGATAATCTCTATGATATCACAAAAATCAAACAGTTAGACTGCAATGGAAACATTCCTCCCTATAATTTTTATTATGAAAATGTTCCCGTTATTATTGAAATATGTGACGGCGCATGGGATATTATCGGAAAAATGAAAAATTTAAAAAAACTGGTAATACAAAATATTAAACTGCCGGATTTTTCATTTCTTGAAAAATGCGTCAGGCTGGAAAAGCTGGTATTGATACAGACAAATTTTTCAGACTGTATGCCGCTGAAAAAGCTTACAAATTTAAAAAGCCTGACGCTTGAATATATAGACACACTTGCAAACGCAGAGATACTCTCAGACTTAAACTGCCAAATAACAGACCAGGCACACAAGATTCTGATACCGATAGTTGTTGTAGGCGCAGAGCTAGAAACAGACGAAAACTGGAAAGATACAGAGGATGTTTTTTCAGAATATCTGAATTATACATATATACAATCTTCTGAAAAAGACAGCGAAGCTTATTCACATGATAATCCGATATGTCATGCTATTTATACTGCAGATAAAGAAAGCGAAGTGCTGGACTGGTTTTTGGACTGGCTTTATTTGTCTATTCAACAGGGAAAACTTGTGAAGCTGTTTGCCACAAAAAAAATAAAAGATTCATTTGAATGTACACTTACAGTCAGTTGCAAAGAAGGGTGGGCATCAATCATTATAGAAGAGATAATTACAGAAGAGGAATACGAAGAGGGTGAGTTTGACTCTGAATTTGAACCACAATCCGTCTTTTTCTACTATCATAATCCTTCCTGTCCGAGTAACTGCGAGGAATCTCCGGCATATATCGAGGAAGGCATGCCAGTTCCAAAAGCGCTCTCGTGCGATAATCTTTATGAAGCGGCAGAAATCATTCTGTATTTTATAAAAACAGGGAAACTCTATCCACCGACAGAATGGTACGGATACCTGGATTGGATATAGAATATTCTGCATCTGAGTAAAATGTCAAAAAGAAATTTATAAAAAATTATAAAAACAGCTTGCCAATACCGGTATTTTATGATATACTATTTAAGTCTTTGATATGGGCCGGTGTGGCGGAATGGCAGACGCGGCAGACTCAAAATCTGTTTATGGCAACATAGTGCGGGTTCAAGTCCCGCCACCGGCATTTTAAACACAAACCCAGTATATACTGGGTTTTTTCATTTCATAGGAACGTTTGATAGAAAATTGCAGAGAATCGAAAAGGAATCCGGGTGAAAATATGGATTGTCAGGAATTTGATAAGCATATCCAAGCTTTTATAGACAAAAAAATAGAATATGCAAGACTTGATGATTTTATAGAGCATTACAGGCATTGCAAAGACTGTCATGAAGAACTGGAAATTAATTTTCTTCTTGCCTATGTTCTGGGAGAAGAAGACAGACCTGTGTTTAATCTATCCAAAGAACTGAATAAGCATATTCAGGATGAAGTAATAAAAAAAGAGAAATACTATAAAAAAAGACTTTTTCGTATCTTATTTTTTTGTTTTACAGAATCTATCACACTGTTGACAGTCATATATTTTCTCGTGATTCTGCTTTCATGGATGTGATATGTTTTAACAACTTGAAATGTAAAAAATTTTTATAAAGTAAAAGAAATTAAGAAAGGTTTGATAAATAATGTCTGAAAAAAAAATAGTTTTAATTGACGGTCACAGTATATTAACCAGAGCATTTTTCGGAGTACCGGATTTGTCAAATGCCTCCGGACTTCATACAAATGCAGTTTACGGTTTCTTAAATATTATGTTTAAGATACTTGAAGAAGAAAAACCGGATTCTCTTATGGTCGCTTTTGATATTAAAGCACCTACGTTTCGGCATAAAATGTATCAGGCATACAAAGGCACCAGAAAGCCAATGCCCGATGAGCTGCACGAGCAGGTTCCAATGATTCAGGAGCTGCTTGCAGCCATGAATATAAAAATCGTTACCCTTGAGGGCTATGAAGCGGATGACATTCTGGGAACTGCTGCCAAGCAGGCCGAACAGGAGGGATATTCCGTTGTAATTGTATCTGGCGACAGGGATTTACTGCAGCTTGCTACTGATAAAATTCTTGTAAGAATTCCAAAGACCAAACAGGGCGGCACGGAGATAGAAAACTATTATGCTGCCGATGTTATAGAAAAATACGGAGTAAATCCTGTTGAATTTATTGATATGAAGGGACTGATGGGTGATACGTCAGACAATATTCCCGGAGTAAAAAGCATCGGTGAAAAGACTGCCGCCAAACTAATTAAAGAATATCAGACCATTGAAAATATTTATGACCATATTGATTCCATAAAGCCGGACAGAACCAGAAATGCTTTGATAAATGACAAAGAAAACGCATATTTAAGCAAGGTACTGGCAACCATTAATATCAATTCTCCGATTTCTTTAAATTTATCAGAATGTAAACTTGAAAATATTTATAATGAAAATTCTTACCAAATTATTAAAAAATTCGGCTTTAAATCATTCGCAGGCAGATTTTCCAGCGAGGTTTCGGAGGCTGCCATTCACTTTGACCCAATGGAAAAACTCGTGTATATAAAAAACAAAAGTCAGTTTCATCACTTGAAAGAAGAGCTGTTCAAAATTTCAAAGCATACTGTGATTGGATATAGCGACTGCTTTTCAAATGACTCGATGGTATCTGTGATATGCCTTTCTTTTGAAGATAAAATATGGATAGTGGAAAGCAGCACTTCTGATGCTTTCAGTCAGACCGGTTTGCCGCTTGCTTTTCAGACTGCCCTTTTAAATTCTGGCGGCAATCAGGCAGTTTCAAATACTGGTGGTACTGACTGGCCGGATGAGGATAATATTACAGAAGCAGACCTGAAAAATCTTCTGCCGGACCTTTGCGCAGCCGGAAAGAAAATAAGCCTTTTTGATTTAAAGAGCATATTAAAACATGTAAAATTAGAACTAAATACAGACATGATTATCTATGATTGTATAGTTTGCGCCTATCTGCTGAATCCATTGAATGACAGCTATGATTATGATTATGTTTTAAATAAATGTCTTGGAGTACAGACAGAAGCCAGAAATGAACTGCTTGGAAAAAGTTCTTTGGCGCAGATGTTTTTTGATGACAAAAAGAAATTTGACAAGATTCTTGCGACTATGGCTCTTGCAGCTTCAAAATCCTGTCCGGTTCTTGAAAAAGAGCTTGAACAGTTCGGTATGCACAAATTATATACACAGATTGAATATCCTCTGATTTTCGTTCTGGACAGTATGGAAAAAGAAGGTGTATTGATTGATGAACAGGCCTTAAAACAGTATGGAGAAAAGTTGTCTGTCAGTATTCATAAAATCGAAAAAGAGATTTATGATGAAACCGGAGAGGAATTTAATATCAATTCCCCAAAACAACTGGGCGTGATTCTTTTTGAAAAAATGAAGCTGCCCGGCGGAAAAAAGACAAAAACAGGATATTCCACAAGTGCCGAGGTTTTGGAAAAACTTGCTGTCAATACTCCGGTAGTAAATAAAATTCTTGAATATCGTCAGCTTACAAAATTAAAATCTACCTATGCAGACGGGCTTCGAAACTTTGTAAATTATGATGGCAGAATCCACGGAACCTTTAATCAAACTATTACCGCCACCGGAAGAATCAGCAGTACGGACCCGAACCTCCAGAATATTCCGATTCGTATGGAAATCGGTCAGAAAATCCGTGAAGTGTTTATTCCAAAGCAGGGCTGTACCTTTATAGATGCGGATTATTCCCAGATTGAGCTTCGAATCCTTGCGCATATGTCAGGAGACGAAAATCTGATTGAAGCATATAACAGTGAGCAGGATATTCATAAAATCACTGCTTCAAAGGTATTTCAGACACCATTAGATGAAGTGACTCCTCTGATGAGAAGAAACGCCAAAGCGGTAAACTTCGGTATTGTCTATGGTATCAGCTCCTTTGGGTTAAGTCAGGATTTAAGTATCGGAAAAAAAGAAGCGGGAGAATATATAAAACAATATTTTGACACCTATCCAAAGGTAAAGGAATTTCTTGACACCACAGTAGAACATGCAAAGAAAGACGGATATGTGACTACACTTTTTGGAAGACGCAGACCGATTCCGGAATTAAAATCTTCTAATTTTGCACAGCGCTCCTTTGGAGAACGTGCCGCCATGAATTCAGCGGTTCAGGGTACTGCTGCCGATATTATGAAAATTGCCATGATTCAGGTATATAAAAAACTGAAAGAGGAAAATCTGAAATCAAAGCTTATTTTGCAGGTGCATGATGAAATTTTAATTGAAACGGCAGAAGAAGAGACTGAAAAAGTAAAAGAAATCATATTAAAGGAAATGACATGTGCTGCAAAGCTTTCCGTAAAGCTTGAGGTAGGTCTGGAAACCGGAAAAAACTGGCTGGAGGCACATTAAAAAATGATAATCGGAATTACAGGCGGTGTAGGGTGTGGAAAATCCACTGTACTTCATATATTAAAACAGGAATTTCACTGTTATACCATAGAGGCCGATAAGGTGGGACATCTTGTAATGCAGAAAGGAACAGAGGCATATCAGAAGATTGTTTCCACCTTTGGAAATGAAATTCTTGACACAGACCTTGAGATAGACAGAAAAAGGCTGGCGGGAATTGTATTTTCAGACAGAGAAAAGTTGAAAAAGCTCAATCAGATTGTGCATCCGGCTGTAAAAAGTCATATAAAAAATGAGATAGAACAGGTGACTCATTCAGGAAATCATTCCATAATTATATTGGAAGCGGCACTTTTGATTGAGGAGAAGTATCCTGAATTTTGTGATGAAGTCTGGTATATTTATGCAGATGAGCAGGAGAGAATCAGGCGTCTGAAAAAAAGTCGGGGATATACCGAAGAAAAAATCAGAGAAATTATGGAGAATCAGCTTAGTGAAGAGGAATTTCTGAAAAACTGTGATAGAAAAATAGACAACAGTCGTGATTTTGAAGCTGCCTGTCAGCAAATAAAAAAACTTTTTGAGAGGTTTACATATGGACGATAAAAAAAGAAATGCAGACAATCTTATATTTGGCCTTGATATAGGTACAAGAAGCGTTGTGGGGTCCGTCGGTTATATGGAGCGCGATAAGTTTAATGTTGTGGCCCATTATGTAAAGGAGCATGATACCCGCGCCATGTTAGACGGGCAAATTCATGATATTCAAAAGGTGGGAGAAACCATTGGTTTTGTAAAGCATGAGCTGGAAAAACAGCTTGGGGAAGTAAAACTGACTCAGGTCTGTATCGCCGCCGCAGGACGTCTTTTAAAGACTGTTACTGTACATGTGGAGATGGAGCATAACGGAGAAACTGCCGTTACCAGTGAGGATATCTATTCACTGGATTCTCTTGGAATAGAAAAGGCATATGAGATTATACGCTCACAAAATGATATTTTATCCTTTTACTGTGTAGGCTATACAGTAGTAAAATACTATATGAATGATTATATTATTAACAATCTGGAGGGACATAAAGCAAAAAAGATTGCCGCTGATGTACTGGCTACCTTTCTTCCAAATGATGTGGTAGACGGTCTGTATGCTTCTGTACATGCGGCAAATCTTGAAGTGGCAAGTCTTACCCTTGAGCCGATTGCAGCAATGCAGGTTGCCATACCGGAACAATACCGGCTGCTAAATATTTGTCTGGTCGATGTGGGAGCAGGAACAAGCGATATCTGCATTACAAAGGATGGAAGCATTATTGCTTATGGAATGATTCCACATGCAGGAGATGAAATTACGGAGACAATTGTTCACAAATGTCTGGTAGAATTCAGTATGGCGGAAAAAATCAAACAGGCATCTTTGGAGGACAAAGATATTACCTATTATGATATTATGGGACTTCCACAGGTAATTACCGCGGAAAGCGCAAGAGCATTATATAAAGACACAGTGGAAAGCATGACAAAGGAAATTGCAGATAAGATTATAGAGCTGAACGGCGGTAAACCGGTAAGTGCTGTCTTTGTAGTAGGAGGCGGCGGCAAAGTGCCGGGCTTTACGGATAATCTGGCTTCATTTCTTTCTATTTCCGAACAGAGAGTAGCGCTGCGGGGAAAAGAGGTTATGGGAGGCATAAACTTTTTAATGGATGGTGTAGAAAAGGACCCTCTGCTTGTTACACCAATCGGAATTTGTATTAATTATTATAATCAGAAAAATAATTTTGTTTTTGTAAATATCAACGATATAAGAATCAAGCTGTATGATAATGGACAGCTTACCGTAGTAGATGCCGCCATGCAGACAGGCTTTCCAAATGAAGATTTGTTTGCAAAGCGCGGCAAAGAGCTGGTATTTACTCTAAACAATACGACAAAAATGCTTCGGGGCGAAGCAGGAGAACCGGCTGTTATTACCATAAATGGACAGGAGGCGGATTTTCATGCAAAAATTTCTGCCAATGACAGGATTTATATCCGCGAATCTACCTGTGGAGCACCTGCTCATTGCAGAATAGACGGGCTTCGGGAATACAGGACAACTTTAAAATTTGTTGTAAACGGAAAAGAAATCAAATGTCCAAAGGTGGCACTGGCAAACAGTATTCTTGTCACAGGTTCCTATGAAATACAGGAAAACGATGTAATTGATATTCCTCAGTATTACACTGTTTCGCAAATGCTGGAATTTATGGATATTGATACCACTTCAAAAACCATTCTGGTAAACGGACATACGGCCAAAATGGACGAACCGGTTTATGAAAATTTCCGAATCGACATTCTTGATAAAATTGAGGAAGAAAGAGAAGAACTCAATGAATACAAAGAAATGGAATCAGAAAATGACTGGGAAACAGAAGACATTAAAGAAGAGGCATTAGTTGAAGAGAGCCTTCCATCAGAAAATCCATTTCTTTTAGAAGAAAATAAGGAAACGGAAGAAAAAACACCAAGACTTCCCGTTAAAATCACGGTGACAGTAAATCAGACCTCAGTAACTCTTGAAAACAAACCGGAATATGTTTTTGTGGATATTTTTGATTACTATCCTTTTGATACCAAGACAGCCGCTGGAGATGAGCTTATTACAAAAGTAAACGGTGTGTCATGCGGATTTTTCGAGCCGGTCAGAGAAGGCGATTTTATCGAGATATTCTGGGTGAATCATGAGTAAACAGATTGATATTATTTCCGCCGATAAATTAGGGCATTATATAAAAGGCAGCTATTCCGGCAGTTTTCGAGGAATGAGATATTTTATTTCTTCACAGACATCAGATGATGAGACAAGGCGGTTTTCTCTGTGTGTCTGGCCGGAACCCTACTGCCTTGCAGCCACTCCCGAAGAGCAGAAGGAATATTTTTTCTTTGATTTCACAGACGACGGACTTCTTGCTCTTGAAGAAAAATTAAATATGGTCTATGAAGAGAGATTCAGTCATAAATAATGTCATTACAGCATATACTTAAATAATGTTATGATGGCTTTATTTATGTGCGGATGTCAAAAAGAAAAAATCAGCTTCTCTTTTTTATGGTTGTGGCAGTTCTCTTTCTGCTGATAAATCTGTATTTTTATCAAAAGAACAATAATTCTTCTGATTCAGATAATAAGCGCGGATATGGGCTGCATGATTTACCGAAAAAATCAGAATATTTAAGTGAAGATTATATTCTTGGGGGATATCTTCAGGATTCTATTTTTAATGATGTAAAATATTTTCCGCTTGCGGCCATACAGGGAGCAGAGGAATTTTATTTTGAACAGTCCTTTGGTCTGGCAAGAACCTATGGGGGAGACCGGAAGCATGAGGGGACCGATATTATGACGCCGGACAATATCCGCGGGACCTGTCCGGTTATTTCTGTGTGTAATGGAACTGTTACAAATATCGGATGGCTTGAACTGGGCGGATACAGAGTCGGAGTTTTATCAGAACAGGGCGTCTACTATTATTACGCCCATTTATATCGATACGATACAATGATTGCAGAGGGAAGCCGTGTATCAGCAGGACAGATACTTGGATATGCCGGAGATTCGGGATACGGAGCAGAGGGAACAACCGGCCAGTTTGACGTTCATCTGCATTTCGGTATTTATCTGAATGACGAGGAGGGAAATGAAGTCGCACTGGACCCATATCCACTTCTTAAAAATTTAAGAAATAAAATGCTCAGGTTTTTTGACTAAGCAGTACAGAGTATGGTATAATGTCATCAAACAAAGTTTGATGACCCGCGCATGCATCAGCGTGCTTCATTGTGGTATAATGTCATCAAACAAAGTTTGATGACCTGCGCACGCATCAGCGTGCTTCATTGTGATATAATGTCGTTAAGTGAAGCAGAACACAGTTTAATGATTTGAAAAAAGCCATTAGAAAATTGAAAGAGGATATATGAAAAGAGGATATTATTTATGAATATGAAATTGTGGAGAGAAATTCTCTATCCATATGAAATGGCTGTAGATGAACTCGTTTTAAAGTTTAACAATATTCAAAGGGAATATAAAAATGCAGGAGAATATTCGCCGATTGAAATGGTGTCAGGAAGAGTAAAAAAAATTTCCAGTATACTGGAAAAATGCCAGCGCAAGGATATTTCGTTAGATGAACTGACAAATAAAATAGAGGACATTGCAGGTATTCGGGTAATATGTCAGTTTGTGGAAGACATTTACAGAGTAGTTGACATTATTGAAAAACGTACAGATATCGAGATTATCCAGTATAAGGATTACATAACAAATCAGAAATCCAGTGGATACAGAAGCTATCATGTTATTACAAGATATGCAGTACAGACAAAGGAGGGCCCCAAAAGAATCAAGGTTGAGATTCAAATACGAACTCTGGCAATGAATTTCTGGGCAGTAATCGAACATTCCCTGCAATATAAATATAAACAGCATATGCCGGAGCATATCAGAGAAAGGCTTTCCGCCTCCTCCGATGCCATTATACAGCTTGACCATGAAATGAGTCAGATTCGGGATGAGATTATGGATTCTCAGAATTCCCTCAGAAAAAAGGATATTATTGTAGGAGAAATTTTAAACCTGATTCATAATCTTTATAAGGTTGCAAACAAACGTGAAATTTTGAAAATACAAGACGAATTTTATAAAGTATATCAGCTTTCTGATATCAGTATGCTGGATAAATTTCTGCGGGAGCTGGATATTATTGCAGAAGGCTATAAAGCGCAGGATATTAATGGAGATTTATAATTATGAATATCAGACTGGATAAATTTCTTGCAGATATGTCTGTGGGTACGCGAACAGAAGTAAAAAAAATCATAAAAGCCGGAAGAATACAGGTAAATAACAAAGTGGTAAGGGATTCTTCCATAAAAATTAATACAGAAAATGACCAGGTATTGTTTGATAACACACCTGTTTTATATATAGAATATGAATATTATATGTTAAATAAGCCGGCAGGCATAATTACGGCTGTCTCTGATTTAAAAGAGCCGACAGTATTAAATTTGATTTCAAGTGTAAGAAAAGACCTTTTTCCAGTAGGGCGTCTTGACAGAGATACCGTGGGTCTGCTGCTGATTACAAATAACGGGGAGCTGGCACACCGCCTGCTTTCCCCGAAAAAACATGTGGACAAGAAGTATTATGTGGAGCTGAATGCTTCGCTGACACAGGAGATGTGTCAAAAGCTCAGGGAAGGAGTTTCAATTGAGAAAAATGTCATTACTGCGCCTGCAAAGCTTGAAATTTTAGATGCTCCTGACTGTAAAAGAGTGGTTCTTACGATACAGGAGGGCCGTTTTCATCAGGTAAAACGAATGTTTCTGGCAGTTGAACGAAAAGTTGTTTTTTTAAAACGAATGGAATTTGGTCCTTTAAAGCTGGATGAAAATTTAAAATATGGAGAATATCGCAGATTAAATGAAAAAGAACTGAAATTATTGGAAGAATATATAAAGGATACAGATATGGAGGAACTATGCACAAGGGAACTATGCACAAGGGAATTATAAGCAGGGGATTTTTACCAATATCCAGACAGGAGATGAAGGAGCAGGGAATTGAACAGCTTGACTTTGTCTATGTGATAGGAGATGCCTATGTGGACCATCCTTCTTTTGGACATGCCATAATCAGCCGTGTATTGGAGGCAAACGGATATACGGTGGGCATTATCTCGCAGCCGGACTGGAAAGAGCCTGACAGCATTTCGATACTTGGGGAGCCAAGACTTGGATTTCTGGTTATGGGCGGAAATATGGATTCTATGGTAAATCATTATTCTGTATCAAAAAAACCCCGAAACATGGACGCCTTTACACCGGGCGGAGCTGCAGGAAAACGACCGGATTATGCCACTGTGGTATATTGTAATTTGATTCGCCGTACCTATAAGAAAACTCCTGTTATTATAGGCGGAATTGAAGCAAGCCTTCGAAGACTTGCGCATTATGATTACTGGTCAAATAAGGTAAAGCGTTCTATTCTGCTGGATTCCGGCGCAGACCTTCTTTTGTACGGCATGGGAGAACGCTCTATTGTCGAAGTTGCCGATGCACTGAACAGCGGAATTGATATTAAGGATATTACGTTTATTGATGGAAGCGTTTACCGGACAAAAGATATCTCTTCTGTCTATGATTTTATCAGACTGCCTTCCTATGAGGAAATAAAAGCGGATAAAAAGGCTTTTGCACAAAGTTTTTATAAACAGTATGTAAATACGGACCATTTTTCTGCAAAGCCTCTGATAGAAGAATATCCAAACGGTATTTATGTGGTTCAGAATATTCCGCAGGCTCCTCTTTCTCAGTCGGAGATGGACAGAGTATATTCTCTTCCATATATGAGAAATTATCACCCCTCATATGAGGCTCTTGGAGGGGTTCCGGCCATTTCAGAGGTAAAATTTTCTCTGATAAGCAATCGTGGCTGTTTTGGAGGCTGCAGCTTCTGCGCATTGACCTTTCATCAGGGAAGAATTATTCAGACAAGAAGTCATGAATCTATTGTAGAAGAAGCAAAGCTTATGACTTATCAGCCGGATTTTAAGGGTTATATTCACGATGTTGGTGGACCAACGGCAAATTTCAGACAGCCGTCATGTCAGAAGCAGCTTACTCACGGTGTATGTCAGAACCGGCAGTGTCTGTTTCCGAAACCGTGTCAGAATCTTGTTGTAGACCATACAGATTATTTGAATCTTTTAAGAAAGCTTCGGGAGCTGCCAGGAATAAAAAAAGTGTTTATCCGCTCCGGTATCCGATTTGATTATCTGGTGTATGATAAAAACGACACCTTTTTTAAAGAGATGGTAAAATACCATGTCAGCGGACAGTTGAAGGTGGCACCGGAGCATATTTTTGACAACGTACTGTCCAATATGGGAAAGCCATGCCATATGGTATATGAGCGATTTTTAAAGAAATTTAAGAAATTAAACGAAGATTTTGGATTAAAGCAGTTTGTAGTGCCATATCTCATGTCTTCTCATCCGGGTTCCGATTTGAAAGCGGCCATAGCGCTTGCAGAATATTTAAGAGATTTGGGGTATATGCCGGAACAGGTACAGGATTTTTACCCGACACCGTCAACAATATCCACCTGCATGTATTATACCGGCTATGACCCGCGTACCATGGAAAAGGTTTATGTACCAGTTAATCCTCATGAAAAGGCAATGCAGCGCGCGCTGATTCAGTATAGAAATCCAAAAAATTATGACCTTGTATATGAGGCGCTTCATCTTGCAGGAAGAACAGATTTAATTGGCTTTGACAAAGAAAAATGTCTGATAAGACCAAAGAAAAATACAGTCAGTGCAGGCAGTGGCTTTTCAAACAGAGGCAGAACTGCAAGGAATACAGCTAAGAAAAATATGGACAAAAGTAATATAGGCAAAAAAAAGACAATTCGAAATATTCATAAAAAGAAATAGGAGGAAACAGTATGGCAGCAAGAAAAAGAATTGCAATTATCACAGGAGCAACCTCCGGCTTTGGAAAAATATTTACAGAGCTGGCGGACCAGCAGTTTAAAAA
The DNA here is from genome assembly GCA_910577835.1 of uncultured Lachnospiraceae bacterium. GTDB lineage: Bacteria > Bacillota > Clostridia > Lachnospirales > Lachnospiraceae > CAG-303. Next base: position 150,373 of record CAJTOU010000001.1, on the reverse strand, counting down.
TATAGATGAATTTTGGATAGTCGGAAGGGATGCCAGCAAACTAATCGACCTTTCCAATAAAATTTCTCACAGAACAAGGCTAATTCCCTATGATTTAACAAAAATGTATTCGCTGAAAAAAATAGCAGGCTTTATAAAAGAAGAAAAGCCGATAATAAAAATTCTGGTTAATTCCGCCGGATTCGGTGTTACCGGACATGTGGAGGACCAGCATGTGCAAATGCTGACAGATATGATAGACTTAAATTGCAGAGCATTAACTTATATGTGCCGTATCGCACTTCCATATATGTGCCCGAACAGCCGGATTATTAATTTTGCCTCCGTAGCTGCTTTTATGCCTCAGCCAAGCTTTGCGGTTTATGCTGCGACTAAGGCATATGTAATGTCATTTACCAGAGCGCTGAACTGTGAGTTAAATTCAAGAAAAATTTATGCGTTGGCTGTCTGTCCGGGACCTGCCAATACAAATTTCTTTGGAACAGCAGAGAATAAGGGTGGAATTCATGCGGGCTCTTACAAGGATTTATTTATGGTAGAACCAAAGCCTGTGGTAAAAAAGGCGATTTATGATTCAATTATGAAAAAAGAGGTTTCTATATACAGTATTCCAATGAAGGGACTTCATATTATTACAAAAATAATTCCACGGAAGTTTATTTTCCGTCTTTTGAAATGAGGCAATTTATGAAATTACCGGAAAAAGGGTCCTTTGGATACTTTGATAAGAAGAAAAAAATAACGCTGACAGCCACTATTATAAGCTTTTTGATAGTGGCTGCCATATATGCCACAGGAGTTTTTATTTATCATACCAACAAATCTATTTTTACTGTGATGGCTGCGCTGTCGGTGCTTCCTGCTGCCAAGGTGTTTGTCAGCTTTCTTGTAATCGCAGGCTGTCATTCACTTCCCGAAGAACAGATGAATGAGCTTTCCTCTTTGGCAGAGAAAAACAAAGATAATCAGATTTTATATGATATTCTTCTGGCCTCGGAGGAAAAGGCTTTGATTGCGGGTACTATCGTAATAATGGAAGAGCATGTTCTGATGTATTCCAACAGTAAAAAAGTAGATGCGCAGGCTGTTGAAAGCTACATAAAAAAAATTCTGAAAGATTGTCCATATTCTTCTGTGAAAATGTATACAGATTTTGAACAGATGAAAAAAGGAATGCAACAGATAAAAGGAAAACGGGACGGAAAAAATCGGTACAATGATAATGAAAATAACGATAACAGAAATAATGATAAGATTGGGCAGCAGGCAAAAATCAGAAGCAAACGTATAAAAGAAACAATTTTGATTTACACAATTTAAAAATCTTTTTATTTTTTGCAAGCACTGTGGAAAAAACCGTACTTATAAGGTGAAGAGCCATAAACGGTTATTTCCACCAGTTTTATTAAGCAATCAATGGTTGCATTTATACGAATGGAGAAAGACCATGAAGGATGAAGATATCATAAAATTGTATTTTGAACGCTCAGAAAGAGCAATCAAAGAAACAGAATTGAAATATGGCAGGCTTTGTACTTATGTAATAAAAAATATTTTAAAAGATTCTTCTGATGTGGATGAATGTGTGAATGACACATATCTTGGCGCATGGAACAGTATTCCTCCGTCACGCCCCGATGTTTTATCTGCATATCTCAGCAAAATTGCACGAAATCTTGCATTGAAGAAATATGAATATTTATCCGCACATAAGAGAAATCCTGAAGTACTGCTGTCACTGTCTGAACTGGAGGATTGTGTCACAGATTTTGCATCTTCTGAAATCAGATACAGTGATACAGACCTTTCTGATTTTATCAATCGATTTCTTCGTTCACAAAAACAGGAAAACCGCATGATTTTTATCCGCAGATACTGGTATCATGATTCCATAAAGGAAATCTGTAAACGGTACAGTCTGAGCAAGTCGAAGGTTGAATCCATACTCTTTCGAACACGCAAACGGTTAAAGGCGGCATTGGAGGAGGAAGGATATGAGATATAAGTCATGTAACACAGGTATACTGTATGTTTGTTCAATAAAAGAGCAGGCTGAATAGGAGGATTATCATGAAAATGAACAAAGAAGAACTGCTGCGCATGATAAACCAGATTGATGACGACCTGTTATACGAAGCGGCTGAAGAATATCATACATCACATTTCAGCAGTTGGAAGAGAGTAATTCCTGTGGCTGCCTGCATTACACTTTTAGTGCTGGGTGCAGCAGTATCTGTCCTTAGAAATATAACCGTCGACAGGAGTCATGAGGGTATTGAGGGAACCGCAATAAGTGAGCATAAGGAAAACACGGAAAAAGAAGACACTTTAAATGATTCAAAAAAAAGTTATACGATTCAGATGGACAGTAAAGGAAATACAATTAATTCTGTACTGGATTTGATTACAGCTTTTTTTGGCGAGAAGGGCGTTTCTGAAGAGCTTGTTATTCAATCCATGGAAATCCGGCTGCTGCCAAAGGATAATACTGTATTAAATGGAAGAATCATGCTTACCGATATGGAAAGTTTTACAGATATTACAGTCAGTATTTCTCAGAATAAAGTCATCATTGACATGGAAGACAGCAATACAACCAATAGCAGCAGAAATGAAAATGATACATTGCAAGAAGAGACTGAAACCGCACAAAATATTTCTTATGAGGCGATAATTTCAAGAATCAACTGGTATGATTTTTATAAAGCGGCAGAGTATGTGCCACAGATTGCAAGCGAGTTTGAGGATTCTCAATATATGCTGGTTCAGGCAGAGCTTGTTGCTCTTTTGCCAGATATAGATGCCATATCAGAAGATATTCCTATACTGATTTATGATGATGAGTTGAAAACAGTGGAAAACAGGGAAGAGTTAAGGGATATGTCCTATTCCTATGCATTTTTTGTCCGCACTTCTGTAACGCCGGATGTTATATCAAGGGATTTTCTGGTTTATGTAAAATAAAATTTCCTTGAACCTCTTTCAAAAGAATGTTAAAATAAGAAAAAAGCAAAAGAGGTAATTATGAGGTCATTAATCATACAAAAAAATCAGACAGGCCGGCGGCTTGATAAATTTCTTCTAAAATATCTGGATAAAGCAAATTCGGGGTTTATTTACAAAATGCTGCGAAAGAAAAATATTACGCTGAATGGAAAAAAAGCCGATGGCTCGGAAAAATTGAATTTGGGAGATGAAATAAAAATATTCTTCAGTGACGACACATTTGAGAAATTCTGTAGTGAAGGGCAGAGCTTGAATGTGTCGTCTGCTGAACAAATAAATATGCCATTCCTTCCGGATGCAGCCTTCTTTCCCAAGGACGGAGATATTATTTATGAAGACGAAAACGTGCTGTTTTTAAACAAGCCTGTGGGAATGTTGTCACAGAAGGCAAAAAAAATAGATGTTTCCTTAAATGAATATGCTCTTTCCTATCTGCTGTCTTCTGGAAAAATATCTGTACAGGAGCTTCATACCTTTAAGCCTTCTGTCTGCAATCGTCTGGACAGAAATACTACGGGACTGATTACAGTAGGCGTATCTTTAAAAGGAACAAGAGCGCTGACTCTGGGCTTTCAAAAACGTACCTTTGATAAATATTATTTATGCATAGTATCTGGAAAACTGGAAAAAAAAGCGGATATTTCGGGATTTCTAAAAAAGAATCCTTATACCAATAAAGTATCTGTTTGTCAGGAGCAGCAAAATGATTATGATTATATCGAAACAAGTTATGAACCGCTGGCTGTTTTGAAGGCATGCACTGTGCTTAAGGTAAAGCTGATAACAGGAAAAGCACATCAGATTCGGGCACATCTGGCTTCTGTCGGACATCCGGTAATTGGAGATGTAAAATATGGGGAATTTTCTCTAAATGAACAATACCGTATGAAATATGGAGTAAAAAGCCAGCTTCTCCATTCATGGCAGCTTTCTGTCCCGCAGACACAGAATTCAGAAGCAGAGCTTTCATATCTTTGTGGCAAAACCTTTGTGGCAGAACCGCCAAAAATTTATGAGGAAATATGTGGAGGGCTGTTATGGCAACATGGAATTCAAGAGGGTTAAGGGGTTCTTCTCTGGAGGATATTATTAATTTTACAATTGATAAATATGAGGAAAGCGGAATCGCTCTGATTCAGAAAATACCGACTCCGATTAAACCGATTAATATTAATCATGAAACAAGACAAATTACGCTCGCCTATTTTGACAAAAAGAGTACCGTAGATTACATAGGGGTGGTGCAGGGGATTCCTGTATGTTTTGATGCAAAGGAATGTACCAGCTCCACTTTTTCCATGCAGAATATTCATACGCATCAGGTAGAGTTTATGGAGAAATTTGAAAAGCAGGAAGGAATTTCTTTTATTCTTTTGTATTATACGCATCTTGATGAAGCATATTACCTGCCTTACAGAGATATAAAAAAATTTTATGACCGAAGCGAATGTGGAAACCGGAAGAGCTTTCGAATAGAAGAGATAGACAGAAGTTACAGAATCCGCAGCTATCAGGGAGTGCCAATGCATTTTCTGGAAATGCTGAACCGCGATTTAGAATACAGAGAGCAGGAAAAAACAAAATTGTTAAAATAAGCTTGACAATACAATATCATAATAGTATATTATCAGAGTGTTACATTGTTATGGTAATACGTTACTTATTTATTGTGTTATCAATTTACTATGATAAAATATTAAATCAGAAAGGAACAAAACGTATGAAAAAAATTTTACTCCATACTCCGGAAGGAGTGAGGGATATCTATAACAGAGAGTGTGAGCGCAAATTATATCTTCAGGAGAAAATACACAGCGTTTTGAAAAAATACGGCTATCGTGATATTCAGACGCCGAGTTTTGAGTTTTTTGATATTTTCAGCAAGGAGAAGGGTACCGTTGCCTCAAACCAGATGTATAAATTTTTTGACAGAGAAGGAAATACATTGGTTTTAAGACCTGATATGACGCCTCCTATTGCCAGATGTGTCTCCAAGTATTTTATGGAAGAGGATATGCCCATTCGTCTGTGTTATTCAGGGCAGACATTTATCAACAATGCAGAACATCAAGGAAAACTGAAGGAGCGGACTCAGACAGGCGCAGAGCTTTTGGGAGAAAATACTGCGGATTCAGACTGCGAGGTGCTTGCTGTCACAATTGAGGCACTTCTTGAATGTGGACTGACAGAATTTCAGATTGAAGTGGGACATGCTTTGTTCTTTGAGGGACTTTTAGACGAAGCGGGTATTTCAGAAGAGGATAAAGAGGAAATTCGTGAACTGGTGGAAAATAAAAACTTTTTCGGCATGGAAGAATACTTATCAAATCTTGCTGTAAACAAAAGTCTGAAAGAAGTTTTTTTGAGGCTTCCGGAATTTATCGGCTCCGGAGAAATCATTTCTCAGGCGAAAACGCTTATTTCCAATAAAAAAATAGACCGTGCGCTTTCAAGGCTGGAAAAAGTGTATACACTTTTATCTTATTATGGTTATGATAAATATGTTTCCTTTGATTTATCAACAATTGCCAAAAGAAATTATTATACAGGCATTATCTTTGCGGGATATACCTATGGCGTGGGAGACGCCATTCTTACCGGAGGACGCTATGACAATCTTGTAAGGCAGTTTGGAAAGGATATTCCATCTATTGGATTTGGAATTGATTTGGACAGAATGTTAATGGCAATGTCTGGACAGAAAATAGAAATTCCGGCGGACAGCGGTTCAGTCTTTCTTTTGTATGAAAATAATGTTCAAAAGGATGCGATTTATATGGCATCAAAGTTTCGGAAGGAGGGAACACCGGTAACACTGGCGCGGAGAAATACAGACTTTTCACTGGAGGAATACAGAGAATATGTAAAAAATGGTGATTTCACAAGAATGTATTATTTTTCAGAAGAAAATTCAGGGATTGAAAAAATTCAGCAGGAAATTTCACAAGGAGAGATATGGTGATGAGATATTTGACATTAGCGCTTGCCAAGGGACGGCTTGCAAGAAATACAATGGAGCTGTTTGAAAAAATAGGCATTAGCTGTGAGGAAATGAAGGATAAAAGTACAAGAAAGCTTATTTTTGTAAATGAAGAACATAAATTGAAATTTTTTCTTGCAAAGGCAGGAGATGTGCCTACTTATGTAGAATATGGTGCGGCAGATATCGGTGTTGTCGGAAAAGATACCATTTTAGAGGAGGGGCGCAAGCTTTTAGAGGCTGTGGATTTGAATATGGGAAAATGCCGTATGTGTGTCTGTGGTCCAAAGTCAGCAGAAGAGCTTTTGCAGCATCATGAAATGATACGTGTCGCCAGCAAATATCCGAATATTGCCAAGGATTATTTTTATAATAAGAAGCATCAGACAGTGGAAATTATTAAATTAAATGGTTCCGTAGAGCTTGCTCCGATTGTGGGGCTGTCTGAGGTGATTGTAGATATTGTGGAAACGGGAAGTACTTTAAGAGAAAATGGTCTTGAGGTTCTTGAAGAAATCTGTCCGCTGTCTGCAAGAATGGTAGTAAATCAGGTCAGTATGAAAATGGAAAATGAGAGAATTATGAAACTGATTCATGAACTCAAAACTGTATTATAGAAAGGAAAACGGATTTATGAGAATAGTTAATTTGACAGAGGAGACGAAAAAGGATTTACTGGACAGCTTACTGAAAAGAAGTCCAAATAATTATGATACTTATACTATTGCAGTAAATGAAATTGTAAATAATGTGCGTACATATGGAGATAAGGCACTTTATGATTATACATTAGAATTTGATAAAGTGGATATTACATCAGAGAATCTTGTTGTTACAGAGGAAGAAATAGCAGAAGCATGTGTGACAGCAGAAAAAAGCGGTATTATGCAGATAATAAGAAAATCAGCAGAAAATATCCGGATTTATCATGAAAAACAGAGACAGTACAGTTGGTTTGATTCCAAACCGGATGGAAGTATTCTGGGCCAGAAAATAACGGCTCTTTCAAAAGTCGGTGTCTATGTACCGGGCGGAAAAGCAGCTTATCCATCTTCTGTACTTATGAATATTATTCCGGCAAAAGTAGCAGGAGTGGAGCAGATAATTATGACAACACCGCCGGGAAAGGATGGAAAGGTAAATCCGGGAACACTTGCAGCAGCGCATATCGCAGGCTGCGACAAAATCTACAAGGCAGGCGGAGCTCAGGCAATTGCGGCGCTGGCGTTTGGCACAGATACAATTCCAAAGGTAGATAAAATTGTGGGACCGGGAAATATTTTTGTAGCGCTGGCGAAAAAGGCGGTTTTTGGATTTGTAAGTATTGATTCAATCGCCGGACCAAGTGAAATCCTTGTTCTGGCAGATGAAACTGCAAATCCGAGATATGTGGCAGCAGATTTATTGTCTCAGGCGGAGCATGATGAGATGGCATCGGCGATTCTTGTAACTACTTCAAGTGAACTTGGAAAAAAGGTATCAGAAGAAGTAAACAGGTTTGCAGCAGAGCTTTCAAGAAAGGAAATTATAGAAAAATCTCTGGAAAACTATGGATATATTCTGGTGGCAGAGAATATGGAGCAGGCAGTTGATGCGGTAAATGAGATTGCTTCCGAGCATTTGGAAATTATGACAAAAAATCCGTTTGATATTATGACAAAGATTAAAAATGCCGGAGCTATTTTTCTTGGAGAATACAGCTCTGAGCCTTTGGGGGATTATTTTGCAGGGCCGAATCATGTACTGCCGACAAACGGAACAGCAAAGTTCTTTTCTGCATTGTCGGTAGATGATTTTATCAAGAAATCCAGTATTATTTCCTATTCAAGAGAAGCGCTTGCGGAAGTATATAAAGATATCGAGAAATTTGCAGAGTCTGAACATCTGACGGCACATGCAAATTCCGTGAAAGTGAGATTTGAATAAAGTGATTGTATTTTTCCTATAAAACAAATTAGAGAAAAAGGGAATCTGGAAAGTTGACAAATTCTTTCTTTATGTTAAAATAAAATCTGAAAAACAGAGACTGTAAATTTATTACACAGGGGCGGAGCAAAAGCGGTATTCCCCACTGACATGAGACAATCCACATTATTTGTCTTGCTCCTTGTTACCGCAAGTGGATTGGAATAAATAAACAAGTGTAGAAAGAAGGAAAAGAATCATGGTAAAAGTTGATATTATTTCAGGATTTTTGGGCGCAGGAAAAACAACATTGATTCAGAAGCTGTTAAAAACCGTATATAAAAATCAGAATATAGTTTTGATTGAGAATGAATTTGGTGAAATCGGTATTGACGGTGGATTTTTAAAAGAAGCAGGCATTGAGATAAAGGAGATGAACTCCGGATGTATCTGCTGTTCTCTGGTTGGTGATTTTTCCGCATCTTTAAAAGAAGTAGTAGAGACATATCATCCGGAGAGAATTATCATCGAGCCTTCCGGAGTAGGAAAGCTTTCGGATGTAATGAGAGCAGTAGAAGGGGTAAAAGATGAAGCAGGACTTGAAATTGGATATAGAATTACCGTGCTTGACGTAAATAAATGCAAAATGTATCTGAAAAATTTCGGAGAGTTTTATGTCAATCAGATAGAATATGCTTCTACGGTTGTATTTAGCAGAACAGATATTGCAAAGGAAGGAAAGACGGAAGCTGCTCTTGCAGTAGTGAAGGAACATAATTCAGAAGCTGCTGTTGTGACAACTCCTGTGGAGCAGTTAGATGAAGAAAGTCTTCTTGCCGCATTAAATCATACCACAGGGCTGGAGGAGATGTTGAAGAAAGCCGAGAAGGAACATGCAGAGCATGAACATCATCACCATGATGAGCATGAACATCACCATGAAGACCATGAGCATCATCATGAGCACGATAAACATAGCCATGCAGAGCATGAACATCATCATGCCGAACATGAACATCATCACCATCATCATGCCGATGATATCTTTACAAGTTGGGGCACAGAAACTAGTAATGCATATACTCAGGATAGATTGAGGGCAATTTTTGATAAATTTGAGCAGGAATCAAAAGGAACCATTCTTCGTTCGAAGGGTATTGTCAAAAATGCAGAGGATAGTCAGTGGATTTATTTTGATTATGTGCCGGGACAATTTGAAATTCGTATAGGAAATCCGGACTATACTGGAAAGGTAGTAGTGATTGCTGCCGGATATACAGAGCAGGAGCTTGAAAAGATATTTTTAGGGTAAGGAGAAGAACTGATGGAGGATAAAAAACAGGTATATATGATATATGGTTTTCTGGAGTCCGGTAAAACCCGCTTTATCAATTTTACACTGAATCAGGATTATTTCTATTCGGAAGATACCACTCTTTTAATTGTATGTGAAGAAGGCGAAGAAGAATATGAAGAAGACGGGCTGAGAGATAAAAATGTTGTAACACATGTAATCGAAGATTTTACGGACTTCAATCTGACCACTTTAAAGGAGTTGGATGAAAAATACAAACCAGAGCGCATTGTGATTGAATATAATGGTACATGGGACTGTAAAAATATTCAACTTCCTGACAACTGGGAGATGCAGCAGCAGTTAATTACAGCAGACGGTTCTACCTTTGAAACTTATTTTGCAAATATGAGAGTATTATTTGCCGATATGATTCGAAATTCCGAGCTGCTTATTATGAATCGCTGCGACGCACTGGAAAATCAGAAGCTGACCGGCTTTAAAAGAAGCATTAAGTCTATTAATCAGGGGATAGAGGTAGTGTTTGAGGACAGCGAGGGAGAAATCGACCTTCCGGTGGAAGATGAAGACCTTCCGTTTGATTTGAAAGCACCGTTGGTAGAAATAAAGCCGGAACATTTTGGTGTCTGGTTTATCGATATGTGGGATAATACCGCAAGATATGCAGGCAAGACTTTTCAGGTGAAAGCAATGGTAATGCGGGAATCGGGTATGGCTGGAAACGCTTTTGTTATGGGCAGACCTGCCATGAACTGCTGTGCAGATGACCTTGTTTTTATGGGTGTTTTCTGTAAGTATAACAGTGCAAAAAAGCTGGTAAACAGACAATGGGCAGAGATGAAATTTTCCGTGGTAGAGGAATTTAATGAAGAATATGACGGAAATGGACCGGTATTGTATGTTCAGGAAGCCAGAGAATGTGCGCCTTTAGCAGAACCGGTGGTAAGTCTTGTCTAAATAGCCGCAGAGGAAATAAGGAGAAACTATGAAAGTAATTTTTATCAGACACGGAGACCCTGATTATATAAATGATACGCTGACAGAAAAAGGACGCAGAGAAGCAGCGCTTTTGTCTGACAGAGTAAGCAGATGGGATGTAAAGCAGTTTTATTGCTCTCCTCTTGGACGTGCCAGAGATACCGCAGAGTATTCCATGCAAAAAATGAACCGGACTCCAATCATATATGACTGGCTGAAAGAGTTCTATTACCCAATTACAGACCCGTTAACGGGAAAAAACAGAATTGCATGGGATTTTATGCCGGAGTATTGGACTGAACAGCCGGAATTATATGATAAAGACCAGTGGATTGCTTCTCCTGTTATGAAAACCGGAGAAGAACTTCAAAAAGCATACCGTGAAGTATGTTCAGGAATTGATGATATACTTGCTGTGCATGGGTATGAAAGATATGGAAATTATTATAAAGTAAAACAGGCAAATAAAGATACGATTGTATTTTTCTGTCATTTAGGCGTTTCTTTTGTAATGATGTCTCATATCCTTGGACTTTCCGCGCCGGTTTTGTGGCAGCAGTTTTTTGTTGCACCGACTTCGGTGACGCTTCTCTGCACGGAAGAACGTGAAAAAGGAAATGCGAGCTTTAGAGTAAAGGTTTTAGGAGATACAAGCCATTTGCTTGCAGGAGGAGAACCGGCGTCAGATTCAGGATTCTTTCAGGAAATGTTTGAGAATTGAAAAATGCCATGGAAAATAATGATATTTTCTGTGAAAAAACAAAGAATACGGAGGATTTCTTATGGTAGTAGAACCAAAGGTAAAAGGATTTATCTGTACAACAGCTCACCCTGTGGGTTGCAGAGAAAATGTCAGAAGACAGATAGAATATATTAAAGCGTTAGGGGAAAATCATGGACCAAAAAAGGTTCTGGTTATTGGAGCTTCCACAGGCTACGGGCTGGCTTCAAGAATTGCGGCGGCATTTGGAGGACATGCGGATACACTGGGAGTAATGTTTGAAAAAGAAGCAGCAGGCAAGCGTACAGCTACGCCGGGATTTTATAATACAAAAGCATTTGAAGAATTTGCCAAAGCAGAAGGCCTGTATGCTAAATCAATTAATGGAGATGCTTTTTCAAAAGAAATAAAAGAAGAAGTAATCAATACAATTAAAAAGGATTTTGGAACAGTAGATTTAGTAATATACAGCCTTGCAGCGCCAAGAAGAACCATGTCAGACGGAACAGTATATAATTCTGTTTTGAAGGCTACAAGTGAGCCATATAGACAAAAATCACTGAACTTAAAAGATAATACTATTTCTGAGGCGGAGATTCCAGCCGCCTCAGAAGAAGAAATAGAAGCTACTGTAAAAGTAATGGGTGGCGAAGACTGGTTTGACTGGATAGAAGCCTTAAGTAATGCGCAGGTATTATCCGAGCACGCCATTACGGTTGCATATTCTTATATTGGTCCAGAACTTACATATCCGATTTATTTTAATGGAACTATTGGCATGGCAAAGAAGAATCTTCATGAATATGCAGAAAAAATAAGAGAAGCTTTAAGTATCAGAGCATATATTTCTGTTAACAAAGGACTTGTAACTCAGGCAAGCAGTGCAATTCCTGTTGTACCATTGTATTTTGCAATCCTGTATAAAGTAATGAAAGAAAAAGACTGTCATGAAGGCTGTATTGAACAAATCGGCAGATTATTCCACGACAAACTTTTTGGAGCGCAGGTGATAACAGATGAACAGGGAATGATTCGTATGGATGATTATGAACTGCGTGAAGATGTTCAGGAGGAAGTAAAGGCTGTTTGGGATAAAATCAATTCTGAAAATGTTACAGAACTTTCTGATATTAAAGGTTATTGGGAAGATTTTTACCAGATGTTCGGATTTGGAATAGAAGGAGTAGACTATTCCGCAGATGTGGAAGTATAAAATCAAAGTTGTTAATCCTTACATTGCAAATGAAAAATTTATATGTCAGAAAAAGCCGAGCAGTTTTGCTGCTCAGCTTTTTTCTGACATCATTTTTGTAAAATTTCGTATCATGTCAATTTTTTTAATATCAGAAGGATTCATTTTTGATTTTAAAGAATCAAGAATAATCTCTGTTTCGTCGTCATTAAATGTAATGCCCATTTCATTTGCCTTGGCGTTTACCGCCAGAAAAAAGGGGAGAATTTCTTCCGGCTTCTTAGAACCTGCCTGTTCACTGAGCATTTCTATCAGCGTTAATTTTTTTGGGTCAATATTTTTAAATTTTGGGTTTTCTGCCCAGTTCTGATATTCCATTTTATTCCTGCCTTTCTATTGCTTTAAAAAGTTGTTAAAAATATCATCAATTTCTTTACTGCCTTTAAATTGATTCATCATATTCATCATAGCCATAGGATTCATCTGAGAAAATAAAGAATTGTTTTTCTGATTTTCTGTTTCCTGATTTGAATAGTCAGCATTTGTATTGGATGTATAATTTTCCTGTTTTTTCTCTTCATCGGAACCCTGTGGCATCTGAAACATTGAAAATATATCTTTGTAATTGTCATACATATTCATTACTTTTGACATATTAAAAAACATATCAATCAATTCATTTTCCTTTGGTGAACAGAAGCCGCGAAGAACACCGAGCAATTCGTCTGTATTGCCAAGTTTGCTTTTGTCAGTTATGCTGTCTGTATATAAAATCGGACCATTTCTTATCATATTTATGGCATTAAACAGCTCGGAAAATCCCATATAAATATTCAGAAATTTCTGCATAGATACAGGAATATATGGAAGGACAGCCTTAAGCATTTCCATTCGACGTATTTCATTCTGGCTTTCTGAAAAATAATCCATAGTGATTCATTCTCCTTACCTGATACCGGTTTTTGTTAAATGAGTTTCTTTGTTAAATAAGGTTCCTTATTAAATAAGGTTCTCTATTAAATAAGGTTCCTTATTAAATATCGTTTCTTAGCTTCTAATCTGCTGATTTTCAGGTTTATATTCTATCTTATGATAGGAAGGCAAATGATATGACAGTTTTGTATGACAGACAAAGGTACCGGACAGAAGGAAAACCCTTCTGTCCGGAAGTGTCAGAACAATCAATGCAGTCAATACAGTTCGTCATCAACTGGTTGCATTATATCTGGTCTCTTAGCAGCCGATACCTACATTGTTGTTGCAACCACAGCCGCAACCACAGCCGCAGCCATTACCGCTCAAACCAAAGCCGCTGCCACCGCAGAAGAGTAAAAGCAGGATGATAATCCAGCAGCTATCGTTTCCGCAGCCGTTTCCACATCCACATCCGCCGCCACTGAAGCCGCTTCCGCCACATCCGCCGCAGAACAATAAGATTAAAATAAGAAATAAACAATTGTTGTTGTCATTGCATTCACAACCGCAGCCGTTTCCGCAATTTGTTGCTGTTAAGTCACTCATTTAGATATCCTCCAAATTTGTTTTACAATGTATTGTATTCCCTGTGGCCTGTCTGTGTTCAAGAAGTTTATAAATTTTTCCAGTATATTTTTTATAGAAAAGTAAATGATTTATAAGGTGAGAAAAAGATATTCCGGAGGCGTAAAATGGCAGGTTATAAAGTCGAGATATGTGGCGTAAACACATCAAAATTACCAGTTCTGACCAATAAGGAGAAGGAAGAACTGTTTGAAAAGATAGAGAACGGAGATGAAGGGGCTAGAGAAAAATTTATCAATGGAAATTTAAGGCTTGTATTAAGTATTGTTCAACGCTTTTCCAATTCCAGTGAAAATATAGATGATTTATTTCAAATAGGCTGTATTGGATTAATTAAAGCATTGGACAATTTTGACAGAAGTCTGAATGTAAAATTTTCCACCTACGCTGTACCCATGATTCTAGGAGAAATACGAAGACATTTGAGAGATTCTTCTCAGATAAGAGTCAGCAGGTCGCTCAGAGACATTGCATATAAAGCAATTTATGCAAAGGAGAATTATGTCAAGGCACATCAGAAAGAACCTACAATTAATGAAATAGCAGAGGAAATCGGCATTGATAAAGAGGATATTGTAGTGGCGTTAGATGCAATACAAAGTCCTGTTTCTCTCTATGAACCTGTATATAATGAGGGCGGAGATACTCTGTATGTTATGGACCAGATAAGTGATAAAAAAAATAAAGAGGAAACATGGATAGAGGAAATTTCTCTGGGAGAAGCGATAAAACGTCTTCCGGAAAGAGAAAAACAGATTGTGAAGCTTCGGTTTTTTAAAGGACGTACACAGATAGAAGTAGCAGAGGAGCTTGGAATCAGTCAGGCACAGGTCAGCCGTCTTGAAAAAAGCGCTTTGCGCAGTATGAGAAATTATCTAGCATGTTAAGACAAACTCAAGAATATACTGTATGGATAAGTAATAAATCCAAAAAACACAAACCCCAATATTATAAAGGGTTAAGGAGGAAGAATGATTCGGCTCTCAGAACTGCGTTACAAGGAAGTAATTAATGAATGTACATGTAAAAGGCTTGGATGCATTGAGGATTTGGAGTTTGACGAGAAATGCGGCCAGATATGCGCTGTGATTATACCCGGTCAAAGCCGCTGTTTTGGACTGTTCGGAAAGGAAGAGGAATTTATTATTCCCTTCCGCTGCATCCGTCAGATAGGTCCTGATATTGTATTGGTAGAAGTAGATGAAAAGGCTGTGTTAAGGACTTGACAAAGCCAAAAAATACGTTACAATAGCAGAAAAGAAACAGCGGAGGAACCGAAAGTGAAATGTCCATATTGCAATAAAGAAAATACAAGAGTAATTGATTCAAGACCATCTGAAGAAAATAATTCCATAAGACGCAGACGGCAGTGCGATGTCTGCGGAAAGCGTTTTACTACATATGAAAAGATAGAAACGCTTCCGTTGATTGTAATAAAAAAAGACAACAGCAGAGAAGCCTATGAGCGGGAAAAAATAGAATCTGCCATTGTAAGGGCCTGTCATAAGCGTTCTATTTCTTATGAACAGATACAAAAAATGGTAGATGAAATTGAGAATGTTATTTTTAATGTAGAAGTAAACAGAGAGGTTTCTAGTCGGGAAATCGGAGAAATCGTAATGAATAAGCTGAAGGATTATGATTCTGTGGCATATGTGAGATTTGCTTCGGTTTATCGGGAATTTAAAGATGTCAATACATTTATGGATGAACTTAAGAAACTTTTGGAATAATTTGATAAGTTACAGAATAAGAGATAATTATTAAAAGACATTATTAAGAGGACAAATATTATAAGAGGACAAATATTATGTTTGGTATTTTTTATCCAAAGGAATGTGCAGACAGCACGTATGAGATTGACTTTGAAGCACTTTATGAACAAGGATACAGAGGAGTTTTGTTTGATATTGATAATACTCTTGTACCACACGGAATGCCGGCAGACAAGCGTGCGCAGGAATTATTTGACAGATTGAGAAAAATAGGATTTCACACCTGTTTAATTTCAAATAATAAGGAACCCAGAGTAAAACCGTTTGCAAAGGAGGTAGGTTCGAAGTATATTTTTGATGCTCACAAACCGTCAGTGAAAAATTATAAAAGAGCAATGGAGATTATGGGAACAGATATTACAAATTCGTTGTTTGTGGGAGACCAGCTTTTTACGGATGTTTATGGAGCAAATCGGGCGAATATGTATACGATTCTGGTAAAGCCGATTCATCCGAAGGAGGAGATACAGATTGTATTGAAGAGGTATTTGGAGAAAATAGTTTTGTGGGAGTATGGGAGGAAGGTTAAGAAGGAAGGGTGAGGAGTTGTGGGAGAGTGACATAATCAGAAGGAAACTGACTGTTTATTATGGACATCGCTCTTGCTCCAATTCAAACGCAACGGTACTAAACTCACAGCACTTCTCCCTCTGGTCGAAGCACTGTTCGTTAAGTGCCGGCGTTTTCATATGGTCCATAATAAACAGTCAGTTTCCTTTTGATACTGTGCTTCATAAAAAATTTTACTTTTTGATTTTGATATAACAATAGAAGGAGTTTTGAATTACAGCAGAAGAGGAGCATATGCTTTTTTCAGACCATATGAAAACGTTGGTACTTAGCGAACAGTATTTCGACCAGAGGGAGAAGTACTGTGAGTTTAGTACCATTACGTTTGAATAGGAGTGGGAGCGATGTCTGAAAAAAAGCATATGCTCCTCTTCTGCGTCATGTATACACCCTTTTTTTAAATCTTTCCTTTCTCTTCAATGGAAAATTTTACTTGCATTATAGAAATAAAGCAGTTATAATAGACTGTGACTTCTCGTGAAGTGAAAAAAGAAGAAAAAAGGAGATTAGTAATATGGCAGAAATTGATTTAACTAAGTACGGTATTACAGGTGTTACAGAAATCGTACACAACCCATCTTATGAAATGTTATTTGAAGAAGAAACAAAGCCAAATTTGGAAGGCTATGAGAAAGGTCAGGTCAGCGAGCTCGGTGCAGTTAATGTAATGACAGGAATTTACACAGGCCGTTCACCAAAAGACAAGTTCATTGTTGAAGATGAGAATTCCAAGGATACTGTATGGTGGACTTCTGACGAGTATAAGAATGACAATCATCCGGCTTCACAGGAAACATGGAATGTAGTAAAAGATATCGCTCTGAAAGAGCTTTCAGGCAAGAGACTTTTTGTAGTAGATGCATTCTGTGGCGCAAACCATGACACACGTATGTCAGTTCGTTTTATTGTTGAAGTAGCATGGCAGGCTCATTTTATTGAAAATATGTTTATTCTTCCTACTGAAGAAGAGCTTGCAAACTTTAAGCCTGATTTTGTTGTATACAACGCTTCAAAGGCAAAGGTTGAAAACTACAAGGAACTGGGACTGAATTCTGAAACAGCAGTTGTATTCAACATTACAAGCCGTGAACAGGTTATTCTTAATACATGGTATGGCGGTGAGATGAAGAAGGGTATCTTCTCCATGATGAATTACTACCTTCCATTAAAGGGTATCGCTTCTATGCACTGTTCTGCAAATACAGATATGAACGGCGAAAATACAGCTATCTTCTTCGGACTTTCAGGTACAGGAAAGACCACTTTATCTACTGACCCGAAGCGTCTTCTGATTGGTGATGACGAGCACGGATGGGATGATAACGGCGTATTTAACTTTGAAGGTGGATGTTATGCAAAGGTTATTAATCTGGATAAAGATTCCGAGCCTGATATCTATAATGCAATCAAGCGTGATGCTCTTCTTGAGAATGTTACATTAGATGCAGAAGGAAAGATTGACTTTGATGACAAGAGCGTAACAGAGAATACCCGTGTTTCTTATCCGATTAATCATATAGAGAATATTGTACGTCCTATTTCTTCTGCACCGGCAGCAAAGAATGTAATCTTCCTGTCAGCAGATGCGTTTGGCGTACTTCCTCCGGTATCTATTCTTACACCGGAGCAAACACAGTATTATTTCCTGTCAGGATTTACTGCAAAGCTTGCTGGTACAGAGCGCGGTATTACAGAGCCTACACCTACCTTCTCAGCATGCTTTGGACAGGCATTCTTAGAGCTGCATCCTACAAAATATGCAGAAGAGCTTGTAAAGAGAATGGAAAAGAGCGGTGCAAAAGCATATCTTGTAAATACAGGATGGAATGGAAGTGGTAAGCGTATCTCGATTCGTGATACCCGCGGCATTATCGACGCAATTTTAAACGGCGATATCAACAATGCACCAACAAAACAGCTTCCAATCTTCAATTTTGAGATTCCTACTGAGCTTAATGGCGTAGATACCAATATTCTTGACCCTCGTGATACCTATACAGATGCATCTGAATGGGAAACCAAGGCAAATGATTTGGCTGACAGATTTATTAAGAACTTTGGTAAATATGAAGGCAATCCGGCTGGAAAAGCACTGGTTGCTGCTGGTCCTCAGAAATAAATCAATTTTTAGAGAACGGAAAATTTAACCGGATTATAAAAGGCGCTCAGAAAAAGCCTAACATCTGAGCGCTTTTTTTATCAGATTGAAATTCTAAACAGGTTGAAAATTTTTGTATTGAAGATATGTTCGGTTAGTGGTAAAATATATCATATCTTATTATTGGCTGATTATTATTACCAATTGACATATTATTGATGGAGAAAGATTATGATTGCTTTTATAAAAGGAAAAGTTACTGATATTACGGAAGAAGCTGTTATTCTTGAAAACAATGGCATTGGCTATCGCATTTTTACATCATCAATGGTACAAGCGCAGTTATCCGCGGGCAGTGAAGTAAAACTTTACACATATCTGAATGTTCGGGAGGATGCCATGCAGCTTTATGGGTTTCTGACAAGGGACGATTTAAAAATATTTAAGCTTTTGATTACTGTCAGCGGCATAGGTCCAAAGGCCGGTCTTTCCATATTAAGCGTGATGTCAGGTAATGACCTTCGTTATGCGGTAATGTCAGGTGACAGTAAAGCCATTTCAAAGGCTCCCGGTGTCGGTGCGAAGACAGCACAGAAGGTTATTCTGGAATTAAAGGACAAACTGAAACTGGAAGATATTTTGGATGCATCAGAAAATGCAGAAATATCTGATATTTCTGAAGGACAGGCAGATATTATGAAGGAGGCGGCGCTGGCACTGGCAGCTCTTGGATATTCTCAGACAGAAGCTATGAAGGCCGTTCGGAGGTGTGAAATTACAGAGAAAACCACAGTTGAGGATTTGTTGAAGCTTGCCTTGAAAAAAATGATATAGTGTCAGAAATCAATAAATAGAAGAGCAGAGGCGGAAAAATGGAAAAAAGAATTATAAATACAGAGCTTTCCTCTAACGAAGAATCTGTGATGGAAAGTAATTTAAGACCTTCAAAATTAAATGAATATATTGGACAGGATAAGGTAAAAAGCAATCTGAAGATTTACATAGAAGCGGCAAAATCAAGAAAGGAATCACTGGACCACGTTTTATTTTATGGTCCTCCCGGTCTTGGAAAAACTACACTCGCATGTATTATTGCAGAGGAAATGGGCGTAAATATCAAGATTACAAGTGGTCCTGCAATAGAAAAACCCGGTGAAATAGCGGCCATTTTAAATAACCTGAGAGAAGGAGATGTCCTTTTTATTGATGAAATTCACCGCCTGAACAGACAGGTAGAGGAAGTATTGTATCCTGCCATGGAGGATTATGCGATTGATATTGTGATTGGAAAAGGTGCTGCTGCCCGCTCTATACGTCTGGACTTGCCAAAGTTTACCCTTGTAGGCGCCACCACAAGAGCAGGGCTTTTGACAGCTCCGCTGAGAGACCGGTTTGGTGTAATAAACAGACTGGAATTTTACAGTGTAGAACAGCTCTCACAGATTATCTGCCGTTCAGCAGATGTTCTGGGTGTAAAAATTGACTCCGGAGGAGCCGAGGAAATCGCAAGGCGTTCAAGAGGAACCCCACGACTGGCCAACAGACTTTTAAAAAGAGTCCGTGATTTTGCACAGGTAAAATATGATGGTAATATTACACATAAGGTAGCAGAATTTTCACTGAACTTGCTGGATGTTGATAAATATGGTCTTGATAATGGCGACCGCACGATTTTGGAAACCATTATTAAAAAATTTGACAATGGACCAGTTGGATTGGATACTCTGGCTGCTGCTGTGGGCGAAGATTCCGGAACACTGGAGGATGTCTATGAGCCGTATTTAATTAAAAACGGTTTTATTATCCGTACTCCAAGAGGAAGAATGGTAACACGGCTGGCCTGTCAGCATCTTGGATTTCCGTACAATCAAGAGGAAGAATAAAAAACATGGAGGAGTTGTATGTCTATCAAAAACGATGTTGAAGTAATAATTAACGGAAAAGTATATCGACTAAGCGGTTATGAAAGTGAAGAATATCTGCAAAAGATTGCATCTTATATCAATAATAAAATCAATTCTTTTGCAGAACAGGAAAGCTATACAAGACTGAATCCCGAAATGAAAAACACACTTCTCTGTATTAATCTTGCAGATGATTATTTCAAGGTAAAAAAACAGGCAGATTCAATAGAAAATACCTCGGAGTCAAGAGACAGACAGCTTTATGATGTAAAACATGAGCTGGCAGATGCAAGATTGAAAATCGATACTCTTGAAAGAGAAATGACAATGCTCAGAGACAAGCTTTCCGAACAGGAAAAGGAGAATATTCGGTTGGGAGCAGAGCTTGAGAGTACAAAAAATATTATGGATGCTGCCATAGCTTCAAAGAAGGAAAGTATTGTTCTGCCAGAACAGGAGGAATCAGACGAAACGGATGAGTCATAATTTAAAAAACAGTTTAAAATGTGAAATACTTGCGCCGGCAGGTTCTTTTGAGTGTATGAAGGCAGCCTATGAGGCAGGAGCCGACGCCGTTTATGCAGGCGGCGAAAGATTTGGAGCAAGGCAGACGGTAAATTTTGAAAAAGATGAATTAATCGAAGCGATTTATTATTCCCATATACGTGGAAAACGGTTTTATCTCACTGTAAATACCCTTTTGAAAGAAAGGGAGCTGGAGAAGGAACTGTTTGACTATCTTCTTCCTGCTTATCAGGCAGGATTGGATGCGGTGATTGTGCAGGATATGGGGGTTCTTTTGTTTCTTCGCTGCAGTTTTCCGGAGCTTCCCATTCATGTCAGTACACAGATGAATGTAACCGGCGCCTTTCAGGCAAAGGAATTAAAATCTCTGGGAGTAACAAGAATTGTGACTGCAAGGGAGCTGTCTTTAGAGGAAATATCGGATATTTATAAAACAACAGGACTTGAAATCGAGTGCTTTGTGCATGGTGCCCTGTGTTATTCTTATTCTGGTCAATGTCTGTTAAGCAGCATGATTGGAAGAAGAAGCGGAAACAGGGGATGTTGTGCGCAGCCATGCAGGCTTGCATACGACGTGCTGACAAGCAAAAAAATAATTGAAGAAACATGTCTGAATCCGGAATCACAAAAGTATATACTGAGTCCAAAGGATTTATGTACACTGGAGCTGATTCCTGATATATTAGAAGCAGGAGTGTTTTCTTTAAAAATAGAAGGAAGAATGAAAAAACCTGAATATGTAGCCAGCGTGACCGCTATGTACCGAAAATATATAGATTTATATTACAGCAGAGGAAAAGACTGCTACAAAGTGGATACAAGGGATATTGAATTTTTAAAGGAAATTTACAACAGAGGAGGCTTTACAGAAGGATATTACAGGCAGCATAACGGAAAAGACATGATATCTCTGGAGAGACCCAATCATTGCGGAGTAAATATAGGAAAAATCGAAAATATAGATAAAAATACGATTTGCATAAAAAATACAATTCCACTAAATAAAGGAGACGTATTATCTTTTGACTTTAACAGCGATAACATAAAAAGAAGCAGCTATTGTAATTATACACTAAAAGAAAACCTCAAAAAAGGAACTCGCTTTAATATATATAATAAATTTCAGGATGGTTTCACACTCAGAAAATCTATATTAAATTCTTTATATGTATTTCGTATTCGAAGCAATTGGCTGATTCAGGAAATAGAAGAAAAATACATGTCCGATACTCAATATCCCATAACCGGAACGGCTGAATTATGGGAAGGTACGGCATGTCTGACAGTGTGTTCCGGTGACATAAAAGCCTCTGCCAGTACTTATGCTGTTTCAAAGGCAAAAAACAGTCCGTTATCAAAAGAGGAAATAACAAAAAGGCTGATGAAAACAGGAGAAACGGAGTTTTTCTTTCAAAAGCTCGATGTTATCTGCAACGATGCTCTTTTTGTTCCGGTAAAGGAATTAAACAGACTGAAACGTGAGGCAATACAATCTCTCAGACAAAAAATTCTGGACAGTTACAAGAGAGAACTTCCCAAAAGAAGCATAGAACAAACTGTTTCACAGGAAACTGATATAAAAAACAGAGAAAGGCCGTCAAAGAAAAATTGCGCCAAGTTTATGGTATCAGTACTGATTTCTACCCATGAACAATTTTTATGCGCCATTTCTTCTGATGTAGTACAACAGATTTATATAGAAACATCACTATTTTCCTGTGAAGAAATGTCTAAAATGGCAGAAGCTGCTTATAATAATAGTAAAAAATTTTTTTGTGCTCTTCCATATATTTTCAGAACAGAAGCCAAAAAGGAGTTTGAAAAAAATCTTTGGTTCTATAAAAGTGAGTATATCAGCGGATTTGTATTGCGAAATTTGGAAGAATATTTTTATATATGTTCATTTGATAAATGTTTTTTTCATAAAAATTTTATATTTGACAGCGGAATTTACTGTTATAATAAACGTACCCGCAGCTATCTGGAATCTCTAAAGCCCGTTCTTATTCATTATTCAAGTGAATTAAACATTGATGAGCTTGAGGAGCTTGGAATGGAAAACGGAGAACTGGATATTTACGGATATATACCAGTAATGCTGACTGCAAACTGTATTAAAAAGACCATAAATAAATGTGATAAAAAATCTGCCAAAGAAGAATGTTATCTCAGGGAGCACACAGGCAGTATGTTAAAAGTTGTCAATGTTTGCAGGTTTTGCTATAATGTGATTTATCATCCAAAGCCACTGTCACTGCTTGGAGATTTCACGACAGTTTGCAATCTGAATCCGGCTTCCTTCCGGCTGAATTTTACATTTGAAAGTAGAGAAGAAATGGAAAAAATTCTGAAGATTTTCACCTATAACACGGAATGTAATTCCGGTAAATATAGGGATGTTGAGATATTTACCAGAGGACATTTCAGAAAAGGGGTTTTGTAATTTATGATTAATATTTTTTCAGCAATCACAAGATATACCTCCATTCTTTTTATATGTATCTATATGATGCTCGCGTTTCGTGCTGTCGGTAATATCAGCAGACAGCAGAAGCGCAGGCTGTTTTACTGTGAATCCGCAATTATTACCATAATATATTCTATGTATTCCGTGACAGGGTTTTTAAAGACAAAATCTGTCAACGGACTGATTCTCTGTGCTGTTACATATGTGATACTGTTAATTATTGTTTTTGTCTGCTGTAAAATATATCCAAAATCAAATAAATTTTTGCTTACAAATATATGGCTGATGATGTCCATTGGCTCTGTTATACTTTTAAGAATCTCCTATACAAAAGCTTTGCGTCAGTTTATTATGGGAGCCGCCACATTGATTATTACATTAATTGTTCCATATCTGATGTCAAAGATAAGTATTCTTCGAAAATACTATTATTCCTATGCCGCGTTTGGAATCGTTCTGCTTCTTGTTGTTTTTATTGCAGGAAACGTTACCTATGGGGCAAAACTGTCGATTGATCTTGGAATTATCTCCGTACAGCCTTCTGAATTTATAAAAATTACATATCCAATGTTTATTGCAGGAATGTTATATCAGAATATTTCCATCCGAAAGCTCCTGATTACCTCTGCTTTATGCGCTGTACATGTGATAATTCTGGTTCTTTCAAAGGACCTTGGAAGCGCGCTGATTTTCTGTCTCGCATATCTGTTTATGATTTATGCTGCCACAGGGCGGAAGCTTCTTTTACTGGCTGGACTGCTGGCCGGCTCGGCGGCATCTGCTGCTGCGTATTTTCTATTTTCTCATGTACAGGTACGGGTGGCAGCATGGATAAATCCATGGCCGATTATCGACGGAAGCGGTTATCAGATTGCCCAGTCTATTTTTGCAATCGGAACAGGTTCTCTATTTGGAATGGGGCTGTATGACGGCAATCCAAATCTGATTCCTGTCGCGGAGCAGGACTTTATTTTTTCCGCAATATCGGAAGAAATGGGCGGTTTCTTTGCTCTGGCACTGATTTTACTATGTTTTCACACTTTTGTGATTATGATAAAAATATGTTTTAAATGTAATGATAATTTCTATAAACTGACGTGCTTTGGCATGGCTATAATTTATGGAGTACAGGTATTCTTGACAGTAGGCGGCGCAGTTAAACTGATTCCGTCTACGGGCGTAACGCTTCCTCTGATAAGCTATGGCGGAAGCTCACTGGTATCCACGTTGTTGATGTTTTCCATTATACAGGGGTTTAATATTTATGATAAAGAAAGTAAGACAGAAACCGGTATTTCAGCCGGAAAAAACGAATCCAAAAAAATTAAATAAAGATATTCTGCTGGTAACTTATATATTTACGGGACTGTTTCTGGTTCTTGCCGTTTATTTTTTCTATCTGGCAGGATTTTCAAGCAGGAATATGATAAATAATTCCTACAATAAGCTTCAAAATCTTTTATCAGAATCTGTGATACGGGGAGATATCTATTCTTCTGACGGCGAACTGCTTGCCACAACTGCTTATGATGAAAGTGGTGAAGAATATAGAAGCTATCCGTTTTCCGAGCAATATTGTCATATCGTGGGAAGTATAGGACAGGGACTTTACGGACTGGAAGCTGCATATAATTTTGAACTGCTGTCTTCTGGAAGCAATATATTTACAAAGATTATAAATGACTTTAAAAATAAAAAGGATAATGGAGACAGCCTGATAACCACCTTAAATCATGAACTTCAGACAGCCTCTTATCAGGCATTGAAAGGCCATAGCGGCAAAAGTTATAACGGAGCAGTCATCGTTATGGACAGCTATACCGGAGCTGTTCTTGCCATGGTGTCAAATCCAGGCTACAACCCAAATACAATAAAGGAAAACTGGGAAAAACTGAATGAGGGAAATTCTTCTGTTCTTTTAAACAGAGCATCACAGGGAATGTACACACCCGGTTCAATTTTTAAACTTATCACTTTATACGAGTATCTGAAAGAGGGGAAGTCAGAAGAAGAATATTCCTATGTCTGTACCGGCAGTATTTCTGTAAATGGTGAAGTAATTCACTGCAATGACGGTGTGGCACATGGAACTGTAAATCTGATGGATTCCTTTGCTCTGTCCTGCAACTGCTCTTTTATAAATATTGGAAAACAGCTCTCGATAAAAGGTTTTCAGGAAACTTGTGAAGATTTGCTTTTCAATAAAAGTCTGCCGGTAAAAATTGCTTATAACCAAAGTTCTTTTCCTCTGAAAGAGGAGGATTCGGAATTTGTAAAGGCACTGACATTTTTCGGACAGGGAGAAACTCTGATTTCTCCACTTCATATGGCAATGCTGGTAAGTGCAGTTGCAAATAAGGGAACAGCGATGGAACCATATTTTGTTGAAAGTATAGAGGGAACTTCCGGCAATACGATAAAAACATTTTCTCCAAAAAGCAGCAAGACCTTTTTTGAGGAAGAAATGGCGGATAATCTGAAGAAATACATGCGTTCTGTTGTGGAATATGGCACTGCAAAGAAATTAAACAGCTTTGAACATCTTACCGTTTATGGAAAAACAGGCTCTGCTGAAATTGACAGTGACAGAAATATTAATTCATGGTTTATCGGATTTGCAGAGGATGAAGAAAATGAAAAAAGCTATACCATTGTTGTAGTGGCAGAAAACGTGCCTGCCGGTACTTCGTCGGCGCCATCTGTCACAATCGCAAATCAAATTCTGAAAGTTCTTGATTAGTTCAAATAAATAGGGTATACTAGTGTCAATGGTAAATACACGCCACGACAGGAGGTATGCGCTATGATAAAGGCGATAAGCTGCGGCGGTGTGGTGATTTTTCGAGGTAAAATACTGGTCCTTTATAAAAATATTAAAAATAAATATGAGGGATGGGTTTTGCCAAAGGGGACCGTAGAGCTTGGTGAAGAATATAAAGAAACAGCTCTTCGGGAAGTCCGGGAGGAAAGCGGTGTAATTGCATCAGTCATCAAGTATATTGGAAAAAGCCAGTACACCTTTACAACTCCAGAGGATATTGTTGAAAAAGAGGTTCACTGGTATCTGATGATGGCAGACAGCTATTACAGCAAACCACAGCGTGAAGAGTATTTTTTGGATTCAGGCTATTATAAGTTTATTGAAGCTTATCATCTTTTGAGGTTTTCAAATGAAAAGCAGATTGTAGAACAGGCCTATTCGGAATATTTGGATTTAAGAAAAAGTAATTTATGGGGAAGTAAGAAATATTTTTAATTTTATATCTGAAATATCCAAAGGAAACTCTTTCAAACAAACTTTTCAGGGAAATTTTTCAAGAAAATTTTTTAAGGAAACTGATTTATGAACAAAAAAAATTATCAAAAAGAACTGGAAAAAATCATTAACTGGAATATACAAAAAAAGCTTATTCCAAATTTACTCATTCATAGCTGCTGTGCCCCATGCAGCAGCTATGTTCTGGAATATCTGTCAAATTATTTTCATATTACAATATTGTATTATAATCCCAATATTTTCCCAAAAACAGAATATGAATACAGGATTTTGGAGCAGGAACGTTCCATGTCTTTTTTAAATCCTGTTCAATTAATTTCTACGGAATATACTCCAAATGATTTTTATTCTATTGTAAAAGGACTTGAAGAGGAAGAGGAGGGTGGCGAAAGATGTATAAAATGCTATAAACTAAGGCTGGAATACGCTGCAAAAACAGCAAAAAAAATGGGATTTGACTATTTTACCACAACACTGTCCATCAGTCCTTTAAAAAATGCGGAAAAATTGAATGAAATTGGTTTAGAACTGGAAAAGGAATATGGGATTTCCTATCTTGTTTCGGATTTTAAGAAAAAGAATGGCTATCAGCGCTCCGTAGAATTATCAAAAAAATATGAGCTGTACCGTCAAAATTACTGTGGATGTGTTTATTCAGCAAAACGTTTGGAAAAAAATCAGGATTTTAGAAAGTGTGAACAAGAATGAAAAAATTAGGACTCGATATTGGCTCCACTACAATTAAATGCATTGTATTATCAGAGGATAATAAGGTAATTTATTCCTCTTATCAACGTCATTTTTCACAAATTTCAACAGTACTTGGACAACAGCTTCGGGAAATTTCTTCCAGAACAAAAGCGGAAAACATGCTTGTTACGATTTCTGGTTCTGCTGGAATGGGACTTGCGGAAAATTTGGAGATTCCTTTTGTACAGGAAGTTTATTCTACAAGAAAAGCGGTAAATCAGTTAATGCCGGAAACAGATGTGGTTATTGAACTAGGTGGTGAAGATGCCAAAATTTTGTTTTTGACAAATGGTTTTGAAGCGCGGATGAATGGAAGCTGTGCGGGTGGAACAGGAGCATTTATCGACCAGATGGCCACTCTGCTTCATATTACTCCTGATGAATTAAATTTACTGGCCAAAAAACATGATAAATTATATACTATCGCATCTCGATGCGGCGTATTTGCAAAATCAGATATACAGCCGCTTTTAAATCAGGGCGCAGAAATTCCAAATATTGCTGCCAGTATCTTAAAGGCTGTGGTTAATCAGACAATTGGAGGATTGGCACAGGGCAGAGAAATTTCAGGAAATATTCTGTATCTTGGCGGACCACTGACTTTTTTTTCGGAGCTTCAAAAAAGCTTTAATGAAACGCTGGAGCTTGAGGGGATTTGTCCGGAATATTCCCTTTACTATGTGGCAATCGGAGCCGCTGCTTCGGGCAGTGGAACAGAGCAGAAACTTTCTAATTTGGCAGACCGTATACAGAATTATTCCAGTAAAGAGGCATATTTAAGCTGCAAGCCGCTTTTTTCTTCTAAAGAAGAATATCAGAATTTTTGCAGACGACATGAGGAAAATTCTTCTCATATAAAATATTTGTCCAAGGTGGACAATCCCATGTATCTTGGAATTGATGCAGGCTCTACTACTGTAAAAGCCGTGATATGCAATAAAAACGGCGATATTTTAAGTCAGATGTATCGTATGAATCATGGAAATCCGGTTCCCATTATCCGTGATTATCTGATGGAAGTTTATCAGAAATGGCCGGATATTGTATTTGCAGGTACTGCGGTTACAGGATATGGTGAGGATATTATCAGGCATGCCTTTGGTGTGGATACGGGCATAGTAGAGACAATCGCCCATTATACAGCCGCTGCAAAATTTATGCCGGATGTAGATTTTATTATTGATATTGGCGGGCAGGATATTAAATGCTTTAAAATATATAATCATGCGATTGATAATATTTTTTTAAATGAAGCCTGTTCTTCCGGCTGTGGTTCCTTCCTGCAAACTTTTGCAGAGGCACTTCATTATGATATCAGAGAATTTGCAGAGCTTGGATTATATGCTCCAAAACCTGTTGAGCTTGGGTCAAGGTGTACTGTTTTTATGAACAGCTCTGTAAAGCAAGCTCAAAAGGACGGTGCATCTGTCGAAAATATTTCTGCCGGTCTTTCTATGAGTGTTGTAAAAAATGCATTATATAAAGTAATTCGGTGCGGTTCTGCAAAGGACCTTGGTGAACATATTGTGGTACAGGGAGGCACATTTTTAAACAATGCGGTGCTTCGGGCATTTGAACAGGAGATACAAAAAGAAGTAGTACGTCCTTCTATTTCAGGACTTATGGGAGCATATGGAGCTGCGTTATATGCGATAAAACATGCAAATGATACAACAAATCAAAAACCTGTTGATATTGATTGCACAGAGAAAAAAGGCTCTTTTATAAGCAGAGAACAGCTGGAAAATTTTAAGCATGAGGTAAAAATTGTAAAATGTCAAAGCTGTGATAATCACTGTCAGCTTACAGTTAATTCCTTTGGTGGTAACCGGACTTTTATTGCAGGCAATCGTTGTGAAAAACCGTTAAAAATAAAATCAAAGTATCCAAAATATAATTTATATGAATATAAAAGAAAACTTCTTGGGCATTATTGTAAAAATGAGTGTAAAAAAGAAAAATTGACCGTTGGAATTCCGATGGCACTGAATATGTATGAGCTGCTGCCATTCTGGTATACCATTTTTCATCAGCTGGGATTTAATGTAATTGTATCTCCTTCCAGTTCAAGAAAACTTTTTATATCCGGACAGCATACAATTCCTTCTGATACAATTTGTTTTCCGGCAAAACTTGTACATGGACATATAGAAGCACTGCTGAAGGAAAAACCGGATGCTATTTTTTATCCATGTATGAGCTATAATTTTGATGAGGAAAAAGGAGATAATCACTATAATTGTCCCGTAGTAGCATATTATCCGGAGGTAATTAAGGCAAATGTAAAGGCCGTAAAGCAAACTGAATTTATTTATGATTTTGTCGGTATTCATAATCGCAGGGAATTTCCAAAAAAATTTACCAAGATATTAAATCGTCATATGTCATGTAAATTTACTGTAAAACAAGTCAAAAAAGCGGCGGATTTGGCTTATCAGGAATATGAAAACTATATGAGAAAAATACGTGTACAGACAAAGCGTTTTCTTGCGGCTGCCGAAAAGGAACATCGTCCGGTAATTGTGATTGCCGGTCGTCCATATCATATAGACCCTGAGATTAATCATGGTCTTGATAATTTTATCTGTGAACTTGGCGCAGTTGTTGTATCAGAAGACGGTTTAAGTAATAATATAGAAAAATTCCGTACAACCGTACTGAATCAGTGGACTTATCATGCCAGATTATATTCTGCGGCAAGATATGTGGCAGAAGCGGAAAAAGATAAAAATATACATCTGATTCAGTTTATTTCTTTTGGCTGTGGAGTAGATGCCATTACCAGCGATGAAACCAGAGCTATTTTGGAGGAAGCTGGAAAAATTTATACACAGCTTAAAATTGATGAAGTTACAAATATGGGAGCAGCGAAAATACGTATTCGAAGCCTTTTTGCTGCTGTTGGAATAGAAAATTAGCATAAAAGAGGTAGGCGTAATGGCAACAAATGAAATTTATCCGGAATTTACAGCGGAAATGAAACAGACACATACCATATTAATTCCAAATGCACTTCCTATGCATTTCAGTCTGATGGGAGAGGTTTTTCGAAAAGAGGGGTATCATATAGATTTTCTTAACTATTCAGGTCAGAAAATAATTGATACCGGATTAAAATATGTTCATAATGATGCCTGTTATCCTGCAATTATTGTAATTGGGCAGCTTATTTATGCATTGGAATCCGGAGATTATGACCCTAAGAAAACTGCTCTTATGCTTTATCAGACAGGAGGTGGATGTCGTGCTTCAAATTATGTACATCTGCTTCGCAAAGCATTAAAAACAGCAGGATTTGCTTATGTTCCGGTTGTATCGGTTAATTTTGGCGGAATTGAAAAAAATACCGGATTTCGGGTAACGGCGCCCATGTTTTTAAAGGGACTGATAGCATGGCTGTATGGAGATTTTATCATGCTTTTGCGCAATCAGGTACGTCCATATGAAAAAGAAAAAGGCGCATGTAAAAAGCTGACAAAAAAGTGGACAAAACGTTTAAACAATCAGATTTCACATAACAAGGGAATTACAAGAAGTTCTATTGCGCGTAATTTTCGCGCGATTGCAGATGATTTCAACTATATTCCAATTACAAAAAAGAATAAACCGAAGGTGGGCATTGTAGGTGAGCTGTATGTAAAATATGCAGATTTTGGAAATAACCATCTTCAGGATTATCTGGTAGAGCAGGGAGCAGAAATTATGGTTCCCGGAATTTTGGGTTTTGCATTGTACAGTCTGAATATCGGTATGGAAAATTACCGGTTATATGGGGATAAAAAAGGAGTAATGTTCAGCAGAATCGCAGTAAAATATGTGGAAATGCTGGAGAAAACCATGCTGTCTGTCTTAAAACAATATCCAAATTTTGAAAAGCCGATTTCCTTTCAGGAATTGAAAAAGCTTGGAGAACATACCATCAGCCGCGGTGTATGTATGGGGGAAGGATGGCTTCTTACGGCGGAAATGGCAGAGCTGATTGAAAAGGGATATAAAAATATTGTCTGTGTACAGCCATTTGGATGCCTGCCAAATCATATTGCCGGAAAGGGAATGATTCGCAGCCTGAATGAACAGTATAAAGAGGCAAATATATGTGCAATTGATTATGATGCCGGTGCAACAAGAGTAAATCAGGAGAATCGTATTAAATTAATGCTGGCACTGGCAAGAGAAAGTTAAAATTTGTTATAAAAATGCCGAAATAATAATTTGATTAGCATTATCAAAAAACTGACACTTCAAGAACAGATTAGTATACTTGAAGTATCAGTTTTTTGTTTTGTTGCAGAAAAGCATTCTGTGTTTCTGTTATCTAAAATATTTTATAATTTGTAGATTGTTCCAGATATTTTCCTTCTTTATCCATTCCATGAATCTGTACCATGTTTTTTCCTGTTTTATCTAATTTCGAAGAATCAAAAGTAATACTTGCAGTACCGTCGGAAGAAACTGTACTTTTTAAAATTTCTGTTCCATTTATCTGAAATGAAATTTCTGAAATATTATTAAAAGAAGATTCTGCCTTGACAGTAACCGTGTTGTCCTGATTATAACTGATATCTGTAACATTTATTCTGTTGTCAGGTTTATAATATCCAATCGAATTTACAAATGTTTCATAAGACACAAACTGTTCATCCATCCATGCGATTCTTGTAGTAATAAATTCTTTTAAAGCTGCCATGGACTCTTCGTAATTTTTTCCCTGATACTGCCCATAAGTAATCTGCCAT
Organism: uncultured Lachnospiraceae bacterium; assembly: GCA_910577835.1. GTDB lineage: Bacteria > Bacillota > Clostridia > Lachnospirales > Lachnospiraceae > CAG-303. The sequence continues at coordinate 118,614 of CAJTOU010000001.1, read as the reverse complement.
TTTTTATCATTGGCAAGTCCTGCTTCGTAATATTTTTCATAATAATTATCCAGAAGTCCCCCGTCTTTTATAATATCTTCAATTATAGTCGGTCTTATTTCCTGATATCTGTTGTAGGCAAGCATAAGAAAATATGGGTCTTTAACTAAATATCGATTCCACTGTACCGACTGATAATACTGTTCACTTGTAAAATATTCATTTGTAGTATGCCATTCTGTTGGAATATTGGTAAAAATATTGAACATATTGTTATTGCCAAACGCCCAGTCAAAATCCCACGCAGGGCTTAGTTTCGCAAGACTGTTAAGGTCCTTTGTGACAAATACGCTGTTTTTCATACAGTCCCAGTTCATGGAAAACTCACATACAAAAAAATTAATAATCAGTGAATCCATATCAAATAGCTGTGAATAATGTTTTCCGTCATTTTCCTTATCGGAGTAATCAGCTTCATATTCATCTCCAATCCAGCCCTTGTCTGGGTCATAATGATTGCCAAATCCCCGATAATGTATATCAGAATTATGATAAGTAAAATCCGGACTGTGCAAAGCATATTCAAAACTTTGAAGATATCTGCGGGCGTAATCCTTTAAGGCTTTATTTGTATAGCCATATTCCGGTGTATTAAAATAAAACGGTTGTTGATAGTTTGTAGTCAGTCCATTTGAATTTTGGAGATTATAAAAATCCATTTCCAGTAAAAATCCGCCAGTTGTATCTGGAATATTTACATAATCTGATATATTATAAGTAATTTTATCATATGTAAAAGTATACGGCGAACTTAACCATGAAAAGTCAAAACACAATTCCTCCTCAAAGATATCTCTCCATTTTTTTTCCTCTTCTTTGCTCCATTTTTCCTTTTCCGCTTTTTCTTTTGCAACTGCATTTGCTGCATCCTCGGCAAGCTCCTCCCAGTCAAAGATATCAACACGCTCTTTTCCAACACGAACATGCTCACAAAGCTGATATACACCGCGATATTCATTATTCAATATAAGAGCAACATTTAAGGATTCTGCCGCAAAATCAGCACCGAGAGAACCGGAAAAGTCATACATCAGCTTATTGCGGATAAAGGTATGGTCAATATCATTTGCCAGCAGTACCCAGTGTTTGTTTTCACCCATATGAAAGAGGTCACTTTTTTTATCAAGCTTTATTTTATAGGGAGCTTTTTCACGCTTTCTGGTAGAATTTCCGCGAAGCTTTATGGAAATATTACCAGAATACAAATCTGTACTATCTGTATATTCACTGTTTCCCTGTATATTCATAGAAGCGTCTACGTATACATCTGCGATATAATTTTTTGTATTGATATATATGACTGGAAGTTTGCTGCAATAAATTGAAGCGGAAACCGTATTTGTCTTGTCGGATGCAGAAACCGTGATAAGCTTTTCCAAATCATCAGACGTCGGTATATAAGTATCCGTAGAATTTGAAATTTCCTTTCCATCAATACTCCACTGATAAGTAATATCATTACCGGAAGCTCCAACAAAGCTTACAGTAAGAGGAGTATTTACACATGCATAATGATTGTCAAATATTAAAAATACATTGTCTGGCGATGTGTCTGTGAAAGGATTCTTTTCTGTCTGTGATTTTCTGTCAGTCAAAAAATACATGCCGGCCGAAAACAGAACTGCAAATGAGACTGTACACAGAACAAGAACAGACCATTTTGAATGGATAAAATTTTTTTTGTTCATAAGTACCTCCTTTTTTATTTTTAAACAATCCCTGGTAAATATAAAGTAAATTATAACATTTTTTTACAAAAGATACAATGTTTAAACTGTTTTTCGTATTGACAAAATAAGTTTTCTGATATATGATAATAACATTCTAAAAGAAAGAGGTATTTTATGTTAAGCATTGTTGTAATGAAGAAGAAAGCAAACTAAATATTTGCAGGGTATTGATGGAAGGATAGGTCTGGAAGTCTGCCCTTATATCTGTCTTACAAGTGCTGTGCATATTCCCATTTATAAATTAAGTTTTTGATATGAGCAGACATGACTTTGTCATGTTGTTTTTATTTGGTTTTCACTAAATATTCAAAATTATGCTTTTTAAACCATGCATTATTGTGCTTTTTGGCAGATATGCATGGTTTTTTGGTTTGCTGAAAAAGGTAATTCGATTAAAAAATAACACATAGAAAGGCAAAATAAAATGATTGATACAGAAAAAGCTTTGGAATTTGACAAAGTAAAAGAAATATGGGGAACTCTTGCGCTTACGGAATGGGCAAAGCGGGAAATTAAGAACAGTACTCCATATTTATCAGAAACAGAATTATTAAAAAAATTAAAAGAAACAACAGAAGCAAGACTTATTATTGAAAAATGTGGAAATCCTCCGCTCGTTTCTTTAAATGGAATAACAGAATGGGTAGAAAACGTAGAAAAAGGAAACTGCCTGAATCCTTTGCAGCTTGAGGAAATCGAGAAAGCCATGGTTGCTGTTATGAGGATAAAAAATTATCTGAATAAAGGGCAAGCATATCAGATTTCTCTTGCTTACTACGATGAAAATCTGGATGAATTAGACGAAATAAAAGAAGCAAGATGGAAGGCATCCTCTGATAGATAAAAAAATCTGTGTGCCACTTTCATTTGAAATGGGAAATGGCGTTTCCGGAATTGTGATTACAGGACCAAATACTGGTGGAAAGACAGTCGCCATGAAAACAGTGGCATTAAACTGTATCATGGCACAATGCGGACTGCATGTTACATGTAATGAGGCCAATATCTGCATGAACAGCAGCATTCTCTGTGATATTGGAGACGGACAAAATCTGTCAGAAAACCTTTCCACCTTTTCTGCCCATATTACAAATGTTCTGGAAATTTTAGAAAAAGTGGACAGAGAAAGTTTTGTTATTATGGATGAACTTGGTTCGGGAACAGACCCAACAGAAGGAATGGGAATCGCGGTTGCGATATTGGAGGAATTGAAAAAAAGCGGAGCTTTATTTCTTGTGACAACTCATTATCCAGAAGTAAAGCAATATGCAGAAAAGGAGGAGAATATTATAAATGCAAGGATGACTTTTAATAAAGAAAGCCTGAAGCCGCTCTATCAATTAAAATTGGGAGAAGCAGGAGAAAGCTGTGCATTTTATATTGCGGAAAAAATGGGAATGTCACATAAAATGCTTCGTACTGCGATAAAAGCAGCTTATGGAAATGATATACCGAAAGATACAGCAGAAGAAGCAGAATCAGGCATGAATCATGTGTTTGATGCTGATTGTTTCAAGAAAGAAAAGACAATTTCGAAAATTCAGAAGAAAAAACCGTCAAAGAAAAAGAAAAATATCAGACAATTTCAATTAGGTGACAGTGTAATGATATATCCTGACAAAAAAATTGGGATTATATGTCAGCCGGAAAATGAAAAAGGAATTTTAAGAGTACAGCTTCCGGATAAAAAAATATGGATTAATCATAAAAGAATTAAACTTTTAGTGGAGGCATCTGAATTATATCCTGAAGATTATGATTTTTCTATTATATTTGATACGGTTCAAAATCGAAAATTAAGACATCAGATGGAGAGAAAATATATAGAAGAGGGAGAAATTAATTTGGAATAGAACATCAATTCAGAATACAAGAAGCATAAAATTTTTAATTTACATTTACAAGAGTTTGCAAATTTGTTATACTGAATTTCAGGAAAATCTGCAAAACAAAATAAAGCGAAAAAGATGGTGATTTGTATATGAAAAAATATATTACAGCCGCATAGCATTGGCTATTGCAGGCTTGAAAAGGATTGTTATAGTCATTGCTGTTTCTTATAATTTATTCTAACAGGAGACAGATATGGGCTATATAAAAGCAGAAGAAATTCTTCCTGCAGAAGTGATTGAATTGATACAGCAATATGTAGACGGAAGGAATATTTATATTCCGAGAAAGCAGAATCACAGGCAGGAGTGGGGAAAGAGTACAAAAATAAAACAGGAGCTATCTGTTCGAAATGAACAGATTTATAAAGATTATCAAAAAGGATTCAGAGTTTCTAAGCTGGCAGAAAAATATTTTTTATCAGAAAAAAGTATACAGAGGATTATTCGAGAACAGCAGAAAGAGGATAGGAAGTAACAGATTTATTTAGGAGGCAGATATGGGCAGGTCATTTAACGTAAATGCAGACTGTAAACCAAAATTGCACTATATGGTAAATATAGAATCGAAGCTGGAAAAAATCAAAGGTATGATTGATAAAAATGAATATTTTGAAATCAATCTCTTTATGTGAAATGTCAGCTCATATTTTTTTCTAAAAAATTTCGGGGTAGATGATATATAAAAAATCGAATACAATAGGATAAAATAAACCAGATTGGAGAATAAAAATATGAGTGAAACAACAGACAAGTATATGAATGAATTAAAAGAGTGGCTTTTGGAAACTGCTGACCAGAATTTAGAGGAAATGTCAGGATTTTTCACTGCAAGAATTGAAGGATATGAAGAACATATGTCTATATGGAAAAAATCCTATGAAAGATTTGCCAAGCTGCTTCCTCAAGGGTGTGAAAAAATCTTGGACCTTGGATGTGGTACAGGATTAGAGCTGGATGAAATCTATAAAATATACCCTGATATTTCAGTTACAGGAGTAGATTTATGTCAAAGCATGCTGGATAAACTGGCAAAAAAATATATAAATCCTCCGAAAATGATTTGTATGGACTATTTTAAGTATGATATGGGAATTGAAAAGTGGGATGCCATTATTTCCTTTGAAAGTCTGCATCACTTTTTACCGGAAAAAAAGAAAATGTTATACCAAACTATCTATCATGCGCTTAAACAGGGGACCGTATTTCTTTTGGGCGATTATGTGGCATATTGTATAGAGGAAGAGGAACTGTTACATAAAGTATATTTTGAGAAACGAATGAAATTTCAAATACCGGATGAACAGTTTGTACATTTTGATATACCATTGACCTTGAAGCATGAGAAAGAATTGCTGTACTCTGTGGGATTTTCAGATATACAGGTATGTGATGATATGGAAGAAGCCATGATTATAATTGCAAAAAAGAAATAAGGTAATTTTTAGTTGCTGCATGTACAGTTATCTTTAGAATATTCTTGAAATTATAATAATTTCTGTTATAATAACACAAATAGCAAAAATGAGGTAATGTTATTATGAAATTTGTAGACCGTAAATCAGAAATGGAAACTTTACAAAACGAATACAGACGCAAAGGCAGTTCCCTTGTAATTATATATGGGCGGCGCAGAGTCGGAAAAACAACGTTGATTTCAGAATTTATAAAAGATAAAACAGCACTTTTTTTTCTTGCCAGCGAAGAAGCAGAAGCTCAGAACCGAAATGATTTTAAAAACAAAGCCGCAGATTTTATTGGAAACAGTCTTTTAAAAAGCGCAGATATAAAAAACTGGGAGGCTGTCTTTAAAATAATTGCTGATACAGCCTTTGACAATAAGCCTGTTATCGTGATAGATGAATTTCAGTATATCGGTAAATCCAATCCTGCATTTCCGTCTATATTTCAGCGTATTTGGGAAGAAACACTGAAAAACAAATCCATTATGGTTATCCTCTGTGGTTCGCTGATTTCCATGATGGAATCACAAATTTTGTCATACAGCAGTCCCTTGTATGGGCGGCGTACCGCTCAGATTCGACTGAAACAGATTCCATTTCAATATTATCATGAGTTTTTTCCGGAAAAAAACAGACGAGAACTGATAGAAATGTACTCTGTGACGGGCGGTGTACCAAAATATATTGAACTGTTTTCAGAAAATCATGATATTTACCAGTCTGTTCAGTCGTGTATTCTGAACCGTTCCGGATATCTGTATGATGAACCTTACTTTCTGTTACAGCAAGAGGTAACGGAAATCGGCAGTTATTTTTCTATAATAAAAGCGATTGCTGCGGGAAACAGCAAACTGTCCGCTATCTCTGCGATGCTGGAAATAAAAGCAACCAGTCTGACAAAATATCTGAAAACGCTGATTGACCTTGATATATTGGAGCGAGAGGTTCCAGTAACAGAAGAAAATCCTGATAAAAGCAAAAAAGGATTATATAAAATTAAAGATAATTATATTCGTTTCTGGTTTGCATTTATCTATCCAAACAGAAGCTTTATTGAAAGTGGAAATATTTCTATTGTAATGAACAAAATTCATCAAAGTTTTATCAGCAGGCATACAGCTTTTGTATATGAAGATATCTGCAGAGAACGGATGTGGGCACTGAACGCAAAAAACTGCTGGCCGTTTTATTTTTCTAAAATCGGCCGCTGGTGGGATGGGAAAAATGAAATTGATATTGCCGCTATTGATTCAGAGGGAAATAATCTTATTCTTGGAGAGTGCAAATACTGGCAGGAGCCTGTCGGTGTAAATATTTTGCGGGAGCTGGAGAAAAAGGCTGACAGCGTGGACTGGAAGAAAAAGAATCGGTATGTATGGTATGTACTGTTTGGCGCTGGGGGCTTTACAGATGAATTAAAAAAGCTTGCAGATGAAAGAACAAATTTGCTTCTGTTTGATGAATCAAGTTAGAAAATATCCAAAGGAAGAAAATGGGGCTTCAGAAAGATATCCGGCCTCTTTGCTGCGGAATTTCTGTTGTTGATAGAGTAAACTGTAATTATAGCAAAATCAGATTGAAGAAGGAGGAAAATTATGGACCGAAAAGCTATTGCCAGAGAAACTTTGAATATTATGGAACGGGGATATTATGAAATAGAAAGTAGGAAAATAGAAATCGGAGAGCTTCAGGAACATTCCATAAAAGAAAGCTTTCTTTTAACGCCAGAGCAGGGAGAAGCTCTTCTGAATGCCTGCAAAGCAAACAAGAAAAGCGGAGTAGAGAATTTATTATCAGAGTGGACCTATGTCTGGAATTGTTCTTCTGTGGATGCAATTTTAAAGCTTTCATCAGAAGGAAAAGAGGACATCGCTGTTCTGAATTTCGCCAGTGCGAAAAATCCGGGTGGCGGCTTTCTAAACGGGGCAATGGCGCAGGAGGAAAGTCTTGCAGCCTCAAGCTGTCTTTATAAAACTCTGATAGAGCACAGGGAATATTATGAAAAAAATCGTGTCTGCAACACTATGATGTATACAAATTACGCGATTTACTCACCGGATGTGTTATTTTTCCGCGATGGAAAATTCCGTCTGCTTGAAAAACCTGTCACCACATCAGTGCTGACGCTTCCAGCAGTGAATATGGGACAGGTCTTATTAAAGGGTGAAGATGTAAAAGAGGCGGAGCAGGTGATGAAACGCCGTATGAAGCTTTCCCTTGCTATCTTTGCAAAGCAGAAATGTAAACATTTAATTCTGGGCGCTTATGGATGCGGGGTATTCCGCAATGACCCGAACAAAATTGCGCTATGGTACAAAGAACTTTTAGAGGAATTCTTTTTGGATAAATTTGAAAGTATTGTTTTTGCCGTAATGGACCGTTCATCTTCACAGGACTGTATCAGGGCATTTCAGAATATTTATTAAAAACACGATAAAACAGGACTATTGTTTTTCACAAATACAATATATTCATAAATACCGGCATTTATATCGTACCATTTTTTACCTTTATAGACAGTTTTGTCTTTTGTCAAAATCCATGTACCTTCCGGTAAATACACCTTTCGGGAGGTACAGCCCTGCGTTGTAATCGGAGCAAAAATAATATCGCTGCCAAACAGATATTGGTCGCCCGTTTCATAGCAAACAGAATCATATGGAAAATCAAAAAACATCGGCCGCATAACGGGAATGCCATATTCAGAAGCAATATCCATATTTTCTTTGATATATGGAATCAACCGGTTTCGTAATAAAACAAGTTCTTTTAATGCAGAAAAGTTTTCTGTACCAAAACTCCATATTTCATTATCATCGCCGCTGGGTTCTATAATATTCCTTGTCCTGTCTGCGCCGATTCTGCTTCCATGAAGGCGCATAACAGGACAAAACACGCCATACTGGAACCAGCGGATAATAAGTTCCTTAAAATAATCCGAATGAATATCTCCGCCATAGAAACCGCCAATATCCGTATTCCACCATGGAATACCGCACATAGACATATTAAGTCCTGACTTCACCTGTTCTGTCAGACTTTCAAAAGTAGAAGGAATGTCGCCGGACCAGACAACTGTTCCAAACTTCTGAGCGCCAAGATAAGCACTTCTGGATAAAGTAACCACCTCTTTCTTTCCTAATTCCACCATTCCATCATATACGAGCTTAGCGTAATAATAAGGATAGAGCAGAGCCACTTCGTCTCCGTTTCCCTCATATAATACAAGATTGTCAAAATGTTCCGGATGAATTTCAGGCTCCGCTTCATCGAACCACATACAGTCAACACCATTATCATAATAATTTTCTTTCAAACGCTGCCATACATAAGCTCTTGTTTCCGGATTTGTTGCATCAATTTCTGCCTGCGGACCATAAAAATCAAATACTCTGTTACTGCCTCTTGCTGTTCGCATTAACATATTGTGCTCCATCATGTAATGATAATTTTCACTTTTTTCATTAATAGTAGGCCACATGGATACCATTAGCCGAACGCCCATTTGATGAAGTTCATCAGCCATTTTTTTCGGATTTTTCCAATATATTGGGTCAAAGCGATAGTCTCCCTGTTCTGTCCAGTGAAAATAGTCAATAATAATGACAGATAAAGGAATCCCCAGTTCTTTATATTTGCGCGCAACAGTTAATACCTGTTCTTCATTTTCATATCGAAGCTTACTCTGCCAGAAGCCCAACGCCCATTCTGGTATTTTAGGGGCATGTCCTGTCAGGTCGGTAAGAGTTTTTGTTACTTCATATGGAGAACCGCCTATAATAACATAATCAACACCTTTTGCGCAATCGCTAACCCATCGTGTCCGGTTACTGGCAAGCTCTGCTCTTCCAGTAGACGGCATATTCCATATAAAGCCATATCCTAAAGAGGAATAAACATATGGAATAGATGTTTTTGTATTTACATGGCATAAATCAACAGTGCATCCCTTTTTGTTAAAACAATTAATACGCTCATGTCCCAGACCATAAAATGCTTCCTTTTCATCTGCTTCAAAACTCACACGAATTTTCCAAAGATTGCTTCCTTTATTTTCATAATTGCGATATCCGCTGTTAAAAGTCAGTTCCGGCATTTCTTCAAGAATTTTTCTACCTTTATAATAAAAGGATATTTTTCCGCATTCCTCCATTACGGCAAGCATATTTCCATTTTCCAGACAGGCATTTCCATTTTCTATCCAGACTTTGGCAGGAATATTCTGCGGCATTAATGTCCAGTTCTGTTCTGTCAACTGTCCGGATGCAGTTGCCTGAAAACGAATGCTGTCTTTACCGCAGGCGCTTATTTTGCCAGTTTCTCCGGCTCTTTGAAATAAAATATAATGTTTATCCAGTTTAAAATTCATAATGTTTCTCCTTTATTTACAAGATTTTTTATTTCGCAGGAAATTTTTAGTGTTGCAGACACTATGTTTCTGATGGTACAATTATATTGTTTCTATCAGATAAAATCTATAACATTTTTAAAGTATATTAAAACGATATTGACTGAAAGGAGTGTTATGAAACAGCAAAGTTTAAAAGAGCCATTGCAACATGGAACACCGGATTTTCCGGTTGGGTTATACAACAATTATTTTAATCAGCAGCATGACCTTCTGGCGCCGCTTCACTATCATAGAGAGTTTGAATTTCTGGTGATTACCAGAGGAATAATAAATGTTCAAATTGAAAAAGAATCTTATATTCTGAAAAAGGGAGAAGGGGTTTTTATAAATTCTGGTTTTATTCATATGATAAGCAGCGTAGATAAGGCAGAACATGGTTTTATTGCACTTGTGTTTGATTATAGCCTGTTATGTAATGAATCGGACAAAATTTTTACGTCTTATATTAAGCATATTATTAATCAATCCTTGCTTTTACCAATTTCTTTATCAAAAGAAATCTGTATGCAGATAGAAAAAATCTGTACTATATTTGAAGAAGCTGCTTTTGGGTATGAATTTTATGTAAAGTCATCATTGTATCATATTCTTTTTCTTCTTATACAAAATGCCACAAAGGTAAAAGCTCCAGTTCAAAATATAAAAAGCAGTATAATAAAGACGGTAATAGATTATATAAAAGAAAATTATTCAAAAACGATATCTTTACAGGAAATGGCAGAATATGTACATACCAGCAGAGAATATCTGTGTCG
>CAJTOU010000001.1:68147-108317 GCA_910577835.1 uncultured Lachnospiraceae bacterium | reverse complement strand
GAGACAGAATAACCAGTGTTTCTCCTGTTGTTTATCTCAATCATTATCGGATTCAGCAGAGTACATTTTTATTGCTGGACAAAAGTATGAGTATATCTGATATTGCTTTTTCCTGTGGTTTTCATAATAGTAGTTATTTTAATAAATTGTTTAAGCGCTATATGGGCTGTACGCCGACAGAATTCCGGGAAAGGTCAAGCTTGTTTTAATGTTTTTCGTAAACCATCCACCGCTTAATTTTAATACTGGTTTTATATAAAAATAACGTTTTTTCTTGACAAATTTTCATACAGAGATTATAATATGCCACAAGGCAATGAAAAAGACAGTAGAAGTATTACGAAATTCCCAGAGAGTTAAGGTATGGTGAGAGCTTAACAAGAGTAGTATTACTTTGAATATCACTTTTGAGCCACAGGCTGAACGCTTTATGCAATTAGGCTGTGTCGGAAATCCCCCGTTATCGGGATGACATATGATGGTATGTTTGACAGTGGTTTATAGAAGAAGGTATATGCTTCGTTCTGTCAGAACGGAGCTTTTTTATTTTTATAAAAAATATAAATTGAAACACTTCTACAAACTTTTCTTTGCCTGACTTCTACAATGAACCTTTGACTAATTATATTTATTGTTTTATATGTTCATTGTTTCACATATTTATTGTTTAATAATAAGAAAGGCAGGTATACAAAATGAAGTATCACGAATTAACTGCAAAGCCCGAAATGGCAAATATTCAAGAAGAAATCCTTGCATTTTGGAAAAAGGAAAATGTATTTGAAAAGTCAGTAGAAGAAAAGACCGGAGAGGAAGTTGTATTTTATGACGGTCCTCCATTTCCAACCGGAAAACCGCATCATGGAACTGTTCTGGTTTCTTTTATCAAAGATTTGACTGCAAGATACCAGACAATGAAAGGACATAAGGTTCCAAGAGTGTGGGGATGGGACTGTCATGGTCTGCCCATTGAAAATCAGGCGGAAAAATTATTGGGAATAGAGGATAAAAATGAAATTGAAAAAAGCATTGGAATTGATAAATTTAATGAAAAATGCCATGAAATTGTTTCAAACAACAATGACGCATGGAGAGAATATGTAGAACAGATGGCACGATGGGTAGATTATGACGGCGCATATAAGACCATGAATCCTGAATTTATGGAGAGCGTTATGTGGGCATTTAAACAGTGCTATAAAAAAGAGCTTATTTACAAGGATTACAGAGTTACTCCGTACTGTATGCACTGTGAAACATCTCTTTCCATATCAGATACAAGAGAATCCGATTCTACCAGATTAAGACAGGACAGATGGGTAATTGCAAAGTTTAAAACTTCTTTGTCTATTCATAATAAATGTGTTTATTTACTGGCATGGACAACGACACCGTGGACACTGCCTTCAAATTTGTGTCTTGCAGTAGGCGAAAATCTCAACTATTCTTTTGTAGAAGTACAAAATGAGATTTATGTAGCATGTACAAATACTTTAAAGAATTTTCCAAAATTATTTGGAACATCTCCAAAGATTTTAAAGGAATGTAAAGGTTTGGATTTTGTTGGCATGGAATACGAGCCTCTTTTTAATTATTTTGAAGAAAAAAAATCAGAAGGAGCCTTTCGGGTAGTTTCGGCAGATTATGTAGGAGCCGAAGAGGGTGTTGGAATTGTGCATACTGCGCCGGCGTTTGGAGAAGATGACTACTGGACCTGCAAAAAGAATAAAATCCCTCTGGTAAATCCGGTAGATGAAAAGGGATACTTTACATCTGAAATCACAGATTTTTATCAGGATAATCAATTCTGTACAGAAAAGAAAAATGTAATTGAAATGAATCCTGTTATTATAAAATATTTATATGAACACCAAAAAGCTGTGGCAGATGGGACAATTGAACATAATTATCCTCACTGCTGGAGATGTAAACGTCCATTAATCTATAAGGCGATGAACGCATGGTATTTTAATATTGAAAAAATAAAACCACGTCTAATTGAATTAAACGAAAAAATCAACTGGGTTCCTGAAACAGTCAAGCATGGTCGTTTTGGCAACTGGCTTTCCAATGCAAGGGACTGGAATATCTCAAGAAACAGATACTGGAGTACACCGATTCCAATCTGGGAATGTGAAGAATGTAAAGAACGCAGAGTTCTCGGAAGTATAGATGAAATATATAAGGCAAGTGGAGTAAAGTTGACAAATCTTCACAGACAATATATGGATAAAGTTACATTTCCATGCAAATGCGGCAAAACCATGCGGCGTGTACCGGAAGTTCTGGACTGCTGGTTTGAAAGTGGTTCTGTGCCATTTGCACAAAAACATTATCCATTTGAAAATAAAGAATGGTTTGATTCACATTTTCCATGTGACTTTATAGTAGAATATACCGGACAGATACGATGCTGGTTTTATTATCTGCATGTTTTGGCTGTGGCATTATTTGATAAAAATGCTTTTAAAAACTGTGTGGTACATGGGACTATTCTTGCAAACGATGGGAAAAAACTTGCAAAATCGTCAAAAAATTATACAGACCCAATGCAGCTTATGAAGCAGTATGGGACAGATGCGTTTCGTCTGTATTTATATCAGACAAATGCAATGCTGATAAATGACTTGCTGTTTGATGAATCTGGCATACAAGATGCATATCAGCAGATAATTCTGCCATACTGGAATGCGTGCAGCTTTTATATTTCATATGCAAATATTGATGAATTCAAACCGGAACAGGGTGCTTTAAAGTCCCCTGTTTCTGAAAATCAGCTTGATAAATGGATACTGGCAAGGTTATATGAAACGGAGAAAAATATCTCATTTCATATGGATAAATATCAGGTCAATAAATATGCCCAGTATTTGACAGACTTTCTCGACGGACTGACAAACTGGTATATCAGGCGTTCAAGAAGGCGTTTCTGGAGCAGCGGCATGAGTGAGGATAAACGCCACGCATATGAAACATTATATTATGTGCTTGTAAGTCTGACAAAGCTGTTTGCACCAGCAGCACCGATTATTTCAGAGAAAATATATCAGATATTAATAGATGATTATTCTGTACATTTAACAGAATGGCCGGATATTTCAAAAAAATATTGCAATGAAGAGCTGATAAAACAAGTATCTCTGGTTTGGCAGGTTATTTATCTGGCAAGAACAATACGAAATAAAAACCAGATAAAAAACAGACAGCCTTTAAGCTGTTTGAAAATTGCGCTGTCAGATAATTCGCAAAGCGCTGTGGTTGCAGAGTTTAGTGGAATAATTGCAGAAGAATTGAATGTGAAAGCTGTTGAAATAATAAAGGAGACAAAAGAGATTGCAAATATAAAATATGCGCCTGACTTTAATGAAATACGAAATAGATATCCGAAACGCATTCCGGAAATTATTAAGGCTGTAAAGCAGGGTAAGTTTGTTTTGAAACAAGATGAAGTCATTCTTACAGTAAATAATATACAGGAAAGCTTTGCGCCGGAAATTATTCTTGTATCCTATCAGGCCAAAGAAGGACAACATGTGGCAAGCAGTCAAGGAATTGTGGTTTCACTGGATTTAACACTGACAGAGGAATTGAAACAGGAGGGAGCCTCAAGAGAAATGGTGCGAAAGATTCAGGATACAAGAAAACAGCTTGGATGTGAAATTACAGATAAGATTCTGCTTGAATTTGATGGCGAAATAGAACAGAAATGGACAGAATATATCTGTAATGAAACTATGGGAAGCGTTGAGAAAATTGACGTGGCAGATATTGTGTTATTGGCAGAAGACGAGAAAGGAAAGGAAGTAAAAATAAAAGTTAAAAAAATTGTTTCCAATTTCTGCTGATTTTGTTATAATAAATTCAAATAGTTTTTAACATAAACTGTTAGACACAAATTTTTTACTGTCACAAATAAATTAAAGTAATTAAAATTTACAGAGCATATGGAGAGTAGATTATGTACCAACATCATAAAGATTCACTGGAAAATATGAAAAAATATTTTATGGAAAAAGACGTTATCGCCCTGGTTTTCGGAGGTTCTGTGGCAAAAGGAAATGAACGGCCTGATTCGGATTTGGATGCAATGGTAGTTGTAAGCGATGAAATATATAAAGAGAAAAAAGAAACGAATAGTACAGCCGAAACAATTTCCGGATTTTGTACTTATGAGGGTGGGTATTTTGATATCAAATACATGACAAAAGGATTTTTGCAGGAAGCAGCGGAAAAAGGAAGCGAACCTGCCAGAAATGCTTTTGTAAAAGCTCAGGTATTATTCAGCCATGACCCTGAAATAGAGGAAATTGTTGCAAAAATTCCAGTGTTTCAGAAATCGGAAAAGGAAGAGAAGATGATGTCTTTTTATGCTGATTTCTGGCTGAATTATTATTATTTTATGAAAAGCTGTCCGATTGACGGATATATGAAGTTACATGCAATAAATGAAATAATATATAGCTTGTATAGAATTATTCTTCAGGAAAATGAAATTTTATTTGCATGCAACAGAAGACTTGAAGAACAGGTAACTGAAATATCTCATCAGACAGCAGAACTTACAGAGCTTGGAAAAAGGCTGGCACAAACACAGGAAATGAACGATGCAGATGCATTTGTACAGAAATTTCAGGAGATATCTTCCTATGTACCAACAAAAGATATTTCAAAAATTTTAAGCACATATACAAAGGATTTTGAACAGTGGTGGAGAGTATCAAGACCAAATATTAATGAATGGTAAAAGATAACATATATCTATTTCGATACTGGCTCGGTGAACAATTCATCTGCTCCTTAAATACTCTGGCATAATAACTGGAATTTGAAAAACCTGTCTGCTCGGCAATCTCTGTCACAGACAGGTTTTTCTGTGCCAAAAGAAGCAGACTTTTTTCCACCCGATAATATAAAATATAATCAAACAGAGACTGGTTCATATGCTTTTTAAAAAACCTGCAACATTCCCCCTTACATAAACCAATCTGTGCGGCGATTTCCTCTAATGTAATTTTTTCCATATAATGTGTATGAATATAAGTTAAAATTTCCCGAATCCGCTCTAAATCATGACCTGCACGTTCTTTTTTTACAGATATTTGTAAATCTTCTTTTTTATTTTCCAAAATAGACAGCCAGACAGCCGAAAGTTTCTGTTGAATCTGAAATTCAAACATATCCTTATGTGCAGAAAATAATTGATAAATTTCTTTCATAAGTAGCAGAATTTGTTTCTGCCATGAAATTTTTGGCGATATAAAAAATGAGCCAAAAGAGCCTGCTGTAATCACAGGCTTTACATAATTCTGATGCAGGATGCTTCCCTCGTATCCATATATTATACGCGGATGGAAGGTAATCGAGATATAATAACAATTTTTCTGGTCAATCATATGTCCTGTATGTAAAGCGTTCGAATTGCAGAAAAGTCCCTCTCCTGTATGAAGAGTATATATTTTATCATTTACCTGATAGCTGATTTCTCCTTCCGTTACAAAGGTAAGTTCAATCTCCGGATGCCAGTGCCATAAAAAGGAGCCGCGTTCATAATGCGACAGCACTTCTTCACTCACAAATACTGGAAACTCAAAGCTTCCGTGTGATTTTAATTCTTTTTGCTGTTCATTTGTAATTAACTGCATAAAACTTCTCCTTTTTACAAAACCTCAATATAGTGCAAATATTTGCGAATATAATGATTGTCAGATTGTTATATTCTCATTATAATAATCCTATCAGCAGAACGCAACTATTTTTTTGAAAATAAAGAGTCTAGGAGATTGATTGCCTAAACTGTCCTTTTAAAAACAATATTAAAAATGTAATATAATTTATATATGGAGGTAATAAGAAATGAAGAAAGAAATGTTAAATGAAATGAAGGAATGTTTTGTAGAAAAATTTGGTGGAGACGGAGATATCCGCAGCTATTTTGCGCCGGGGCGTGTCAATCTGATTGGAGAACATACCGACTATAATGGAGGTCATGTATTTCCATGCGCACTTACTATTGGCACTTATATGCTGGCAAGAAAAAGAGAGGATTCAAAATTGCGTTTTTATTCCATAAATTTTGAAAAAATCGGTGTAATTGAAGGCTCTTTAGATGAATTAAATCCAAAGCAGGATGAAAATTGGACTGCATATCCAAAGGGAGTGATGTGGACATTTCTTCAAAAAGGCCATGCGATAGAACAGGGTTTTGATATTCTGTTATATGGAAATATTCCAAATGGTTCCGGTCTGTCATCTTCTGCATCGGTGGAATTAGTCACGGGAGTAATGCTTCGCGATATGTTTGGTTATGATAAATTAACTAATATTGATTTGGCGTTGTACGGACAATATTCTGAAAATAATTATAATGGCGTTAATTGCGGAATTATGGACCAGTTCGCTATCGCTATGGGCAAAAAGGAACAGGCAATTTTTCTTGATACAAACAGCCTTACCTACCAGTATGCTCCTGTGAAGCTTGAAGGTGCTGAAATTGTAATTGCGTGTTCAAATAAAAAACGGGGACTTGGAGATTCAAAATACAATGAAAGAAGAGAAGAATGCGAAACAGCTCTTGCAGAAATACAGAAAGTAAAAGATGTACCAAATCTCGGAGCACTGACTTCTGAGGAATTTGAAGAAGTCAAAGATATCATAAAAAATCCTGTACGTCAGAAGCGCGCCAGACATGCCGTTTATGAAAATGAGAGAACTGTCTGCGCTGTGACATTGCTTTTAAATAATGAAATTGAAGCATTTGGAAAGCTGATGAACGAGTCTCATATTTCTCTTAGAGACGATTATGAGGTAACAGGAATTGAACTGGATACTCTGGTAGAAGAAGCATGGAAATGCGAGGGAGTGATTGGCTCACGAATGACAGGAGCGGGATTTGGAGGCTGTACGGTCAGCATTGTAAAAACAGAGGCAATAGATAATTTTATTAAAAATGTCGGTGAAGCATATGAAAAGAAAATCGGATATAAAACAGATTTTTATGTGGTAAATATCGGCGATGGTCCGCAGAGACTTGATTAATTATTATAAATGATTAATTTAATAATTAGAATGTGAAAATAAAACGACTACAAGGGAAGGAGAATTTTAAAATGATAGATAACAGTATTGCAAAGCTTGTCCAATATGGTATAAATACAGATTTAATCAATGAAGAAGACCGTATTTATGCTGTTAATAGAATCTTGGAGATATTAAATAAGGATTCTTATGAACCGGATAAAGCACAGGAGAAGGAAATAAATCTGGAAGAAGTCTTAACTGAACTTTTGGACTATGCGGCCAAACAGAATCTTTTAGAGCATAATACAATTGGCTATCGTGACCTTTTTGATACAAAGCTTATGGGATGTCTGACCCCAAGACCTTCGGAAGTAAATCAAAAATTCTGGCAGCTTTATAAAGAAAGTCCAAAAAAAGCAACTGAATATTTTTATCAGCTCAGTCAGAATACAGATTATATCAGACGTTACCGAATCAAAAAAGATGTGCGCTGGAAGGCGGAAAGTCCTTATGGGGAAATTGATTTGTCGATTAATCTTTCCAAGCCTGAAAAAGACCCAAAGGCAATCGCGGCCGCAAAATCGGCGAAACAGTCAGGTTATCCAAAGTGCCTTCTGTGTTATGAAAATGTTGGCTATGCAGGGAGAATCAATCATCCTGCAAGACAGAACCACAGAATTATTTCTTTGACAATTAATCAAAGTCCATGGGGATTTCAGTATTCGCCATATGTTTATTATAATGAGCATTGTATCCTTTTTAACAAGCAGCATATTCCGATGAAAATTGAACGGAATACTTTTGTGAAATTATTTGATTTTATCAAACTGTTTCCACACTATTTTATTGGTTCTAATGCGGATTTGCCAATTGTAGGAGGTTCTATTCTAAGCCATGACCATTATCAGGGAGGACATTATACCTTTGCAATGGAAAAGGCGGAAGCGGAACAGAAAATAGAAATAAAGGGATATGAAGATATAGATGCTGAAATTGTAAAGTGGCCGATGTCAGTGATTCGTATTCGTCATAAAGATACAGACAGGCTTATTGAACTGGCAGAGCATATTTTGAATCACTGGCAAAGCTATACAGACGAGGATGCATTTATTTATGCAGAGACAGACGGCGAACCACATAATACGATTACTCCTATTGCCCGCATGCGTGAAGAAAAGTTTGAATTAGACCTTGTATTGAGAAACAATATTACTACTGATAAATATCCTTTGGGCGTATTTCATCCACATGACCAGTATCATCATATTAAGAAAGAGAATATTGGATTAATTGAGGTAATGGGGCTGGCGGTGCTTCCAGCGAGATTAAAAGATGAGATGAATCTTCTGGCAGAATATATTTTAGAGGGTAAAAATATCAGAGAAAATGAAATGCTGGAAAAACATGCAGACTGGGTAGAGGAATTTCTTCCGAAATACAATAACATTACTACTAATAATGTTATGGATATTCTGAAAAGAGAAATCGGAGCTGTGTTTGTACATGTGCTGGAAGATGCAGGTGTTTATAAATGTACGCCGGAGGGCAGAAAGGCTTTTCTGAAATTTATTCATACATTATAGATGCAGTGTTCCATAATGAACAGAAAAGTTTTTATTATGGTGAAAAGGAAAAAATTATTAAAAAGAAAGAATTATAAAACAGAAAAGGTTATAAGAGGAAAATTATGGTGAATGGAAAATTTGAATATAGAGATACTTTTTACTTAAATAATGAGCCATTTCAGATTATTTCAGGAGGAATCCACTATTTCCGTGTTGTACCGGAATATTGGAAAGACAGACTGGAAAAGCTGAAAGCGATGGGCTGCAATACAGTGGAAACTTATATCCCATGGAATATGCATGAACCAAAAAAAGGAGAATTCCATTTTGAAGGGATGCTGGATATTAAAAAATTTGCAGATACTGCAAAGGAGCTTGGTTTATATGTGATTTTAAGACCGTCTCCATATATCTGCGCGGAATGGGAGTTTGGCGGGCTTCCGGCATGGCTTCTGACAGAGGAAGGGCTTAGGATACGTACAAGTTGCGAATCTTATTTAAAGCATGTTGGAGAATATTATGATAAATTGTTTGAAATTATTTCTCCACTTCAGATTAATTATGGCGGTCCCGTTATTTTGATGCAGGTGGAAAATGAGTATGGATATTATGGAAGCGATGGCGCTTATCTGGAAGCAATGAAAAAAATGATGACTGACAGAGGCACAGTAGTGCCGCTTGTTACATCGGACGGACCAAATGAGGAATCTCTGTCCTGCGGTCATATAAAAAACGTACTGCCTACTGGAAATTTTGGTTCTCATACAAAGGAACGATTTGAGGTTCTGAAGAAATATACAGACGGCGGGCCGCTGATGTGTACGGAATTCTGGGTAGGCTGGTTTGACCATTGGGGCAACGGCGGACATATGACAGGTAATTTGGAACAGAGTGTGAAAGACCTTGATGATATGCTGGCGTGCGGTCACGTGAATATTTATATGTTTGAAGGCGGTACAAACTTTGGATTTATGAATGGTTCCAATTATTATGATGAACTGACGCCAGATGTGACCTCTTATGATTATGACGGAATATTGACAGAAGACGGACAGATTACCGAAAAATATGAAAGATATCAGGAAGTTATTTCGAAATATGCAGCCATACCAGAGGTTTCTTTTTCAACAGAGATAAAAAGAAAAGCATATGGAAGATTAAAGATTCAGGAAAAAGTAAGTCTGTTTGAAACACTGGATTCTATCAGCAGTCCGAAAGAGCTTCCATATCCAGTATCCATGGAGAGACTGGGGCAAAATTATGGATATGTCCTGTATCATTCTACACTGGAAAAGGAGCAGAGCTTTGAAACAATCAAACTCTGGAAAGCGAATGACAGAGCCAATATTCTGATAGATGAAAAGCCTGTGAAAGTGCTTTATGACAGAGAGCTTTTGGAGGAACATAATGTAAATGCAGAAATAACCAGTAATTCTGTGATTGATATTCTTGTGGAGAATATGGGGCGCGTCAACTTTGGTCCAAGAATGGAGGAACAGCGCAAGGGAATTGACGGTTGTGTACAGATTAACGGACATATGCATCACAATTGGAAAATGTATCCTCTGCCGCTTGAAAACATTGAAAATGTTGATTTTTCAGGAAAATATAAAGAAGGCACACCTGCATTTTACCGATGCTGTTTTGAAATTGAGGAGCTTGGAGACACATTTCTTAATTTTGAAGGATGGGGAAAGGGCTGTGTGTTTGTAAACAGGAAAAATATTGGGCGGTTCTGGGAGATTGGACCTCAGAAAAGGCTTTATATACCGGCTCCGTTTTTGAAAAAAGGAGAAAATGAGATTATTATTTTTGAAACGGATGGAAAAGCAGCAGAAGAAATTGAGCTTTGCGATGAAGCTGATTTGGGATAGAGCAAATATAAAAAATAAAAGAATACAAATATAATAGTGGCGGTCATATTTAGAATGAAAATTTCTCAATATGACCGCCTGCATGTTTTTAATTTATAGGAAATTTATTAAAAACTTCGGAAAAATATCTTTTCCATTTTTATGTTATATCTTTTGAAAACGCTATTATATGAAAAAATTCACAGACAGAAAACGGGTATAAGTGTTTTTTATTATTAAAATAATTATATGATTGTAAACTGTTTGGAAAAATGTTATACTTTAAAGCAAAAAGGCCGCAGGAGGAAGAGATATGTTATTTGGCAAAAAGAAGAATGAAAAGGAAGAAAAAAATTCTGTATTAAAGCAGGATTTGAGCAGTCAGGTAAATCCGGGTGCTGTGTTTATTATGAGTCTTTTAATGAA
The DNA here is from genome assembly GCA_910577835.1 of uncultured Lachnospiraceae bacterium. Lineage (GTDB taxonomy): Bacteria > Bacillota > Clostridia > Lachnospirales > Lachnospiraceae > CAG-303. Next base: position 97,456 of record CAJTOU010000001.1, on the reverse strand, counting down.
GAAGCCCCCTGAAATACCAAACAAAGAGAGTATTACAGAAATACTTCAAAAATATCTGGGAGAGGTAGATTGTTTTGCGCATGACGGAAAAATGGCTGGTGTTGCTGTAAAAAAATATACGGCAGAATTTAAGGATGCCTCTATGCCTCCACAGCTTTTTATTACAGGCGGTAATTTTGATGCCGGAACGATTAATGACTTATACCGAAGCCAGATGTGGGATTGCCGGAATGACAGTGAAAGGATTCTTTCGGAATGCAACTATCAGATTATTGCTACGGATATGATGGCTGCGACGCTTCCAGCACACGACAGGGCAGATATGTTGATGGACTATTTAGAGGCATTAATGGAGCTGTTTCCTGAATGTGAAGCCGTTTATTTCCATAATTCTGGAAAAATGTTTCTGTCAGAACAGATTCGTGAACACGAAATTCCAAAAGAGGACCGTTTTATTTATTTTGCAGTAAATGCAAGACTATTTAATATACAGGGAAGTGATAGTATGATTGTAGACACTCTTGGTATGAGTACATTATTTCTGCCGGATTTGCAATATCATTTTCATGGAATGGACCCGAATCAGGTAGTAAATCATGCTTATAATATGGCTTCTTATATATTTGCGAATGATAATCCTATAAAAGACGGAGATACGATTGACAGTATTGAAAATGGGGAAATGAATATGGCAGTTCAGTGGCAATGTCATTATGAAGATGCACTGATTCAGCCGGCAAGACAGGTAATTGATGTGTATATGAATGAGTATGCGGCGGGAAATAGGGAGTATTAATGTTATAAAATGCCCATATCTTTATATTTATAATAGTTTTACAGAGAGGAGATATGAACTGTATGCCTTTGACTATATTCAGTTTCTTCCCAAGATTCGAAATGGAAATATTTTATGGAAAATGCCAGCGATTGCATATTGTGATATTATATTAAATGGCGTATTATATCACGATTTTTATCAACTACTTGACAGCCAAAAATTACTTAGGCAGCTAATATTTATTTTGTATAAATTAATTTAAAATTTTTTATTTAAATATAAATTAAAAAGGAGTAAAGATGAACAAATTAAAAAGAACATCTCAAATTCACCGAAAAACCAAAGAAACAGATATAGAGTTAACCCTTAATTTAGACGGCTCAGGAAAAGCTGAAATAGATACCGGAATCGGATTTTTTGACCATATGTTAGATAATTTTGCGAGACATGGATTATTTGATTTAACAGTAAAAGCAAGAGGTGACTTGTATGTAGACTGCCATCATCTGATAGAAGATACCGGAATAGTACTGGGACAGGCAATATGTGAGGCGGTAGGAGATAAAAAATCCATAAAACGCTATGGTTCATGTATTTTACCAATGGACGATGCACTGATGTTATGTTCACTTGATTTATCAGGACGTCCATATTTTGTTAATGATTTTTCCTTTCAGGGAGAAAAATGCGGATATTTTGATACAGCAATGACAAAAGAATTTTTCTACGCCATTTCCTATTCTGCCATGATGAATCTGCATTTTAAACAAATGTCAGGCGAAAATGACCATCATATTATAGAAGCTGCCTTTAAAAGCTTTGCCAAGGCGTTGGATGCAGCGGTTACAACAGATGAAAGAATTACATCTGTGCTTTCTACAAAAGGAACTCTTTAATATATAAATAAAATTTAGAATTGGAGAAAAAGAAAAAAATGAATGAATTTAAACTTGCTCAGGAATTAATTTTAAACAACGGTTCTGCCGTAATGGCACAAAATATTAAAAAGTCTCTTGAGACACCTCCAATAGAACTGGCCAGAAATTGCAGCAAATGCGGAGCAGATTTGTTATTTATCACAGATACTTCTTATTTTGATGAAGAACATGAAACAAATATAAGCACTGTCAGAGAAATTATAGAAAGTATAGATATACCTGTAATTCTTGGCGGAAATATCAGGCGGCTGGAGGATGTAAAAAAATATCTTTATTCCGGAGCTTCCATGACCTTTTTAAATATGAATTTAGAGTCGAACCGCAATATGATAAAAGAAGCCTCCGACCGTTTTGGCAAAGATAAAATTGCTTTATTTGCTTCCAAGGTTGACATTGCCCAAAGTGAAGAATGGAAAGAGCAGGGCGCAGTTTTAATCATCAAATCCACAGTAGAACAGACAGACAAAGAACTTGCTCTTCCGGTGTTATACAGAGGAACCGGTTTTCAGCTTGAAAAAGACTATCATGAAAACGCTTATGGATATTGTTATCCGGCAAAGGAAACCACAGATTTGTTTTATGAAATAAAAAAACAGGCAAAAGAAAAAGAAATTCCTGTTATACTTCCACAGTCAGAACTTTTATTTTCAGATTTAAAAAAGGATGAAAACGGTCTTGTACCAGTAGTTGTACAGGATTGTCAGACAGACGAGGTTTTGATGCTTGCCTATATGAATGAAGAAGCATTTTACCACACCATTGACTGCGGCAGAATGACTTATTACAGCAGAAGCAGACAGGAGCAGTGGGAAAAGGGATTGACAAGCGGCCATTTTCAATATTGGAAGGAATTAAAGGCAGACTGTGATTATGATACAATTCTTGCAAGGGTAAATCAAGTAGGTGCAGCCTGCCATACAGGAGCACATTCCTGCTTTTTTCATAATATTGCCAAAAAAGAAGAAGTGGCAGAGAAAAATCCAAATAAAGTATTTGAAGATGTAATGTCTGTTATTCTGGACCGAAAGGAAAATCCAAAGGAAGGCTCCTATACCAATTATCTGTTTGATAAGGGAATTGATAAAATACTGAAAAAATGTGGAGAAGAAGCGGCAGAAATTATTATTGCCGCAAAGAATCAGAAATCAGAAGAGACCGTCTACGAAATTTCGGATTTTCTGTATCATTTAATGGTTCTTATGGCAGAGCAGGGTATTTCATGGCATGATATTACAGCAGAATTATCGAAAAGATAACACTGGTCATGACATGATAAATTTGTGTATGAGAAAGATTTATGCATTAGAAAGGAATGGCAAAAAATGACAAATCTGGCTTTATCAGATGAAATTTTAATGAGTATCGACAAACCAGCACGCTATATTGGCAATGAAGTAAATATAGTGAGGAAGAATTTAGACGAGGTAGATATCCGGTTTGCCATGTGTTTTCCCGATGTTTATGAAATTGGCATGTCACATCTTGGGATTCAGATACTTTATGATATGTTTAATCAGATGAACGGAGTGTATTGTGAAAGAGTATATTCTCCTTGGTATGATTTAGACAAAATTATGAGAGAAAAACATATTCCATTATTTACTCTTGAGACACAGGAGCCGGTAAAAAATATGGATTTTCTTGGAATTACCATTCAATATGAAATGTGTTATACTAATATTTTACAGATTCTTGATTTAAGTAATATACCTCTGTATAGCAGAGAACGCACAGAGGACGACCCGATTGTAATCGGGGGCGGTCCATGCGTCTACAACCCTGAACCGATTGCGGATTTCTTCGATATTTTTTATATCGGAGAAGGCGAAACTGTTTATGGAGACTTAATGGAAGCTTACCGTAAAAACAGAAAAAATAATGGTTCAAGACTGCAATTTCTTGAGCTTGCCGCTGAAATTCCGGGGCTTTATATCCCGGCATTTCTGGATGTGGAATATAATGAAGACGGAACAGTAAAAGCTTTTCATTCCAATAATATACATGCTCCAGAAAAAATTACAAAAGAGCTTGTTTTAGATGTAAGTAATACCTATTATCCTGAAAAACCATTAGTGCCGTTTATTCGGGCAACACAGGACAGGGTAGTACTGGAAATCCAGCGGGGATGTATTCGAGGCTGCCGTTTTTGTCAGGCAGGGCAGATATATAAGCCGGTTAGAGAAAGAGATGTGGAATTTTTAAAGGATATGGCAGTTAAAATGCTTTCCAGTACCGGACATGAGGAAATTTCTTTAAGTTCGCTAAGCTCCAGCGATTATTCAAAACTTGATGAATTATTGACTTTTTTAATTGATACTTATCATGGAAAGGGAGTGAATGTTTCACTTCCGTCTTTAAGAGTAGATAAATTTTCCCTGGATATTATGGGAAAGGTTCAGGATGTGCGGAAAAGCAGCCTGACCTTTGCGCCGGAGGCGGGTTCTCAAAGACTTCGCAATGTAATTAACAAAGGACTTACACAGGAGGATATTTTAAATGGCTGTGAGCTTGCGTTTAAAGGCGGATGGAATAAGGTGAAGCTTTATTTCATGCTTGGGCTTCCTACGGAAACAGAGGAGGATATGAAAGGCATTGCAGAGCTTTCAGAACTGATTGCAGAAAAATATTATGAAATTCCAAAAGATAAACGAAATGGAAAGGTTTCTGTTACAGCAAGCACCTCATTTTTTATTCCAAAACCGTTTACTCCGTTTCAGTGGGCGCCAATGTGTACAAAGGAAGAGTTTCTGGCAAGAGCCAGAATTGTAAATACAAGAATGAAGGAAATGCTGAATAAAAAAAGTCTGAAATATAACTGGCATGAAGCCGATGTATCTGTTATGGAAGGATTACTGGCGCGTGGGGACAGAACTGTATCAAAAGTGGTGTATCTTGCTTATAAAAATGGATGCCTTTTTGATGCCTGGGGAGATTCTTTTCAGAATGAGCTTTGGGAAAAAGCAGTTGAAGAAGCCGGAATCGACCTTGATTTTTATACAACCAGAGAACGTGGAGAAGATGAAGTCTTTCCATGGGATTTTATTAATACAGGTGTGACAAAAAACTATCTGCTGCGGGAATGGCGGAAATCAAAAAAAGAAACCGTTTCGCCAAATTGCATAATGGAATGTCAAGGCTGCGGCGCAGCATGTTTTGGAGGAGGTGTCTGCTTTGAAAATCAGAATTAAATTTACAAAAACGGGACCTGTAAAATATGTTGGTCATCTGGATATGCTGAGATACTTTCAGAAATTAGTCCGGCGCGCGGAAATTGATATCTGCTATTCCAGTGGATTTAATCCTCATCAGAAGATGTCTTTTGCTGCTCCGTTGGGAGTCGGTATGGCTGGAGAGGGAGAATATGTGGATATTGAAGTTCATACTGCCACAAGTTCAGAACAGGCAGTACAGGCGTTAAATGGAGCTTCGGTGGAAGGTATTGAAATAAAAAGTTTTAAAAAGCTTCCGGATAACATTTTAAACGCAATGTCAAGCGTAGCTGCCGCAGATTATTTTGTAAAGTACAGAGATGGATATGAACCAGATTTTTCACTTTATGAGGAATTTGAAAAATTTATGTCTGAAAAGGTAATCAAGATAGAAAAGGAAACAAAAAAAAGTACAACAGTTCTGGATATTAAGCCTCTTATTTATGAATATAAATATGGCTGCGATAAAGATTTTTTGTCTTTACCGGAAAATAAAGACGGAGTTGTTTTAAAGCTTGCTGCGGGCAGCGTGAATAATTTGAAACCGAGTCTGGTCTTTACTGCCTTTTATCGTTTTCTTGAAAAAGATATACCTGAGTCTGCGCTGGATATTACAAGAATAGAAGTATATGGAGCGGAGGAGACCGGAGAAAAAACCAAATTTGTTTCATTAGATGATTTTGGCGAAAATATAGTATAGGATGTGATACCTGTGAAAAAAATTGTAATTGCAAAACTGAAAACTTCAAATCTGAAAAATATTCATGCAGGAGTGATATTTGACCAGTGGAATTTTTCCATGAGAGAGGAAACAGCTATTGAAGATACAAGTACCATAAAAGAAAAAGCCTGCAATCTTCAGATATTTCAGGAAGACAATACTTCCTATATCGGAAATATTTATATCGGGCATGTTCGGGATGTAGTGAAAAATATTGAGGCGGCTTTTGTGGAATTCTGTGAGGGTACAGTTGGATATTTATCCTTGAAAAATATCAACCCTGTCTTTTTAAATAAAAAAAATACGGATAAGGTCTGTGAAGGGGACAATATTATTGTTCAGGTGGCAAAGGACAGAATTAGAACAAAAGATGCGGTACTTACCGGAAATTTTGAACTGGCGGGACGGTTTCTGGTAATTACTCATGGAAAGACAGGTATCAGCGTTTCGGCAAAAATCAGAGATGAGCAGTATAAAAAGGAAATTCGGGAAAAGCTGGAAAACTTTATGGAACATAATCTGCCGGTTGCTGGTCGTTATTCTGTAATTGTCAGAACAGAAGGATATCATGCAGGAACAGAGGAGATTGAAAAAGAGCTGCTAGAGCTTAATGCAGAGTACCAACGGATAATTGAACTGGCAGAGACAAGACAGAAATATTATTTATTAAAACTGGCTGAAATGCCAGTTCTTCGATTTGTGAAAAGCGGGATTGAGCAGGAAAGAGAGTGTGAGATTGTTACAGATGATGAAAAGATTTATAAATATCTTTCTGAGCAGAAAATACATGAGCTTTATCAAGGATGCAGACTGCGTTTTTACGAAGATGCGCTTTTGCCGTTATATAAACTGTATAATCTGGAGGGTATCTTTTATGAGACATATTCTTCAAAGGTGTGGCTGAAATCCGGCGCATTCCTTGTGATTGAATATACAGAAGCCTTAACAGTAATAGATGTAAACACCGGAAAGTGCGAAAGGGGGAAATCAAAAGAAACAACATTTTTCCAGATTAATCTGGAGGCAGCATTGGAGATTGCAAGACAGATTCGTATTCGGAATATTTCTGGAATTATTATTGTAGACTTTATTGATATGGAAACTGAGGAATATACAAAAAGACTGTTGGAATATATGAGGGAAATTGTGAATAAAGATTCTGTAAAAACAACAGTGGTAGACATTACGAAGCTGCATCTGATGGAGATTACAAGAAAGAAAACAACGGACAGAATTCAGAAAATAGAACAGATATTTTAATATTTTGTTTTTTAAAAATCTGTTGCACTTATAAAAATTTTCTGCAAAACAGAGGAGTTATATCAAATGCCGAAAAGAATACCTGCAAAAAATAACAAAAATCAAAAATTGAATCAGAGACATCGCAAGTCGGCCATATTAAACCGGCTTGCCAAATCATCCTGTTTTTTGATTGTTCTTATCATGATTTGCGTGTTTTTGACATGCTATCTGACCAGTTCAGAAACATTGCCGGAATATGCGTCAAACAACTTAGAAACAGAGGATAAAACGAAAGAAACGAACACCACATCTATAAATGATAATGATACTTCCACAGAATATATTACTGTAAAGAATACAGAAGACATTACAGCAGATATAAATCCGGAACGCACAACATACCAGACAGGATTTTATTATGAGCCGCTGACTGATACAGTCAAACAGCGTATTACCGGCATTTCCTATCCTGTAAATGGCTGTACAATTCCCTATGAAGAATTGAACTATGTCGGGCTTTTGTATATTGATTTTAACGGAATGACACAACAGGGTGAACTGATTTGCAACAGAGCACTTGCACAGGATATGGTAGAAATCTTCTATGAATTGTATCAGAACGGCTATCAGATTGAACGAATTCGTCTTATTGACGATTACGGCGGCGATGATATTGCTTCTATGAAGGATAACAATACTTCCTGCTTTAATTATAGAGTGATTGACGGCACCACAAGTTTATCAAATCATGCTTATGGTCTGGCCATTGATATTAATCCTTTTTATAATCCCTATGTGATTTTTGACAGAAATGGCGCAGAATATATTTATATTTCCCCAGACGGCAGTGAAAAATATGCAGACCGTAGTCAGGATTTTATCGGGAAAATTGATGAAAATGATTTGTGTTATCGTCTGTTTATTAGTCATGGCTTCACATGGGGCGGAGACTGGAATACAAAAAAAGATTATCAGCATTTTGAGAAAAAATTATAAAAAATATTTATTTTTAATTTTTGAAACCTTTCCATACAAAATCCCACTTATAAAGTAAGAGAGGTAATAAAAAGAAATAAGGGGTATAAAATCCTCTCTGTAATGTAACTAACTTGAAATATAACATTTTGAAGCCGGTGGAGGTTTTTATTCCTTTTTTTGACTGCTGCCGGCAGAAACGTATATTTACAGGAATAAAAGTAGTTACAAATAAAAAATATCAAAGGAGGTGAACGCAAAATAGGGTGAAATTTTTCCTTATATAACTTTCTTCTACAAAAACATATAAGAATTTTGCAAATTTAAAGTTACATTTCATCCAAATTTATAGTATTGTATGTGTGGAGTAAAATTTTGGTAAGGGAAACAGAAGAAAAAAGAATATTTAAAGATATTATCTGTCATACAGGCGTTGTCTGAATGATTTCTTTGAGCGAATATTTTTTGTTAATCTGTACAGCTAATGCTGTCAGAAAAGTAAAACCTGCCATGTTATATGGCAGGTTTTTACTTTTCTTCTTAAATTTTTCTTTTTCTTTATTCTTTCTGCCATAACAATTTTTATAAGGAGGATTTTTTATGAATCAAATATTAAAAAGAATATCTATACTAGGAACAGCCTTTGCTATAACAATTTCATCTGCCGGCTGTAAAAACAGCAAGAGTGAGGCAGATTTGAAAGAAAAAGTCAATACGTCTTTTCTGGAATATGGATATAAAACGGAATATATTGATATCAAAAAAACTGCTGGAAACATCAATGAGCCTGTTATTTCCGGTGATACCTTGTACTTTTTTCATACGGAAGAAACAGACGGGGCAGCTTTTCAGGAACTTTGGTCACTTCCTTTGTCTGCACCGGAAGAAATAAAGACATATCATTCTTTTTCAAAAGGAGAAAATTTTATTCAAAATCTTCGGTTTTTACATGTAGATAAAAACGGAGATATTACGTTTTTGCAGATATTGCATTCTAAGGAAAATATAGAACAGGACAGCTCTTACCATCTTGTCAGGCTGGATTCTAATGGAAATATTATTTCTGATTTTGATGTCAGTTGTTATTTTCAATATCAGATACTTTGGTGCGGTGTATATATTGAAAAAGACAATTTGGCCGAATCCTTCTATGTATACACTCAGCCAGTGCCAGGAGCTGAAGAATTGTCTGAACAGGGAAGCAATTCTATGTTGATAATTGACTGTGAAACAGGAGAAACAGAAAAAATAGAGATTGACTGTGAGCCTTCTGTTATGACAGCATTATATTCTGGAGATATTGCAGCGATTATTTATGATGCCGTAACTGGAAAAAACACAATAAAGCTGTGGGATAAGGCAAAAAACGCTTTTTCGCAGCAAGGAATTGATTTTTCAGACAATACATACACTGAAATCTATCCCGCATACGAAGATAAGTTTTTCTATATTGACAGCAGTACTGGAATCCTTTCTCTTTATGATTTGTCAGAACAGAAAACAGAGCAGTCTATTCGTCTAATGGACTGGAATATTCCACTTTTATTTGTTTCAATGGCTTCTTATATGAACAGCAACCATATTATTGTTGCGGGAACCAATGAAGTGTATCGGCTGACAAAGGTAAAAGCTTCTGAAATAGAGCAAAAAACAGAGATTTCACTTGGCTGCCTTGGAAGTTTTGAGAATATGGAGCAGATTGCGGAATTTAACAGAAACTATCCAGACTATAAAATTGTAATAAAAAATTATATACCAGAAAACGAAGACGAGGCTGCTTATGACGAAGGGGTTTTGCAGCTTACAAGGGATATTCTTTCAGGAAACGCACCGGATTTAATTGACCTTTCCAATATTGATTATCAAAGGTATTCGGGAAGCGGCATGTTTGAAGATTTGTATCCATATATCCATCAGGATAAAGAGTTTAAAAACCGAAACCTGAATCAGAATATTTTAAAGCTTTTTGAGGAAGACGGCGCGCTTTATGCACTTCCTTCAAAATATATTGTCAATGGGCTGGCAAGCCGAGAGCAGACGCTTGGTGAAGAATTATTTACATTGGATAAATATTTAGAACTGCCCGAAACAGATACAAAGACAAAGAGCTTTCAAAGAATAAGCAGAAAAAAACTGCTGTCTGTGCTGTTTGCATATAATGAAGATTATTTTATTGATTATAAGGCAAAAACCTGCAATTTTACAGACGGGGTATTTGAAAAGGTTTTAGTAATTGCAAAAGAACATCAAAATTATAAAAATGAAGACGACGCAGTAAACGAATCTAACAATCTGCCGTCACTTGCCAAAAGCGGACAGATTTTATTTTACCCAATGGATTTTTATGATATGGTATCAGAATATCAATGCGCTGAAAAGATATTTGACAATCAGTTTTATATTACAGGATACCCTTCGGTGAAGGGAGATAAAGTAGCTGCTTCTGCCACAGGCAGTTTATATGCCGTCAGTTCACTGTCGCAGCATAAAGATATATGCTGGGAGTTTATAAAACAGGTATTTGATTCAGTAGAAGAAAGAGCTGAATTTCAGCGTTCTTTTCAATTTCCGGTAGATAATGATTTGCTGGAAGAATATTTAAAAGAACTGGCTGTCCCTAAGGGATATTTCGAAAATGGAAAAGAAATACCTGCTACATATATTGATGATGTTGTAATTTATACTCCGACGCAGGAGCAGCTCCAGAAAATCCGCAAGCTTATCAATCGTGTCAATACATTGATTCCAAACAATTACACAGGAGATATTTACAAAATTCTTGCCGAAGAAGCAGAAGGATTTTATACGGGAGATAAAACGGCAGAAGATGTTTGTAAAGTAATACAAAGCAGGGTAAATATTTTAATTAATGAAGAAAACTAAGTTTATTTTACAAAATTTTGTTTATGTCAGGAGGCATTTATGATGTTCTTAAAACAAAAAATACAGAAAAAAAAGAAAACTAGAAAAGAACACAAAAAAGAAAAAAAATCAGCTTTAGGGCGCAAAAGGACACTTCCATCCATATTGTTTTTAGCGCCGAGTTTTCTTGGTGTAATAATTTTTTTTGTAGCGCCGTTTATTGTAGTCATTTATTATTCTATGATAGATACTCCGATATTGAAAAATTTTGTATGGTTTGACAATTTTACTGCATTGTTTCAAAACAAAGCGTTTTTGCAGGCTGCATGGAATACGCTGAAATTTACACTGATTTCCGTACCGATGGCAGTTATATTATCACTTCTTATGGCATCGCTTTTGGAAAAAGCGATGCCGTTTAAGAGTCAGTTCCGTTCTTTTTTCCTAACACCGATGATGGTTCCAGTGGCGTCTATTGTATTAGTATTTCAAGTACTTTTTAATCAGAACGGAATTGTCAACGAATTTCTTAAAATATTCGGCGCAGATAAAATCGACTGGTTTAAATCAGATTTTGCAATGATTATTGTTGTGATTCTCTTTTTATGGAAAAATCTTGGCTACAATATGATTTTATTTATGGCTGCACTTGCCGCAGTTCCAAGAGATGTACTAGAAGCCGCCAAAATGGACGGGGCGTCTGACAAACAGCTCTTTTTCCGGCTGAAATTGAAATATATTTCGCCAACAATTTTCTTTGTCACTATTTTCTCGATTATTAATTCATTTAAAGTATTCCGCGAGGTTTATCTTCTTACAGGAGATTATCCATATGAGAGCTTGTATATGCTTCAGCATTTTATGAATAATGCGTTTAATTCATTAAATTATCAGCGTTTATCCGCTGCGGCGATTCTGATGAGTCTTGTAATGGTGGTGATTATCGGAATTTTATTTATTGCGGAAAACCGTTTTGGAAAAGATTTGGAAGGTTAAATGAAATATGCTATGTATTGAAAACAAATCAATCGAAAGGATGTGAAAAGTGAAATGAAGCATACAAATACTCGAAAAAGAAACTGGAAAAGAAAAAAACTTTTTCAGAATAATTTGCATAAAAATGAACTTCCAAAAAAGAAGAAAGGGCTTCCTGGTATTCTTACCCGAACTTTGATTGCAGTAATCTTTTCTATATTTTTTCTGCTCCCAATTGTTTTGACAATCACAAATTCTTTTATGTCAACAACGGAGATTTCATCAAATTATGGAAAAGTATTTTCTTCCGTAGATGATAAAAATGGAAGAGAATATATAGGAGAAACGGTAAATCTGAAATTTATTCCGGATATTGTCTCCTTTGAGCAGTACTGGAACGTGCTTTTGAAAAGTCCGGATTATCTGCTGAAATTCTGGAATTCTGTTATTTACGTAGTCCCGATTACCTTGTTTCAGATTTTGGTCGCGGCTTTGGCGGCGTATAGTTTTACAAGATTTACCGGAAAGAAAAAAACGATTATTTTCTTTTTGTATATTATTTTAATGCTTATGCCATATCAGGTAACGCTTGTGCCAAATTATTTTGTGTCTGAATGGCTGAATATTTTGAATACAAAATGGGCAGTCTGGCTTCCGGGCATTATGTCGCCGTTCAGCGTTTATCTTCTGACGAAATTTATGAAAAGAGTGCCGAAGGAAGCCATTGAAGCGGCGCAGATAGACGGTGCGGGAGAATTTCGGATTTTTTGGAATATCTGTCTGCCGCTGTGCAAAAGCGCTTTATTTTCCGTAGCCATACTGGTATTTATCGACTATTGGAATATGGTAGAGCAGCCCTTAATCCTGCTAGAAGATTCGGATATGCATCCGCTTTCTATTTACCTGTCAAAGATTAATACAGGAGAAACAGGTCTTGCTTTTGCCGTAGCGACGATTTATATGATACCAAATCTTCTGCTGTTTTTCTATGGGGAAGATTATCTGGTGGAGGGAATTTCTTCGCAGAGCAGCTTAAAATAAATATAGAAATAGAATAGAAATATAGAATTAATGGCGTATATACGCGGAAATGGAGCTTAATCATGAAGGAGAAAATCATAAAAGACAGGAAATGGGTAATCAAAGCCGCTGTTGTATTTTTTGTGGTGCTTTTATTGCTTACCTTCTTTTCAAATACCATTATGAATTATTCTCTGCCGCAGGTAACTACTCAATATGTTCAGTCGGGAACAATTGCAAGCAAGGTGAGAGGAACCGGAGTTGTAGCGGCAGATAACCCTTATAATGTTACAGTAAACAGTGAAAGAAAAGTGAAACTGGTGGCAGTCAAGGAGGGAGACAGTGTAGAACAGGGCGCGCTTCTTGTTATGTTTGAAGATGGCGACAGCACAGAATTTTCCACAGCCAAAAAGACATTAAACGATGCGAAAGCCACTTATCAGAGATATATTGTAACAAACCAAATTGAAAATGACCTTGTGCAGAGAGTTGAGAGCGGGCAGACTAGTGATTATTCTGGGTATCAGACGCAGCTTGCTTTAGCAAAAGCGGAAGTGGATTCGGCAAAGCAGACCGTAGACCAGTATACAGCTTCTACAAAAGCTTTGCAGACACAGCTTGACACGCTTCAAAATGCCATAGCCGATACAACGGCGGAACAGGCTGCATTAAACGCAGCCAATGCAGCTTTAAAAGCGGCGGAAAATGACAAGACAATGGCGGAAAACAATGCCGCCTCTTTAGAAGAACAATATAATCTATATTCCGAAGCCGGCAGCGATGTTTCCAGTATTGCGATTCAGCTTGCAAATGCAAAAAGTATACTTACAGAGGCTCAAAATATTGTGTTAAGGCTTCAGCAGGAAGCAGAGTCTGCGCAGGAGGCGTTGACCGCCAAGCAGGAAAACGCGCAGAACCGTGCGGCAATCGCTTCTTTACAGACACAGCTCAATGCGGAAAACGCAGTACTTTCCGATGCATCAGATAAGCTGGCAAAAGCACAGGAAACACAGCAAAAAATTGTTGAAAAGTTAAATACAGAAACAGAGCTTGCCTCAATGTATCAAACAATTCAGGAGGCGCAGACAGCATTTGACCAAATAGGTACAGATGGTTCAGGAAACAAACTTATAGCTGCGCAAGCAGGCATTGTGTCGAATCTGTCTGTATCTAAAGGACAGACAACAGTGGCGGGGGAGCCGTTAATGACAATTACCAACACAGACGGCGGATATGCAGCTACTATTACTGTTACTACTGAACAGTCCAGAAGGATTAAAATTGGAGATACTGCAGATATTGATGAAAACTGGTATTATTCCAATCTTTCGGCAGTTGTTACTGCAATCCGTAGTAACAGTGAAAATCCAGGGCAGTCAAAGCTTGTGGATATTAAAATAGACGGAGATGTGGCGGAGGGTACTTCCTTGAATTTTGCGATTGGCGAGAGAAATAGCAGTTATAATTTAATCGTTCCAAACGGCGCAGTGCGGGAAGATAAAAATGGAAAGTTTATCCTGATTATCCGACAGAAAAGCAGTCCACTTGGGAATCGGTATTTTGCCAAGCGGGTAGATGTGGAAATTGCCGCATCTGATGATGTAAACAGCGCTGTAACTGGAGAGCTGGAGGGATATGAATATGTGATTACCACCTCCACAAAGTCCATAAAAGCAGGAGACCAAGTAAGGCTGACAGAAAGTTAAGAGAGGTGGTATCTTTGAGAAAAAGAATTTGGAGAAAAGATATTATCAGGAGGATTCAGGAGTACGTTGCAAAGAAAGTCAAGAAGCTGTGGCACAATATCAAAAGATTTTTGGCACAGCTTGGAGAATGTGCTGCGGGAAACCGGAGAAAATTTATCAAATCGGGTGTGGTATTGGTTGTATCTCTGGCGCTGATTCTGATTCTTGGACTGATTTCTTCTTCTATTGCTGGAAATGTGCCTGACCAGAGCTCTTATCTTGAATGGGGAGGAAAGAATTATGCGCAGGTATCGTGCTACACCAGCCGCGCAGATGGGTTTAGCACAGATGAACTTATGCGTTTTGAACATGAGATGAATACAACGCTGAAAACTTCTGAGGAAGAGGAGGAGATAAAATGGACAGACGCTTACTCTGGAAAAGGCACACTTACAGTAATGAATGGAAATACTTCGGTGAAGGGAACTGCTTACGGCGTGGGAAACAATTTCTTTTTGTTCCATCCATTGCAACTTTTAAGCGGAGGTTATATTAATACAAAAAATGTAATGAAGGATTATATTCTTCTTGACGAAGAAGCTGCATGGAGACTGTTTGGTTCGAGTGATGTTGCAGGAATGTATGCATATATTAATGGGGAACCTCATGTGATTGCAGGTGTTTATAAACAGCCAAAAGGCTGGCCGAATAAGGCTGCGGGAAATGGAGAGATTACTTTTTATGTGTCTTATGAAGTGCTTAAAAAGTATAATAAAGATGCGGCTGTCACCTGTTATGAAGTGATTATGGAAAATTCGGTAGAGCATTATGCTTATAATTATGTTAAGAATTATTTTCAGCCGGAAACACAAGACGGAGCTGTTAATACAGATGGAACGGCAAAAATGGCTTTGGTGTTGTCAGGGGAAGATTCTGACAGAGAGATAACAATTATTGAAAATTCTGACAGGTATTCTATTGAAAAAAAGTGGGAAAACCTGAAAAATTTTGGACTGAATACGATGAAGGCAGATGAGGTTATTTATCCATTTTGGGAAAACGTCGCTGTGGCATATGGAAGTATATTGACACTGATGTTTTTTATGCAAATTGTTGGATGGGCGATAATTTGCTTGTGTATAATCGGGATAATAACAAGGTTTCATCGGTTTCGAAAAAACTTAGGGTAAAGCAATAGCTTTATTAAAACCTAAAATATGTATTATCACAGGACTGGATATTGTATTATCATGATTATAGGTAGGACCCTGCAGCAATATAGGATGATTAAAAAATTCTGTCAATAAAAACCACAAATTAAAACAATTTTTACTTGACATTTCCACTTTCCGGTAGTACACTATTTTAGTGTCTGTTTGAGTATTAAACAGGCTTACGGTGCCGCATGGTTCGGCTGAAAGCGCAGCAATGCCGCCAAAACCAGCGAGTATTGTTCAATAAAATTATTGAATATTTAAGAGGAGGTGTACACATGTACGCAGTAATAGCAACAGGCGGAAAACAGTATAAGGTTTCCGAAGGCGATGTTATCAGAGTAGAAAAACTTGGTGTGGAGGCTGGAGAGACTTATACCTTTAATCAGGTTCTCCTTGTCAGCGGCGATGAAATGAAAATCGGAGCTCCATTTGTTGAGAATGCAACCGTTGAAGCGGATGTAATTGACAATATAAAGTCCAAGAAAGTCATCGTTTACAAGTTCAAGAGAAAGACCGGCTATCATAAGAAAAAAGGCCACAGACAGCAGCTTACAGCAGTTAAAATCACAAAAATTAACGCTTAAGTTTAATAAAGTTTATTATGATAAAAGCTGTTTTTTTTAAAGATTCAGACGCATATTACAGAGGTTTTTCCATATCCGGCCATGCGGGATATGCGGATTCTGGCAAAGATATTATCTGTGCCGCTGTATCAACATTGTCTATTAATACGGTAAATTCTATCGAAGCTTTTACAGAGGACAAATTTGAAGCTTCTGTGGATGAAAAGACAGGTATGCTGACCTGCAGCTTTCCTGAAAAAATCAGCGCTGAATCAGCTTTATTAGTTGATTCGCTCCTTCTTGGATTAAGAGGGATAGAACATGACTATACAGACCATACTTATATTAAGATATCTATTGAGGAGGTGTAATTCCCATGTTAAAAATGAACCTTCAGTTATTTGCTCATAAAAAGGGTGTTGGTTCTACAAAGAACGGCAGAGATTCAGAATCAAAGAGATTAGGCGCCAAAAGAGCCGACGGGCAGTTTGTAAAAGCTGGAAATATTCTTTACAGACAGCGCGGAACACATATTCATCCGGGTGTCAACGTAGGCAGAGGCGGAGACGATACATTGTTTGCGCTGGTAGATGGTATTGTTCGGTTTGAGAGAAAGGGCAGAGATAAGAAACAGGTTTCTATCTACCCTGTAGCTGAATAATCAGCAGTATATATTGCATTAACGGGCTTCAATCGTAATTTGGATTGAGGCCCCTTTTTGAACAACAGGAGGCATGATTATGTTCGCAGACAGTGCGAGAATTTTTATAAAATCGGGAAAAGGTGGAGACGGGCATATCAGCTTCCGAAGAGAGCTGTTTGTCCCGAACGGCGGCCCTGACGGCGGAGACGGCGGCAACGGCGGAGATATTATTTTTGAAGTAGATGAGGGATTAAATACCCTGACAGACTTTCGTCATGTCAAAAAATATATGGCAGAACCAGGAGCAGAGGGCGGCAAAAGCAATCAGCATGGAAAAAACGGGCAGGACCTTGTAATTAAGGTTCCAGAGGGTACAATTATTAAAGACGATGAAACCGGAAAGATTATCTCAGATATGTCGGGCAGTAACAGGAGAGAAGTGATTCTAAAGGGAGGCAGAGGAGGTAAGGGCAATCAGCATTTTGCAACTGCCACCATGCAGGTTCCGAAGTATGCAAAACCCGGAACTCCGTCAAAGGAATTGTGGGTGCGGCTGGAGCTTAAAGTAATTGCAGATGTAGGACTTGTGGGATTTCCAAATGTTGGAAAATCTACGTTTCTTTCAAGAGTGACAAATGCCAAGCCTAAAATTGCAAATTATCATTTTACTACCCTGAATCCAAATCTTGGCGTAGTAGATTTAGATGAAAGCAATGGTTTTGTGATTGCCGATATTCCGGGATTAATCGAGGGCGCAAGTCAGGGGATTGGTCTTGGATATGAATTTTTAAAACATATTGAAAGAACAAAAGTGATTATTCATATGGTAGACGCAGCTTCCGTTGAGGGACGTGACCCTGTAAATGATATTAACCAAATTAATGAAGAATTGAAATCCTATAATCCTGAACTTTTAAACAAACCTCAGATTATTGCTGCAAATAAAATTGATGCTTTGTATGATAATGATATGACTTATATTGATTTAATCAAAGAAGAATTTGAACCAAAGGGAATTCTGGTATATCCAATTTCAGCAGTAAGTGGTAAGGGTGTAAAAGAGCTTTTATATGCAGTCAATGAGCTTTTAAAAACTATGGATTCCAAACCGATGATATATGAAAAGGAATTTGACCCGAATATCTATTATGACAATCCATCAGAGCCATTTACAGTGGCAAAAGATGAAGAGGAAGAAGATGTATTTATCATCGAAGGACCACGCATTGAAAAAATGCTTGGATATACAAATCTGGAATCGGAAAAAGGATTTTTATTTTTCCAGAATTTTATGAAAGAAAACGGAATTTTAGAACAGCTTGAGGAGCTTGGAATTAAAGACGGAGATACAGTCAGGATTTATGGGCATGAATTTGAATATTATAAATAATAATTATTAAATATTATAGATAACATAACCATGATTGCCAATAAAATGATACAGCAGAGGCAGAAAGGATTATAAATATTATGACAAGTAAAAGACGGGCATATTTAAAAGGGTGTGCCATGACGCTGGATACGATTCTGCATATCGGAAAGTCCGGAGTTACTCCTGAAATCACACAAAGTGTACAGGAAGCGCTGGAGGCAAGGGAATTAATAAAATTAAACATTTTAAAAAATTGTATGTATGATATCCGCGAGATAGCAGAAACACTTGCAGACCGCACTCATTCGGAAGTAATTCAGGTAATCGGCAGAAAAATTATTTTGTTTAAAGAAGCGAAAGAAAATTCGAAATATGCAAAATAAAAAGTATAAAATAGGAATTCTTGGAGGCACCTTTAATCCGATTCACAATGCCCATATCTCTCTGGGAAAGGCGGCCTATAAACAGTTTTCTCTGGATAAAATACTGGTAATGGTTTCAAAGACTCCTCCACACAAGTCAAATACAGATATTCTGGATGCCACTGTAAGGTCGGAAATGGTAAAGCTGGCTATTGAGAAATATGATTTTATGGAGTACAGTGATTTTGAACTGCAAAGAACAGGATATATTTATACATCAGATACATTGACACTTTTAACAGAGCAGAATCCAGAAACAGAATACTATTTCATTCTTGGCGGGGATTCTCTGGAGCATATAAAAAACTGGCATAAACCGGAGATTATTCTTCAAAAGGCTGTAATTCTTGCTTCTGGAAGAAATTCTCTTCAAGGAAAAAAGCTGGATAATCAAATCTTTTGTTTAAAACAGATTTTTCCAAAGGCAGATATACGAAAGGTCATCTTGGAAGATATTTCATATTCTTCTACTGAAATACGAAACTTGGTACGGCAGGACAGGGATATTTCTTCTATGGTGAATGAAAGAGTATATAAATATATAAAAGAGCATAAACTTTATTCTATTTAAAGAGAGGCAGTATTTATGAGTAAAGACAGAAAAGAAAAACTCAGAAAACTGAGGAAACATTTAAAAAAGAAGCTGACAAAATCAAGATATGAGCATACACTTGGCGTTGAATATATATCGGCAGCTCTGGCTATGCGTTATCATGCCGAACTTTATGATGCTGAGGTGGCAGGATTAATGCATGACTGTGCGAAGGGAAAACATATGTATGCCTCTGAAATGCTGAAGCTGTGCAAACAATATCAGCTTGAAATTTCCGAAACTGAAGAAAAGGACCCATATCTTCTTCATGGAAAACTGGGAGCATATTTCTGTGAGCACAAATACAAAATTAAAAACGCTGCAATTTTATCTGCAATTATATGGCATACTACGGGACGGCCGAATATGACTTTGCTGGAAAAAATTGTATTTGTAGCCGATTATATTGAACCCGGGCGCGACAAAGCGCCGAATCTTGATGATTTGCGCCGGCTGGCATTTGAGGATATCGACGAGGCTGTTTATGAAATCACCAGAAATACACTTGATTATCTGGAACAGAAAGGAACAGCATCTATTGATAACATAACAAGGGAAACATATGAATTTTATAAAGAAATTCATGATTCAAAAATAAAAAAGAAGGAGTAGTAATATGTCCGATATAAAGGAAATGGTAAAAATTGCCTATGACGCATTAACAGACAAAAAGGCAATCAATCCAAAAATTATTGATATCAGCAATATTTCTGTGTTAGCGGATTATTTTATTATTGCCAGCGGAGCAAACGAAAAGCAGGTGCAGGCAATGGCTGACAATGTATGTGAAAAACTTGCCGAAAATGGAGTGCAGCCAAGACAGACAGAAGGATATCATTCTGGAAATTGGATATTGCTGGATTTTAATGATATTATTGTGCATATTTTCAATCATGAAGATAGATTATTTTATGATTTGGAAAGAATCTGGCGGGATGGAAAAAGTGTTGAAATTGAGAATATTTAAAATGCAAAATATTGAAATAGAATATTGCGGTTATAAGAGTTTCTATTAAACGAATAAAGAGAATAAAGCAGAAAAAATGGAGTGTTGCAAAATAATTTCAGCTACAAAGTAGAGATAGAAAACATAGTTTGTATCTATATCTTTATAGTTTGAATCGTTTTTACAACACTTCATCTTTTATTATACTGAATGTAATCACTGTTGCTTAAAAAACTGTTATTGTTAAATTTACTCCATAGAACGGTATACGCCTATTACTTTTCCGATAATTTCGCAATCATTTACAATAATCGGCTCCATCGTATCGTTTTCCGGCTGGAGACGAATGTAGTCATCTTCTCTGTAAAAAGTTTTTACCGTAGCGGAAGGCTCCATTGAGTTGTCGTCCTCAACGAGTGCAACAACAACTTCACCATTGTTAGCAGTATTTTTGCTTTCTACAATAATATAATCGCCATCATAAATACCGATGTTCATCATGCTGTTTCCCTGTACCGCAAGTACAAAAAATTTACCTTTATGAATAAATTCTGCGGCAATCGGGAAGTATCCTGTAATATTTTCTTCCGCAAACAAAGGCATACCGGCAGCCACCTTTCCGATAATCGGCAGACTGATAACCTCGCTTCTTAAAAGGTTAAAACTGTCGTCAACAACTTCAATGGTTCTCGGCTTGGTAGGGTCTTTTCTGATATATCCTTTTTTCTCCAGTGATTCAAGATGAGCATGAACAGAAGAAGTGGATTTCAAATTTACGGCTTCACCTATCTCTCTCACTGAAGGCGGATATCCCTTTGTAAGAATTTCCTGTTTAATAAAATCAAGTATTTCTTCCTGTTTTGCTGATAATTTTTCGTTTGACATAGTATTTCACTCCTTAATATAATTAATTTTTTAGTGCTGTATTTATTATACCATAATGAAGCACACTGATGTGTGCGCAGGTCATTAAACTACGCTTTGCTTCGTTTAATAACATTATAACATATAATTTTTAAAATTGCAAACGCTTGTTTGTGAAAGTTTGTTCACTGTTCCCGTTGACAAACTTTAGTTTGGAGATTATAATTTATTCCATAGAATGATTTAAGGCCTTAAAATCATGATATCATATGCAACCAGTTAAGGGTTGATAACTGAGGAGGATTGAGAGTATTCACTGAATTTATACAAAAAAATTAAAAATTTTATTTCACAGGAGGAATACATTATGATAAGAAACCGCTTATGTAAAATTGATATGATTGATTATTTAAGGAATAAATGCATTATTTTGCTGCTGACCTTCAGTTCGGTGCTTTTGCTGTTGATTTTGTTTGTATCTGTAAAGGTGGATGGAGGAGCTGCTCCCAAATATAAATATTTTAAGTCGATTGAAATACAGTCGGGCGATACTCTTTGGTCGATTGCAGAAGAGTATATGTCTGATGATTATGAATCAACGGCTGATTATATTCGGGAGGTAAAATTTATTAATAATATAGAAAGCAATCGGATTACAACTGGAAATTATCTGACTGTTCCATATTATTCGTTTCAGAAGCATTGAGCTTCCAGCTTTCTATGGCTCCAGAAGTAATAGCATGAAATATGCGGTCTTTTACGCCGGGATTTTCATGATTTAGCTGAATCAAAAGATTTTTTACATATTGTCTTTTGGTGTTTCCATCAGCAGGACATGGATTTTTCGCAACAGGAAGGGCATATTTGTTTTGGAAACCTATGATGTCACATTCGTTGACATAAATCATAGGACGGATGACGTATAGACCAGTGCGGTCAAGGTAGGTATTGGGAGAAAAAGTGTGGAAACGACCCTCGTAAATCAGGGAGAGAAACATGGTTTCAATTACATCGTCGCGGTGGTGGGCATATGCAATTTTGTTGCAGTTTATTTTCAGGGCTGTTTCATTTAGAGCACCTTTGCGCATTTTGGCGCAAAGAGAACAGGGATTGGATTCTTTGCGGTCATGAAAAATGATGTCTCCAATCTCTGTTTTTACTACATGATATTCAATATTCATAGATGTACATAGATTTTGAATTTCGTTTAAATTTTGAATGCCAAGCCCCAAGTCAACAGTGATGGCTTTTAGATTGAATTTTATGGGGTAAAAACGTTGCAGAGAATGAAGGGCGTAAAGAAGGGCGAGACTGTCTTTACCGCCGGAAATGCCGATGGCAATGGTGTCGTTGGGGTGAATCATGTGATAGTCGTCGATAGCACGTCTTGTGTAGGAAAGCAATTGTTGTAGTTTCATTAGTTAGGGAATCCTTTCTGGAATTAAGTACAGGGTTAATTATATAGAAAAATTGAAGAAATGTAAATATGTTTTTGGGGAAAAATGGGGAATTTTAGAGAGAAGTGATGAAATGGATAAGTGCAGTGATAGAAGAAATCTGGTTGCTTTTATTTTGGCGAAATGATATAATTCAAAAAATGTATTTAAATGATAACAAATTTAAAATCAGTTGTATATCCATAAGCAAGAAATGTTGTCGAAAAACTGCGAAAGAGGAGTGGAAATTTGGATATATCTATTTATCGGTTAAATGTCAATTTAACCGATAAATACCAGGAGAAAAACCGAAAAAAATTTATATTTATAAATTTAATACATTTTTAAAATTAAATGATTTAAAGGAGAATTTTATGCGAAATGAAAGCCAATTTTATCAGGATAAAGAAAATAAACAAATAGCAAAATTTCGAGAGCTTTGCAGAAATTTACCCAAGTATGCTTCCGCATATTTACAGAATCGGGAGCTTGTTGTAAAATACAGCACCTTAACAGCGTATGCCTATGACCTTCAGGTATTTTTTCAATTTTTTGCGGAACAAAATCCTGTTTTGAAAAATTCCTCTATAAAAGAAATTCCGGCAGATTTTCTTGCCGAACTTACTGAGGAAGATATTATGGATTTTCAGCGCTATTTGAGGTTTCATGAATCTGTCGACAAAAAAGTCAGTAAAAATGACAATAAGGCAATTGCTCGAAAAATGGCTCCAATACGTGGGCTTTTCGATTATATGGTAAGAAAAAAATATATTTCGGCAAATATAGCTAAAAACGTGGAAATGCCAAAGGTAAAAAGTCCAAAAATAATAAAGAAATTAAGCAATGATGGTGAAAATAATGAAGTGGAACGTCTTCTGTCCGGTATGGAAACTATTTTAACAAACCCCTCTATTCCCAAAAGGCAGAAAGCATTTTTAAAAAAGGATTACTTTCGTGACAATGCCATAATATGGCTTTTGTTAGGGACTGGGATTCGTATTTCTGAATGTGAGGGACTTGATATCAAAGATGTTGATTTTGAGAACAAAAGTATTAATATTAAGCGCAAAGGTGGTTTTTATGATATTGTATACTTTAATGATGAAGTTTCCTTAAAATTGAAAAATTACATAGATAATGAACGCAAACAATATCTGTCTGACAATACTCCTGAAAAAGATAAGGAGGCTCTGTTTTTAAGCCGCAAATATCGGCGGCTCAGTGTGGATGCCATGGAAAATCTGGTAGAAAAATATACTCTGATTCTTTTGGGTAAAAAATTCAGCCCTCATAAATGTCGAGCAACCTACGGCACCACATTATATCAGAAAACAAATGATATCCGACTTGTAGCAGACGTTCTTGGACATTCTAATATTAATACTACTGCAAAACATTATGCGGCACAGACAGAGGAAAATAAAAAACGGGCAGGAAATATTGACTTTAAATAATATAAAAATATAGAATTTAAATAACAGATAAACCAAATACTCATCTAATAATTATTTAATAGTTATAATATCAAAAATATTTATCATTAAATTATCAATACAAAAAGATTGATAATATAAATAATAAATCAAAATAATAATTATTTGTTATCAATCTTTTTTATTAATGATTTTTCTGTATTAATTTTTTGATATAAATTATAGTAAATATAGATAAAGAGTCTATAATTTATTTTCAATCTATTTACTTAATATATTAGTCTGTCTATCTAAAATGATAAGCTCTGTCTGCCATATCAATAATCACTTCTGCACAGTTTTCGATTCCAAGCAGCGTACTGTTTATACATAAGTCATATGTCTTGGCCTCGCCCCACTTTTTGCTGGAATAATAATTATAATAATTTGCTCTCCGTTTATCTGATTTTACAATTGTATCCCATGCATCGGATTCTTTCTTAATATCATCGCGCTTCATCACACGATTAATTCTATCCTGTCTGTCAGCATGAATAAATACATGAAATACATTTTTACAGTCTTCCAGTGCATAGTCTGCACATCGACCAACAATTACACAGGACTCCTTCTCTGCTATTTTTTTTATTGCGTCAAATTGTGCCAGAAATACTTTCTGTCCAACCGGAACATCCATATTATATCCGCTTCCGCCAAATCCAAGAGAATATGTATCCATTACAAGTGAATACAAAAAGCTGCTGGTGGGTTTTTCATCGTGTGTTTCAAAAATCTGTTCACATAATCCGCTTTCTTTTGCAGCTACTGAAATAAGCTCTTTATCATAAAAGGAAATGCCAAGTTTTTCTGCAACCAGCCTTCCCACTTCTCTCCCACCGCTTCCAAATTGTCTTCCTATTGTTATTACTATTTTATCTCGCATAATGCTTCTCCTTTCCTTAAGACAATATATTTAATAATCTTTCAAAATATTCTGGAAGATTAGAATCAAATTCCATATATTTCTTTGTTGATGGATGTAAAAATCCCAATTTTTTAGCATGAAGCGTCTGGCCGGTCAGATGATATGGACAATTTTTCGGTCCATAAACATCATCACCAAGAACCGGATGTCCAATTTGTGACATATGAACTCTAATCTGATGAGTACGTCCGGTTTCTAACCTGCATTCAATATAGGTAAAATTCTGGAACCTTTTTAAAACCTTATAATGAGTTATGGCATCCTTTCCATTTTCAAAATTTACAGCCATCTTTTTTCGGTCTTTCACATCTCTTCCAATTGGCATATTAATTGTACCCTCATCCTCTGTCAGCACATTATGCACAATCGCATGATATTTTCTGTTAATATTATGACTTTTTAATTGACTTGAAATATAATTATGTGCTGAATCCGTTTTACACACTACCAGCAATCCCGTTGTATTTTTGTCTATTCTATGAACAATTCCGGGTCTCAGCTCTCCGTTAATACCAGAAAGATTTCCCTGACAATGATATAAAAGAGCATTTACAAGAGTCCCTGAGTGATGTCCCAGAGCCGGATGTACCACCATTTCCTTTGGTTTATTTACCACAAGAACAACATCGTCTTCATAATAAATATCCAGCGGAATATTCTCCGGCTTGATATCTACCGGCTCGGCATCCGGTATATTGATTATTATTTCATCATTTACCTTTAATCTATGGTTTGCCTTAACTACCTTTTCATTTACAGTAACTTCTCCTTTATCTAAAAGTTTTTGGATTCTCGCCCTGCTAAAATCGGGAAACTGCTCTGTCAGATATATATCTATTCTCTGCTGGCTGTTTTCTTCATTAATTAAAAAAGTATTTGTCTGCATCTTCTCCACCTTTTTCAGTTTCATTTTTTTCTTTTTAAATAAAAAATATTATCTAATTCATCTTCTTTCATAAAAAATAATAAAAATATAATCAGTATTATCATTGACAGAGTGACATAACAGTCTGCGACATTAAACACAGGAAAATTAATAAAATCTGTTTTGATAAAATCTACTACATAGCCATTTATCAACCTGTCCGCCAGATTTCCAACAGCGCCGGCCAGAAGAACTGCCATATCGAGCTGAAGCATGCGATATTTTACGCCGGCCATACGCTCTAACCGAAGTATAATCAGTATTATCAATACAATCAGAATACAGGTAAAAACTGCGAACAGCGTGATTTTTCCTGATAATACACCCCATGCAGCCCCTGTATTTTCCAGATAGGAAAAAGAAAGTATATTTTTTATAAGTACAAAATCTTTTCCGTCCTTTAAATGTATTACAGCAAGCCGCTTCGTATACTGGTCAATTCCAAAAAGTATAAAAATCAGAACGGCATATATTATCCCTTTTCCAAGTATTCTTTTTGCGGTTATCTTAGGTATGGACTTTTCAATCTCTGAGTCAGCATAATTTATCATGAAATTCCCCTTCCTCAAATCTCCATACGATTTTCTGTTATATAATACAATGCCGATTCCATCTCAGACAGACTTACCGACTTGTCAATAAAGGAGTGGCCAATTTCATCTATCACAATAAATTTTATTTTTCCACCTTCCATTTTCTTATCGCTGCCTGTTGCCGCAAGCACTTTTTCAACATAAATTCTGCTCTCAGAAACAGGAAGCTCATAAAGTGTCAGCAAATCTATGATTTCTTTTTTCGCATGCTCTGAAAGATATCCTTTATCATATGAAAGAAAAGCTGCTCCTGCCATTCCCACAGAAACACATTCTCCATGCAGCATATCCATATATAAATATTTTTCAATTGCATGACCAAGTGTATGTCCAAAATTTAAAAGCGCACGCTCTCCCTGCTCCTTAAAATCACTTTCAACTACTTTTCGTTTGGTATCACAGCTTACTTTTATAATATAAGACAACGCCTGTTCTTCGTAATTTTTAATTTCGTCTGCATGTTTTTTTAGATAATAAAAAAATTCCTTATCCTTTATAATTCCGTATTTTATTACTTCACCCATTCCTGACAGAAATTCTCTTTTTGTCAGCGTCTTTAAAGTGTCAGTTGCAATATAAACTAGTTTTGGCTGATAAAAAGCTCCAACCATATTTTTATACCCGTCAAAATCCACGCCGGTTTTTCCACCTACACTGCTGTCTACCTGCGCAAGAAGCGAAGTTGGAATTTGTATAAAATCAATTCCTCTCAGATAAGTAGCCGCACAGTATCCGGTCATATCTCCTGTTACGCCTCCGCCAAGTGCCACTAACATATCCCTGCGGTCAAAGTGTTTTTCTATCAAAAATGTATACAAATCCTTTATTGTATACAGATTTTTATTTTTTTCTCCTGCCTCAAAGGTAAATACAAAGGTTTCTTTTGCACATTCTTCCAATATCTTTTTTATTTCTCTGGTATAAATGGCTCCAACCGTTGTTTCTGTCACAATACAAAGCTTTCTTTCTGAAACCTTCAGCTTATTTAACTCGGATTTTAGATTTTCAAAGTCCTTTTCTATCACAATCTCATAAATAATATTATGATTTTCATGAACTGCCAATCTTTCAGACATATTCTATTCCTCTCTTTTAAATAACATAGTTAAAAATAATACAGTTTTTGACTGATTATATTGATTACCTAATAAAAGATAGTCACTGATATATCTTTCTGTATACCAATGACTAAGAAATTTATTTATTAAATGAAGCCACGTCAAATCCGCCGCTTGTAAGCAAGTCCTGGAAATCACCTGAAATATCAACATTTTCAGGTGTAATAATAAATATGTAATTTGAAACCTTTTGTAGATTTCCGTTAACAGCATAACAGGAACCGGAGGTAAAATCTACGATTCTTTGAGCAATCTCCACATGCAGTCCTTCAAGATTTAAAATAACAGCTCTCCCACTTAACAGAGTATCTGTTACCTCTCTTGATTCTTCCACGCTTGTAGGTTTAATAACACAGACTTCCATGCCACTCCTTCCCGTTCTCATTGGAACTACCTTTGAATTGCTTTTACTTTTTGAAGCCTTGTCGCGTGTACGCCTGTCCTCTTCCTCGTCATAATCTTCTGCTCTGGACTTTCTCTTATAACTCCTTCTACCGTCCTCCTCGTAATCTTCATCATAATCTTCGTCATAATCTTCATCATAATCGTCATTATTCAATTGGAACATATCTAAAAATTTATCTCCGAATTTGCTCATCTTTTTATCTCCTTAAAGATTATAATTTCTTTCCCCAAAGATTGCAGTGCCAACACGCACATGAGTGGCTCCCTCCTCTATGGCAGTATGATAATCTCCTGTCATTCCCATTGACAAAAAATCCATACTTACATTATGAATGTTTTTGCTGTCAATGTCAACAGCTAATTTTTTTAATTTTTTAAAATAAATTCTGTTATCCTCCTCTGTTTTTGTAAACGGAGCAATTGTCATAAGTCCCCGAATTTGTATATGTGCAAAGTCAGAAATTTCCTTTATCATATTCAGTGTTTCTTCATATTTCAGGCCAAACTTGCTCTCTTCCTCTGCCACATTTACCTCAATCAGAATATTTATTGTTAATTGTTTTTTTGCAGCCTCCTCCTCAATCGTTTTTGCAAGTCTTACAGAGTCTACCGAATGAATCATCTCTACCTTATCAATCAGATATTTCACCTTGTTTCTTTGCAGATGTCCTATCATATGCCATTTAATATCCTTTGGCAGCTTTTCATATTTATCACACAGCTCCTGAACCTTGTTTTCACCGAATTCTCTTACCCCATATCTGTACAGTTCTTCAATATCACAAACCGGCTTTGTTTTGCTTACTGCAATTAATGTCACTTCATTTTCATTTCTTCCGGCTTTTTCACAGGAGTACATTACTTCATTCAAAACAGATTTATAATTTTCAATCAGCATAATTCTCTCCTTCTGCTTTTTATATTTTTAACGAAATACTACTTCATTTTCTGTCACCATACTTCCGTCAATCACAATATGGTCATACACCTTCAATCCATAAGATGTATTGATATCTACAAGAAAATAGTCTCCACTTTCCGCAAGTCTTTCAATCCTCCGAAACACACAATATCCACTATTGACATTATATACACCCTCCAAAGAACTTGTCTGCCCTATGGTAAAGGTTTCGGAAGAATCATTTTTAATAATTACATCACCCTTTTCAAAATCCTCATTGTCAATATAATAATATTGTTCATCTGAATAATAAATCTCAGGCGCAATAAATTTGACAGTCATGTTATTATCTTCATCATATACCCTTTTATAATATCCGGTTTCATCCGAATCCCCTCCCTTTGAGGCAAAATCCTTTGGAACCAGAAAGAAATCCTTAGTGACAACAGATGTTTTTGGAATTTTAAGACCTTCCGTCTCATCCTCCACAATCTGAATTGTAGCATAACG
>CAJTOU010000001.1:0-68137 GCA_910577835.1 uncultured Lachnospiraceae bacterium | reverse complement strand
GAGACAGGCATAACGCTCTGAGGCATATTTTATCATATACTTGTCCAGTGTCACTACACCAATATAGCAGTTATTCTGATTTATCACTTTAAAATCTCCCACTGTTGTAGTTCCATCTTTTGCAAAGCGAATTTTGATTCTTGTGTCCTCCTGCCGTTGTTTTGCTTCCTCCTCTGACAATAACAGCAGAACATTCCACTCCTCTTCACTGATAATTTTATAAATGGGACTTCCCTGCTCTAACAGGTCATTTGGTGCAACAGACTTTCTTTTATAACTATCAGAATTAAAATCATCTGCCGAAATTTCACTTATCTGTTTGCCCTCATATCCATCAGAATAATATTCCACAATTCCTGCCATTGAAGATTTACTTATCACATAATTATAATTTCCATCTGCACTTAATTCTGACAATTTTTCATTAATAATATTCATATTGGCACATTCCAGCAATTTTGAGGATAAGTCTATTTTAAAGTGATAGGTCTTTGAAAACTCAACATCTGAATACTCTGTCGTAAAATCTGATATGTACTGCCGCAAAATCTCATAATCATTTGCTGTCAAATCCATCTCCTGTTCATTATCTTTCAGATACTTTTGTATCTGTCCATTTTCATCAATTGTACAGACAGTGGTTCCTACGGATGCCCGTTCTCCTGATTTTACATAATAATTCAGATATCCCGCTGTATCTGTGGAAACAACATTTTCACTCCGCAAAAGCAGTCCATTATATGTCTTGTTTGTCAAATCTGCATTTTTTCCATATACTACCTCGTAAATAGATACTCTGACACGGGTAAAATACATAACCATATAGATAAGAATATAAGCAAAAACAACCAGAAAAACAAGAAATCCTATGTTAATTGAAATAGGTCTTCGATATTTAATTACTTTTTTCTTCTTTTTTTTCTTTTTATTAATATCAGCCACAGTTTTAAGCCTCCAATTATTTCCATTATAATATACTAATGGAAATATTTTATACAAGAAACATTTCTACAAAAAATATTATTCTATAAGGGATATTATTCTATAAGGGATATTATTAGTATACACTAAAATAAAAGCTGTGTCCATAAAATTTAAAAATCTGAAAAACAATCAAAATTTTACAGAATAAATACAGGCAATTATGGAAAAATATAAATATAAATTCATTATAGAAAGGATGAACAATTATGAATACAAAAGGATTGGATTATACGATTCTTACTATTGCGATTATTGGAGCAATTAACTGGGGGCTGGTAGGATTCTTTAAAATTGACCTTGTAAATATGATTTTCGGCAATATGACAATTATCTCCCGTGTTATTTATGCTGTTATTGGACTGTGCGGATTATATCTTGTCAGTCTGTACGGCCGTGTAACAAATGCATTAAACGGCTAGTAGAAAAAGGCGCCTCTGGCGCCTCTTTTTCTTAATTGAACAACTATCAGCGATAAAACTCTCTCCATTCCAAATCTCCTCTGTCCAATGCTTTAATTAAAAGCTCGGCAGTAGCAAGATTTGTAGCAAGAGGAATATTATTAATATCACACAGTTTAAAAATATTGTGGATATCCGGTTCATGGGATTTTGAAGTAAGAGGGTCCCTGAGAAAAATCACCAAATCCATCTGATTATTCTCTATCTGCGCCCCAAATTGATGCTCGCCTCCCAAATGACCTGCGAGGAATTTATGAACATTTAAGTTTGTAACTTCTTCTATCAGCCGCCCTGTCGTAGCTGTCGCATATAATTCATGATGACTGAGTATTCCCCGATATGCAACGCAGAAATTCTGCATCAATTTTTTCTTAGAATCGTGTGCAATTAATCCAACGTTCATAATTATCCTCCTATTGTATTTTTCTTCTCTGTAATCCTACATTCAATACAAAGCCCATACCCAGATATAAGCTTAATAATGAACTTAGCCCGTAACTTACAAATGGAAGCGTCAGTCCTGTATTTGGCATCATTTTTGTAACTACTGCTATGTTAATAAATGTCTGAACAGCAATAATCATTGCCATACCGCTGCATATAATCTTTCCTGCCATATCAGCGGCATGTGCGCCGACATAGACACATTCAAAAGTAACCAGTGCAAGCAGTATAATTATACTGGCAGTTCCGACAAATCCAAGCTCTTCTCCCACCACAGCAAAAATAAAGTCTGTCTGTGGTTCAGGAATCAGATTTCCATTTTTTACGCTGTTTGGGCTGTCATTTCCCAGTCCCTTTCCCCACAAGCCTCCGGAGCCGATGGCAAGAACTGCGTTATCCTGCTGATAGCTGATTCTTTGAGCCTGCTCATTATCCTCATCATAAAATCCGACAAGTCTGTTATACTGATATTCCTCCAGTATCTTCTGGTCCGGCTGCATAAGAAGATAAACAAGAACTATGGCTGTGGGAATCATAAGTGCAAAAACACTGAAAATAACCTTATAACTTAGTCCTGCTATATAAATCATAGCTGCAAATACCAGTACGATAGCGACACTGGTTGATAAATCCGGCTGCTTGTATATTAAAAAAAGTGGAACTGCAAATGTTATCACTGTAAGTGAAAGCATTTTAAAATTGTTTAATTTATCTTTATTGTATTTATTAAAAAGGTATGCAAAGAACAAGATAATAAATATTTTTGAAAGTTCCGAAGGCTGAATCTGAATACCAGCGACCTTAATCCATCTTGCTGCACCCTTGTGCTCTTCGCCTAAAAAACGTACTGCTAAAAGCATAAATACATTAAAAATATAAATCAGCCATGCAAATTTCAGCACAAAGCGGTAATCAATAAACATCACGATAAGCATTACTAAGCTCCCCCCAATAATACCTATCAACTGCTTTTGTACATAACTAGGGTCATTATCTATGGCACTGGACACTACATTAAATCCGAGAATAGACAAAGCTGTAATAAAAATAATCAGCCTTACATTCAAATGCCTGTACTGGTATGTCTTCAATTTTGCTAATATTTTTTTATAAAATCGAATCATAATCTTCCTCGTAGAATATTTTTCCCGTAGAATACTTTCCTTATAGAATATGTTCCTCAGAAATTATTTTTATATAAATAGTTTCTACATGAAAATTTTTCCATATAAAATTATTTTCCATGTTTCAATTCTTTAATCGGAATATTTGCAATTAAAGCAGGAACACTCCCATTATTTCCGTCTGAGTCTGTCTGAGTAATCTGAATATCAAGTCCATCAGTATCAATCTCCATATATTTGGCGATTACCTTGATAATATCATTTTTAATCAACTCCATAATTTCCGGCGAACAGTTTGCTCTGTCGGAAACCAGCAAAAGCTGAAGTCTTTTTTTGGCGATATCTCCAGACGATTTTTTCTTAAAAATATCAAATACGTTCATTGCATTTCCCCCTTTTACTAGCTCTTTTTAAAGATATTGGCAAGTTTTGAAAAGAATCCATTTCCTCCACTTAAATCAAGAAGCGGAACCTCTTCTCCCAGAACACGATTGCAGATATTCATATATGCCTGTCCTGCCGGCGTATTGCTGCCCACTAAAGGTTCACCCTGATTGGTAGAAATAACAATATTTTCATCATCTGGAACTGCGCCGATAAGATTTACTGCCAGAATATCAAGCACATCATCCAACGACATCATCTCTCCCTTTTTTACCATATCCATACGAATTCTATTGACAATCAAATCTGTTTTCTTGATTTCATTTGCCTCTAAAAGCCCGATAATCCTGTCTGCATCGCGAATAGCAGACACTTCCGGAGTTGTCACTACAAGAGCCCTGTCTGCTCCGGCAATGGCATTCTTAAACCCCTGTTCTATTCCCGCAGGACAGTCAAGAATTATGTAATCAAATTCTTTTCGAAAGTCATCTGTCAGTGCTTTCATCTCTTCCGGAGAAACGCTTGTTTTATCTCTGGTCTGTGCGGAAGGCAGGAGATACAGATTTTCATAGCGCTTATCTCTGATAAGCGCCTGCTTTGCTCTGCAACTTCCCTCTATTACATCCACAAGATTATATACTATTCTGTTTTCCAGTCCCATTACAACATCAAGATTTCTAAGACCGATATCTGTATCAATCAATACAACCTTCTTATTTAATTTTGCAAGTCCTGTACCCAGATTTGCGGAGGTGGTAGTTTTGCCAACTCCGCCTTTTCCTGATGTAATCACTATTACTTCGCTCATTTTTCACCTAAAAATCCTTTCTCATATTTTTCTTTCAGCTTCCTGCCTTTAAAATCTTAAAATTTTCATCAGTTCTTTATTTAACGGGTCAACAAAAATATTTCCGTTATCAAGGTAGGCAATCTTTGTTTCCTGTTTTGCCCGTTTTGATTTTTCAGGACAGCTTGCGATAATATCCCCGATTCTTATCTGCACCGGAGCCATATCAAGCGCCACAACAAAGGCATTGTTGTCACCTTTCATTCCGGCTGAAACATTTCCCTTCAATGAACCGAGAATAATCACATTTCCCCCGGCAGATACCTTTGCGCCCGGATTGACGTCTCCTATAATAACTATGGAAGTATCACTTTCCAGAATCTGTCCTGAGCGCAAAGTTCCACGGAAAAACTTTCCGGTATTACCGTCATCAGATTTTTCTATTTCCTGAATTTCTGATTCATCAATTGTATCTCTTCCATTATCAACCATTTCTTTGATTTTTTCAACCGATTTTTTAAAAACTTCTGTAAGCCCCTCACTGTTATCAATCACGCAGGCAATATTCAGATTTGAAGATTCACTGATTACATCTAAAAGCTGTGTCTGCTCATCACTCGAAAGCTCCCTTCCCTCAAAGGAAACTGCCATGGTTCCACTTCCGAAAAACTTCGCAGATTCCATCAGCTTCTCTGCCAGTCGTGTTTTGATTTCATCAAAAGAGGTATCTTTATCCATAACAATTACAATACCGTATTTATTTCCTTTAATCACTAAAGAATTTTTTTTCATGTTATCTCCCTTTCAAAACATTTATCGTTCTACTTACTGTGCACCTTCCGAAGCCTGTTTTGCCGGACCATCTGAATTACCTGCCAATATCTGCTCCAGAGTTATCTTTCCAAAATAAAAATCATAGATATCATCTGCCAGAGCAATTGCATTTGATGAAGTGTAACCATTTTGAAGAACAACACTCATGGCAATCTCTGGATTAACAAATGGTGCATAGGTAACAATCAGCGCATGGTCAGGTTTTTTCTCATTTTCCTGTGCAGTTCCCGTCTTGGCAGCAACAGCCATACCAAGACGACTGTTCATTCCATAACTTGATGAAGCGGCAGCTTCCGCCATTCCGGACTGTACAAGATTTATACTTGAAGATGAAACATCGAGCTTGACCACAGACTTTTCGGCCTTCTCCTGTGCAGTGCCATTTATATCCATTACCTTATCAATCAGTGTCAGCTCATAATTTACACCATTTGATGCAATCGTATTGACATATCTTGCAAGCTGCACACCTGTAAAGTTGTGAGAACCCTGCCCAATAGCAGAAGCAATACCGCTGCTGACAGAGAACTGAGGCGATGACTCCTCTACTTCCACACCGGAAGTTGAAGTAAAACCGAACATTTCCCCATATTTCTTCATTCTTTCCAGTGCCTCTTCATCGGAATAAACCCCATTCGACATAGTGCCAAGACGATAGCTGACTTCTCCAAAAAATACATTGCATGAATTTTTTATTCCGCTTACTACTGCAAGACCTCCATGAGCCCCCGGAGAAATCCAGCAGTTCATAGGCGGCTCCATTCTTGTAAAAGCACCTGTACAGTTTATTACGCTTCCACTCGAAATTACACCTTCCTCCAGTCCTGCAACAGCAGAAAGAGGCTTAAAAGTAGAACCGGGAGCAGTTCTCATTCTGGTAGCTCTTGCATACAATGGACTGGAACCATCGTCGTTCAGTTTATTCCAGTAATTTGAATCAATTGAACCTGAAAATACATTATTGTCATAGCTTGGATATGAAACCATGGCCAGAACATTTGACGTGCCCGGCTGTACAATAGTTACAGAGGCAGAACATGGATTTAATGCCAGCATTGCAGGAGTAATCGTCAGATTTTTTATCTGTGTAACCATAAAATCGTATGCTGGATAAGAACCGCTAATCAGTCTTGAATAAGTTCCTTCATCATAAGGAATAACATTCTGGTCATACAAAAGCCTGCATATTTGACCACCGGAAATACTGCCAGAATAAATCAGATACTTGTAAACAAGTTTTGTAAATTTTTTATCATCTGTGATATGAGAGCGTATATATTCCACCAGCGAATGATAAATAGTATCTCTGTCAATATAGGTTTCATCAACATTCAGCTTGCCTGTATCCACAAAATCATTATCAATACAATATAAGAGCATGCTTCGAAGACTCAGCCCATCTCTCATCCATTCTTTATAGGTATCGCTTTCTCTGTCAATATTTGCTCTGGGTATTAAATTTATACCATAGGACGGGTCTGAAAGCATATTGAAAATATAAGTATAATACTCGTTCATTTCTTTGCTTTCTGCCGCTAAAGGCCCCGCTTCATCATTATAAAGCTGTGCCTCTATAATTTGCAGTACAGAACTTTTCTTTGTGCTCATAGTATTATAAATGTTTTTTTCATTTTCAGTGGCGTCTGCCTGATTAAATTCATCGCAGTTTACAATATTATTATTAATAATTTGAAAATAAACATCATAAATAGATATATTCCACTTTGGATTATTATTTTCATCTACCAGACTGTTTACCAGATTTTGTGTCAAAATCTTTGCCAAATGCTGTTCAATCAAATGATATACACCAATCTGCAAATCAGAACGAATGGTAAGATATACATCATTTCCGGCAGTAGATTTTTTTTCGTCAATCACAGACTGTACCTGTCCCATATTATTGACCAGCACTTTTTCATAGCCTTTGGTTCCTGAAAGCTGCAGTTCATAACTTGCCTCTATGCCGTCTTTTCCTACAATATCATTCAGCTCATATTTAATATCATCGTCTGCAAGTTGACTGTTTAAATCATTCATCTGCTCTTCTGAGATTTTTCCGGTATATCCGATAATATGCGAAAAATAAAAGCTGTCATTATAAATCCTCTGTGTATCTTCACCAACTGTAACACCCGGTATTTCATTTTTGCTCTCATAAATAGCTGCGACTGTATTTTCACTTACATCCTTTGCAATTGTGGTGGTAATATATTTCTGAAACATATTTAGGGACAAATCATATCGTATCATGGCGATTTTCCATGCCATTTCCTCACCATAAAGTTCTGTATCAATTTCATATTTATCTTTACCCTTTAAATATTCCACAGCCTGCTGGGCTGTGGTTTCAGACAATTTTTTCTCTTTTGTATCTAATGTCTCCGTTCCGAATATATTTTTCAGAAAGCGGGCTTTTGTATTTTCAGAAAGCGATGTTGAATAAGTATATAAACCATTTGAATATACAACAGGAAAATCTCCAATCAGCGAATCACCGTTTTTTTCTATGATTTTTACCGTCTTGTAAATAATTTCATTCATCTGGCTGTTTTTATAGTTTGAACTTTCAATTGTATCTTCTATCTGTACAGAATAAGCAGTTTTATTATAAGCAAGAAGCTTTCCGTCCGCATCATAGATATTTCCTCTTGTAGCGGTAGAATAACGCGTTTTTTCTGTTTTCTGGCTCATCTCCAATACATAAGAGTCTGAATCAGTCGCAATCTGCAGATAAAATACTCTTGAAAGCAATGCAGAAAACATAATCAAAAACAGAATACACAAGAAAAATGTACGCGATTTTATCGTATAGTTAATTATTATTTCCCAAATCTCCTTTAACAAGTTCCTCTTCACCTCTTTTCTCATATTTTTCCAAAAGCATACTGACTACCTTCATAAACCGGAATAAAAATACCGTAACACAGCCTGTATAAATCATTTCCGGAAACATAATCGTTTCGAAATATACGGGAATATTAAGTTGTCCTCGCAAAAGAAAAGTAATACAATAATATAAAAAATTGTAGATAAGGTTGCTTATCATTGTCAGAATAACAGGAATACAGATATCATCGGTATAAAAGATTTCATTAAATAATCCATTGACATATCCGATATACATATAGATTAATCCTGTCATTCCTATAATTCCCGAATATCCATAAAAAATATCAATCAACAGTCCCGAAATAACTCCTACCAGCATACCTGCTTTTTTCCCCCGTATAAAACCGGTACAACATACCAGAATAATCATAAGATTGGGAGAAATATTGCCAATGGATATTGCTTTATTAAAAGTGGTCTGGACTATAAATAATAGAAAAATATAAAAAATTGTAACTATATTTCTTAACATCTAAACCGCCTTTCTATTCTGTTTATTATTGCTTTTCGCTTTCGGTTTCTTCCTCCTCAAGTGTTTCTTTCAACTGGGTAATTACCAGAACCTCTTCTATCTGAGAAAAATCCACTACCGGCATAAGATAACCCGACTTTGTAAGCTTGTTTCCATCGTCTGTAATATTCGTTATGTAGCCTATCAGAATTCCTGGAAGGTATTTATCGCTGATATATGAGGTTAAAAGCATATCTCCGTCTTTAATTCCCGCATCCCTGTTAATATTTGATACCTGAATATACCCCTCATTCATAAGCTCAAGGTCCCCTTTTACAATACAATTATCTGAAGTTGATGCCGACTTTGCGCTTACATTGCTGTCATCATTAATAATAGTAGTTACAATAGAATAATTTTTTCCCACATAAGTAACTCTTCCCACAAGACCAGCACCTGCCAGAACATTCATATCAATGGTAATGCCGTCCTGCGAGCCTTTATCAATAGTAAATTCGGAGAACCAGTTATCCGGCTGCATGCTGATTACACGCGCCGCGACTTTTGGATAATCTGAATAAATATCGTCTAGTTGGTACAACTCACGAAGTTTATCCAGCTCACTTTTCTGTTGAATTAAAATACTGTTCTGAGCCTGCATTTCATCTAATTTTGCTTTTAGTTCTTCGTTTTCTTCCTGCAGCCTTGAATATTCTTTCAGGGTATCGGATTTGTCGGACAGCCATAATCCGACATGATTCATGCCCTTTTGCACCGGTATTACTATCTGTGCAATAGTATCCTTCAT
This sequence comes from uncultured Lachnospiraceae bacterium, assembly GCA_910577835.1. GTDB lineage: Bacteria > Bacillota > Clostridia > Lachnospirales > Lachnospiraceae > CAG-303. The sequence continues at coordinate 58,971 of CAJTOU010000001.1, read as the reverse complement.
AGTGGTACCGATTCTCTCACTTACAAAAGACAATATAATAAGACAGGTACACACAAAAGTCAGAAAAATAAGGACATATTTAGTTGGAATTGTAAATTTTGTACGTTTCCTCAAAGTTTTAAATCCTCTCCGGTAATATTTAATTAATCATACTGCTTTTCACGTGGTATATAAGTCAAATCTGAAAGCTCAGGAGTCATTACAATAGAAGCAATTCCTCTAATCACGGTTTCGGAAGGATTTTCCGCCATATTTACCTTCAGACCTGTTTCCTCTGTAATTAATCTGTCAATATTTAAAATCTTTGCAGAACCGCCGGTAAGGAAAATTCCTTTGGCATAGATATCAGCGGTAAGTTCTGGTGGAGTTCTTTCCAAAATCAGCTTGATATTCTCAATAATTTGATGAAGCAGTTCCTTTATCGCTTCATGAATAAGAGAGGCTGATATTTCTCTTGCGTTTGGAAGACCTGTAAGAATATTTCTGCCATAAGTCATGGCTATTGTGTCTTCATCCGGCTCTACTGCATCTGCAAGCTGCATTTTAATTTGCTCCGCAGAGCGGCTTCCAATAATCAGATTGTATTTTTTCCTTACAATTCCACAAATTGCCTCATCAAACTTGGTCCCGCCTGTCTTAATCAGCTTGCTCAATACAATACCTCCAAGAGAAATCACAGATATCTCTGTGGTATCTGCTCCGATATCGACTACCATATGACCGTTCGGGCTCTGTACATCTATGCCCATGCCCACGGCATCCGCAATCGGTTTTTCTACAACGGTAATATTTTTTGCTTTCAGCTTGGCATCGAGAATAACATCATAAAAAGCTCTCTTTTCCACTTCTGTAACGTCGGTCGGAACCGCAATACAAAAATCGGAGCCGGTAACGCTTTTTCCGCCGTTTAGCTTTTTATAAAAGCAGTTAAACAATGTTTCCATATTTTTAATATCCGCAATAACGCCAAATTTAACAGGAAATGATACTGCGATGTTGGATGGAGCCTTTTCATACATATCAAATGCCTGATTGCCATAGCTGAATATATCATTTTTATTTTTGATTGCTATTACATTCTTTTCATTTAAAATATTATCACTGGAACCACTGTACATTTTAATATTGCTGGTTCCCAAGTCTATTCCGTATACGTGCTGTGCCATGTCTGACTTCCTTTCTGTTCTTAAAATCTTTTCTACAATAAGTTTTTCTCGCTGAAACTCATGTATTTATTATCTCCAATAATTATATGGTCAATCAAAGATATTCCAATCAATTCTCCGGCTTCTTTTATTTTTCTGGTACACAGGAAATCATTCTGACTTGGCGCAGGGTCACCACTGGGATGATTATGCATGATAATAATATTCACCGCCTTATATTTCAGGGCTTCTAAAAATATTTCACGCGGAGAGGCTACTGCAAAATTGACAGTGCCTGTCGATACAGTACTCTCAGCGATAAATCCTGATTTTGCGTCAAGCATCAGAACTTTCAGCTCCTCTTTTTCTTTATGGCGCATTTCCTCCATAAAATAACCGGCAACTGCCTGTGGTTCAGTAAAACTGAGTTTTTCTTTGCGCTTCCCCATTGCGATTCGTTTGGATAATTCTGCAATGCACATAATTTGAACAGCTTTTACCATGCCCACACCTTTAATGCTTATAAGCTCCTTTGCTGACAGATTTGTAAGCCCCATAATCCCCTGATTTTGTGTCAAATGTATAATTTTTTCTGCAAGCTCCACAGATTGTATACCGCTCACGCCGGTTCTGATAATGACGGCTAAAAGCTCCGCATCGGTCAGAACATGAGGACCGCAGGAAAAACAGCGTTCATACGGTCTGGACTCTGATGGTATATCTTTTATTCTTTTTTTACTTTCCATATAAATAACCTTTCCTGACTCTCCCGGCAGGCGATACTGTATAAGTCTGATATATATTATAGCATCGTTAAGGTCATTATATTTTATCATATCATATTTGGAAAATAAAGTATATATATAAAATGTAATAATTTTTTTACAATTTAAACTCTTTTGCCTTCTCATTTATATATCTGACGAATTAGTTATCTTTACATATCCTGCGTCAATCAAATATTGTAGTGACTTCATTATCCCAAATCTGGCATGATACCATGTAAGTCCTCCCTGAAAATACACTGCATAGGGAGGCTTTATCGGCCCGTCTGCGCTCAGTTCAATCGACGCTCCTGATATAAACGCTCCTGCTGCCATTATCACATCTGCATCATACCCCGGCATTGCCCACGGCTCCGGCACTACATGACTGTCCACCGGTGCTGCTGCCTGTATTCCCTGACAAAACTTTATCACACCTTCCGGAAATCCAAATTCCACCGCCTGAATAATATCATGCCTTGGCTCGCTTCCATTTGGCACCACCTTAAACCCCAACCTTTCATACACATTTGCCGCAAACACTGCCCCCTTCAAAGCTGCCGCTGTCACCACAGGTGCAAGAAACAATCCCTGATAAAAGCTTCTGTTTACATTCAGAGATGCTCCTACCTCCTTTCCAAGCCCCGGTGTCATAAGACGATAGGAAGCATTTTCCACACATTCCTTTGTTCCGGCAATATATCCCCCAAGGGGCGCCAGCCCGCCTCCCGGATTCTTAATCAGTGAACCAACTACAAGGTCTGCTCCAAAATCAGAGGGCTCATACTCTTCCACAAATTCTCCATAACAGTTATCTACCATTACGATAATATCCTCTCGAATACTCTTTACAAATCTTACCGCCTCCCCTATCTGCTTTACTCCCAGAGAAGGTCTTGGCAGATATCCTTTAGACCGTTGAATTTCCACAAGCTTTGTTTTATTTGTAATCGTATTTTTTATCCCCTCAAAATCAAAAGAGCCGTCACTTAAAAGCTCCACCTGTTTATAGCGAACTCCATATTCTGCCAAAGACCCTTTTGTTTCCCGTATTCCAATCACTCCCTCTAAAGTATCATAAGGCTTTCCAGAAATAGATATCATCTCATCTCCCGGCCTTAAATTTCCAAACAGCGCAATAGTAAGCGCATGTGTTCCACAGGCAATCTGAGCCCTGACAAGCGCATCCTCCATATGAAACACATCCGCAAACACTGCCTCCAATGTATCTCTTCCTGCATCTGTATAACCATATCCTGTCGACCCCTCAAAATGCATTTCACTTACCTGATTTTTCTGCATTGCCCGTATTACTTTAAGCTGGTTATATTCAGCAGTCTCATCTATCTTATCAAATCTATCCTTTAAATCCTTTAATATACCATTGGAATAATCAATCACTTCCTTTGATATTCCAAGCTCTGCATAATATTTATATAATTCTGTATTCATTTTCTGCCTTCCTTTCAAAATATCATTTTTCAGGCTTAATTCCCTATTTTGATAAAAGAATATTTCTGCTCTTCTCTAACAAATATGCCAGTATCCTGTCCTTATCCATCCCGAATTCTTCAAAATTCACCCACTCCACTTCCTTCTCCCTGCGAAACCATGTAAGCTGTCTCTTTGCAAAATGTCTTGTATTTTTCTTCAATTCCAAAACAGCCTCTTCATAAGACAATTCCCCCTCCAGAAACGCATATATTTCTTTATACCCAATCCCCTGCATCGAAACAAGACTTCTCTGATATCCCATTTCCATAAGCATTTTCACCTCATCTACAAGTCCCTGTTCCAGCATATTATCTACCCTTTTTTCAATTCTCTTGTACAAAAGATTTCGCTCCATATTCAGCACAAAATACTTAAAATCAAATGGAGATTTTTTTTCACGCTGTATTTCATTGTGAACCGAAATCTTTTCTCCTGTCTGATGATAATATTCCAATGCCCGTATTACCCGTTTTACATTATTCTCATGAATATCCTGTGCTGCTTTATAATCCACACATTCAAGCATTTCATGTAAATAATGATTTCCCTTTTCTGCTGCCAGAGTTTCCAGTTCCTTTCGATATGTCAGGTCATTTTCTTCCTGTGTAAAATCAATGTCATATAAAAGAGACTGAATATAAAATCCGGTACCACCGACAACAATCGGTACTTTATTGCGAGAATAAATCTCCTTTACATACTTTTTTGCCTTTTCCTGAAAAACAAAAATATTAAAATTTTCCGCAGGGTCAAACTCGTCAATCAAATAATGTCTGACCCCCTGCATTTCCTCCACGCTTACCTTTGCAGAACCGATATCCATATACTGGTAGGCCTGTATGGAATCTGCACTAATAATTTCCCCGCCTATTTCCTTTGCCAGCCTTACAGACAATTCTGTTTTTCCAACTGCCGTAGGACCTGTTATTATAATAAGAGGAATTTTCTGATTCATACAACACTTCCTTTTTATTTCAAATAATACGCTTAAATTTCTTTTCCAGTTCATATTTGCTCATGGAAATAATGGTAGGCCGACCATGAGGGCAATTATAAGGATTTTCCAATGTCAAAAGCTCATCAATCAGCCGGTCCGCCTCTACCGCAGATAACCTGCTGTTCCCCTTTACCGCAGCCTTACAGGACATAGAAGCAATCTTTTCCATAATAAGGTCAGAACTCCCCCTGATTCCATTTTCATCTGTCAAATGGTCTATCATCTCCATTAAAAGCTCCTGTCTTGCCAGAGAATATAAATCAAACGGAACTGAATGAACAGCATAATCATTCCCACCAAATCCTTCGATTTCATAACCGAGTCTTAAAAATTCTTTCTGATATTTCTTCACCATCTCGGCTTCTCTAATCGAAAGATTTAAAATAATAGGCGGATTTAATTCCTGAGATAAACTTTCTTTTGTCTTTAACTTCAACATAGTCCGCTCAAACAACACCTTCTCATGTGCCGCATGCTGGTCGATAATAAACATTTTTTCACCATATTCCACTATCCAGTAAGTTTCAAATACCTGTCCCACAATTTTGTGACGCAGTCTTGCTTCCTTTGATAACAGTTTATCATCAAATAAGGTCATTTGCTCCGGCTTCTCTGTTGTTTTTGAAGTATTTTTCTGATTATAGACAGTTTCTTCGCTAACCAGAGACGGATTGACTGCTATTTCTTTCTCTTTTATAATCCGGTCCGTCGAACTTTCTCTATTTTTATTATCTGCATTTTGAACAGTCATACTCTCTGCATTCTTTACATCTCTACCATTTATGTTCTGACTGTTTATATCTGGTCCTTCTCGTGATACTGCCGATTTCATTTCCTCACGTCTTCGTATCTCAAAAATCTCCGGCGATTTTTCTATCTCTTTTTTTAACGGCTCCCTCTTTTTTTCGTTTTTTTCCTTTCTTTCTCCCTCTTCTATCTTAACTTCAGGAACTAAATCCTTTCCCGTCAGCGTATCGCGGATTGTTTTTAAAATTTCAGGGTAAATCTTTTCACCGTTTTGAAATCTCATCTCCATCTTTGCCGGATGTACATTTACATCAATAAACTCCGGCTCTATCTGAAATAAAAGTGCTGTAAAAGGATACTTATGCTGCATCATAAAATTTTTATACCCTTCTTCGATTGCCTTGCTGATAATCCCGCTCTTAATATATCTTCCATTAATAAAATAATTTTCAAAATTCCTGTTTCCTCTGGATATCAGCGGTTTTCCAATATATCCCTGTACTTTAAAAAGGGAATTTACAACATTTATCTCCAAAAGATTTGCCGTAATATCCCTTCCATAAATCTGATAAATCACATCCTTTAAATTCCCGTTTCCACTGGTATTCAACATATGTTTTCCATTATTAATAAATCGAATACCGATTTCGGGATGTGAAAGTGCAATCTTCTGAACAATATCGCTGATATATCCTGCCTCTGTTACAGAAGACTTTAAAAATTTCTTTCTCGCCGGCGTATTATAAAATAAATTGCGGACAACAAATGTCGTTCCCTCCGGCACGCCTACATCTTCAATTTCTCCTTCAGTACCGCCCTTTATCTCATATCTACATCCCATAAGCCCCGATTTTGTTTTGGAAATCAACTCTACCATCGAGACAGACGCAATACTTGAAAGCGCCTCACCACGAAAACCCAGTGAAGAAACAGACAATAAATCTTCCGCTGTCTTAATCTTGCTGGTAGCATGGCGCAGAAAGGCATTTTTAATATCTGCCTTTTCAATTCCTCCTCCATTATCTGTAATTCGAATAAAAGAAATTCCTCCATCCTTTATCTCTACTGTAACAGCCGTAGCCAATGCATCTATCGCGTTTTCCACAAGCTCCTTTACTACGGATGCCGGCCGGTCAATTACTTCACCGGCGGCAATTTTATTAATTGTAATTTCATCTAAAATCTGAATAGCCATACTGCACCTCTTTATTTTCTGCGATAATTAATGCTTATCAACCAACCTTGGACTGATTATGTCAGATTTTTGAAGTATCAGACAAGCAATGCAAGAGTTCATTAAATTACTTGAGCAATCAACCTTCGGCTGGTTGCATTATTTGGACAATCAATCTTCGATTGATTGCATTGTCCATCGGTTTTTTAATTTATTCTGCAGCTTATACAAGGTATTCAACGCATCAATCGGTGTCATATTTCCAAGGTCAAGCTCTTTTATTTCATTTGCAATATCCTCATCTCTGACCGTATCAAACAATGACATCTGTGACATTTCAAGCTCATCCGGCTTTGTCTGTTTTTTTCTGCTGTGTATTCCCTGTGCTGCAATTTCTCTTGCACTTTTGGAAATATCTGCATCGATAAGCTGTACCACGATTTCCTTTGCCCGCTCAATCACTGTATCCGGCACGCCTGCAAGCTTCGCCACCTGAATACCATAGCTTTTATCAGCGCCGCCCTTTATAATTTTTCTTAAAAATACAATATCGTCTCCCTGCTCCTTTACTGCAATACAGTAGTTATTTACTCCGTTTATCATTCCCTCAAGCTCTGTCAGTTCATGATAATGCGTCGCAAACAGGGTTTTTGCACCTAAAAGCTTTGGATTACTGATATATTCCACTACCGCCCATGCGATGCTCAGTCCGTCGAAAGTGCTGGTTCCCCTTCCGATTTCATCCAAAATAACAAGACTGTTAGAAGTAGCATTTCTCAAAATATTGGCTACCTCTGTCATTTCCACCATAAATGTACTCTGCCCGCTGGCAAGGTCGTCAGACGCCCCGACTCTGGTAAAAATTCTGTCGCAGATTCCAATATTTGCATGGTCTGCTGGAACAAAGCTTCCTATCTGTGCCATCAGAACAATCAAAGCACTCTGCCTCATATAAGTGGATTTACCAGCCATATTCGGACCTGTAATAATTGTAATCCGGTTCTGTCCATTATTTAAATAGGTATCATTCGACACAAACAAATCATTCGCCATCATCTGCTCCACAACAGGATGCCTTCCGCCTTTAATATCAATAATTCCCTTTTCATTCATTTTCGGCTTTACATATCTGTTTTTCTCCGCCACATAGGCAAGCGCGGCAAAAACATCAAGCGCGGCAACTGCCTTTGCTGTTTTCTGGATTCTTGCAATATGCCCGGATATTTTTTCTCTGACCTCGCAAAAAAGATTATACTCCAATGTATACAGCTTATCCTCAGAGCCTAAAATCATCATTTCAATTTCTTTCAGCTCAGGCGTAATATAGCGCTCTGCATTCGTCAGTGTCTGCTTTCTCGTATAATCCTCCGGCATCTGAAAGGAATTTTTATATGAATTTGTAATTTCGATACAATACCCGAAATTTTTATTAAACTTTATTTTTAAAGTTTTTACTCCTGTTCTTTCTCTCTCCTTTGCCTCTAAGTCAGCAAGCCATCCCTTTCCGTCGGTTTTTGCATGTCTGAGCTTGTCTACTTCTTCATGATAGCCCTCTTTTATAATTCCTCCCTCTTTTATCTGTGTTGGAGGCTCTTCAAGAACAGCCCGTTCAATTAATTCTGTAATATCCAAAAGCGCATCCATATCCTGATTAATTTTATTCAATAAGGGATTTTCAAAGCTGTCCAAAATTCGTTTTATATGAGGAAGCATGGAAAGGGAATTTTTAAAGGCAATTAAATCTCTTGGATTTGCTGTTTTATTTGCAATGCGGCTGATAATTCTTTCAAGGTCATAGACAGGGTTTAAATATTCTCGTATCTCCTCCCGCTCAATTGCAGAATTCACAAACGTCTGTACAGCTTCCTGCCTCTTTGTAATCTCTGCTTTATCAATCAGAGGCTGTTCAAGAAAAGAGCGCAGAAGTCTTGCTCCCATTGCAGTTTTTGTCTTGTCAAGTATCCAAAGAAGTGAACCTTTTTTATTCTTTTCCCGAAGAGTCTCTGCAAGCTCCAGATTTCTTCTTGTAGAGGTATCCAGTATCATATACTTTCCGGTCACATAAGGCGTAATAGTAGTCAGCTGGACAAGCGCATCTTTTTGTGTCTCGGTCAGATACTGCATAAGCGCTCCGGCACTGACGCTCCCCGTTTCAAAATCTCCAAGTCCAAGCCCGTCAAGATGATGAATTTTAAAGTGCTCCAAAAGAGCCTTCTTTGCATTTTCATCGTCAAAATACCATGTATCCAGAGAAAAAACAGAGATATTCAGCCTTTGTTTTATATCCTCCAAATCAATACCGCTTACCGAAAATGCCTGATTGCAGATAATTTCAGAAGGCATAAATTTATTGATTTCATCCAGAAGCGTTCGCTTGGAATTAACCTCTGTTACATAGAAATCTCCAGTGGTAATATCACAGACAGATATTCCATACATGTCATCTACATAGACAATACACATCAGATAATTATTTTTGGACTCGTCAAGCGCTGATACATTAAAATTTGTTCCCGGTGTTACTACACGAATCACCTCACGCTTTACAAGTCCTCTTGCCATTTTCGGGTCCTCTACCTGTTCCCCGATTGCCACTTTATATCCCTTACCTACCAGCCTGTTTAAATAGACTTCAACAGCATGATGAGGAACGCCACACATCGGTGCACGCTCCTCAAGTCCACAATCCTTTCCGGTAAGGGTAAGTTCTAACTCCTTTGATGCTAATATGGCATCCTCAAAAAACATTTCATAAAAATCTCCCAGTCTGTAAAAAAGAATACAATCCTTATATTGTTCCTTTGTATTCATATATTCCTGCATCATAGGTGATAGCTGTCCCATTTTCATCCTCCGTCGTTCTTTTTATCAATCAGTCAGCGCCAGTCAGTATTTTCACTGATTACAACAGGCGCCGACTGCAATAATTTATTTACAGGTTTTCACCATTCTCTTTTATCACTTCTGCATACCAGTATGCGGAATCTTTCATTGTCCTTTCTCCAGTCGGATAATCAATATAAATCAGTCCAAATCTCTGATTATACCCTTCTGCCCATTCAAAATTATCCATCAAAGACCATTGCAGATAACCTTTTAAATCTGCACCTTCATCGGCAGCCTTTTTGTATTCTCTTAAATATCTGTTTAGAAAATCAATTCTCTGAGGGTCATGTACCTTTCCGTCAAGACTTATTACATCCGGATTTGCCATTCCGTTTTCTGTTACAAGAATCGGAAGCTTATATCTTTCATAAAAAAATTTTGGACCATAATGAAGAATCTGAGGCGTAATCGGCCATGTCATATCTGTATGCGGATAACCCACAGGCTTTTTTACAAATTCATATTCTTTATTTGTTCCAGCCTTTGCTGTTCCGCCCTGATAGGAATTCATTCCAAAGAAATCAAGTGGCTGACAGATGGTTTTCATATCATTCTGTTTCATTTTTGGCCACCATGCTTCATTCGCTTTCACTGCTTCCTCCGGATAAGCACCAAAGTAGACAGGGTCCATCCACAGAGCATTTGACCACATACAATTATAAGAAGAAGCATCAAACATTGCACGTTTAGCAGCGTTTATATCAGCTTCGGACTCTGTTGCCGGAATCACACATTCGGCAACAGGAGCAAATCCTATTTCACATGGCTGTTTGGAATACTGCCTGATAGTCTGTACAGATTTTCCATGTGCCAGCAGTGCATTATGCATAATCTGCAAAACATAGCCACGATTTAATTTAAGCCCCGGCGCATGTGTACCATCGGAATGACCGATATTGATAAAGCACTGTGGTTCGTTAATTGTCATCCAGTGTGTCACTCTGTCCGAAAGTCTTTCTACAATTACCTTTGTATATTCCGCAAACCAGTCAGGGCTGTCAGGATTGAGCCAGCCTCCCCTTTGAAATAAAGCAACCGGATAATCCCAGTGAAACAGGGTAATATATGGCTCAATTCCTGCATTTACAAGCTCATCTACCAGCTTGTCATAAAAATCAAGCCCTTCCTCGTTTATTTCTCCGATTCCATCAGGTATGACTCTTGACCAGCTAATGGAAAAACGATACGCCTTTACGCCCATTTTTTTCATAATCGCCACATCTTCTTTATATCTGTGGTAATGGTCACAGGCTATATCTCCGGTATCACCGTCTCTTACAAATCCGGACTGCTTGCAGCAGATATCCCATACGTTTAATCCTTTTTTTCCTTCATAGGCAGCGCCTTCAATCTGATAGGCAGCAGTAGATACTCCCCATACAAAATCTTTTTTAAATCCCATATTAAGGTCTCCTTTCTGGTTTTAAATTATGATAATCAGCATTTTTGCTGGCTGTATAACTAAACAATCAGTCTTCGATTGGTTGTATGCCATAATAATAAAATCCCCTTGCCTGTGTGAGTTTTACAGGGATAATCTTTCCAATTAAATCTTCTCCACCTGCAAAATGTACAACAATTCCATGGCTTAATCTTCCGGTCAGATATCCGTCTAACTGTTCATTTTTTTCCTCTGCAAGAACCTCTAAAGTCTGCCCTTCAAATCTTTGAATCTGCTCTGAGGCAATTTCCTGAACTTCTTTTAACAGTCTGTCAAATCGTTCTTTTACAATCTGTTCCGGTACCTGATTGTCCATAGTGGCAGCGGGCGTACCGGTTCTTTTGGAATAGAGAAAAGTAAATGCGCTGTCAAATCTGACCTTTCTTACTACATCCAGAGTTTCAGCAAAGTCTTCCTCTGTTTCTCCCGGAAATCCCACAATAATATCCGTAGTTAAGGAAATATCAGGGATTGCTTCCCTGATTTTATGTACCAGAGCAAGATAACTCTCCTTTGTGTATTTTCGGTTCATTTCCTTTAAAATACGGCTGCTTCCCGATTGCATCGGAAGATGAAGCTGGTGGCATATTTTTTTTGAAGACTTCATTACCTGAATCAGTTCATCTGATAAGTCCTTTGGATGGGAAGTCATAAAACGGATTCTTTTCAAACCCTCTATTTTTTCCACTTCCAGAAGCAGCTCTGCAAAGGTAATCGGATTTTTCAAAGTCTTTCCATAGGAATTTACATTCTGGCCCAAAAGCATAATTTCTGATACGCCCGATTCAACCAGCCTTCTGATTTCACTGATAATCTGCTCCGGTTCGCGGCTCCGTTCCCTTCCCCTGACATATGGAACGATACAATAACTGCAAAAATTGTTGCATCCAAACATAATATTAACACCAGACTTAAAGAAATACTTTCTGTCTGCTGGAAGCTCTTCTACGATTTTATCCGTATCCTGCCAGATGTCAATTGTTATTTTTCCGGAAGATATACGATTGTAAAGAAGCTCTGCAAATTTATAAAGGTTATGAGTCCCAAAAACAAGGTCCACAAAGCGGTAACTTTTCTTTATTTTCTCAACAACAGTTTCCTCCTGCATCATACAGCCGCATAAAGCAATCAGCATATGTGGATTTTTCTTTTTTATTGTCTTTAAATACCCCAGTCTTCCATACACTTTCAGATTTGCATGTTCCCTTACTGTACAGGTGTTATAAAGAACAAGGTCCGCTGCTTCTTCACTGTCTGCTTTTGCAAATCCGATAATGGAAAGGATTCCTTCCAGTTTTTCAGAATCTCTGGCATTCATCTGACAGCCGAATGTTTGAGTAAAAAAGCATGGGCGATGACCATTTTTCCGTTCAAACTCCCGAACCCATTTCCGGCATTTTGCCATAAAATAGTATTGTCTTTCGGGTTCCTCTTGTGATGGCTCCTTACTTAAATCTATCTTGTCCAAATCAAATTTATCATACATTTTTCTTGACATTTTTTCCTTTCAAAATCCTGTTTTCTACTCTCCCTGTGCCGAAGTTTCTGGATGTAAATATAAATTATAGACCTCATTCAGTTCGCTATTTGCTGCTAACAGCGCATTCAGCTCTTCTGCTGCATTCTTTGCAAGAATCTGAAAGTTCTGGTCATTCTCCACTTTCTGTCTCTCAAACTCATCTGCAACTGTAAGATTATGCACTCTATATCCCGCATCTCCATCTACCAAAAACAGAATATCAATGGATGGCAGCATTTCATCATAATTATATAATTTTATTTTATAAGTAACGATTACCACTGCATAATTCTTGTCCACTGTATCTAAATCTGATTTATAACATTGAATATCAGAAAAAGTTTCAATATATTTTTTATTGATTGACAGCTTATTTACATTAAAATTACTTGAAGAGTCAATATAATTGCTCACTTCATTAATATCTCCGCTAATCAGGTATGCCTGATAAAAAGCCGAAACAAGTCTTGCAATTTCTGAATCTTCTGTTTCTGGTTTCAGGGTAAACTGTGGCTCTGTTGGCTGTTCCTCAGATGTTTCTTCTGCATTTTCCTCAGAGCTGGTTTCCTCTGTCTGTGCAATAGTATCATTTTTTCCATCATCAGGAGATTTTTTCACTGCTTTGTTCAAATTGCTGACAATGCTGAAAATAAGCATAATTACAATAATCGTAACCAGTGCAATGCACAAAATCACCCTCCGGTTATTTCCAAAAGCATTTTTTACAATATTTTTTTCTGAAGAGGCTGTTCTATGTCTGACCTCGCTGATTTTTATATCATTTTCTTTATTTTCATTGTTATTTTCCTGATTCAAATAACTCATATTTTTCCTCCTGTTAAATAATTTGCTTTTTATTCTAACAGATTCTATTTAAAATTGCAACAAACACTTGCAATTATTCTGAAAATAGGTTATAGTATATAAGTCAGTGTCGCACGCGTAGTTTAATGGATAAAACGCGCCTCTCCGGAAGGTGAACTGTGGGTTCGATTCCCGCCGTGTGCATTTTTCAATCTGAACAGGGCTGCTGCACTAAGATTAAACTGTTGTTTCTTAGTATGGCAGCCCCTTAATATTAAAAAACTATTGTAATACTATCATTTTCACTATTATAGTAATAAATATTGTCAGATAAAATCTCATATTCATCTATCTCTGTCCGGTTTACTTGAATCACCATTCCCTTTAAATCTTCTGCTGTAACCCTTTTATCGCTTATCGGAAACAACAGAACCTCATGAATACTGCTTGGAATAATATAAAAATCCGTATGTTCTTTTTCTGCAAACTCTTTTATTACATTTTTGTACAGCATACAGGAAGCGCCATTTACATTTTTTGTATTTGTAAGCACATATACTCCTGAATCATATTCTTTTTGCAGTCTTTCAAACTCATTTTGCATACGTTCGCCGTCTGTTTCTTCAAAAATATCCCCTTTCAATTCTTTGCAGATTAGCTCTGCGAGCAGATTTCCCATGGGAGAGATTACAAAAGGAAATAAATCCGGCGTATTATACAGAGCATCTCTGTAAATATCTTCAACCGCTACTCCCCATGTTTTTAAGTGTTCTTTACGAATTGGGAATGCTGCATTTTTTATACCGCTGTCTTTTTGACATGAAACCATTACGAAAAAAACAATAGCCAAATCCAGAAAATGTATATAGGGTATATTCAGAAGTATTTCCTCATTTTTTTCATAATTAATAAGCTTATAGGCTACTTTCTTTTTAATTTTTTCATAATTATTTAAATCTTGTATCTTTATATCCAAATCTAAATTTATTTCGCAGGAATATTTCTGATATATTTGATAAATTTCGTTTATAATATCATTTTCTGCTTTTCCTTTTTTATACTGTTCATAATAAGTATCCAGATAAATAACCGGCGAAATATAATTTTTATCATCTTTAACAATAATACCTTCTGCCTTTACTCCATTATTTTTATCTATCTGAACAAGCTCTGCCACGCAGTCCTCTCCGATAAGTCCTTGCAGACCGCTTTTAATATCACTGAAAAAATCTTTTTCTTTCATTCAGAATCTCCTTTTAGTTTGTTCCACTAAAAGTTTTTATTGATATTTTATTAAGGTATTTTAATTATATGTTAAATTTATATTAATGTCAAGCTATTTATTAATTTTTTCCAATATAATAATTCTGTCCTCTACCATTCCAAAAAGCCGATAACCTTTTTCCATATATTCATCTGCTTCCCTCAGATTTGTATCTTTTTCAGAACCGGATAAGGTAAGTACAATATAATCCATTTCATCTTCATTTTTATGCCTGTAAATTTCATTTCGTTCTGCAATTACAGGAAGATAAAAGGTACTTGAGGAGACAGATGCCTCTTTTGGTATTTTTTCCAAAAGCGCTCTAACTTCATCTACCTTTTCATGATAATTCACATAATCATTATAATAAACAGTTCTGTCAGAAATGCACGAAATTGACATCAACAGCGACATAACAATAATACATACAGAAAAAGCCTGCCCCCGAATCCCCTTCATCTTGGATAACTCCAGAAAAGCGGCATAAAGAACCAATGCACCGGAAGCATAGGCATACTGATAATAAATGCTGTGCTGATATCCATAATTGGACAAAAGATTCAATACTATCAGTGGAATCAGAAGAATAAGGGATGATATTTTTCTGGTACGGAAAGGCAGAAACAATACCGGTAAAAACATCCACAAAATAAATTCCAGTTTTTCGGCGGTCATAAGCTGTTTTATCACATAAGCAGGATTTTTCAGCATATTTAAAACAAGCTTCAATACTCCGTCATAATCGGAAACCATCAGATTTTCATATCTTCCAAAAGAAGTAATGGCACTTCCGGCATCTCCGTAAATACCCATAAAATGAAAAACCACAAAAAAGTATATAACCGAAAAAACTGCTACGCTAAATCCTGCAATTTTATCTCTTTTGTCCGATTTATAGAATATCTGAAAAAGACCGATACATGCTGTATAAATCGGCGCATCCTCCTTTACCATAAGAATCAGAAGGGTAAAGACAATGATTCCCGTCAGTTTCTTTTTCCCGAATTTTTCCAGCTCAAAAAAGTACAAAAGCCACAAAACCAGCGGTGCAAGAAATTTATTTTCATGAAAATCAAAGAAAAGTCCTCCACGCAGCGTCGGATAAAGCAGATATGCCAGACACAGAGCCAGAGTAACGATATTGGAAGCTTTCTTATTTCTGCACATCAGATATACAGGAATAATTCCTGACAAAACAGCTATTAGTTGAACCACTATCAGCGTATATGGAGAAGTAAATACCATATAAAACGGAAGAATAAAATAATAAATTGGCGAAAAATGAATTGTAAAATGTGAGAGCAGCATGTCTCTTTCACAGGTGGTATATGGAATAAGCCCATTTTTCATATAATGAAACATCTGTACAAAAATTCCAAAATCAAAGGTCGGACATTTAAACAGATACACCCTTAACAGTAAAAGAGTCAGAAGATATAAAAAATTTATTATTACAAAAACTGCAAGTATAATTTTAAGCTTTCTGTCAGACAGTCTGAGATGTTTATATGTATAGCCAAGCCTTGTGGCAATATACCAGAATACCAGTACCACAAAAAGTCCTGCTGTGGAAATATAATAGATATCGGTAGTATTCAATGCGATGCTTGTTCCATAGATAAAAGAAGCTGTCATCAGAAAAAATGCATCCATATTTTTCGTATTCAAATAATCTGCCAGCATTACAAGAACCGTAATGCCGCTAAATATAATAATATAACATAGTAAAAAATGATAATCTGAAAATTTATTTAAAGTCTGAATAGATACAAACCGCTGCTTATCATCCATAAGTACAAACAGGCTTGAAAACAAAATCGTTGATATAAATCTCATAATAACAGTTTCAATTATGCCCAGATTTCTTTTCTGCTTTGATTTTTCCATCGGTTCAGTCTCCCTTTATATACTATACAGTTAATATCCTGCAATATAAATACGCTTTCGTTACTAACAAAATGGACTGCCGCCACTTTTATGACGAAACAGTCCATCCTTAAAAACTATTAAACTCTTGATAAATATTCGCCTGTTCTTGTATCAATCTTAATTGTATCATTTTGCTCTACAAATAATGGAACATAAACAGTTGCTCCGGTTTCAACCACTGCCGGCTTTGTTGCTCCAGTTGCGGTATCTCCCTTAAAGCCCGGCTCAGTTTCTGTAATCTGTAATTCTACAAACAGAGGTGGTTCAATAGCAAATACGGCACCATTATGAGAACAAATCTTCACCATTTCATTTTCCTTAACAAATTTAAGGGCATCTCCTATGGTATCTGTATTCAATGCAATCTGCTCATAAGTGTTTACATCCATAAAGTGATATAAATCTCCATCTGAATATAAATACTGCATATCCACTCTGTCAATACGTGCCTGCGGGAATTTCTCTGTTGGACGGAAGGTTTTCTCTACCACGCCACTGCTCTTAATATTTTTTAACTTTGTTCTTACAAAAGCGGCACCCTTGCCAGGTTTTACATGTTGAAACTCAATTATCTGGTATACATTTCCTTCTATTTCTACTGTTATACCATTTCTAAAATCTCCTGCTGAAATCATTGAAAAATCCTCCTTAAATTATGCAACCAGTCAAAAATCAGTTGCCAGACTATGTACCGTCTGCAGAAACGGCACAACAATATGTTTATTCTATAATACTATTGACTTTTTTTCAACTATTTTTTTTACAAACATCAAATTTTCCCGAATGCCTTCCCCGTTTTATTCAAAATTTCCTGACAAATATCCGCTATATTTCTTCCATCTGTGCGAATAATAATATCTGCTGCCTGAAAATACGCACTCTTTCGTTTTTCCAAAAACTCCGCTATATATTCAATGCTCATATTCTGATTTAACAGAGGCCGTTCATTATTATTCTTTACTCTTTCATAAATCGTCTGTGGCTCGGCAGTCAGCAGCACTATTTTTCCATTCTGCTTCATCAAATCGACATTTTCTGTACGCAGTACAGTTCCACCACCACAGGAAAGAATAAGTCCTGTTTTATTTAAAATTTCTTTCAGGCTTTCTGTTTCCATATTTCGAAAAAACTGTTCCCCCTGTTTTTCAAAGATTTCATTAATGGAACAACCTGTTTTTTCTACAATATAAGCATCCAAATCAATTTCTTCCATTCTGGCCATGCGATGCAGCTCATGAGAAATCGTGGTTTTTCCGGTTCCCATAAAACCTGTCAGCAATATGTTTTTATTCATAATAAATTCTCCATTTTGTCAATTCTCTGTTTTATTAATTTTGTGTTTGATAGACGTTTCATTTTAAAGTAATTCAAGTATTTCCCGCAGTTTGCCCGCAGCTATCTGTCCGGGTGCTGAAGTTGCCGTACCTGCACCAAATGTAATACAGGAGCCAAGAAGCTCTCCTGAAAAGCGGCTAATCATTCCAAGCTTTCCCATAGATATTGCAATAAGAGGAATATCCATGCAGGTGCATGCAATTGAACAGGCATTTAAAAGGGCAAGTACATCCTCCCTGTCTTTCGGCATTACTGCAAGCTTTGCGATATCTGCGCCCTCGCGCTCTATCATCATCAAACGACTGACCATTTCATCTTTTGCCGGTGTTTTGGAAAAATCATGATTGGAGCCAATCACATAAATATTCTGTTTATGCGCTTCACAGACAATCTTTTCAAACAGCTCTACGCCTCTGAAAATCTCTACATCAATTAAATCTATCATTTTTGACTGTATACATTCAAACAGAATTTCTTCGTATTCATAGTCAGACACCATCATTTCTCCGCCCTCCTTCAATGTACGAAAAGTACACAGAAGTGGTATGTCATTTAATGCTTTTTTTACTTCCTTTAAAGCTTCACTGAGAAATTCCGGTTTTTTTGCATCCTTTAAATAATCAATTCTAAATTCTGCCAAATCCACATCAGACCTTAAATCACCTGCCATATATTCAGCCTGTTCTACTGCCTGTTTCAGAGTAACAGCAGTAATCGGAACACAGATTTTTGGTTTTCCGACACCTATTTTTATATTTCCGACCTTTATCATAATTTAATGAAAATCCTTTCTTAAATATAAATCTTTTCCCATATAGTTTCCTTATAGATATAGTTTTCTTATAAACACAGCTTTTTTAATACAATCCTCTTTCTAATCTTTATCTGTTTTTCGTGAAAAAAACTCTCTTATTTGACGTATCAGCCTCTTGAAAAAATTTTCATCTTCATAAGAGTCCAGTCTTGGAAGGTCATCCCGAAAATCATTTAAATCTCTTCTTCTGTATTCCTCTGAATCCCGAATACCTCCTCTGTCATTTTGATTTTTATTGTTTCTCAATAAAGCCTTATCTCTTCTGCGCTTTTCCAGTTCACTTTCGCCCGCTGTAAGAAACTCGTTCATTTTAGCCCTTCTTACACGTTCCTTTGCATTTTTCAGTTCTTCCATTTTGCGGGCCTTTTCCATCTGCTCTGCTCTTAATTTTGCTTTTCTCTTTCCGTCTCTCACTTTTTTTATTACCAAAAATGTTATAACAAAAACGGTTAAAAAACCACATACAAGAATTATTTCAAGAGATGCTCCGCTGTCTTTTTCGGAATTTTTTCTTCCTCCGACTCCGTTCAGCTTTGAGACATTACTTTGGGAGCCAAAAAACACCATAACCAGAATAGCAATAATAATAACTGCAAATATAACCAAAATAGCAATCGCATCATTGTTCTTTTTTTTCTTCTTTTTCTTTTCTGCTTTGCTCATTTTTTCACCTTCCTTCTGTCTTTGCAGAAATTTTTCGTACAATATAGCTTCCGTATAATATAGCTTCCATATAATATATCTTGCAAATCTATATTCCGTCTGCTAAAATATATGCAGTCAATGAAAGATTATTTGTCTGATATTCAATTAATCTTTGACTGATTACTGAAAATAATATTATTTAGAAAAGAGGTTATTATATTTATGAATATTGACGGCCATACTATTTTGACCGGACTTCTGGGCAGTCCGGTTTCCCACAGCATATCTCCGTCCATGCATAACGAATCATTTCGTATGTTGGATTTAAATTATATCTACTTGTGCTTTGATGTAAATATAGACAATTTGAAAATTGCAGTAGAGGGTATGAAAGCACTTGGCGTCAAAGGCTTTAACTGTACATATCCAGATAAAAATCTTATGTGCAGCCTTGCAGACCGGTTATCTCCTGCGGCAGAAATGATAGGTGCTGTAAATACCGTTTTAAATGAAAATGGTGTTCTTACCGGATTTAATACAGACGGAATGGGATATATGCTTTCCTTAAAAGACGGGGGCTTTGATATTATCGGCAAAAAAATGACTTTGCTCGGAGCCGGCGGAGCCGCTACTTCTATCGCTGTTCAGGCAGCTCTTGACGGCGTTGCACAAATTGATATGTTCAGCCGCAGAACAAAATTCTGGAACAGAGCCTTGGAACTGGCAGATGTATTGAATCGCAGAACTTCCTGTCACGTCTGTATTTATGATATGGCCGATACAACTCAGTTAAAGCAAAGTCTTAAGGACAGCAAAATTCTCACAAATGGAACCAGTGTGGGCATGGCCCCTGATACAGAAGGTTGCCTGATTACAGATATGAGTATGTTTCATGAAGAACTGATTGTTTCTGATATTGTATACAATCCACGGGAAACAAAGCTTTTAAAGCTTGCAAAGGAACATGGCTGCAAAACATTTCACGGTTTGTATATGCTTCTTTATCAGGGTGCGGAAGCCTTTAAAATCTGGACTGGAAAGGAAATGCCTGTTTTATCAATAAAAGAAAAATTTTTTTCATAAGAAAAACAAAATGTATGTAGTATTACAATTTATTATGATATTAAAAGGACTGTCGTACTTATGATTTTTCAATCATTTGTCTGGCAGCCCTTTTTTTCACGCTTCATTGTTTTCTTCACGTTTTTCTGTATCGGTTTTTTTATCTGTTCCTTCGCCTCTACCTGTTGTGGCTGCTTTTTCTCCCCGTTTTTTCTTCATTTCCAAAGTCAGTCTTTCCCGCTGCTTTTTTGCTATATATTTTGCGATTTCATGATTTTCAAGCTCAATTTTGCAGGCATAAATCTTCTTATCCTCTGCCTCATCAATAATCCTTACAATCCTTCCCACAACGCTGATATGTGTATCCTCATCATCAAATATCAACATTACAGGGTCATTAATAAAAGTATATATTTCT
The DNA here is from genome assembly GCA_910577835.1 of uncultured Lachnospiraceae bacterium. Lineage (GTDB taxonomy): Bacteria > Bacillota > Clostridia > Lachnospirales > Lachnospiraceae > CAG-303. The sequence goes on along the minus strand of CAJTOU010000001.1, from coordinate 38,533 downwards.
TCCTTGCCCTTATAATCTATAAAGGAAAATCCTGTTTCACTGATGTCACGGACAAATACTGGAATTATATTTTTCTTTATTCCAATTTTGGCTTTGCCTTTTAACCCCACGGACAGGCGATACGCCCCTCTTCGATTAAAACTGATTCCGTCTGCATCCACACTGCATTTATAACAGGTTTCTCCCTTATGAACAGCAGCTGGAAGCGCTACATAGCTCCATGTCATCGGTGGGGCATCCTCTTCATTATATAAGATGTTAATCATTATATTTTCTGAATCGAGACTTAAAACTTTTCCATCGATTCGAATCGGTTCTATTACAGCAGCTCCTTCCAGCTGTTCAACAATATGTGTATGAAATTCCAGTTTCTGCCCCTGAACCCCAATTTCAATCGTTATTTCACTTCCCGGTTCCAAATCTAATATTTTCATAGTAGTCTCCATATCATTTTATATTTTTCTGATTTATCTGCAGTTTATTTCACTTCATATCATAACATAGTTTTTTCTTTTTGTCTATTGTTTCAATTTATTTGCGGTAATAAGGAAATTCCTCCTCCATTCAAAAAAGAGGAATCCTTACGTTTCATTGTTAACTATTTATCTGGACAACATTTGAGAAATGGATTTTAATATATTGTCATTTATTTTAATCAACGCCTTAATAAAACTTACCGCTGTTCCCATAATAACCGCATTTCCATTACAAACCTGAACAATACCAATGCTCATATAAATAAAATTATCTTCCAGATTCATAAAGCTTTCCTGTGATATTGCTCCGCTTTCCATTCCCTTTATAATATTCAGCTGATTGGAGATGCTGAATATTCTCTGAATATCCAGAAGAAGTTCTTCAAGAGTAACAGCCTCATTATCCTCTACCTTTATTCCGGTATCACTCAATACTTCATCCGTAATCATTTCTTTCAGATATCTTAAAACCTCTTCCTTCCATATGCTTAAATCTTCTGATTCCACATGGATAAATGCCGCTTTTATAAGACATTTTAAATAAGATTCATGGAGTTTTTCCAGCGTCTTTCCGCTCTTTTTTACATATTCCATATGTTCTAGTCCATATAAATCTATCATAACTGTGCGGATACTGTTTCTTAAAACCTCCGGTGAAACTGGTATTTCAGGGTCTGCCCCAAAGGCAGTGCAAATATCTGCCCATGATTCCCGCATTTCTTTTAATGCCTTTTCTACATCAACGATATTATTTTCTTTCTGCTCATTATTGTCCTTTTTCATATCCATTCCTTTTTTCAGTTGACTGCTCATGTCGCACTGCCTTTCTAAACATTATTAGGCAATCATTCCGTCATTAATTTCTTAAATGTCTTTTTGCCCTTTTTTACTATAATTCCCTGTTTTAACATTTCTGCATTTATTTCATAACGGACATCGGTTATTTTTTCGCCCTCTATGGCAACTCCCCCCTGTTCTACCGCACGTCTTGCCTCTGAACGTGAATTTACCATTCCGGCCTTTACCAGTGCAGAAAGAATATCTATACTGCCATTTGACAATTCACTTTCCTTCAAAATTGTTCTTGGCATATTTTCATCTGATGCACCCCCGACAAACAGTGCCTTGGAGGCCTCCTTGGCCTTTTTTGCCTCCTCTTCTCCATGTACAAGACTTGTCAGCTCAAACGCAAGAATTTCTTTTGCTTTGTTTAACTCACTGCCTTCCCATTTATCCATTTCATCAATCTGCTCCAATGGAAGAAATGTAAGCATCCGAATACATTTTAATACGTCTGCATCTGCTACATTTCTCCAGTACTGGTAAAATTCATATGGAGAGGTTTTTTCAGGGTCAAGCCATACTGCACCGGACTGTGTTTTACCCATTTTCTTTCCCTCGGAATTTAACAGCAGTGTAATCGTCATGGCATGTGCATCTTTTCCAAGTTTTCTTCTGATTAACTCTGTGCCTCCAAGCATATTGCTCCACTGGTCGTCTCCGCCAAACTGCATATTACAGCCGTATTTCTGGAATAACCGGTAAAAATCAAAACTTTGCATAATCATGTAGTTAAATTCCAGAAAGCTTAATCCCTTCTCCATTCTCTGTTTATAACATTCCGCCGCCAGCATCCTGTTGACAGAAAAATGAGGACCGATGTCCCTTAATACTTCTATATAATTCAAATCCAGAAGCCAGTCGGCATTATTTACCAGAAGCGCTTTTTCATCAGAAAAATCAATAAATTTTCCAATCTGTTTCTTAAAACAGTCCACATTATGCTGAATCATTTCCTCCGTCATCATCTGCCGCATATCACTTCTTCCCGTAGGGTCTCCAATCATGGCAGTGCCGCCTCCAATTAAGGCAATCGGCTTATTTCCCGCCATCTGAAGCCGCTTCATAAGACATAATGCCATAAAATGTCCCACATGAAGGCTGTCTGCTGTCGGGTCAAAACCAATATAAAAAACAGCTTTTCCACTATTTATCATTTCTTTTATCTCTTCTTCATTTGTTACCTGAGCAATTAATTGTCTTGCTACTAATTCTTCATAAATCTTCATTTTTTTCTTCCTTTCTTTTTGTAGTTTAAAATGGGAAATAAAAACGCCCTTCTGATAAAGAAGAAACGTTTTCTTTATCAAAAGGGCGAAACATGCAATCAGATTGCTTAAATAATTCCGCGTTACCACCTTTTTTCACAGACTGTTCACACAGACTGCCTCATGAAGTACCACCATACTTCTGCAATATAACGGTTGCTCCCGTCACAGCCTACTTGTTTCCGTTCGGTGTGAAGCTCAGGGATGTATTCCTGTCAGTGCTGTATGGTCCTCTCATCTTTGTAATCGGATATTACATACGGCGCCTTTCTGTATACAGCTTTCTGTCAGTACTTCTTCCCGTCATGGCTTTTTATTTATATGACATATGATAAGGGTTTTTATGTGATTTGTCAACTGCATTTTTATTTTTATTCCTCTCTTTTACTGTCATTTCCATAACTGTAAAGTTTTTCATAAACCCCGTGTCTTTGCATTAATTCTTCATGTGTGCCGCTTTCTTCTACTCCATTCTCTGTCAGTACCAGTATTTTTTCCGCATTTCGTATTGTGCTTAATCTATGTGCAATTACGAAAGTGGTTCTGTTTGCTGCCAGTTTTTCCACCTTTTCACTTTCGTTATCTAATGCGGAGGTTGCCTCATCAAAAATCAGAATTGGAGGATTTTTTAAAAAGACTCTGGCAATGGACAAGCGCTGTTTCTGTCCTCCTGAAAGCTTCAGGCCTCTTTGGCCGATATCTGTATCATATCCGTTAGAAAGACTCATTATAAATTCATGGGCATTTGCGTTTTTGGCCGCCGCAATCACTTCTTCCCGTGAAGCATTGGGCTTTCCGTAGCTGATATTTTCAAAGATAGTGCCGGCAAAAAGATAGGTGTCCTGCTGTACTACGCCGATATGGTTTCTCAGGCTTTTCAGTTTTATATCCCGAATATCTATCCCATCAATTTTAACAGAACCAGAGGTTACTTCATAAAAACGTGGAATTAAAGAACACAGTGTGGTTTTTCCCGCTCCTGAGGAGCCGACAAGAGCTATGTATGAGCCGGCAGATACATGAAGGTTTACATTATGCAAAACCTGTTCAAGGCTATCCGTGTAACCAAAAGAAACGTTTTCAAAGGAGATGTCACCCTTTACATTGTTTAATTCTACTGCGTTTTCTTTATCTTTAATATCTGGTTCTATATGCATAATTTCCAAAAATCGTTCAAAACCTGTATAACCATTTTGAAACTGCTCTGTAAAATTAATTAAAGTGCGGATTGGCTCGGTAAAAATACCAATATATAATAAAAATGTTACTAAATCTGATACAGTGATAATTTGTTCTGTAATAAATATAGTTCCGGCAAGAATAACGACCACCTGTATCAGCGTGGTAAATGTATCGAGACCTGCATGGTAGCTGCCCATATATTTATAGCTGTTCTTTTTGGCAGACAGAAAGCCATTATTTCCCTGTCTGAATTTTTCCTCTTCAATTTTTTCATTCGCAAAGGATTTTACTACCCGTATACCTGACAGATTATCTTCTATCTGTCCGTTAATTTCTGCAATTTTTACTCTGTTTCTGGCAAATGCCCGTTTCATCTTTTTGTTCAAATAATATGCATAGACAAACATAATCGGAACCAGAAGAAACGCAGCGGCAGTAAGTACCGGACTGATAAAGAAAAGAATCAGCATTGCACCGATAAGCTTTACAAGAGAAATAGCTATATTTTCCGGTCCGTGATGCATAAGCTCCGTAATATCAAAAAGGTCGGTTGTAATTCTTGACATCAGCTCTCCTGTTTTCTGGTTATCATAATAAGAAAAGGAAAGCTTCTGAAAATGTTCAAAAATTTCCGCACGCATATCGTACTCGATTTTTGCACCCATGACATGCCCATAGTTGGATATATAGAAATTACTGTAACAATACAGGGCAAGCATGGCAAACATTAAAATTCCAAGCAGAAAAACAGAGTGCAATGCCTCACTTTTTTCCATATAAATAACCTCTGAGGTAACATATCGTATAATCAGCGGTAATACCAGTGTAATCGCCGCAGATAAAAACGCAAATATCATATCTATCACAAAGGTTCTCATATATGGGTGATAGTAAGAAATCATTTTCTTTAAATTATCTTTTATCTTCATTTTCCTTCTTCTCCTCCTTTTTTACTTTTTGATTACAATACTTTAACACAGAAAAAGAAAACAGGCAAGAACAAAGTGTATATAATAATTGTAAAAGCACAAAAAATCAGAGAAAACGACAGATATGTTTCTGTGTTTCTCTGATTTTTTCATTTCATTAAGAACTGCAAATGAATTCCGTATGATACCGTTTTTACACAACGGCTATTTGTGAACAAAGTTTTGGAAGATTTTTTAACTTATACTGCTTTGTTCTGAAAAATATTATCTGTTTCTGATTGCATCAATTGGTTTCTTGGAAGCTATTTTCTTTACTGGAAGGAAGCTTGCAAGTGTTGCTACAAAAAGGCTTACTACAAACAAAAGGAGGATTTGGCGTAGTCCGAAGTTTAATACAGTGATTAAAACTCCAAGTTCCTTTCTGATTACAGCATTAATAATCGATGTAGCTACAAACACTCCAACAGCGGAAAGCAGGAAGTTAATCATGGCAATAATAAAGCTTTCTGAAAAGAAAATACGAAATACATCGTTGCTTCTGGAACCAATCGCACGCAAAATACCTATCTCCTGTTTCTTGTGTGAAATACTTGTTCCTATAAAATTCGCAAGCATCAGGGATGCAAATAAAGCAAATCCAATACCAACATAGAGGAATACTTTTGACAATACTTTAAGCATTTCATTAATTGTATCCAGCTCATAAGTCACTGCGTTTTGAAGCTGAAATTGAATATCAGCATCCTCTTTATAACAGAAGGCTACAAGATTTTTTATATCTTCACGGCTCTCTGGCATAGCGCCTATAACAAAATTATAATCCCCTTTTTCCTGTTTAATACAGTATTCAAAATCTTTATCGTTTGCCACTACCGTACCGGAATATTTTGAATTTTTTTCATTTATTTCAATTATTCCAACTACCTTGTAGCCTTCATTCTCATTAAAATCAATTCCATTCCCATAAGTATTCATATGGAAACTGTTTTTCTGTACATTTTTTAACAGGTTGTCATAATCTTCCTGTGGCATGCCCATTCCGGCAGATGAAATGATATCTGAAGTGATAACGATTTCTTTTTCGCCAAGAACGCTTTTCTCTTCATCAAACCATGTAATATCCAAAGAGGAAACATCAGATAATTTACACATATAAGACGGGTCTATCACCATGTCGTCCTGTGAGGAATAATAATATACATACACAGAACTTAAAGGTGAAATATGCGGCTCATTTTCTATTAGTTTAGATAAATACCCTTCTCCCACCATTATAATTCTGGCAAGACTGGAATTAGCTTCATAACCAAACTCATTCATCAAAGCAAAGTTTACAATCTGGTCTGCGGTACTCATATGTGTTTTTTCTTCCATAAGCGGCTTGTATCTTTCCAAATCCATATTGGTATCTACAATTCCTGTAATGGTATATTCTATACCGTTTACATTCAGAGTTTTTCCAATCAAATCTTCCGGAGATTGAATGGTTTTATAAACGATACGCCCGTCAGGACTAGTGGTGCCGTCTGTATATTTGCCAAGCTTAAAGGTTTCATAGACATATGCGCTAATGGCGATTTCATCTTTTGTTCCGTCAGGCAAAGCACCCGCAAGTATTTTATATCCAAATTCATCCAGCTTCTTCTGAGTAATTTCTGTATAGCCTGAGAATCCCGAAGCATAGATGTTGTAGTCCGTTTTGGAAAATTCCGTTTCCACATCATAATTTTGTAAAAATTCCAGATTGGAGTTTAACGGAACAAAGACTCCCATCATATCTATGGAGGTATTTTTCTCTATTTCTTCAAGTTCTTCCTTTGTAATCGAAGTATTCCGTGAATTATAGTAACTGTTAATTCCCTCTCCCTGTTTAATCGCCTTTACAAGAGATACATAATCAACGCCTGTGTCTATCAGTGAGTTGGTACAGGCATCTATATGTTTATAGGAACCGAAAGTATCTGCAAGACCGAATAGTCCAAAAGAAATACAGGATAACAGTATCGTCATAACAAGACGGAATTTTTTATATTTCAGACCGCTGGCTCCTATTTTAAAAGCACTTTTTAATGGAAGTTTTGATTTAATAAGCTGGAATGAACTTCCATCCTGTTGTTTTATGTTATCCTGATTGGTCGGGATAAATTTCTTGGCAGCCATTCCATTTCCGGTCAGCTTGAGGTTTAAATTAGAATCGGTGATTCTGTCAATGTAAGCGTTAATTGCCGCACGGTCCTCTTCTGTCAGATGATAGCCCGGCGCAAGTTCAATCGTTGCGCCCTGATAGCGGAGGTTTCCCTTCTTTTCTTCTTCATCTGCCTGTGCGTCTATCTCCACGTCGCTAATAACATTGCCGTCTGACAGCTCGATAATACGGTCTGCATACAGCTCGGAAAATTCCCTGTCATGGGATACAATGATAATGAGCTTTTTTTGGGAAAGCTTTTTTAAAGTGTCAAAAACTTGTCTTCCTGTATTTGAATCCAGGGCTCCCGTTGGTTCATCTGCCATAATAATTTCAGGATTTTTGACTAAAGCCCTTGCGATTGCCACTCTCTGTTTCTGACCACCAGAAAGCTCGTTTGGCTTTCGGTTGCCGTAACCGTCCAGGTCAACTTCCTTTAAAATATGGTTAATTTCCTCATCCGTAGCCTTTTTCCCTTGAAGTTCCAGAGCCAGAGCGATATTTGCGCCTACGGAAAATTCATCTAAAATGTTATATTCCTGAAAAATAAAGCCCACATAAGTATTGCGGTAAGAATCAAAATGCTGCTGGTTAAAATCTTTGGAAGAAACTCCCTTGATAATGATTTCTCCACTGTCGTATTTATCCAGACCACCTAAAAGATTTAATAACGTGGATTTACCGCTGCCGGACTTTCCAAGCAGGAAAATCATGCCCTTTTCAGGAAATTTTAAAGAAATTTTATTTATGGCTGTGACTGCCACGCCCTTTTTGGGTTTATATACTTTGTATAGTTCTTTGGTTTCAAGCATTGTATACTCCTTTCTGTCAGATGCAATCAATGTTTTTGTTGGCAGACAGTTTACAGTTGCTTATCTGACTGCCGAACTATGTGTACTATACTAAATAGTACAGTTGGTATAGTATCATGAAAGGAAAAAGATGTCAAGGGGTTTTCGAAAAAACTTATATCAAAATTATAAAATGATTTATTATGTAATAATCAATATTAATGCAAGCCAATATCTATATATGAAATAACGGTAAGCCTTAAAATTTAAGACTTACCGTTATCTTTCTCCTGTTTTACTTATTTTCATTATAATGTCAAACTGTTAATTTTAAAATTATATTTTTATTTTTTTCCCAACTGCAAATCCAAAACACAGGAAAGCCGCTGCAAATCCAAGCTGCATAAGAAGTGAGGTTCCCAAAATTCCTATTTGTTCACTGCTTCCATTCCAGTTTTTTATTATTTCATTTAAATCCATGTACCAGTATGCGGGAAATGCATGACCAACAGCCTGCACAGAATCCGGAAGATATATTCTGTCTACAAATACCCCGCACAAAAACGAAGAACCAAGCGAATATACATTTGCGACCATACTTCTGACATTATCACCCGGCAGAAAACGGGATACGGCAAAAGTAAGTCCAAAACATGCCAGAGTATGCATAAATATATTGCACGAATAAAGGAATGTCTGTGTTCCATTCATCGAATTTCTGTACAGAAATGCACCTGCCAGCACCAGAATGACCGGAAACACCATACAATGTATCACTGTGGCGAGCGTAATCTGAATATTTCTCTCCATATAACCGGTTTTTCCACAAGAAATTCTTTTTTGTATTTCTTTACGGCTAAATGCCCCGATACATGGAGTAACACCCAATATAAGAATGGATGGCAGAATAAAACAAATATATCGAAAATATATATTGTGATATGAAATTTCTTCCTGCTCTTTTGTATTCATATTCACTTCGACGCCCTGATTTATGGTATCTTCTGTCAGACGATAAGCCTCTTCTCTGCTATTTCCAAGCTCCATATAAACATGAAAAAGTTTTAAAAAATTGTTAATTTTCATTTCCACAAACATTGAATATTTGCTTCCCGGCGCCTGATAACTAATCAGACTGTCTTGTGCATCTCCATTTTCCATACGATTTCCAAAACCCTCCGGAATAATCAGAATATATTCTACCTTATGAGTATATATGTAATCTTTCCATACAGAATTATCTTCCTCCAGCTCTATAATAGACTGTGTATCATCAAGGTATTGATACAAAGCCTTGCTGAAATCCGAATGGTCCTTATCATAAACCGCAATATCCACTTTCGTGCTTTTAAAGGTTTCCGGAGTGCTTTTATCTGTATATTTCACAAGTATAATAGCAATTACAAAGAAAATAATCAGATACATCAGAGATGTTACTGAATATTTTTTTGCAATTTTAAAATAAGCCTCAAAGCTGTTCATAACATTCCCTCCTTACCATAAAAAAGCTTAAACTGCAAAGGACTACGGACATAATAAATAAAATCAGAAGATTTCCTGTGAAACGCTCATAAGTATCATAAATATTTAACGCATAAAGCGCATCTGTAAGAACTGTTGCCGGATTCAAGCGGTTAATAATCGGAGCCTTAAGTTCTATCAGCCATCGGAGTCCTCCCACCATAAGACCGCTTAAAAAACAGCTGAGCATGGAAACAGAAAGTGCAATTCCGGTTTTTATTCCGTCAGACAGCTTTGGTATAGAGCCGATAAAAATTCCCATTGCAAGCCCGATTAAAGACCCCATAAACGCTGTGAAAAGAATAAGCGGCAGTCTGTTTCCCAAATCAATACCAAGTACATATTGTAAATAAAAAATCAGCAATACATTTGAAATACATTGAATTACATAACAGCCAAGCATATCCCCTACAATCATCTTCATACGGCCAGTGGATACCAGACACTTTCTCATACCCAGTGAAGAGATATCCGCCTTCATCTGCTTTGCACAGGTTAAACCGGAAAAACAGGCGTATAAGCATGCCATTGCAATTAATGCATAATAATAGTCTGTATACGGATTCATATCCGCGCTGCTTATCTGTTTGTTCTGAATCGCATTCAGATTTGACGTATCTGCATTTGACTGCAGATTTTCCACAATCTTTAAAATTTCAGATATATCATCTGTGCCTGCGTTTCCAATGACATACATAGTCTGAACATACTGGTCTAAAAAGCTTTGCAAAAAGGTTGCCTCAAGTCCATTTTCATTGACGGACAAATGAACTCCTTCATTTTCTTCGATAATACCGATAACCTTTTTTTCATTCAGCATTTTTTCGGCTTCTGCCATATTTGTATAGTTTACCTTTAACATAGGTTCGCTGTCTTCTTCCATTCCCTGATTAGAAAGTGTATCAAGTACATTTTTCAATTGACTGTTCTCCTCTAAGACTGCGGCTATCGGTATACTTTCAAACTCGAAATCCATTTTATATATATCAGAAAATGCAGCAAAGAAACAAGTTCCAAGTATAATCGGAAAACACAGTGCCCAGAAAATATCCATTTTATTTCTGATAGTACTTAAAATTCGATAATAAATAATATGCAGCATATATAATCCTCCTGTTTAAATTTGTTTACTAAGCAGTCAATTTTTCAAAATTATCAATTCTCTGAAAATTAACTGCATTATTTATCTCTCAATTCCTTTCCCGTAATTTCAAGAAACACATCATTTAAAGTCGGTACTTCCGTATATACCCGTCCAAAAGAAATATTACTGCTCTTTAAATAATCCAGAAGTCGAATCAGATTGTGACTTCCTCCGGAATAAGATATTTTCAGCCGGTTTTCACTGTATGTCATATCACAGATATGAGGAAGTGCAAGAAGCTCTTTTTCCTGTTTTTCTGTCAGTTCATAGACATCAATATTTATGATTTCATTCTTCTTAATTAATTTCTTTAATTCCTCTGAAGTTCCAATCGCAAGATTTTTTCCTTTATCCATAATGGCGATTCTGCTGCAGATTTGCTCTACTTCTTCCATATAGTGAGAAGTATAGATAATCGTTGCACCCTCCCTGTTCAGCTCTAAAATTCCTTCAAGAATTCTGTTTCTGCTCTGCGGGTCCACTGCCACAGTAGGCTCATCCATAATAATCAGCTTTGGCTTGTGAGCAATCCCGCAGGCAATGTTCAGCCTTCGAAGAAGTCCGCCTGACAATTTTTTCGGATAAAATTTTCTGAATTCTTCAAGGTCTACAAACTGAATTGCCTGTTCTACAAGTTCCTTTCGCTTTGACTTCTCAGAAATATACAGACCACAGAAATAATCAATATTTTCATATACAGTAAGCTCATCAAAAACCGCTACATTCTGCATAACAACTCCAATTTGAGATTTCAGTTCATAGCTGTCAGGCTTCATTTCCTGTCCAAATATCTGGACACTTCCCTTATCGTATTTTAAAAGTGACAGCATACAGTTGATAGTGGTGGTTTTTCCGGAACCGTTCGGTCCCAACAGACCAAAGACTTCTCCCTGTTTAATATCAAGGTTAAAATGGTCCAAAGCGATTAATTCATGATAACGCTTTACCAGATTTTCTATCTTTACTACTGATTGTTCCATAAAAAAGCTCCTTTTCTTATTTTTTTCAATGAGATATGTAATCTCTCTGAAAATATTTTACAATAAGAAAAAGAACTTTTATAGTGATAAACGTCATAAAAAAGATATGACATTTGTCATTTTTTAAATATATCACTCACCCCATGAAACTGCCACTTCAACCCTGTTTCTTCCATCTTTCCTTTGATACCTTATGTGCTCCACCGTATTTTTTACCAGAAACACTCCAAGTCCGCCAATTTCCCTGTTCTCCGGCGCCAGTTCCGTATCTGGATTCTCTCTTTCCAGCGGATTATATAAAATTCCTCTGTCCTCTATAATAACAACAATCGTTTTCTCCTTTGACAAATCTCCAGCAATCACTATCTCTCCAGTCCCTTTGGGATAGGCATATTCCACAATATTAGAAAACAGCTCATCTATCACAAACTGCAGCTTTATAATTTCCTGCTGTGGTGCCTTTTTCTGTCTCATCATTCTCTCCGTAAAATCCAGTACCAAATCCAGCTTTTCCATTACCGCCGCAGTCTCAAATCTCCATAGATTCCCATTTTGCGTTTCAATTGTTTTATACTCCAGAAATGCCATACTCATCATAGTAATATCATCTGCCTGCTCCGCCTGTCCTGCAAATCTCTGAATACTCTTCTTCACTGCCTGCAAAAGGGCTCCTCCATATAGTTCTTTACAGTATTCTCCATTTAACGTCTCTTCCAGATGATTATCTCCATATAAATCCCCATGCTCATTCATAGCTTCTGTCACTCCGTCTGTATACAAAAATAGCCTGTCCTCCGGCTTTAACCAAAGTCTGTGCTTTTTATATTCTGTATTCTCCATCACAGCAAGTACAAGCTCTGCCTCATCTTTTATATACCGGCTGCTTTCTGTTTCCTTTCTGTAAATAAGCGGCGGGTTATGTCCCGCATTCACATAAGTCAGCTCGCCAGTCACCAAATCAAGAATACATAAAAAGCTGGTAATAAACATCATCTCTTCATTGTTTTCACATAACTCTCTGTTTACCTTCTGCATAATTTCAGCAGGGTCAGAAAAAAACGCCGCCTGACTGCGCATAAGTGTCTTTCCCCTCATCATAAACAGCGCTGCCGGTATTCCCTTTCCTGATACATCCGCTATTATGGTGACAAGATGCCGTTCATCCGGCATAAAATAATCATAATAATCTCCCCCTACCTCCTTTGCAGGCTGCATAAAAGCACAGATATCAAAAGATACTTCTTCAGAAAATACTCTGTCTGGCAACAGATTTCTCTGAATTGAGGAGGCGACATTTAATTCTGTTGCAATACGCTCCTGTTCTGTCACTGCACATTTTAAATTTTCCATATACTCCTTCAATGAATCTGTCATATTGTTAAAAACATTTCCAAGCTGCTCAAGCTCATCTTCTGTATGAATATCCACCTTATGTTCAAGATTGCCTTCTCCGATTTTATATACATCTTCCATCAGTTTTTGAATTGGTCTGGTAATTTTTAAGGATATAAGTCTTGATACTCCTACAATTAAAACAAAAACCGCCATAAATAACAATACAAAAATAAAAAGCATATTCTTCACGATTCTGTCCGCCCTTGCCTGCAAATCCTCAAATTGTGAGAGCCGTTTATCCATATTTTCCCGATATTTCTGCGTCGCCTTTTTCATATCTGCATACTCAATTAAAAACAAGTTTGTCTCTGCAATTTTCTTTCCTGCCAATACATAATCTTTATCTGTATTCCCTCTGCGCCAAACCACATTTTGCTGATTCTGTGCTTCTATTTCCATTTCCAAAATAACCTGTATTCCCATTATTTCAATAATATCAACATGGTTCTCCATTTCTCCAAATACATTTTCCCCATCTGTATTTATAAGTTCTAGTGTCCTTTCACTCTCTCTGTTTGTATTCACTTCTAAAGGATTCAAAAGTTCGCTGTATGGAATATCAATCGCTGCCACGCCTAAAAACTGCTTATCTTTATATACCCCATAAGAGCAGGTAATCACATTTTCTCCGTCGATATCTTCATAGAAAAATCCATATTCCCCTTCTTTTGCAGATTTGTACCATTCTCTTTCCCGTGGGTCATAATCGCCAAAATATTCCGGATTTTCCTTATCTATCATACCAGCCTTCCGCTTTGTGGAATTGTCATCTATGGCTACCATATACCCGTTTGCAGAGGCAAAATAAACCGCCTTTGCTTCTGTAACAGCCTTAATACTGCCAAAAATATCCTTTGCCGCGCCAAAGCGTTTCAGTTCCTGTTCTACATCACTGTAAGACAATTCCTTACTCAGACAGTAATACAGATTTTCCTCTTCCATATTTCCCTGACTTCTGTTTAATATTTCACCCTCGCCATACTGCGCCGGATTTTCATATATACTGGCTGTCAGCCTGCTTAAAATCGCGACCGCATTTTTATACTGTTCAAACGCATTTTCGTACTGCCTGTAAATTCCGTCCACATCTATACACAATTCTTTTATTACAGCCATCTCAATCTGTTCCATATTAAGAGCCTTCTGTTCTTCCTCCGTCTGCATGATTTTGACATCGATTTCATTTCGTATCTGAAGCATTCCAAGGATAGCGCCAGATACAGCAAATACCATGCCGGTCAGCGAAAGAAATGTAATCGCTTTTAAAATTCTGCCGCTTATGCTTTTTTTCTTTTTGTTCTGTTTCAATTCCATAATACAATCCTATCCCTTTTTCATATTGATATAAATGGCCATTCCCTTTCCTGATTCTGATTTTGCATAAACGCTTCCATGATAAAATTCCACGATTTCCTTTACCTGAGCCAGACCGAGCCCCATACCTGCAATACTGTTTTCGCCCTGATAAAATTTACTGAAAATCTTTTCAGTTTCTTCACTTTTTATTCCGACACCGTTATCTTTGATTACAAGAAACAAAGAATCATCAAACTCCGATAGAGTAATTGTAATCACGCCCTGCCGGTTCATATATTTCAGAGAATTATCCAGAATATTTTCAAATATCCGATGCATGTGTTTTTCTGCCGCATAAACATACAGTTCGCGATTTTCAGCGGATATCTGAATCTGTACGCCAAGCCTCACCGCAAGCGGATAAAAACGGCTCACTGTGCTTTTTATTATTTTGTCAAGCGCAAGTTTTTCTTTTTTATCCGTTTTCAGATGATAAGGAGAAAGGTTTTTCCAGTCGTCTGATTCTTTTATGGCATCTGTCAGTCTGTCCACCAGCAAATCCTGCAGATTTAAAATCTCTTCTTTCTGTGTCCGAATAACCTGCAAAAATGCTTCCTTTTCGTCGTCTGATTTCTTTTTCATTATCTTCTCCAATTCACAAATTTATAGCGCGGCAGGCACTTTGTCCTGTCACTTTATGTTTAAAAATTTTGAAAAGCCTGATTTATTTAATATATCCAAAATAATATCGGAAACATTTTGAAGCTGAAAGCTTCCTCCTTTCGAATCCGCCGTTTTATATGCAATCAGAAAGGTTCGAAGCCCCGCGCTGGATACATAATCTGTTTTTTCAAGGTCCAGCGTCAGTACATTTGTTTTCTGCAGTGCCCTTAATATCTCTGTTTGAAGCACAACACTTGTATTTGTATCAATTCTTCCTTCCACCTGTAAAATAATTTCCTGTCCGTCTTTTTTCTCATTAATTGTCATAGATTTCTCCATTCTATTTTTTATTTCATTTTAATATTCTGCTCTGTCTGCCCTTTATCTAAATATCCAAAAACGGAATCTTCTGCCATTGCATTAATATCCATATATGTATGTTCATCCATTCTTCCGCTCTGTTTCAGAAAAATAATACGCATACTGCATTTCATCGGTTTAAACTGTTCTAGTAAAAATAAAAGTCCTGTTTTGTGTTTCTGTTCTACTTCTGTTTTTATCAATATTACAATATCTTCTTTCTGTCTTTGTTCCTTTTCATTTTGTATATGTGCTTCAATGCATTTTTCACAAATGATTGCCGGTTCACCCAGTACGATTTCAAGGACGCGCTGAAGAGCCGCTTTTGTTCCCTTATACTTATTCAGAAAATATGCATGTTTTATTAAAGCGCGAAGTGTGACCTCCTCCAAAAAATCTCCCTTCACATTAAGCCCCAACCAGCCGGCAAGCTCTAAAAGTTCCTTATACTGCGCGGTATCAGGGTCAAACAATTCACATATATGCTCAAGTTCGCATCCGAAGTCCTGATATACAGCAGAAAAAACAGACAGGTATCGATGAAAAAAGCTGTTTCTTTCCTGATAAATTTCCGGAAACACTTCCATAAAATCATCACCCTTTTGATATACCTTTACAGACTGAATTTCTCCGATACCTTCTCCTTCCACTGTAAGAGCAATCCATAAATATCTTCCTTTCAGGCTATACAGCAGACATTCTTTTTGCTGTTTGGTCCGAATCCCTCCAAGCAGCTCAAACAGCTCCTCTTTTTTCCCATTCTCTATCGCATCGTTTCCAAAAAATTTTTCTATATCAAGGTTTATTTCTTGTTTCATACCTGTTCCTTGCTGCATATCTGTTCCCTGTTGCATATCTGTTCCTTTTTGCATACCTGTTCCCTGTATTTTCACACTTTTTTCGTTTAATGCCATTGCATGGATTTGCAGGTTTAAATGTCCCATAAGCTCTGCATGAATCTGTATACGGCCCCATTTCTGATTTTCTTCTGCGCCGTCGAGAGCAGTCAGATAACAGAAAGCCTTTTCGCCATTGTTTATCTTTATCTGCAATGTATCATTTTTTATAGAAAATCCTTTTATGAAAGCTCCTTTGAATCTGTTATTTTTAATTGTATAAATTCTTTGTTCTGCCATATACAACCTTTCTTTTAAAATATAGTTGTGCTAAATTATCACTTCTGTTTCGATTCTGATATCCCCCGGATATAAAAGACAGTTCGGAGCAGGACATATATCTACTCCCTCTATTACCGCCAAGCCAAGACGAGCCGGTTTTATGCTCAGACTTTGAATCGAAGCTACACAGTCTAATCTTTCTATAACAGCAAAAACCTTATCAAATTTCAGAATTTCCCCAAAATTTTTTTCAGAATGAATATAATCAAGATATTCATAGATTGTTGTTTTAATAATTTTTTCCGCGTTTGTATACTGCTCCTTTACTGTAATTTTTCCATACACATGAACCGGCAGATAAACCGGCTGTTCCAGTATAACGGCTGTTCCAAGCAGTCTGTGTCTGTCAAGTGCAAAGTCAATCATTCTTTTATACTGTTTTGACAGCCGCACATCCGGCTTTAACGAAGCAGGTCTGACAGCAACATGAACAGCTTTATCTTCCGGCTTTTTATATGCCCTCACTTTATTAATACAAAGCCCCGGAATATTTTTTACAATGTGTTCATAATCTTCAGCGCATACTGCCTGATGCACCGCTTTTATGTCCTGCCTGTAACGCAGAGTTATTTCTTCCATAGATTCCTCATAACAGCCTCCTTGTCCCGGCGCCGGATTGATAAAATGCACACTGGTTTCATAGCCGGCCGGCAGCAGTTCTTTTCCCGCAGATATATTTCCCTCTGCTCCCATATTCTGTGCTATACTGCCTAAATACAGTTTACAGCCTGTCAGCTCACCGCTTTCAATAATCCTGATTCTTCCGTTCGCCTCTTCCAGTCGATAAAGAAATCCACTTTTGTCAGTTTTATCTGGATACAGCAGATAGTATTGACTGCCACACTCTTTTTTCTGTTCAGCAATTATGGAAAAATCATCTCTGACAATATGTTCTGCCGGCAGCTCCATACTCTCATTGTCATACCCGTAAACCATGCCCAAATCATACGCATACATAAATTCCCGTGTATAAGCAGTCAGAAGAATTTCTTCTTGTTCCTCTTCAAAAGCAAAAGTATACATGCCATAGCCATCGCGGTTTACAGCGTAATCCTCTGTGCCGCACATTTGATAAAAGTCTCCTGTTTTTTTGTAAAGTCTGTAATATTCTTCTTCTAAAATATCACTGTAAATAGAAAGACTTTTCGTTTTTTTAACTGTCTTTGCGATAGAACCTGTTTTTTTCTGGCACACCTCAAACAAAAAACCTGTAATCTGCCCAATTCTTGGAGCAATGTCATAATCTGCCCTTTTTAATACTGCCCGAATAGCGTATCCCCGATGTCTGTGTGCCTTTACAATTTTAGGCTTTATATTTTCCAGAAAAAAAGTTATCCGCCCATCAAATAAAAATCCATTTGTTTCATCCTTCACCTCAAGTCTGACAAATCCGTCGCGGGTATAACATTCCCATTCCAGAGATACAAAATCAGGCTTCTCAAAAAACATTTCCTCATCCGAAGCTAAAGCATTTCGCTTATAAATATTTTCTGTTTTCACATAATAAATCAGTTCCTGCTCCGGTATATCATCCATAAAAAACCAGACTTCCATATTTTTCGATGGTTTTTCTGTAAAAATTTCCACTGGAAACCGCGGTTCCTCCTTGGTCAACTCTGTACAGTCAGTCAGACTTCCGTTTTCGTCAATACATAAAATACCTGTTATCTTTCCGCCTGATACAACCATCGCCTTTTCTGTTTCAAAAATGAGTTCCCCCAATAAAAACTGCTGCCCTGCAGGAATTACAAAATTCTCTGTTACATTTCTCGCGGATAAAAGAACTTTTGCACAGCTTCCCTTTTTTCTGACAAACCCCGCGAGTTTTAATAAAGCCTCCTGAATCAGTTCTGTTTTTTCATAAAGCCGGCTCTGCTGAAGTATCGTAAAGGCTGTGAGATTTTCCAGAATCGTAATACCGGGGTCTGAAAGGCTGTAATCGTTCCATTCTCTGTTATAAAGAGGAAGTCTTAAAAGAGCTTCTTCTATAAATTGTTCATAGGTTTTTTCATCCGGCTTCACGTTTTTTCTCCTTTTTCAATTTGTATAAATCTTATGCTCTCCGCTTTTTATTACCATTTTAAAATTCGGTTTTAAATTTTCCAGCCCACATTCATATATACCTGTTTCATCTGTATACCTTACTGTCACTGCCACCCGTTTTATTACTGCCCACTGCTTTACAGTGTTTAACCGCATAAGAATTTGAGAATAATGCGGGATTTCTCCCGGTTCCCATCCCTGTCCGTTCTTGCCGTTGATTGGATTAAAATATTGCGTCAGCATATTTTGTATACCAGAAATTAGTTCAAAGGTGTCCCCAAATCCTGTTGTGTCAAGCCAGATACAGGTATGAATTTCCAGAAATACCGGCTCTATAATCTGTATTTGTTCTGGCAGAATAGAGATATCACTGATTTTGGCAAGATGTTTTTTCAAGTCAGCTCTCACTGTATAAAAAGAGGAAAAACCTTTCTGACAGTCTTTCATTAAAAGTACAATTGTAATTTTCCCATGGTCTGCCACACATTTTACTTTGTCAATACAATCAGAAAAGCCCATAATTTCGCGAATATAATCTGCCTCTGTAATCAGTCTCCCATGAGAGCTTAAAATTCCCGCACCTCTTCTTTTTGCAGCAGAGACAGTCTCCGCATAACTGCCACCACAGGCCGGAAGCGGATTGTACACTTTATCTATATATAAAATATTTGAACTGATATCATTAATGGCATATGCCTCAACATTTGCAGCAGCTCCCCTGCAACGGGAGATAATTACCTTAAAAGCGACGTCTGCCGTAATTTTGGGAATCTTTTTTTTGCTTCCATCACCAAATATAATTTTATGATTGGTGCAATCCAGCCGGTAAGTTCTCGGATTCTTTAAACTCTCAGAGCCTTCCTCCTTCCATTTGACAAAAAAACGCTTTATTTCTCCAGAATAGCCATATTCTGCATAGAATTGCTTTGGATTTTCCTTTAGAAGCTCTTTTATTTTTTTCTGTGAATATTCGCCAGTTTCATTTACCCAGAGTTCCAGCTCCAGCAGATTTTGACAATTAATCGAAAAAGTCATATTGGGCTTTGACACATCAATATAGTATTCCTCTTCCTTCTCGGTTTCTTTGTTTTTTACCTCGACTCCGTTAAAGCAAATCTGTGTAATTTTCTCCAAAGATGTTTCTTGCTCACTGCTCTCGATGCAGAGATAATATCTTTCTTCACTGTAAAGGCTTATTTTCTGCATATCTTCAGGTGGAAGAAAAAGAATTGTACCAGAATGAGAAAGGCCGTCTGTGTAATCAACTGCTTTAAGCCTTTTAAATCCGTCTCTGCTGTAATAAAAAAAGGAAAGCTGTCTTGTTTTTCCTGTTATCTGTTCTTTTTTCTGAATCCACAGACTCACTGGTCCTCCCAAAAGCGGCTTTTCAAATCCAAGATAAAGTCTGTTTTTCTGTGTTTCCCTGACACCTTCAAAAAGCTTTAAAAGTTGTTTTTTTGCAATATCGAAAGATACATCTGTTTTTTGAAAGCCACACAGTCTTTCTGCTTTGTCCGGCGGGAAAAATATTCCTTTATAGGTATACGATAGGTAAAGTTTGTCGATAACCGGAAAATGATGTATACATGGCTGTAAATAGCAGTTTTCCGCCTTTATTAATCGAATACGAAGGCATCTTCCTTCATAAGCTCCTATATTGACTGTCTCCCAATCCTCAGGACAAAAAAAGGATAGTGAAACACTCCGTTTTTCATCTTTTTGAAACAACCCTCTGATATCAGTCAGAAGCTTTAAATTTTTCCACCCCTTTCCGTTGTAATATTCAAACGATACCTCCTCTGCAAAACTTTCTGACAGTGGTCGTTCATAAATCTCAGGCGCTCTTTTTTTTATTATTTTCAAGTTTTTTTCCGGTGTTTTTTGCTCTCCCATGCGGTGAATCTCAGACCTGAGCTCAAAATCCAGTGTGATTTTCGCCTTTTTTCTCGAAAAAACATGGTCGCAGCCAATATAGCACTGGTTATGTACTGCAAGCACCTCTGAAAATGGAAAAAATTCTTCTATATCGCAATCTGACGTATCTGTACAGACAAACTGAGGCTTTTTTTCTTTTCCCACAGCAGACAGAGAAATTTCTTCTGCCATAATATCTGTTTGAAGAGGCTCTTCTGACTGAATAATAAGAAACGGATACGTCTGAAGCTCTTTTGGAAACGTTATAAGCAGTTCGTCTTTTTGAAGATGCCAGTTATCAACTGGTATTAAACTATTTCCAGCTTGAATATCTTTATTCTGGCTATTTTTACTCTGACTTTCCCCTCCTTGACAGTAAAGTTTAAATCTGCCCTTTAGAAGCCCGCAGAGAAGCTTTTCCGCGCCTGAAAATTTTATAGAAATCAAATCATTGTTTCCTGAAAATAAAAAATCATGATAAATTATAAGCATTTGTTTTTGTGTAATATCTTCTTCATTTTCCAGATAAAAAAGAGGAAATTCTGTAAATTTATCAAGCTTTATGCATTCTTTCTCTTCTTTTGCCGGCACATCTTTGTAAAATTGGCCCTGTATCAGCCGTATCTCTCCCCCACAGCTCATAAATATAGTATCTACTGTTGCCTCTGTAAGATAAAGAGGTGCGCAGGACTCAAAAATAATTTCCGTATCTTCGCTCTTTGCCAAAAACCTTGTATTTTGCCGCAGAAAAATGCCCGGAACAGAATGTTCAACTAACTTTACAAGAACTGTGGCGCTGGCCGGTTTTGGAGGTTTTCTGGACAGATTCGGCATAAAAATATTAAATTCCTCCTGATAATAATCCCAAAGAGTGTGATATTTTTCTGTATTTTCCGACATCTGTTCTGCAAAAATCAGGGCAAGTGCTGTACCTGCATCCGGCTGCTTGAGATTAAAATTCCACTCTGGTGTAAAGCTTTTTGCATATTCTTCTATTTTTTCCAAAAGCTCCTTCTTTGTATGCCCTGTCATAGCGCGGCACCCTCCCCATGAAATGAAAAGGGAACTACCAGACTGTCTCTGTGGCTGGTCTCTTTTATTATATAGTCAACAGAAACAATAAGACTTTCTTTTTCTGTATCCGGTTGTATTTTTACTCCCACATTTTGTATTCTTGGCTCTGCTCTGCGAATATCCCTCTCAAGCTCCGAAGAAAGAAAATTTTGCATGGGAGAATTTTCTTCCATAAAAACCCATGCGGGAAGACTGCTGCCAAAATCAGGATGAAGAAAACGTTCCTCTTTTAATGTCATTAAAATCAAATACACAGACTGCCGAATACATTCCTCACCGGAAACCAGCTCAAATTTTCCGGTTGCCTTGTTCACCTGCGGCGGAAATTTCACTCCTTTTCCCATATCTTTCCTGTAAAATTGTCTATTCTCCATTCTAATTCACCTCATTTTTATCCAATTTTTATCAAAGAACCTTCCAGAACCGTCGCACTGCCGCTTGTCATTTTGAGGCTGGAACTTCCCTCTACTATTGTATTTCCGCCTTTCAGATTTACCATATTGTCAGATTCCATTTGAATTCCCTCCGAAGCGGACAAAGTAAGTTTATTGCAGTTAATTGAAATTTTTCCCGAATCGCCATTGAGAGAAATTTTAATGTCTCCCACTTCAATTGTCATTCTGTTTTCAGCCTTTATTCTGATTTCTCCGGATTCGAGTTTCATCTCAATCAAGTTTTTCCTTTGTTTATCAATTAATGTAAGTGCCTGCTTTTCATTGTCCATTAAAATTTGACAGCCACCCTTCGCTGTTTCAATAGTGATTTTATCCTTATCACCTTCTCCCTCTTTATTGTCCTCAAATAAAATACGATTTCCATTTTTGGTAGCGATACATTTATACTGGTTATCCTCATCCGCCACTTTGCTGAGAAAACTGCCGGAATCCCCCTGAACACATCCGATAATATAAGGCTTGTCAATATTTCCTTCCTCAAAGGCAAGAAGTACTTGGTCACCGATTTCAGGAAGAAAAAAAGTTCCCCATTTCTTTCCGGCAGAAGGCGCAGCAATTCTTGCCCACTGAAGAACATTCGCTTCCCTGTCACGCACCGGTATCTGCACACAGACACGGCCGGGCATCTCTCTGCTGTATTTTTTTGCCACAATTCCCACCGTCACACCGTTCAGCCGGTTATCTCCAAGCTCCGTTTTTGCAAACTGATGCTGCGCAATATCGTCAATAATATCATACCAGCCCATAATTTCCTCCTGTCCAATTCTGTAAAATTTATAAAACAGATGCCGCCTTTGCCGTTACTTTACTTCTGTAAATACCTTCTGCATCAATGACATGATTTACTTCTGTTATATAAAAGCAGTTTTCCGCCGGTTCACCAAGACCTGAAATCTGAACAAAATTCCCCGGCCGTAACTCCGGCAGCCCCACACAATCACAAATCAAGGTGCCAAACCGAAAAGACATATCCTCCAGCAGATATTCCACACGATAATCTGCATCCTGCTGGCTTCTTATCGTAGGGTCAATATACAGCCGCTCACTGTTTTTCAAAAGCTGCTTTGCTTTATTTCTCTGTGATATTTTACGGTCATGCCTGCTTTTTGCGCTAATCAGCTTCATTTTGCCTGTATCCATTCCGCGGACATAAATGGTATCTGCCAGACCAGTAATATCATATTCAATATCAAAAGTTTTTAAACTCTCATCAAGCTTTAATTCCATTAAAATTGTATTGACAGATTTTGCTCTGCGGAATATGACTTTTCCACTTTCAACATAAAATTCAAAATTAAACTTTTTTGCGGCGCGGACTATAAATTCATAATCGCTCTCATTTACCATTTCAATTGTTCGGTCTGACTCACTGTTTTCTCCCTGTGTCTCTTCGCAGTCAGGAGTGCGTGCAATTGATAAATCAGTAAAAATATCCTGATTCTGCATTCTTGTATATACGGTTTTCTCAAAGACTTCCCTTACGGCTTCGCTATAACAGGAAGCCTTCATCTGTTTTGCATAACAGCCGGACATCATAATCCCTTTTATATCCAGACTTGTCACCTGAACATAAGGCATTTCTCCTTTTTCACAAATAAAATTGATTTTTGCAATAAATCCACGGAATATAATTTTTGCAATTTCACTGTATCCCATACTGACGGATACTGACGAACCAAGATAAATATATTTTTTTAAATCTTCCGTTCGAAAGGAAGCAGTTCTTTTATCAAAGCAGTTATAAATCGAAAAAACTGCCATAGATGCCTCATATCCACTGCTTAAATCTACCTCCACATCTGCAACTGACAATCCGCTTTTATTATCAGAAATATCCTTTTGATTAATTTTAATTACAACTACCGGAGTTTCAAAATCCTCATATTCCTTTTTTAAAGACTGATACTGATAGGAAAAAACATTTTTTGCAGAAATACCTGTTGATGGCGGTTTTGTCTGTGCGTTTTCTAAATCATCGGAATCTTCTTTTTCTATCATTTCCACAGAAACAGTTGCCCAGAGAGGATTTCCATCTTCATCAAACATGGTATATTTAATATCTGCCTGTACCAGCTCTCCTTGAAAGCTCATTTCTCCATAAAGAAAAACAATAGAAGAAAGGTCTGTATCTAAAGTTAACGCTAAAATTCTCTCTGCCTGTATTCTGACATAATCTTTATCTGTATTTTCTTCCAGTGCTTCAAAAATCAAATCAAAAGACAGAGTACTTCTGGAATTTAGGGATAAATTTTCAGTGACCTGAAACGCGTCTGCTTCGTTTTCGCTGTCAGTGGTATTGGATAAAGAAATGGTTGCAGGGTTATATTGAACCGGAAGTTCGAAAAAGCTGTTGTCTTTTCTTCGGCCGAATAAAACCGCCTTTTTTCTTTGGACACTCTTTTCCAGTTCTTTTAAATCACTTATTTTACTCATAGATATTTCCTGCCTTTATTTGTTTCTGATTGATTGTACAGGATATATCTATCGTTACTTTTGCACGAATCGGTATTCCCTGAGTGTTAAACATCAGATATTCTGCTGTTACTGACTGCAAATTTCCGCTGTATATCTGACTGCCCCATCGGAAAATAATTTTTCTGGAATAAGGAATTCCCACTGCATCTAACAGCATGTTGATTTGATTTGTCATGTTGTTTTTCAAAGAAATCCCTTTGGCAGAATTTTCGTCAGGTTCTTTTAATGCTTCCGGTTCTTCAAAAATAAGCGGTATGGATACCCTGATTTTTGTTCCGTTTGAGCCGTAATCTACATTTCGTTTGTTTTTGTCTGCGCCTGTTTTTTCTTTAGATAATTTCCCGCCTGCGCTTATATGAATTTCGGAAGGATTAAACAAAACTTCCATTTTCTGGCTGTTGTCTAAAGATGTTTCGACAAATACAGACTGACGTTTTTTATTTAGTTTTTCTGCTGCATTACTGACAGTGGACAATCCCCCAGAGGCGGCAACAGAGGGGCGGATTTCCTGTTCTGTCACTTCAATAGATTTCTTTTTTGGCGGTTTTTGCAGCTCTATTACAGCTTTTATCATAGATTATAACCCTCTTCGTCTTCTTTCGTTCTGTAATTTTTTCTCTATTTTTTGATAGACCTGTTCTGTAATCTGATTGATATGTTTTTGAATATTGTTTTGAATCACTTGGACTGCTTCGTTTATTTGTTTTATATCTGTTTTTGTCTGATTTTGATTTGTAGCCGGAAGTCCAGATATTTTTATTTTATTTTGTGAAAGCATTTTTTCTGTAACAGTGATTGTTTTATTTGTATTTCTCTTTGTGTTTTCATTTAAATCTGCCGGTTCCGGCATATCTGGTCTGATTTGATGATATACTATTTCTGCGGCTTTTGTTTGATAAAAATAATTTTGATTTTTCTGCAAATTTTGTGTGTTTTTTTGAGTTTCATAAAGAATCTCTGTTTCTATTTCATGAAAAATCTGTTGAATAACATCTTTTTGAGTACCTTTTTCAACTTCTTTCTGAATATTTTTTTCTGTTTCTGTTAATGGCATATGTTCTAATACAAACTCTTTTTCTAATATTTTTTCGGTAGTTTCAGCAGCTTGTTTCTGAACGTTTTTCGATAACAGTTCTTTAGCAGTTTCAATTGTTTGTTTTTGAATATTTCTTGATTGTATTTCTCTTGTCGCTTGAATTGTTTGTTCCTGACTATTTTTTGACTGTATTTCTTTCATAGCTTCAGCAGCTTGTTCCCGAATATCTTTTTTTATTTGGTTTAAGTTATGTATATCTGTATTATTCTGATGAATAATTTTCGGTTGAACAATATCTGTTAATACTTCAGAAACCTGATAATTATTCTGTATTTCTAATACAGATGAATTACCCGCTGATTCTGACTGTGTTTTCACAAAAGAAATCGGATTGCTCAAAGATTGTATATCAGCAGTTGATTTGTTATAATCAGTCTTATGAGTTTGCAAATCTAGTTCACGAAAAACTTTCTGAATTTCTTTTTCATTTTTTTCAGAAATTTCTTTTTCATCTGGACTGACTTGATACAAAGTAGAAATTGTTTGGTCTGTATCTGTCTGATTTTCATATATTCCATATAAATTTTGGCTTCCGGATATTAATGGCTGTTCTGTCCAGCCTGACTTTGTATTAAAAAATAAGTTGTTCTGCTCTGAAATATTTGAATTTTCTTTTTGTTCATATACAACTCTTTTTTGTACAGTTAATTTATTAAAAATCTCGTGTATTTCTTCTGTGGTCTTTTCTTTTTGCAATTCTTCTCTTTCAATCTGTATTTTTTCTCTTTGTATTTGTTTTTTCTCTGCTATTTTCTCTTTTGTTCTTTCCTTTATATCTATTTCTAAATTATCTCTCTTTCGTATATCTTTCTCTGACTTATTTTCATTTAATTGAGTTGTTTGAGAAAAAATAATATTATTTTGAGAAAAATTATTCTCTGTTCTATTGTTATTCTGTTTGTTTTCTTTATTTTCACCTTCAAACTGGCTTTCAGAAAAATACTCTATAATCTGTTTTTGCTGGCTCTCAGAAAAATGTTCTCTATTTTTTCTTTCCTTTAAAAATATTTCTTCTACCCATTCATTAACTGGAACTGAAAATTTTTCAAAAACAGCTAAAGATTCTTCTCCTATTTCTTCCGACTTTTTTCCTGATATACGAAAATATTTACCAAGATAATTTTCAGCCATTTCAATCCTTTGGATTTCAAAATATAAGTCCAAAAATATTTTCTTATTTTCTGTATACCGCTTTTTTTGTAATTTTTCATTTTCTGTCTCCTGTGCCACTCTTTTCCATTCATCGTTTCTTTCCTGTTTCTTCGGTTGTTCTTTTCCTTCCGGTTTTTTTTCTGTCAATCCTTTTTCTATATGTTTTTCTTTATCCACAGCACGAAAACTTTCCATTTTCTCCTTCCACCTTTCAGCGCTTCGTACTGCTTCTATATTCTTTCCATTTAATATTTCTTTCAGTTTAAATGTAATTTCTTTATTGTCTAAACTGCTTTTTTCTGCACTGTCCTGATTCAAATTATTTTCTTTTGAATTGTTTTGTTTCGGCCAAGTTTCATCCAAAACATTTTGTTCCAAATTATACTGATTTAAACCGCTTTGCTCTAAGTAATCTTGCTCCGGCTTATTTTCATTTAAATTATCTTGGTCCAAACGACTCTTTATTTCCCTGTCTTTTATATTTTCCTTATATATCAGCAGTTCCTTTATACTTTCTTTATTTTCTGTCAATTTTTGCAATGCATAAAGCTCATAGCGATACAAATGATTTTGTTGCTTCAAAACTCTCTGAATCTCACCGGTATTTAATACCTGCCTATTCTGATACTGCCATTGACACCGGTTGAGAGTATTTTTTGCAATATTACAGATTTCAAATCCCATTTCAAACCAGTGATTTTCTTTTTTACCATAATCCTGCCGAAATACTGCTGCCAGAGAAACACTCTTTGCCAGAGAAAACAGCGCCGCTTTCAAAAGATGGGCAAACACATTCTCTCTCATAACAGATACATGATATTCCACAACAGATATGCTGTTTTCTGCAACAGCTATATTTCTTTTTCCATTAAATACATTGTCCGGCAGCTCTGTTTCATAAAGATTTGAAGAAATAAAATTCATCTGACAGTGCGGATATACATACTCTTTTTTTTTCTGTACCAGCCTCATATTCAGCACATTTTCCTGCTGCTCGGACAGTGCCAGTTCATTGTGAAAAAGAATTTTTTGCCCTGCTCCCTGTGTATAATTCCACTCGCTGACTATCTGATAAATTTCCATAGTACAAAGTCTTTGAACCACTTTTTCATATAAATAATTTTCTTCCTTTTTCTCAAGATTTTCCACTGAGATTTTATCCATATCTGTTTGATTTTCCGGCTTTTTGTTTCCTGTCAGTTCATATATTTTCAAAAAATTTTTTTCCCGTTCATATTTCTTTAAAAGTTGATTTTTTAAAATATATTCTTCTTTGCTGCTTCGAATCCTTTCCAAAAAAGTACGAATATCTGCAATCCCAAACTTGCGCAGAATACATCCAATATACACATTATCCTGATAGGTAATGCCCGTTTCTCCCATCATTAAGACACGATTTAACACCTGATTTATCAGTTGTATGATAATTTCATTCTGATTTACAACAGCAGTATTCTCAACAATCATGGTAACACCGCTTCTTTGCTCTGTCTGCTTTGGTTCCCCCAGTAAAAGATGCAAAAGCTCCTCCTTTGTTATTACGGCTGTCATAAATTCATAATTTGCCCGTATCCTGTCAGAAAATGCATCGTTATATGTAATACCCAGAAGGCTCTTTAACCGCAGCGGTTTTTTCAGCATTAGCATCTTTTTCTCCTATTAGCTGTTTTCTCTTATTAGTTGTCAGTATCTTTTCTATGATTTCAGATAATTTTTTATATTTTTTGCACTGTTTACCTTTGGCCATAATCTGGCGTTTTTATTTTTCTGCTTTTGAATGCCAAAACTTTCCAAAGTCCTTGCTGTCTGCTCATGGTTTCCGTCAGCATTTGTTTTATCAAATTTCCATACTGGCTTTCGACTTTCTGTTTTTGCATCCTTACATGTCATTGTCTGATAGGTAATCGTCGTTATTTCTGTAAGAATTTCCCCTTTCTCTGCATTCAGCTCTCCATACTGCTTTTCTGTAACTATGCATCCCTTAAATTCAAAAATTCTCTTTGGATTTTCAAACTCTCCGGGATAACGCGCAATCAAAATCTGTACTGGCATGGAAAATTCTGTTCCCAAATTTAAAACATTGTCTGGTTCTGTTCCCACATAACATTCTACCTGAAAGGTATTCGGTTCACTGGCGGGCTTTTTCCTGATATGCACATAATCATTGACGCCGCCTTCCTGTATATACTCATATTCCTGCTTTTTCTGGAATCCCGCTATGCTTTTACAGGGCAAGTCAAACATTCCCTCTACCCGAAGCAGAAAGTTATAATTTATCAAAGGCTCTTTTTCCATTCCTCTATCCTCCTATCTGCTCGGCTTTAAATCAAAAATACTCTTTTCTTTCTTCTGGTCTGAGGCGCCAAGGCTTTTATGAATCTCCGATATTTCCCTGCACCAGCGTCTGCGACTCTGATGGTCCAGCTCTAAAACCTCTCTGCTGCTCCAGTGGAAATAATACGCGAGAAAGGACATTTCTTTATATAATTCCTCCTGCGGATAAAGCCTCAGTCCTCTATGGTAAAATTTAATGGTACTCTGTAACACTTCCCGCAATCAGGACATACGACAGATATTTCCGGCACCTCTACGTCATTAATTCTCTGATACATATCCTGAAGAAACGCCAAATCAGCCGTAAACAGCCGTTCAATCGTAGTCGGCGTCACCATGTCCATTCCTTCCAGCTCTGTAATTACCTTTGAAAGAACAACAATTGTCAAATACGACGGATTGCTGAGCACTCTGGGGTCCCTTGTAGCGCTGATTTCATCTCCCGCTGTCGCCAGCCTCATTTTTCCTCTTCTGTGTACTTCACCTGTACTGTCCACATATCCCTTGGGCAAAGTAAATTCATAGACTGTCTGCATAAAATCCTCCATTAATTAGGAATAACTAATTCTTCATATGCGATTTCCACCGATTCAATTGCCACTTCGCTTGCGGTAGAGTTTAAATCCGGCGCTGTATATTTTGTTACCCATGCATTGGTCAATATCCATACAGTACTTCCGCTGATAGATGTAACCGCATTCTGTGGTGCGCCTCCGTTAATATCAATAAGCTCAATAGACACATTGTTTCTCGGCATTTCTCCTCTGACTTCACTGACACATTCCTGTATCCATGTCTTAAAGGCGCTGTCTGTGGTATATCCCATTTTTAATGTTACATTTCCATGTTTTACCAGCCCCGGCAGCTTTACAGGCGCTAGACTGTGTGCATTGCCCTGACGAAATTCGATAACATCTACGGAAGCTTCTACACCGCTTACCTCATTAAAAGCAGCAGTTCCGTTTACGTTGTCTACGGTTACAAGAAAGTTCATTTTTGTAAGCGGATAAGACAAGCCCGCTTTATTTTGATATGTTGCCATAATTTCTCTCCTTTTTTAATTTTCTCCTGTCTGAGTATGCTGCGTTACACGGAAAATCACAAATTCTGCCGGTCTGGAAGGCGCAATTCCCACATTACAAATCAGTCTTCCGCTTCTGATATCATCCTGCGTCATGGTAGACGGTCCGATTTCTACAAAATAGCTTTCCTCCGGTGAACTGCCTGTAAGCATACCGTTTCTGTATAAATTATCCAGAAAAGCGGAAATGGTCATGCTGACTCTGGACCAGAGCGCAGAATCATTCGGCTCAAATACTACCCAGTTTGTATTTGCCTTAATGCTCTCTTCTACATAGATAAACAGCCTTCTGACATTGACATAGTGAAACGACGTGTTACTGCCCGCTGTTCTGGCGCCCCAAATCCGAATACCATTCCCCGGAAGCTTTCGAATCAAATTAATACCCTCTGGATTTAAAATATCCTGTTCTGCCTTTGTATAATGAATTTTTAAATCTGTACAGAGAATCGTCTCGTTGGCCGGTGCCTTATGTACTCCACGATGAATATCTGTTCTTGAATACACGCCAAGAACTGCACCTGACGGTGGAATAAACGCAGGCTTTTTTGCTGTCCGGTCAAATACCTGAACCCATGGATGATACATGGCGGCATAGGTGCTGTCAATTATAGAACGATAGGTAATCAACTCATCGGGTTTTGCCATATTCTCCGGCATATCAATTACTGCAAAACGGCTTCCGGTATTTTCACAATGTGAAACAAGTGATACTATGACTTCTGGTATTGTAATACCCGGAACCGCCAGCATACTCACTACATTGTTTTCCAAAAACGCCTGAATCCCCGTGCGCCTGCCGGGACCATCATCTGTACCAATAAAAGTTTCCGCATTTACTTTTTCAATATTTCCGTCACAGCCGCCCTCCAAAGTAAAACTGCCGGCTGTAATCCCTGCTCCCAGTATTTCTTCGATTGGATTTTTCCAGCCTTTCGATTGACTGTCTGATTGACCTTCCGACAGTCCCGCTTCTACTTTTATCAGCTCACTGTTTTCCAGCCGGAACAGAATATAGTCCGGAGAAGAAAGATTAAAGCTTAAAGAAGTATAGACTTTCTCCTCTTCATTATAACGTACTGTCATATCTGTCTCTGCCAGATAAAGTACAACTGCCGGAACCAGAGCATTGTCTGTTACCTGTGAAGCAAACGGTTTTTCAAAGGTAACAGTCCGGTCAAAAATAGAAGTAATCCGGTTATATTCATTATTTACAAAGACCAAATCTCCTTCGCGAAAGCCCTCCACCGATTTTGCCACAAAGCTTGTCTCACTTTCTGCCGAAGATAAAAGCTGCATTTTTTTCTTCATAACAGACTGCAGGGAAACCTGAATCCGGTTGCCCCATTTTCCTTCACTGGCAGCAGTAAATTTTAACAGACCAGCCTGCTTTTCAGCCTTTTTTGCATCCTCTGAAACCACTCTCGCCACATAGCAGGAGGTTCCGCCATTGGCGAAAAACTGCTCCACGCTGGCGGCAAGATAGTGATATACGCCATGTGTAAACTCGCTTAACGGAGTTCCAAATACCTTTATAAAATTTGCAAAATTAGTAATCAGTACTGGCGCGCCGATAGCAGGGCCTTTCTGTGCCATACCCACAAAACCTGCGATGCTTGTGCCTACACCTTCCATTGCACGTGGAGTATTATCATATTCCTCCACATATACGCCCGGTGATAAATATTCTCCCATTCTCATTCTCCTTTACTAAACAAGTTATTGAAATATATTTGCCTGATTTACAGTTTTTATCCTGTGACTGCCTTGGTCTGCGCCGGCATCCCTACTGAAATCCTTCCTGCTCCAAATGCGCAAATCAGCGTACTGCCGCTGTCCAGACAGGGAACGCCTGAAATCAGGCAGTTCGGCTTATTTGGTACCCATGTCCCCGCTGCCACAGGAGTACAGGGACACGGTGTCAAAACCCCCAGTGCCGCAGCGGTAGCAGCAGCCACCTGCGGATTGGCCATGGATATACACGTTCCAAATGGTGGAATATTGACATTTGCAGCAGTATCCTGAATCGTGGCAACAGGTTTTCCCTGAACCAGACATTTTGTCTGTGATGTTACGTTTAAAGACGCCGGAGCGGTTCCGAAACTGCAGCTTATCATAGCGCCTGAAACAACAAGCTGTCTCATTTTATCTTCCCCCTTCCTGTGTCAGCTCTTCCAAAAATCTGGTAATCAGCTCTTCCATATCAGGAAAAAGCAGTATGGCATATTCCGTATCTGAAATAGATTGTCCAAAAACCTGAAAGGTCTGGTTCATATATTCAGAGGAAACATAGATAGAAGTCTGATATCTGGCATAAGTGTCCATCTGCTCTGTCATATTCTCCTGTTTTTTTACTGTTGCAGAAAATGCCGTAAATTCATAAAATTCTGTTCTTTTTCTGAGAATTCCCGTTTTATTGCCGTCATGATATATATATCGGTATGTCTGGCTGCATTTGGCAAAGGTATCTAAAGGAATAAACGACTCTGTTTCATTTTTTAATTTCAGATAAACATAACGGTTATCCGCATTATAGCAGTCCGTCACAAGCTCCATGACAAGCTTTTTTGCGTTGGCATTTCCGGTTTCCACGGCATACTGTTCCAGCGCAATCACCGCTGCTGCCTGTTCCTTGTCACTGTATTGTGTCAGAGATTTGTCCAGCGCATTTTCCAGATTTTCCATTAATGTGTCCTTGTCTGGTTCTGATGATACAAGCGGGGCAATATCTGCGGTTATATCTTCAATTTCACCTAATATCTTTTCCAGCTCCTTATTCTGACTGTCTTTATTTTGGCTGTCCTCTTGCAGATATAATTTAGCCGCCGTGCTTTTGTAAGCCTCCTTTAACGCATTTAATACCTGAACAGGGCTGGATTGTGCAAGTACTTTCATTCCTTCAAGCAAATCGGAAATCTGGTCATATTGTCCCTCTTTCAATGCCTCCAAAATGCTTTCTTTGAAAGTCTCGATTTGAGAAGCAGCAAGACCGCTTTGCAGAGCCGCTCTGGCTCTTGCCTTCTCTGCCTCGCCGCCAGTATCCGAATTTAGAATGTCTGTCAGCTTTTTTTCCAGAGCGTTTATTTCCGTCTCTAAAGCTTCCAGTTCTCTCTCTAAAGCTTCTGCCTGTGTCAGACGATTGTTGTCCAATTCAGATAATCGTTTTGTCTGCAAATTCTTCTTTTTTTCCAGAAGCTCACCAAGTTCATCGGTATTTTGAGAAGAAAGCTCCGCCATAGCTGCCCGTAAAGTATTTTTACTGTCTTCTGCCATACCCTGTACTGCCTGATACAGCTCATTATTCAAACTTCCAAGCGTTCTCAACTCTTCAAGAACAGCGTCTGTTTGTGTGATTCTTTCTTCTAAAAATTTTTCTGCATTGTCAAAAGACATCTTCGCTACCGCCGCTTTTGCCAGAAATTCTCCCTCGGAAAGCGCTTTTTGAAACTCTTCTGCATCTGTGCATGTTTTTAAATTTGCGTCTGCCAGCGGAAGAAGTGTTTCTGTAATCAACAGACTTTCTCTGTCCGGATTGACAGTAATTCCGCTCTCTATATGAGCCAAATCCCCGATGCTCTCTGCCAGTGACAGGACCTCCTCTTCATTTCCGGCTTTCGCCGCTTTCGAAAGCTCCTGAATCAAATTATAATTTGCCTGACTAACGGAATGTTCACCCTCCTGCAATGCTTCACTTTCATACTCTATCAGGCTGTTATGGACTTCTTCCAATGCTGTTCCTATTGCAGCGGTCAAATCATCATCCACATAAAGTCCGTCTGTTTCCTTTTCGCTTCCAAGCTGTACCTGATTTAAAAGGTCTGGTAAAAGTTTCTCTGAAAGCTCCTCAAGCACATCTGCACGCCGCCCGCTGTCCACCTGTTTCATTACTTCCATAAGCGTATCAGCTTCGGGACTTTGGACATTTTTTATGTAAAATTCATTCAGACTGGCAAGTGTTTCGTCAGCCTGCTGATTTCTTTCTTTCAGATTGTCGCTGTTCTCTGATAATAAAAGAAGATTCGAAAGATTTTTTTCATCTGTGGCGCTTTTGTTTTCTTTTTGCTGAAGGTTATCCATCTGGGTTTTTATCGCATCCATTTCAGAAAGTTCTAAGAGTGTATAGGGGTCGGAGGTGTTAAAAATACAGACAGCCGTATTTTCAAGTAAATCATAGGTAATACCGTCTGAGCGGGTATGAAATCGTATATATAAATCATGGATAACCGAAGAATCCACCTTTTTTTCCGGCGAAATAATATCAGAAAGCTCAGACGCATCGGATATCATATACCAGTCTCCATTTGACAGCTCGGATTTATAATACAGCTCTGTCTGACCAGACACCTGCGTCGTCTTTATCGCCACATCATAAATTTCATCATTCAGCACACTGATATGAATCAAATGAGTCCCGATAATCAAAGTAGAATTTTCGATTTCATCAGGATTGATATGTACCGCCTCTGTATCTCCGTCAAATACCGCTTTTGCCATTATCGTAGCAAATATAGCAACGAAACCTGCAGCAAGAGTCCCGGCAGCAAGCAGAATATATTTTTTCTTTTTCACATATCGCATCTCTCACTCTCCTTCATAAATTTCTTTTGTCTGTGCATCCAGTTTCGCCGTTAAAAGTAACCTGTCAGCTTCACCATACAATTCTATCGTAAGCTCTGAAAAATCTGTGCTTAAAATAGAAAGATAAGTAAGACTCTGGTCCGCAGGTATGATTTCCTCTGAAAAAATCGGTGTCTGATTTGTTGTCAGCAGGCGAAAACCAGTAATATCGTCTGGTTTGAGTATATTAGACTCCTTGATTGAAACAGAGAAGGTTACAAGACCAAGTTTTTTATTCAGAGTATAAGTATAATTTCCCAAAATTACCTTTTTATCCTCCTCCTGTTTGGAAACAGCAATCTTCAGCTCTCCCTGATACTGCTGCGGGTTGATTTCACAGTCTGCCAGAAAAGTATCATCCTGATAAAGCCTTAAAAATACATTTTCTGTCCCATCCAAAGCAAGTGTCAGATGACGAAGCATTTCTCCAATTTTTGTTTTTTCCCCCACCTGTATGCCATCTACCCACAGTTCAAAATCGGTTGCTTCTGTTTGTAAATCCTCCGGTATATAAATTCCAAGCTCAAAAAGATTATCTTCCACCAGATGAGTAATATAATAATAAGCACTCTCTATCTCATTATCAGCTACATAGCTTTCTCCCTGTATTCCCTGCGTCAGACTGTTTCCCATTTCCTGTAAAAGTTCTGTAACACCCCCACAGGTCAGCCTGTCAAAGGAATAGAGAAGCTGCGTATATAATTTCAGCGCTTCCATCTGCTCTATCTGCAATTCCTCATATTCTTTTCTGCTTTCCTCATATTCCTCAAAACTGCAGGTTCCGGCTTTATTTTTCAGCGCCTTTCGCTCCATTTCTTTTTTTGCTTTTTCTGTCTGAGCCTTCAGAGAATCATAAGAATTTTTTGCTGTTACAAGATTTTCAAAGCTGTCTCTTACACTGCCAGAAATCTCTTTTTCAAGAGATTTCTGGTCGTTTAGCGCTTCCTGATACTCCAGAACATTGGAGTATAGAAGATATGGCTCATCTTCCACATATCGAACTCCGTCCAGACTTCCCTTAAACCATTCCTTTGGAATTTTTATAAATAGGATTTTGATACTGCCCTGCCATGGCGCATCAACCGCTGTCAGAAACTGGTCATAAGAAAGCTTAAATGCTGCCGTATTTAAGTTTTCTCCTTTTTTTGCCTGCGTTACATAGGAAGAAATATAACCCATATCACTTCCATAATGCCTGCTCATAAGGCCATAATTTGTATTTACAGAAGTCAGCGCAAGACTTGTCGCAAGCTTCGCTTCATAATAACTCTGGCTTCTGTCAAGCGTTGTCTGAATCAGATTTTCCAGCATACTTCTTGAAATATTGGCCTCCTTATAAGGATTTAAAAATTCATAACCCTGAGTAATATCTAATCCAATTTTTTCTGACAAATCCGACTTTGCCTTTTCAAAGGCTCTTAAGTCGGCAGCAAGGCTTGTCTGGGCAGCCGTTATGGAAGATTCAATCGTATTTACATCATTTTGACTGGCTTCTCCAGTCAAAAGTTTCGCCTGATTTCGCTCCAGATTTTTTGAAAGCTGTTTTAAACTCTCTTTTTCATAAGCAATTTTTTCCTGATAAGTATAGATTTCCGTATATAAATCAGATACTTCCTGCTTTATCTGATATTTAATATCTGTCAATTCATGCCTGCAAGACGACAGCTCTGACTGAATCTGAAGAGGTTTATACATAAACCCGTATTCCTCTGATAAGTCCGGTTTTTCTGGAAATTTAAAATTTAACAGAGGGGACCAGCGAAAAGATGCCATATTCTTTTTTTTAAGCTGAATACCTTTGACCGCTTCTTTATATTTTACTTCCTTTAAGGCGATTTTGCTCTGCATTTTCTGATAATCCCAACTCTGTGCGTACCCGAGGGATACTGCCTGCGCAAGTGTTAATTTTTTCTGTGGCGCCGCCTGTACTTTTACAGAAGCCCCAAAAAGCAGCATTGCGCATAATATAAAACACAAAAGCCTCCGCAATGTTTTTTCTGATTGATTCTTCATGACTTTCTCCCTCTATTTTTCCATAGAATACATAACAAATCCGCCCTGCCTGTCATAGCTGTAAAAGACATATTGTATACCGTTATATTCCGCCATATGGAGATAAAGTATTGTCTCTTTTTCATATTCTGTTACCTCCAGCGCATCTGCAAAGGTTCCCTTTGTTTCAAGTCCCTGCTTTAAAGCAACCGCCTCCTGCATGGTAATACGTGAATTTCCCTCAAAGGAAAAGCCGCCTGTCTGTCTGCGGATTTCCTCTATTGTATTTAGTATTTTTCCTCCTAACATACATTCATTGTCAATAATAAAAATACGCTCTGTAAGAACCCCCTCGTCTAATCGGTCTTCCTCTGCTGTTCCTGCATACAAAACGGAAATATCCGTCATATCTACTACAAAGTTTATTTCATCATAATAAATTGTTCGTTTTCCGGTATACATTCCGGCGATTTCCTCCGCTGTCTTTCCTAAAAAATCCTGATACATTATTTTATCATTTTGAAAATTTCCTGTAAAAACCAATTCATTCTGATTGTATATCGCTCCCTTTCCCGATTTTTTTCCATTATGAAATTCGCCTTCATATTCTCTGCTGCCGTTTAAATCATATAAAGTTCCCTTCCCCTCATATTCATTTTTTTCAAATTCTCCCTGATATACACTGTCCTCATTATATAAAATACCTGTTTCACTGTATTCATTCTCTTTAAATATTCCCTCATATCGAACCTCTCCCTCCTTTGTATACAAAGTTCCCCTGCCGTTCGCCATACCATTTTTCACCTCTCCATAATAAGCGATATATCCTGACTGCGCCTTGATTTTCACTGTATCAGATACAAATTTTAAAGCAAACGAATCATAGGAATAAATTCTTGTCCCATTTTCATACTCACCCAGAAAAAATGGCAGACCGGTTATCAGCAGGTAATACAGCGCAAAGATTCCGGAAAAAATCAAAAGAATGCCAATAAAACCTCTGCTTATCAGACAGTGACCAATTCGGTAATAATCTTCTTCATTTCTGGGTTTGATTATTTTTTTAATATTCATTTTTTCTGATAAACATTTAAAGATTTTTTTCATTGTCTGATTCCTTTTTCTCTATTGAAGCAAAGATTCCGTTCCGATTTTTATAAAATGATTTTCAAACAGGCGCATAAAAATATTTTCTCCCAGACATAAATTTGCCAGAAATACAGTTAATGCAGCTATAACAGTCACTATACAGAGAATTTTTATTATTTTCAAAACCACCGATAGTTTCTTTTTTAATAAAAGACCAAGCCTGTATTTTCCCTTTGTTTTGCAAAGCTTTTCACCAAAGGCAATGTCCTGATACAGCTCCGTAAAGGAGCGGTACTGCGCTCTTTTATTCTTTTTCTGCAAAAGCTCATAACCTGACCAGTCAGTGCAGCCTGTATTTTCTAATATATCCTGTAATATTTTGGCGCAAAGCCTTACATTATCTGTCTCGCTTTTTTCGTTCAGCCCGCTCAAATCAAGCTGATATGTCAGATAAACTTTGCCCTGACTGATGTTTATTCCGTTCTGCTTTAAAACCAGATATAAAATACCCCCCGGAAGCTTTGATGTCATACATGTAAAAATCACCTGTCTGCACAGAGTTCTCAGCCCGCTGAAAGAACAGTCTTCCGTACAGACATATAAAAGAAGGCTGCGTTCTGCTGCATATGGAAAGGAAACACAGTACATTCCATTATCAGAAAATGTTTCTGCTGCCTCCGGTCTGCTTTCATTTTCAAACCAGTCCACGATTTTTTTTGAAAGAAAATGGTCTTTTATCGCCCAGACAGTATATTTTTTTCTGTCTGGTGAAAGAATATCCTCGCAGATATATATATCATTTTTTATTCCGTTCAGACACTTTGCGATGCTTACAAGGCGTCTTTTTTCCGTTTGAAACAGCATATTAAACTCCCTGTTTTGCCTTTACCAGGGCATAGGCATAGGTACAGATAAATGGATTGCCGACACAGAAAATATGGATTTCAAAGACGCCCTCCTTATCGGGTGCAGTATAAACTCCATCTTCAGAAATCACTCCGCT